>NZ_JBITXM010000006.1:7469-514645 GCF_044544705.1 Streptomyces sp. NPDC053541
GGTGGCGCGGCGGGCACAGGTCGCCGCGTACAACGCGTACGTCGAAGAACGGGAACGGAACCGCGGCTTCTAGCCCCCCGGCGGCCCCGGGCGGACGGGCCGCACGCGCCCGGGCCACGACCCGGCGGCCCCGGGCGGACGGGCCGCACGCGCCCGGGCCACGACCCGGCGGCGGAGTCCGCCGCAGCGAACCGACGCCCGCGAGGCGCCCCGGCGCCGAGCGGTGCGAGGGGACGCGGGAAGAGGGGTGGAACGGGGCCGGCCCCCGGGGGATCGTCCGGGGGCCGGGGCTGGGGCGCGCGTCAGAGGTTGGCGGCGCTGTTGCCGAAGGCCGGGTTGAGCAGGCCGATCACGTTGATCGTGTTGCCCGAGACGTTCACGGGGACGTGGACCGGGACCTGCACCACGTTGCCGGAGGCGACGCCCGGGGAGTGGACGGCCTTGCCCTGGGCGCCCGCGTCCGCGGAGGCGACACCGGCACCGGCGGCGACGAGGCCACCGGCGACCATGGTGAGGGCAGCGGCCTTCTTGAGCTTGTTCACGAGAGGTTCCTCCTGGTCATCGCCGCGACCGGTCCGCCGCGGCACGCCATGAAGAACGCCCGCACCCCCGCCGGGTTGCGCCATGTGGGGGACATGCACCCGACTGTATGAAGAGGGGAACGGGCGTGCCCTAGGCAGTCAGCCCGTGGCGGACGGCCCAGAGGGCGGCCTGGGTGCGGTCGGCGAGGTCCAGTTTCATGAGGATGTTGGAGACGTGCGTCTTGACCGTCTTCTCGGAGAGGACGAGCGCACGGGCGATCTCCCGGTTGGAGCGTCCGTCGGCGATGAGGCCGAGCACCTCCCGCTCCCGTTCGGTCAGGGTGGAGCCGCGGCCCGTGCCTGCGGCCTGGCCGGACTGCTCGTCCTGGCTGAGGAGCGCGTCGGCGACCTCGGGCTGGAGGAGGACGTGCCCGGCGTGGACGGAGCGGATGGCGCAGGCCAGCGCGTCGGGGTCGATGTCCTTGTAGACGTATCCGCTCGCGCCGGCGCGCAGCGCGGGCACCACCGTGCGCTGCTCGGTGAAGCTGGTGACGATCAGGACCCTGGCGGGGTTCGCCAGCTCGCGCAGCTTGCGCAGGGCCTCGATGCCGTCGGTGCCGGGCATCTTCACGTCCATGAGGACGACGTCGGGGCGCAGCTCCTCGGCGCGGGCGACGCCCTCGGCGCCGTCCGCGGCCTCGCCGACGACCTCTATGTCCTCCTGGACCTCCAGGAAGGTGCGCAGGCCGCGGCGGACGACCTGGTGGTCGTCGACCAGGAGCACGCGGATGACCTTCTCAGCCACCGGGGACCTCCATCTCGATCGTGGTGCCCCGCCCGGGCGCCGATGTCACGGTGAGGGTGCCGCCGACGCCCGCGGCCCGGTCGCGCATGGAGACCAGGCCGAGGTGGCGGCCGGCGCTGCGGACGGTCGAGGGCTCGAAGCCCTTGCCGTCGTCGGTGACGGCGAGCCGGACGCCGCCGGCGCCGCTGCGGGTGAGGGCGACGGTGACGAGGCCGGCTCCGGAGTGCCGCAGCGCGTTGTGCAGGGCTTCCTGGGCGACCCGGAGCAGGGCCTCCTCCTGTGCGGCGGGCAGGGCCCGGACGCCGGCGGCGTCGAAGGTGACGCGGGCGGTGTGGGCGCGGTCGAGGACCTGGATCTGGGTGCGCAGGGTGTGGACGAGGCCGTCCTCGTCGAGGGCTGCGGGGCGCAGCTCGACGACGGCTGCGCGCAGCTCGTCGGCGGCCTCGGCGGCGAGCGCGGCGACCTGCTGGAGCTCGCCCTTGGCGCGGGCGGGGTCGCGGTCGACGAGCGCGGCGGCGGCCTGGGCGGTGAGCCGCAGGGAGAAGAGCTTCTGGCTGACGGCGTCGTGCAGCTCGTGGGCGAGCCGGGAGCGCTCCTCGGCGATGGTGAGCTCGCGGCTGCGCTCGTACAGGCGGGCGTTGGTGAGGGCGATGGCGGCGTGCTGGGCGAGGAGGGTGAGGAGCTCCTCGTCCTCGGCGGTGAAGCCGCAGGAGCCGTCGGGCTTGGGGCAGCGCTTGTTGGCGAGGAAGAGGGCGGCGAGGGTCTCGTCGCCGTCGCGGACGGGGAGGCCGATGAAGTCGGACATCTCGGGGTGGGCCTCGGGCCAGCCCTCGAAGCGGGGGTCCTTGCGGACGTCGGCGAGGCGCTCGGTCTCGGCGGTGTGGAGCATCGAGGCGAGGATGCCGTGCTGGCGGGGCAGCGGGCCGATGGCGCGCCACTGGGCGTCGCTGACGCCGTCGACGACGAACTGGGCGAATCCGCCGTGGTCGTCCGGGACGCCGAGGGCGGCGTACTCGGCGTCGAGGAGCTCGCGCGCGGAGACGACGATCGTCTTGAGGACGTCGCGCACCTCCATCTGGCGGTTCATGGCCAGGAGGGCGCTGCTCACGGCGGCGAGGCCGGAGCCGGGACGGTGACTCATGCGCCCCACCGTACCGGTGGGGCGTGACGGTGCGTATCCGTCCGGGGACGGCGCAGGTCCGGGACCCGAGGCCTAGGACCGGGGTCGGGAGGGGGCTCACGGTGTGCATTGCTGGCGCAACGCTTGGTGAGTTCGTTACGTGGTCGATGTGAGCCCGCGCATAGGACCCAGGTCACTTACGAATGTCCCTAGTGGACGGATAAAGGCGAGATGAGCGCGGGCGGAACTGGTCGCAAACCGGACCTGAGGGCATCTGGTGAGGGGCCTGATCCACTACCCGGGGTCGTAGGTCACACCTTTGCCAGCGGATTTTGCGCCCGCTAAGAATTGCGTCCGTCGCCGCCGAGCATGGCGCAGCGCCGCCCCGGCCTGAGCGACCCCCAGCGATTCGAAGAGGTAGTCCTGCATGTCTGCGAACACCCCTGGCCACAGTCGTGGTCTGAAGAAGACCCACAAGGCCGCGATCGCCGGCGTCGCCACCCTCAGCGCCGCGGCGCTCGGCCTCTCCCTCGTCCAGGGCCACGGCGGCTCGACCGAGACCGAGCCCCAGGCCCTCGCGCACACCCAGCAGGTCGCGTGGTCCTACGACGCCAACAGCCCGCAGGCCAAGGCGCTGGCCGCCAGCCTGGACGAGCAGACCTCCGCGTTCACCCTCAAGGCGAAGCAGGAGGCCGACCTCAAGGCCAAGGCCGCCGCCCAGGCCGCCGCCGCCAAGGCGAAGGCCCAGGCCGCCGCGAAGGCCAAGGCCAAGGCCGCTGCCGCCGCCAAGGCGAAGGCGGAGGCCGCCGCGAAGAAGCGCGCCGCCGCCAAGGCCGCCGCGAGCCGTGCCGCCGCCCGCAAGCCCGTCTTCGCGAACAACCTCGACGGCTGGATCCGCGAGGCGCTGTTCATCATGGACAAGCACAACATCCCGGGCACGTACCACGGCATCTACAAGAACGTGATGCGCGAGTCCAGCGGCAACCCGTACGCGATCAACAACTGGGACATCAACGCCATCAACGGCGTGCCGTCCAAGGGCCTGCTCCAGGTCATCTACCCGACCTTCAAGGCCTACCACGTGCCCGGCACCAAGTTCGACCAGTACGACCCGGTCGCCAACATCGTCGCCGCCTGCAACTACGCGGCCGACCGCTACGGCACCATCGACAACGTCAACAGCGCCTACTGATCATGAGCGCCTCCTGATCATGCCGAAGGGCGGCACCCCCACGGGTGCCGCCCTCGGGCGCGCTGCGGACCGGGTGCGCTACTTGCGCATGACCTCCGGCTCGTGGCGGCGCAGCAGCCGTGCGACCAGGACGCCGAGCACCGAGGTCATGAAGAGCAGCACGGCGACGTTGAAGAACCACTGGCCGGCGCTGTGGTCCCACAGCGGGTCCAGGTCGGTCGGGTTCTTCGGGTCCCACGGCGCCATCAGGTGCGCGAGGTCCAGGGTGGTGCCGGCGCCGGCGATGGCCCAGCGGGACGGCATGAGCCAGGCGAACTGCTCCAGGCCGGGCGAGCCGTAGACCTTGAACAGGATGCCGGTGAAGACCACCTGCACGATGGCGAACATGACGAGCAGCGGCATGGTCTTCTCGGCGGTCTTCACCAGTGCGGAGATGACCAGGCCCACCATCATCGAGGTGAGGCCGAGCGCGATGACCACCAGGCAGAGCTCGACGGCCGGCGGCATGATCAGGCCCTCGGCGGGCAGGTCGCGGATCGCGAAGCCGATGGCGCAGAGGATGACGCCCTGGAAGGCGGTGATGACGCCGAGGACGATCACCTTGGACATCAGGTACGCCGAGCGGGACAGGCCGGTGGCGCGCTCCCGTTCGTAGATGACCCGTTCCTTGATCAGCTCGCGGACCGAGTTCGCGGCGCCGGAGAAGCACATGCCGACCGCGAGGATCAGCATGATGATGCCGGCGTCGCCGTTGAAGCGGGACGGCGGCTTCGGCGGTGCGAGGCCGAAGTCGGCGGGGATGACGACGGAGACCGAGCCGATGACGGCCGGGAGGATCACCATGAGGGCCAGGAAGCCCTTGTCGGAGACGATCACCGAGACGTAGCGGCGGATCAGGGTCCACAGCTGGGAGCCCCAGCCCTGCGGCTTGGGCGGCTTCGTCATCGCCTGCTGGGCCTGCTGCGGCATCTGCACCGGCTGGGCGGCGACGGCGTCGATCTCCGCCGCGTACAGCTGGTAGTGCTGCGAGCCCTTCCAGCGGCCCGCCCAGTCGTAGTCGCGGTAGTTCTCGAAGGCGGAGAAGACGTCGGCCCAGGTGGAGTAGCCGAAGAAGTTCAGGGCCTCGTCCGGCGGGCCGAAGTAGGCCACCGAGCCGCCGGGCGCCATCACGAGCAGCTTGTCGCACAGGGCCAGCTCGGCGACCGAGTGGGTGACGACGAGGACCGTGCGCCCGTCGTCGGCGAGGCCGCGCAGCAGCTGCATGACGTCGCGGTCCATGCCCGGGTCGAGGCCGGAGGTCGGCTCGTCCAGGAAGATCAGCGAGGGCTTGGTCAGCAGCTCCAGGGCGACGGAGACGCGCTTGCGCTGGCCGCCGGAGAGCGAGGTGACCTTCTTCTCGCGGTGGATGTCGAGCTTGAGCTCGCGCAGCACCTCGTCGATCCGGGCCTCGCGCTCGGCCTCGGCGGTGTCGCCGGGGAAGCGCAGCTTGGCGGCGTACTTGAGCGCCTTCTGGACGGTCAGCTCCTTGTGCAGGATGTCGTCCTGCGGGACCAGACCGATGCGCTGGCGCAGCTCGGCGAACTGCTTGTAGAGGCTGCGGTTGTCGTAGAGGACGTCGCCCTGGTCGGCGGGCCGGTAGCCGGTGAGCGCCTTGAGGAGGGTCGACTTGCCGGAGCCGGAGGGGCCGATGACGCCGATCAGCGACTTCTCGGGGACGCCGAAGGTGACGTCCTTGAGGATCTGCTTGCCGCCGTCGACGGTGACCGTGAGGTGGCGGGCCGAGAAGGAGACGTCGCCGGTGTCGACGAACTCCTCGAGCTGGTTGCCGACGATCCGGAACGTCGAGTGGCCGACGCCGACGACGTCGTTGGGGCCGATGAGGACGGAGCCGCCCTTGGCGATCGGCTGGCCGTTGACGTAGGTGCCGTTGTGCGAGCCGAGGTCGCGGATCTCGAAGCGCCCGTCGGGCGTCGCGTGGAAGGTGGCGTGCTGCCGGGAGACCTGGAGGTCGGAGACGACCAGGTCGTTCTCCAGCGCACGGCCGATGCTCATCACGCGGCCGAGGTTGAGCTGGTGGAACGTGGTGGGGCTGCGGTCGCCGTGGACCGGCGCGGCACCCTGCTGGTAGCCGGCCTGCGGGTGCTGCGGCTGCTGGTGCGGGACCTGCGGCGCGGCCGGGCCCGGCTGCTGCTGCGGCCAGCCCTGCTGCGGCGGCTGGTGCTGCTGGTGCTGCTGCGGCGGGGCCTGGTGCGTGACCTCCTGGTGCACGCCCTGGTGGGCCGGCTGCTGCACCTGTGGCGCCTGCTGGTGCGGCAGCTGCTGGGCCGGCGCGCCGGTGGCCGCCAGGTTCAGCCGCGGGCCGTCGGTGGCGTTGCCGAGGTGGACGGCCGAGCCGGGGCCGATCTCCACCTGGTGGATCCGCTGGCCCTGCACGAAGGTGCCGTTGGTCGAGCCGTGGTCCTCGATGACCCAACTCCGGCCGCCCCAGCTGATGGTGGCGTGCCGCCACGAGACCCTGGCGTCGTCGATCACCAGGTCGCCCTGGGGATCGCGGCCCAGGGTGTACGACCTGGACGGATCGAGGGTCCAGGTCCTTCCGTTCAATTCCAGTACGAGTTCTGGCACTCCATGCCCCACTACTTGTCCCCCGATGCACCCCCGTCTTCGGGAGCCCAGGGATGGTGAACATCCGGGGGAACTATTTCAGGCCCCGGCCCGTATCCGAAAGTCGGGCCGCGTGAAGAGCTTGCGCAGCCCCGCACGCGGAGGGTCCGCGCGGCAAGTCCGGGGCCACCCGGGTGTCCGGCAGGCGGGACGGGGGGTCTGGTGGCACCGGGTGCCCGATACGGTGGAAGCACCATGAGCGCATCGCAGACCTCAGACGTTCCCGCCTCGGACGTTCCCACTCTTCTCGTCAAGATCTTCGGGAAGGACCGTCCGGGGATCACCGCCGGACTCTTCGACACCCTCGCCGCCTATGCGGTCGACGTCGTGGACATCGAGCAGGTCGTCTCCCGCGGCCGCCTCGTCCTGTGCGCGCTGGTCACCGAGCCGACCGTCGCCACGGCGGGCGAGCTGCGGGCGACCGTGCACAGCTGGGCCGAGTCCCTCAAGCTCCAGGCCGAGATCATCTCGGGCACCGGTGACAACCGCCCGCGCGGCGAGGGCCGCTCGCACGTCACCGTCCTCGGACACCCGCTGACCGCCGAGCAGACCGCGGCCATAGCGGCCAGGATCGCGGAGACCGGCGGCAACATCGACCGGATCTTCCGGCTGGCGAAGTATCCGGTGACGGCGGTCGAGTTCGCCGTCTCGGGTTGTGAGACGGAGCCGCTGCGGACGGCCCTGGCGACCGAGGCGCACTCGGTCGGCGTGGACGTGGCCGTGGTCTCGGCCGGGCTGCACCGGCGGGCGCAGCGGCTCGTGGTGATGGACGTCGACTCGACGCTCATCCAGGACGAGGTCATCGAGCTGTTCGCGGCGCACGCGGGCTGCGAGGAGCAGGTCGCCGAGGTGACGGCGGCCGCGATGCGCGGTGAGCTGGACTTCGAGCAGTCGCTGCACGCCCGGGTGGCGCTGCTGGCCGGTCTGGACGCGTCGGTGGTGGACAAGGTGCGCGCCGAGGTGCGGCTGACACCGGGTGCCCGGACCCTGATCCGGACGCTGAAGCGGCTCGGCTACCAGGTGGGCGTGGTGTCGGGCGGCTTCACGCAGGTCACGGACGATCTGAAGGAGCGGCTCGGTCTGGACTTCGCCCAGGCGAACACGCTGGAGATCGTGGACGGGAAGCTGACCGGCCGGGTCACCGGGGAGATCGTCGACCGGGCGGGCAAGGCGCGGCTGCTGCGCCGCTTCGCCACGGAGGCCGGGGTGCCGCTGGCGCAGACGGTGGCGATCGGCGACGGGGCGAACGACCTGGACATGCTGAACGCGGCCGGGCTCGGCGTGGCGTTCAACGCGAAGCCGGTGGTGCGCCGGGCCGCGGACACCGCGGTGAACGTGCCGTTCCTGGACACGGTGCTCTATCTGCTGGGCATCACGCGCGAGGAGGTCGAGGCGGCGGACGGCGGCGTGGAGGACCTGCCGCACTGATCCCCCCCTCCCCCGTGTGCGGGCGCGCTCCGTGCGCGCCGTGGCGGGCTCTTGGTACGGAGAGGGGCCCGGGCGTCTCAGGACGGCCGGGCCCCTTCGCGTATCCGCGCGGGCGGGCGGGGCTCAGTCGTGCGGGGACCAGAACTCGACGAGGGTGCCGGCCATGCCGTGCTCGACGGACTTCCAGGTGCCCTGGAAGCTGACGACGGCGAAGGCGGCGGTCGGGAAGCCGCTGCGGTTCATCCGGGTCAGCGCGTCGCCCTCGGACGCCCCGGAGAGGGCGTCGGCGAGGGCGTGCATTCCGGGGTTGTGGCCGATGAGCAGCAGGTTGTCGACGGTTTCGGGGGTCTCGTTGACCACGGCGAGGAGCTCGCCGAGGGAGGCCTCGTACAACCGCTCCTCGTAGACCGTCTTCGGGCGCTCGGGGAGCTCGTGGACGGCGAGCTTCCAGGTCTCCCGGGTGCGCACGGCGGTCGAGCAGAGGGCGAGGTCGAAGCGGATGCCGGTGTCGGCGAGCCGGCGTCCCGCGACGGGGGCGTCGGTGCGGCCGCGTTCGGCGAGCGGGCGCTCGTGGTCGGAGGTCTGGGGCCAGTCCGCCTTGGCGTGTCGGAGCAGGACGATCCTGCGGGGTGTGTCGACGCTCATGCTGGACAGCTTCGCACGAAACGGGCCGGGTTGACTCAGAGAGGGAGCGTTTGCCGGAGCTGGTCGAGGACGTGTCCGAAGCCCGCGGCGCCGCCGGCCTCCGGGGCCGGGCCGGGGCCCGCTATGAGCAGCAGGAGGGCGACGAACGCGGCCACCGGCAGGGCGAGTGCCCACCAGGGCAGCCGGGTGTCGACGCCGGTCCGCCGGGTCGGGACGCCGGTGTGCGTGCGCGCCGTCATGGCCGCCTCCGTGGGGTGGGGTGCTCGCTGTCTTTCGCGTTGACACCACCGTACGGAGCGGGCGGGGCCGGGCCCATCAGGTGATCCACCCACTTGACCCTGACACCTGCCCCCTAGGGGACGGGGGGTTGTCCCCACCCCGGGTCCGGAGAACGGGCCCCGGAGAGGCCGGGCACCGGAGAGGCCGGGGCCCGGCGGCCCGGGTCAGGGCGAGGCGAAGGTGGCGATGACGGCGATGACCGCCGTGATGCCGAGCATGGCGCCGAGGATGACGAGGAGCGCCTTCTGGCCGTTGGGGGGATTCGGTTCGAGTACGGGCATGTCCTCAGTCTCGCATCTCAGCATTCGTCCTCGACCGTGCGGTCCCGTCCGGCGAGGACGCCCACGATCATCTGCGGGATCATCAGGCCGCCCATGAGGGCGACGGGCAGCCCCCAGCCGCCGCTGTGCTGGTAGAGGACGCCGACGAGGAGCGGGCCGGGGATGGAGATGAGGTAGCCGACGCTCTGGGCGAAGGCGGAGAGCTTCACGACGCCGGCGCCGGTCCGCGAGCGCATGCCGATCATGGTGAGGGCGAGCGGGAAGGAGCAGTTGGAGATGCCGAGGAGGACCGCCCAGACCCAGGCGCCGCCGGCCGGCGCCAGGTAGAGGCCGGTGTAGCCGCTGAGGCCGCACAGGCCGAGGGCGACGACGATGGGGCCCTGGTGGCGCAGCCGGGAGGCGAGCCCGGGGATGACGAAGGCGAGCGGTACGCCCATGACCATGGTGACGGCGAGGAGCACGCCCGCGGTGGAGGCGGGGACGCCGGCGTCGCGGAAGATCTGCGGCATCCAGCCCATGGTGATGTAGGCGCCGGTGGCCTGGAGGCCGAAGAAGCAGGCGAGGGCCCAGGCGGTGCGGCTGCGGGCGACGCGCGGCGCGGCCGGGGCGGGGGCGGCCGGCTGCCCCGTACCGCCGGAGCCGGCGGCGCCCGGGTCGGCGGAGCGGTCGCGGATGAGCGGGATCCAGGGCAGGACGGCGAGGGCGGCGAGGACGGCCCAGATGCCGAGGCCGAGGCGCCAGCTGCCGCCGAGGGCGTCGGTGAGCGGCACGGTCGCGGCGGCGGCCACGGAGGTGCCGAGGGCGAGGGCCATCGAGTAGAGGCCGGTCATGCTGCCGATGCGGTCCGGGAAGTACCGCTTGACCAGGACCGGCATGAGGATGTTGCTGAGCGCGATGCCCATGAGGGCGAGGGCGCTGGCGGCGAGGAAGGCGGGCGTGGAGCCCGCGAGGGAGCGCAGCACGAGGCCGGCGGCGATCGCGGCCATGCCGGCGCAGACCACGGCGGCGGGGCCGAAGCGGCGGGCGAGCCGGGGGGCGGCGATGCCGAAGACGGCGAAGCACAGCGGGGGCACGGAGGTGAGGACGCCGGCCACGCTGCCGCTCATGTGGAGGCCGGCGCTGACCTCTTCGAGGAGGGCGCCGAGGCTGGTGATGGCCGGGCGCAGGTTGAGCGCGGAGAGGACGAGCCCGACGGCGACGAGCGCACCGATCCACCGGGCGGAGCCGGGGGATGCGGGAGAATCGGGGGCGCCGGCGCTGCTGCGCGCCGGCGGCTGCTTCCTGGTGGCGGGGTCGAGGGTCTGCGGCTCGTCTGACATGAAGCCCATCATAGAATCATGGGATGATTCATTGTCCAGTTTTGGACAATGAAGCGCCGAACCCCGCGGACCGCGGGACGAACCGGACGGAAGGTGTGGCCATGGCCCTCGGGCATCCGCGGCGCAGCGGGCTCTCCGACCAGGTGATCACCCAGCTCAGGAACCAGATCACCTCGGGCGAGTGGCCGGTCGGCACCCGCATCCCGACCGAGCCCGAGCTGGTCGAGCAGCTCGGGGTGGCCCGCAACACCGTCCGCGAGGCGGTCCGCGCGCTCGCCCACAACGGGCTGCTCGACATCCGGCAGGGCTCCGGCACCTACGTGGTCGCGACCAGCGAGCTGGCCGGGGTGATGCACCGCAGGTTCGCCGGCTCCGACCCGCGGGACGTGGCCGAGCTGCGCGCCACCCTGGAGTCCTCGGCCGCCCGGCTGGCCGCGCAGCGCCGCACCGACCGGGACCTGGGGCAGCTGGACGCGCTGCTCGCGCGCCGTGAGGCGGCCTGGGCGACGGGCGACGCGGAGGAGTTCGTGACCGCCGACGCGGCCTTCCACCACGCGGTCGTGGTGGCCTCGCACAACGAGGTGCTGACCGGGCTCTACTCGGACCTCGGGCACGTGCTGCGTTCCTGGCTGCGCGAGGACGTGGGCCCGGAGCTGCGCCCGGAGAACCACATGGACCACGCGCGCCTGGTGGCGGCGATCCGCGACGGCGACGCCGAGCGGGCGGCCACCGAGGCGGCCGGCTACCCCTTCATGTGCCTCAGGAGCCCCGAGCCGCCGGCTCGTGGGTGACCCAGGCCGCCCGGACCTCCTTCCAGCAGCGCCCGGTGACCCTGACGTAGTCGGCGGGGCCGACGTCGACGGGCGCGGTGTCGGTGTCGACGTCCCACCAGCGCGCGCACTCCACGTGGAGGCGGACCCGGTCGGTGCGGGGATAGGGGTTCTGGCAGTGGACGGTGACGGCCGAGCCCTCGACGAGGGTGCGGCAGGAGGCCCCGAAGTCCTCCGGGTCCGCGGCGGCCGGGGCGGTGCGGGCGATGCCGTCCTCTGCGGGGGCGGGAGCGGCGCGGACCTCGGCGGCGACGGCGAGGCCGGCCAGGCCCGCGAGGAGTGCGGCGGCCGGAACGAGCGCGGGCGCCCGCAGGAGCGGCGTGCGCATGTCCGTACCTCCTCCCCATCAGTAGCCGGAATGTCACGCTCCGACCAGTCTGGGGGGATTCTCCGGACTTTTCGACTCGGGGCGGAGGCCCCCCCCCGGAAACGGCGGGGGCCGGGGGTCCGCCGCTCGGGCGGGCCCCCGGCCCCTGCGCATCGACCGAGGTCAGGCGCCCACGGATCGGGCGCCGACGGGGTCAGGCGCCGATCGCGTGCAGACCGCCGTCCACGTGGACGATCTCGCCGGTGGTCTTCGGGAACCAGTCGGAGAGCAGCGCGACGATGCCGCGGCCGGCCGGCTCCGGGTCGCTGAGGTCCCAGGCCAGCGGGGAGCGGGTGTCCCAGACGCTCGCCAGCTCGGAGAAGCCCGGGATGGACTTGGCGGCCATCGAACCGAGCGGGCCGGCCGAGACCAGGTTGCAGCGGATGTTCTGCTTGCCCAGGTCACGGGCCATGTAGCGGCTGGTGGCCTCCAGGGCGGCCTTGGCCGGGCCCATCCAGTCGTACTGCGGCCAGGCGAACTGCGCGTCGAAGGTGAGGCCGACGACCGAGCCGCCCTCGCTCATCAGCGGCAGCAGCGCCATCGTCAGGGACTTCAGCGAGAAGGCCGAGACGTGCATGGCGGTCGCGACCGACTCGAACGGCGTGTTCAGGAAGTTGCCGCCGAGCGCGTCCTGGGGCGCGAAGCCGATGGAGTGCACGACGCCGTCCAGGCGGTCGCCCAGCTGCTCGCGGACCTGGCCCTCCAGGCGCGCGAGGTGCTCGTCGTTGGAGACGTCGAGCTCCAGGACCTTGACGTCCGGGTTGGGCAGCTTCTTGGCGATGCGCTCGGTCAGCGTCGGCCGCGGCCAGGCGGTGAGGATGATCTCCGCGCCCTGCTCCTGGGCCAGCTTCGCGGCGTGGAAGGCGATGGAGGACTCCATCAGCACACCGGTGATGAGGATCTTCTTGCCCTCGAGGATTCCAGCCATGGTGTTCAGTGACCCATTCCCAGTCCGCCGTCAACCGGGATGACGGCTCCAGTGATGTACGAGGCGTCGTCCGAGGCGAGGAACTTCACCGTGGCGGCGATCTCCTCGGGCTGGGCGTAACGGCCCAGCGGGACCTGGGAGACGATGCCGGCGCGCTGCTCGTCGGTGAGCACCGCGGTCATGTCGGTGTCGACGAAACCGGGCGCGACGACGTTGAAGGTGATGTTGCGCGAGCCGAGCTCCCGGGCCAGGGACCGCGCGAAACCGACCAGTCCGGCCTTGGAGGCGGCGTAGTTCGCCTGCCCCGCCGAGCCCAGCAGGCCGACGACGGAGGAGATCAGCACGACGCGGCCCTTCTTGGCGCGCAGCATGCCGCGGTTGGCGCGCTTCACGACCCGGAAGGTGCCGGTGAGGTTGGTGTCGAGGACGGACGTGAAGTCCTCCTCGGACATGCGCATGAGGAGCTGGTCCTTGGTCACGCCGGCGTTGGCCACGAGGACCTCGACCGGACCGTGCTTCTCCTCGATCTCCTTGTAGGCCTGCTCCACCTGCTCGGCGTCGGTGATGTCGCACTTGACGGCGAGGAAGCCCTGCTTCTCCAGCTCCGCGGGATCTCCCGAGCGGAACGTGATCGCGACCTTGTCGCCGGCCTCGGCGAACGCGCGGGCGATGGCGAGGCCGATGCCCCGGTTGCCTCCGGTGACGAGAACCGAGCGGCTCAACGGATCACCCTTTCGATAGCGGTCTGGTATGCCGAAAACCTATCGGTCCCTTCCGCGATACGGAGAATCGGGCCCTGACAGTGGCGTCCTGGCGTCACTGTCGGGTCCCTACAGAAAGCCCTGGGCATCACGGCCGAAAGCACGACATGATCGGGGGCGACCGGTCTCACACGACAGGAGACAGCTGTGCAATCTGGGACCCATTCCCTCGACGAAGCCTTCACCCAGCTTCCGTTGCGGGCGCTGGCCGACGCGGCGCTCGCGCGGGCCAGGGCGCTCGGCGCCGAGCACGCAGACTTCCGCCTGGAGCGGGTGCGCAGCGCCGCGTGGCGGCTGCGGGACGCCAAGCCCTCGGGCTCGTCGGACACCACGGACCTCGGCTACGCGGTGCGGGTGGTGCACGGCGGGGCGTGGGGGTTCGCGTCCGGGGTGGACCTGACCATGGACGGGGCCGCGCGGGTCGCCTCGCAGGCGGTGGCGATGGCCAAGCTGTCCGCGAAGGTGATCGCGGCGGCCGGGTCGGACGAGCGCGTGGAGCTGGCGGACGAGCCGGTGCACGCGGACAAGGTGTGGATCTCCTCGTACGAGATCGACCCCTTCACCATCTCCGCCGAGGAGAAGAGCGGGCTGCTCGCCGAGTGGAGCGGGCGGCTGCTGCGCGCGGACGGCGTGGCGCACGTGGACGCCTCGCTGCTCACCGTCTTCGAGAACAAGTTCTACGCGGACACGGCGGGCACCGTCACCACCCAGCAGCGGGTCCGGCTGCACCCGCAGCTGACGGCGGTCGCCGTGGACGCGTCGACCGGCGAGTTCGACTCGATGCGGACCCTCGCGCCGCCGGTCGGCCGGGGCTGGGAGTACCTGACGGGCACCGGCTGGGACTGGGACAAGGAGCTCGACGAGATCCCGGAGCTGCTCGCCGAGAAGATGCGCGCGCCGAGCGTCGAGGCCGGGCGCTACGACCTGGTCGTCGACCCGTCCAACCTGTGGCTCACCATCCACGAGTCGATCGGCCACGCCACCGAGCTGGACCGGGCGCTCGGCTACGAGGCGGCCTACGCGGGCACCTCCTTCGCCACCTTCGACCAGCTCGGCAAGCTGGCGTACGGCTCCTCGGTCATGAACGTGACGGGTGACCGCACCGCCGAGCACGGCCTGGCGACCGTCGGCTACGACGACGAGGGCGTCGAGGCGCAGAGCTGGGACCTGGTGAAGGACGGCACGCTCGTCGGCTACCAGCTGGACCGCCGGATCGCGAAGCTGACCGGTCTCGGGCGCTCCAACGGCTGCGCCTTCGCCGACTCCCCCGCGCACGTGCCGGTGCAGCGGATGGCGAACGTGTCGCTGCAGCCGGACCCGGGCGGGCTGTCCACGGAGGACCTGATCGGCGGGGTGGAGCGCGGCATCTACGTGGTCGGCGACCGCTCCTGGTCGATCGACATGCAGCGCTACAACTTCCAGTTCACCGGGCAGCGCTTCTTCCGCATCGAGAACGGGCGGCTCGCGGGCCAGCTGCGGGACGTCGCCTACCAGGCGACGACGACCGACTTCTGGGGCTCCATGGAGCAGGTCGGCGGCCCGCAGACGTACGTCCTCGGCGGCGCGTTCAACTGCGGCAAGGCCCAGCCGGGCCAGGTCGCCGCGGTCTCGCACGGCTGCCCGTCCGCCCTGTTCCGGGGCGTCAACATTCTGAACACGACGCAGGAGGCCGGTCGATGATCGCGCGCCACGACCTTTGCCGGGGGTCCGGGGGTCGTACCCCGGGTCAGCACAGTCTGAACACGACGCAGGAGGCCGGTCGATGAGCCGCGTCAGCAAGCCGTACGAGATCGTCGAGAAGGCGCTTGAGCTGTCCCGTGCCGACGGGTGCGTGGTGATCGCCGACGAGGAGTCCTCGGCCAATCTGCGCTGGGCCGGCAACGCGCTCACCACCAACGGCGTCACCCGGGGCCGCACCCTCACCGTGATCGCGACCGTGGACGGCGCCCAGGGCACCGCCTCCGGCGTGGTGTCCCGCTCGGCGGTGACCGCGGACGAGCTGGAGCCGCTGGTGCGGGCCGCCGAGGAGGCGGCGCGGACGGCGGGGCCCGCCGAGGACGCCCAGCCGCTGGTCGAGGGCGTGCCCGCGTCGCCGGACTTCACCGACGCCCCGGCGGAGACCTCCTCCGCGGTCTTCGACGCCTTCGCGCCGGCGCTCGGCGAGGCCTTCGCACGCGCGCGTGCGGGCGGCCGGGAGCTGTACGGCTTCGCCCACCACCAGCTGACCTCCAGTTACCTGGGCACCTCGACCGGGCTGCGGCTGCGCCACGACCAGCCGAACGGCACCCTGGAGCTCAACGCCAAGTCCCCGGACCGGAGCCGGTCGGCCTGGGCCGGACGCTCGACCCGGGACTTCAAGGACGTCGACCCGGCCGCGCTCGACGCCGACCTCGCGGTCCGGCTGGGCTGGGCCGAGCGCCGGATCGACCTGCCGGCCGGGCGGTACGAGACGCTGCTGCCGCCGACCGCGGTGGCCGACCTGATGATCTACCAGCTCTGGTCGTCGGCGGCCCGGGACGCGGCGGAGGGCCGCACGGTCTTCTCCCGGCCCGGCGGCGGCACCCGGATCGGCGAGACCCTGTCGCCGCTGCCGCTGACCCTGCGCAGCGACCCGGCCGCCCCGGGCCTGGAGTGCGCGCCGTTCCTGATCGCGCACAGCTCCGGCGACGACTCCTCGGTCTTCGACAACGGCCTGCCGGTCGGGCCGGTCGACTGGGTACGGGACGGGAAGCTGGCCCACCTGGTCACCACCCGGCACACGGCGGGGCTGACCGGGCTGCCGATGGCCCCGGCCGCCGGGAACCTGATCCTCGACGGCGGCGGCGAGAAGACGCTCGACGAGATGGTCGCGGAGACCGAACGCGGGCTGCTGCTGACCTGCCTCTGGTACATCCGCGAGGTCGACCCGGCGACGCTGCTGCTCACCGGCCTCACCCGGGACGGCGTCTACCTCGTGGAGAACGGCGAGGTGGTCGGCGAGGTGAACAACTTCCGGTTCAACGAGTCGCCGGTCGACCTGCTGTCCCGGGCCACCGAGGCGGGCCGCACCGAGCAGACGCTGCCGCGCGAGTGGAGCGACTGGTTCACCCGGGCCGCGATGCCCGCCCTGCGGGTGCCGGACTTCAACATGAGCTCGGTCAGCAAGGGCGTCTGACCAGTCCGGTCACGCCCTAGACTGGCCGGAAGCACTCATCCACCATCCGAGGAGACGGACGACGTGACGGACATCGTCGACGAGCTGAAGTGGCGCGGGCTCTTCGCCCAGTCCACCGACGAGGAGGCCCTGCGCAAGGCCCTCGCGGACGGTCCCGTCACGTTCTATTGCGGTTTCGACCCGACCGCCGCCAGCCTCCACGTCGGCCACCTGGTCCAGGTCCTCACCGTCCGCCGGCTCCAGCAGGCCGGACACCGGCCGCTGGCGCTGGTCGGCGGGGCCACCGGGCAGATCGGCGACCCGCGGCCGACCGCCGAGCGCACCCTGAACGACCCGGAGACGGTCGCGAACTGGGTGAACCGGCTGCGTTCGCAGATCGAGCCGTTCCTGTCCTTCGAGGGCGAGAACGCCGCGGTCATGGTGAACAACCTGGACTGGACCGCCGGGATGTCGGCGATCGAGTTCCTGCGGGACATCGGCAAGCACTTCCGGGTCAACAAGATGCTGACCAAGGACTCCGTGGCCCGGCGCCTGGAGTCCGAGCAGGGCATCAGCTACACCGAGTTCAGCTACCAGCTGCTCCAGGGCATGGACTTCCTGGAGCTGTACCGGCGCTACGGCTGCACGCTGCAGCAGGGCGGCTCCGACCAGTGGGGCAACCTGGTGGCCGGGCTGGACCTGATCCACAAGCTGGAGCCGGAGGCGCAGGTCCACGCGCTGGCGACGCCGCTGATGGTGAAGGCCGACGGCACCAAGTTCGGCAAGACCGAGAGCGGTGCGGTGTGGCTGGACCCGGAGATGACCACGCCGTACGCGTTCTACCAGTTCTGGCTGAACGTCGACGACCGTGACATCTCCACGTACATGCGGATCCTCTCCTTCCGGTCCCGCGAGGAGCTGGAGGAGATGGAGAAGCAGACGGCGGAGCGTCCGCAGGCGCGGGCCGCGCAGCGGGCGCTGGCCGAGGAGCTCACCACCCTCGTGCACGGCGCCGACCAGTGCCGGGCCGTGATCGAGGCGTCGAAGGCGCTCTTCGGCCAGGGCGAGCTCGGCGAGCTGGACGAGGCCACGCTCGCCGCGGCCCTGTCCGAGCTGCCGCACGCGCGCGTGACGGAGCTCGGGCCGGTCGTCGACCTGTTCGCCGAGGTCGGTCTGGTGGCCAGCAAGTCGGCCGCGCGTCGCACGGTGAAGGAGGGCGGCGCCTACGTGAACAACGTGAAGGTGACCGCCGAGGACGCCGTGGTGGCGCCGGAGGAGCTGCTGCACGGCCGCTGGCTGGTGCTGCGCCGGGGCAAGAAGAACCTGGCGGCGATCGAGTTCGGCGCCTAGGCCCTGCCCTGCGGGCAGACGACGCCACTTTCCGGACAGGGCCTAGCCCCTCGTAGGCAGGTCGCTCGTACGAGAACGACCGGAGGCCCGGTACGGCGCGCTGTGCGCCGTACCGGGCCTCCGTCGTGTCCTGCGGCGGTGCTCAGGCCCGCTGTCTGCCGCCCTTGATCGAGGCCCACAGCATGTCGCCCACGCCGACCACGGCGACGGCGCCGATCAGCTGGAGGAGGTGACGGGTCCAGTCGATGCCCCGGGTGTCGTTGACCCCGATCCAGGTCGCCACCGCGTTGCCGAGCACACTGCCCAGAATGCCGAACACGGTCGTCAGCCAGAGCGGGATCTGCTGCTTGCCCGGCAGGATCGCCTTGGCGATCAGTCCCAGGACGAAGCCCACAATGATCGCCCACAACCAACTCATCGTCGCCTCCTCGTACAGCGGGTGTGCCCAGTCTTCGCCCCTCGGCCATACGGCGCATGTCGGGCACGGCCATCCGTGCCCCGGTCTCCTCGGCGCGGGAGGCCGGGCGTACGGTGGAAGGAGGACCGGACCGGGGAGGGTCCGGCACGGTGTGCGGGTGGTGGAACGTGATGCGGAAGCATGGCGGTGGCGAGGTCTTCCGGATCACCGGGGCCCGTCAGGGCCTCGCGGAGGACGTCCGCGGACGGCAGCGCAGATACGTGATCTCGATGTCGGTCCGCACGCTCTCGGTGATCGCCGCGGCCTCGCTGTGGAACGTGGAGCGGTACGTGGCGGTGGTGGCGCTGGTGCTCGGCGCCGTGCTCCCGTACATCGCGGTGGTGATCGCCAACGCCGGCCGGGAGAGCACTCCGTCCCTCCCGTCCACCTTCGTCCCGCCACCGGTGCGTCCGGCGCTCACCGCGCGGCCCGCGGCCGAGGACGGCGGGGACGCCGAAACGGAAGCGGGGACGGAAGCGCGGGGGTGGCGGACCCACCGCCCGAGCGATCACACAGCGTGAGCCGGAAGCTCAGGAAAAGCTCAGATCAATCGTGAAGTTCCGGTGCACCGCACCCCATGGCCCGTGACATACTGCCTACGCGCTCCGCATCCCCCGTCGGAGCGACGGACCGATGCCGGGCAGCTCCCCCCGTGGCTGCTCGGCATCGCCCTTGCTGGACAATGACGTTCGTGATCAATGGTCCAGTGAGCGAAGACAAGCCGATCTGTTCCGCCAAGGGCTGCCGGGCCGATGCCGTCTGGGTGCTCGCCTGGAACAACCCCAAGCTGCACACGCCGGAGCGGCGCAAGACCTGGCTCGCCTGCGAGGAGCACCGCGAGCACCTGTCGCAGTTCCTCGGCGTACGGGGCTTCCTCAAGGACGTGGTACCGCTCGCCGAGTGGGAACCGCCGTCGGGGGAGCCGCCGTCCGGGGGATCAGCCGCCGATCGCTGACATCGGGCGCTCGGGCTGCAGGAAGCTCGGGTCGTCCAGGCCCGAGCCGGCCTTCTTGCCCCACATGGCCTTCTTCCAGATCGCGGCGATCTCCGCGTCGGGCGCGTCCGAGCGGAGCGCCGCCCGCAGGTCGGTCTCCTCGGTGGCGAACAGACAGGTGCGGACCTGCCCGTCGGCGGTGAGGCGGGTGCGGTCGCAGGCCCGGCAGAAGGGGCGGGTGACGGAGGCGATGACGCCGACGGTGTGCGGGCCGCCGTCGACCACCCAGCGCTCGGCGGGGGCGGAGCCGCGCTCGGCGGCGCCCTCGGGGGTGAGGGTGAAGCGGGTGCGCAGCGACTCCAGGATGTCGCCGGCGGTGATCATGCCCTCGCGCTTCCAGCCGTGCTGGGCGTCGAGCGGCATCTGCTCGATGAAGCGGAGCTCGTAGCCCTGCTCGACGGCCCAGGCGAGCAGCTCGGGGGCCTCGTCGTCGTTGAGCCCGGGCATCAGGACCGCGTTGATCTTGACCGGGGTGAGGCCGGCGTCGCGGGCGGCGGCCATGCCGTCGAGGACGTCGTGGTGGCGGTCGCGGCGGGTGAGGGCCTTGAAGACCTCGGGGCGCAGGGTGTCGAGGGAGACGTTGACCCGGTCCAGGCCGGCGGCCTTCAGGGCGGCGGCGGTGCGCTTGAGTCCGATGCCGTTGGTGGTCAGGGACATCTTGGGGCGGGGTTCGAGGGCGGCGCAGCGCTCGACGATCCCGACGAGGCCGGGGCGGAGCAGCGGCTCGCCGCCGGTGAAGCGCACCTCGGTGACGCCGAGGTCGGTGACGGCGATCCGGATCAGGCGGACGATCTCGTCGTCGGTGAGCAGGTCGGGCTTGGCCAGCCACTGCAGGCCCTCTTCGGGCATGCAGTAGGTGCAGCGCAGATTGCACCGGTCGGTGAGGGAGACCCGCAGGTCGGTGGCCACGCGGCCGTAGGTGTCGATGAGCACTGGGCCCCCTCCCTCGCAGACGGTTCGCTTCGTGTTCGAGCCTACGCGACGCCTCGGACACGGGGCACGGGCCGATTGGAACGAGGACGGCACCGGCCGCGTCGTAGAACTCTACGACGCGGCCGGCGGGTCGTCGCGGAACGTGTGCGGATCAGTGCGCTCCGACGCCGGTGAGGGACTTGACCTCCAGTTCGGCGTACTTGCCCGCGTCCGGCTTCTCCTTGGAGAGGACCGAGCCGAGCCAGCCGAGCAGGAAGCCGAGCGGGATGGAGACCAGGCCGGGGTTCTCCAGCGGGAACCAGTAGAAGTCGACGCCCTTGAACATGGAGGTCGGCTTGCCGGAGACGACCGGCGAGAAGAGCACCAGGACGACCGCGGAGACCAGTCCGCCGTAGATCGACCAGAGCGCTCCGGTGGTGGTGAAGCGCTTCCAGAAGAGGCTGTAGAGGATGGTCGGCAGGTTGGCGGAGGCGGCGACCGCGAAGGCGAGGGCGACCAGGCCGGCGACGTTGAGGTCGCGGGCGAGGGCGCCGAGCGCGATCGACACGATGCCGATGAGGACGGTGGCCCAGCGGGCGGCCCGCACCTCCTCGCGCTCGGTGGCCTGGCCGCGCCGGATCACGTTCGCGTAGATGTCGTGCGCGAAGGACGAGGACGAGGCGAGGGTGAGGCCGGCGACCACGGCGAGGATGGTCGCGAAGGCGACGGCGGAGATGACGGCGAGCAGGACCGCGCCGCCGGTCGAGTCGGCGCCGCCGCCGATCTCCAGGGCGGCGAGCGGGGCCGCGGTGTTGCCGGCCTTGTTGGAGGCGACGATGTCGCTGTTCTTCAGCAGGGCGGCGGCGCCGAAGCCGAGCACGATGGTCATCAGGTAGAAGGCGCCGATGATGCCGATGGCCCAGTTGACCGACTTCCGGGCGGCCTTGGCGGTGGGCACCGTGTAGAAGCGGATGAGGATGTGCGGCAGGCCGGCGGTGCCGAGGACCAGCGCGATGCCGAGCGAGAGGAAGTCCAGCTTCGAGGTGGCGGTGACGCCGTACTTGAGGCCGGGCTGGAGGAAGGCGTCGCCCTTGCCGCTGTTGGTGGCGGCGGCGCCGAGCAGCTCGGAGACGTTGAAGTGGAACTTCCACAGGATGAGGAAGGTGATCAGGAGCGTGCCGGCGATGAGCAGCACGGCCTTGACCATCTGCACCCAGGTGGTGCCCTTCATGCCGCCGATGGTGACGTAGACGATCATCAGCACGCCGACCAGGGCGACGATGGCGATCTTGCCGCCGTCGCTGGTGATGCCGAGCAGCAGCGAGACGAGGACGCCGGCGCCGGCCATCTGGGCGAGCAGGTAGAAGATCGAGACGACGATCGTGGACGTGCCGGCGGCGGTGCGGACGGGCCGCTGGCGCATCCGGTAGGCGAGGACGTCGCCCATGGTGAAGCGGCCGGAGTTGCGCAGCGGTTCGGCGACCAGGAGCAGGGCGACCAGCCAGGCGACGAGGAAGCCGATGGAGTAGAGGAAGCCGTCGTAGCCGAAGAGGGCGATGGCGCCGGCGATGCCGAGGAAGGACGCTGCGGACATGTAGTCGCCGGAGATCGCCAGGCCGTTCTGGAAGCCGGTGAACTGGCGTCCGCCGGCGTAGAAGTCGGCGGCGGAGCGGGTCTGCCGGCCGGCCCAGACGGTGATGACGAGGGTGGCGACGACGAAGGCCGCGAAGAGGGAGATGATCAGCGGCCGGTGCTCGCTGGTCGCGTTGCCCGCGGCGAGCAGGGCGGGGCTGGCCAGGGGGGTGGTCATGCGTCGGCCTCCGTACGGTTCGGGCTGCCGGACTCCATGCGTTCCTTGATGGCCTCGGCCTGCGGGTCGAGGCGGCCCGCCGCGTGCCGCGAGTAGAGCCAGGCGATGAGGAAGGTGGTGGCGAACTGGCCGAGTCCGAGGACCAGGGCCACGTTGACGTTGCCGAAGAGCTTGGTGCCCATGAAGCCGCCCGCGTAGTTGGAGAGCAGCACGTACAGCAGGTACCAGGCGATGAAGGCGATCGTCAGGGGGAAGGCGAAGGAGCGGTAGGTGCGGCGCAGTTCGCCGAACTCGGCGCTCTGCTGCACCTCGACGAACTCCTCCGTCGTGGGGGCCGCGGGGGCGGCCGGGTCCGTGCCGCTCCTCTGCGGCGGCGGTGCGTCGGTAGCCACGGAATCTCCTCGTGACGCGGGTGCGGTGGGCAGGGACAAGGGGGCCTCGCTGGGGTGGGGGGACGGGGCTCCGGCCGGAGCTCCTCCCCTGCTCAACGGCACGGAGCGCGCGCCGACGCGGTTCACGGGAGTGGATTTCTCTTCCACGATCTTCATCAAGTCCTCTCAACTCATTGATGAGCGGGGAAGATCGGCGATAGCTTCACTCGTCATGCACCTGCCCGTGCGCAATCGGCGCCCGGCAGTACATACGGATGATGTGGAGAACCCATGGCTCATCTGGGATCGCGGCGCGGCCGAGTACTCGCTCTGCCGGCCGGTCTCGCGCTCACGGCCTCGCTCGGCTTCCTGCCCTCCGGCGCCGCCTCGGCCGCGGAGCTCACCGACGCCCCGGCGGCGGCCGTGGCCACGGACGGGCCGAAGCTGTCGTACGTCGTCAACATCGGCGAGGGCCGCTGGACGGCCGCGTCGGTGAAGAAGGCGATAGCCGCCGCGGGCGGCGAGGTGGTCGTGTCGTACGACCGGATAGGCGTGATCGTCGTCCACTCCGCGAACCCGGAGTTCGCCCGCACGATCCGCGAGGTGCCCGGTGTGGTCTCGGCGGGCGCGACCCGTACGGCCCCGCTGAAGGCCGCGACGGACGACTCGGTGGGCGAGGGCGCTCAGGAGCTGACCCCGGCCGAGATCAAGGCCGCGGCGGCCGCCGCCACGGGCGACCAGGACCCGATGGAGCCGCTGCAGTGGGACCTGCCGGCCATCAAGGCCGACAAGGCGCACGCGAAGACCCTCGGCAGCCGGGACGTCACCGTCGGCATCATCGACACCGGTGTGGACGACACCCACCCGGACCTGGCGCCCAACTTCGACGCGGCCGCCTCGGCGAACTGCGTGACCGGCAAGGCCGACACGACGCCCGGCTCGTGGCGTCCGGCCAAGGGCGAGAGCGACCACGGCACGCACGTGGCCGGCACCATCGGCGCCGCGAAGAACGGCATCGGCGTGACCGGTGTCGCGCCCGGCGTGAAGCTGGCCGGCATCAAGGTGTCCACCCCGGACGGCTACTTCTACACGGAGGCCGTGGTCTGCGGCTTCATGTGGGCGGCCGAGCACGGCATCGACATCACGAACAACAGCTACTACACCGACCCGTGGATGTTCGCCTGCAAGAACGACGAGGACCAGAAGGCCCTCATCGAGGCGGTCACCCGGGCGACCCGCTACGCGGAGAAGAAGGGCACCGTCAACGTGGCGGCGGCCGGCAACTCCAAGTTCGACCTGGCGGCCGACTCGATCCTGGACACCTCCAGCCCGAACGACAGCACCGCGGGCAACCGGACGATCGACCCGAAGGAGTGCTTCGACTACCCGGCCATGCTGCCGGGCGTGGTGACGGTCTCCGCGACCGGCGCCAAGGACCTGAAGGCCTCCTACTCCAACTACGGCCTGGGCGTCATCGACGTCGCGGCGCCGGGCGGCGACAAGACCGAGTGGCAGACCCCGGACGCCCCGGCGGTCAACGGACGCATCCTGTCCACCACGGTCGACGGCGGCTACAACTACAAGGCGGGCACGTCCATGGCCTCGCCGCACGTGGCCGGCGTCCTCGCGCTGCTGAAGTCCACGCACCCGAAGGCGAGCCCGGCCGCCCTGAAGGCGCTGCTGGCCGCGCAGGCCGACGAGCGCGCCTGCACGAACCCGTACGACATCGACGGCAACGGCACCGTCGACGCGGTGTGCGAGGGCGACACGGAGAAGAACGGCTTCTACGGGGCCGGCCTGGTGGACGCGCTGGACGCGGTCCGCAAGTAACCTCTCCCGGGAACTCCCGTGGAACCGCCCGTGGCACTCAGTGCCACGGGCGGTTCTAGTGTGTCCCCATGGACACCACGGTGCGTACGGGTACGGAGTTGTTGTGGGCCGAGCTGGGCGGCGATCCCGCGCTGCTCGACCGGGTCGCGTACGGCGGGCCCTCCGGGCTGCTGCCGGCCCGCCTGCCGGTGATGGACCTGGCCCGGGCCACGGTCGCCGTCGCCGGGCTCGCGGCGGTGGAGCGGGCCGGGCTGCCGGGCCCGGTGCGGGTGGACGACGGGGCGGTGGCGACCGCCTTCGTGAGCGAGCGGCACCTGCGCGTGGACGGGCGGGCGCCGGTCTCCTTCGCGCCGCTGTCCCGGTTCTGGCGGGCGGCCGACGGCTGGGTCCGCACCCACGCCAACTACCCGCACCACAAGGCCGCGTTGCTCGGCGCGCTGGGCGCGGCCGACTCCGTGGAGGCGGTGGCCGAGGCGATCGGCGGGCGCAGGGCCGTGGACGTGGAGTCGGCGGTGTACGCGGCCGGGGGCCTGGCCGTCGCGCTGCGCACGCCCGGGGAATGGGCCGCCCACGAGCAGGGCCGGGCGGTCGCCGCCCGGCCGCTGCTGACCCGGGAGCGGCTCGACGAGGCCCCGCCGCGCCGCCGCGGCGACCGGCGGCTGCGGGTCCTGGACCTGACCCGGGTGATCGCCGGGCCGGTGGCCACCCGGACCCTGGCGCTGCTCGGCGCGGACGTGCTGCGGATCGACCCGCCGGGCAACCCGGAGCTGCCCGACCAGCACGCCGACACGAACGTGGGGAAGCGGACGGCGGCCCTGGACCTGGACGGCCCGGCGGACCGGCGGGCCCTCGGCGAGCTCCTCGACGCGGCCGACGTGCTGGTGACCGGCTACCGTCCCGGCGCCCTGGACCGCTTCGCGCTCGACCGGCCCGGCCTGGTGGTGGCCCGGCTCTCGGCCTGGGGCGACTACGGCCCCTGGGGCGGCCGGCGCGGCTTCGACAGCCTGGTGCAGGTGGCCACCGGCATCGCGGCCGTGGAGGGTTCGCCGGAGCAGCCCGGGGCGCTGCCGGCGCAGGCCCTGGACCACGGCACCGGCTACCTCCTCGCGGCGGCCGTGCTGCGGGCGCTGACCGAGCAGGACCGGGACGGCGGGACCCGGCTGGTGCGGGTGGCCCTCGCGCAGACCGGCCACTGGCTGAGCCACGCGCTCCCCCGCTACGAGCCGGAACGCTGGCTCACGGAGTCGGCCGGGCCGCTGGGGCGGCTGCGGCACGCGCTGTCGCCGGTGGCGTACGAGGGCGGCCCGGCGGGCTGGTCGCGGCCGCCGGGCCTGCCGGGCGGGGACGAGCCCCGCTGGCTCACGGCTTGACGAGGACCTTCAGGGCGGTGCGCTCGTCCATGGCCCGGTAGCCGTCGGGCACGCCCGCGAGGTCCACGGTCAGGTCGAAGACCGGGGACGGGTCGATCGTGCCGTCGAGGACGTCGGGGAGCAGCTCGGGGATGTAGGCGCGGACCGGGGCGACGCCGCCGCGCAGGGCGATGTTCCGGTCGAACATGACGGACAGGTCGAGGCCGGTGCCGGAGCCGTGCGGGACGCCGACGTAGCCGATGGAGCCGCCGTCGCGGGTGATGTTCACGGCGGTGCGCATGGACTGCTCGGTGCCGACGGCCTCGATGACGGCGTGGGCGCCCTGGCCGCCGGTGAGTTCGCGGACGGCGGCCTCGGCGGCCTCGCCGCGCTCGGCGACGACGTCGGTGGCGCCGAAGGAGCGGGCGATGTCGGTGCGGGCGGTGTGCCGGCCGAGGGCGATGATCCGCTCGGCGCCGAGCCGCCGGGCGGCGAGGACGCCGCACAGGCCGACGGCTCCGTCGCCGACCACGGCGACGGTGGAGCCGGGCTTCACGCCGGCGCCGAGGGCGGCGTGGTGGCCGGTGCCGAGGACGTCGGAGAGCGCGAGGAGCGCGGTGAGCAGGTGGTCGTCGGCGGCGGCCGCGGCGGGCAGCTTGACGAGGGTGCCGTCGGCGTACGGCACGCGGACGGCCTCGCCCTGGCCGCCGTCGGAGCCGACGGAGCCCCAGAAGCCGCCGTTGGGACAGGAGGTGTGGAGGCCCTCGGCGCAGTACTCGCAGGTGCCGTCGGACCAGACGAAGGGGGCGACGACGAGGTCGCCGCGGGCGAAGCCGCGGACCTCGGGGCCGGTCTCCTCGACCAGGCCGAGGAACTCGTGGCCGATGCGCTGGCCGGGCTGCCGGGCGGCCTCGCCGCGGTAGGCCCACAGGTCGCTGCCGCAGATGCAGGCGCGGAGCACCCGCACGACGACGTCGCCGGGCTCCTTGACCACGGGGTCGGGCACGTCCTCCACGCGCATGTCGAAGGGGGCGTGAATGGTGGTGGCGCGCATGGTTCCTCGTCCGGGTCAGCTGGTCGTACGACGTTCACCGTACCTCGCGCGCGGGCTTCCGGCGGTCCGGGCGGTCCGCGCGCCGGCTCAGACCCCGGCCGCGCCGAGGAGCGAGCCCGCGCCGTAGGTGACCGCCATGGCCAGGGCGCCGCCGGCGACGTTGCGGAGCACGGCGCGGGGCACCGGGGCCGCGCCGAGGCGGGCCGAGGCCCAGCCGGTGAGGGCGAGGGCGGCGAGCACCGAGACCACGGTGATCCAGAGCCGGTGCGCGGACGGCGGCAGCACGATCGCGAGGAGCGGCAGCAGGGCGCCGGCCGTGAAGGCGAGGAAGCTGGCGCCGGCCGCGTGCCAGGGGTTGGTGAGCTCGTCGGGGTCGATGCCCAGCTCCACGCGCGCGTGGGCGCGCAGCGCGTCGCGCTCGGTGAGCTGGACGGCGGCCTCCCGGGCCACCTCGGGGCTCAGGCCGCGGCGGGCCAGCAGCCCGGTGAGCTCGGCGAGTTCGGCCTCGGGCTGCTCGCGCAGCTCGCGGCGCTCCTGGGCGAGGGCGGCCTTCTCGGAGTCGCGCTGGGTGGAGACGGAGACGTACTCCCCCGCGGCCATCGACATGGAGCCGGCGAGCAGTCCGGCGAGGCCCGCGGTGAGCAGGGTGGCCCGCTCGTCGGTGGCGCCGGCGACGCCGACGACGAGGCCGGCGGTGGAGACGACTCCGTCGTTGGCCCCGAGCACGGCGGCCCGGAGCCAGTTGAGCCGGGAGCCGAGGCCGCCGCCGTGGGCCTCGTCGTGGGCGGGGGTGGGGGTGGGCGCGGGTGCGTCGGTCACCCCTGGAGGGTCGCACCCGGCGCGTCACCAGACGCGGACCGACCCGCCTTTCGCGAAGGCGGGGCTGGTCGCGCCCTCGGGGACCTTCTCCAGGGGTTCGGCGATCTCCGCGACGGTCGGTCCGTGCACCGCCGCGAGCCGGTCGAGCAAGGCCAGGTCGAAGCCGTAGACACGGGCGGCGTTGCCGCCGACCATGGCGGCGACCTCGTCCCGGGGCAGCCCCGCGTAGGCGATCCGCAGGCCCTCCCGGGAGTAGGGGGTGGTGCCCTCGTCGTGCGGGTAGTCGGCGCCCCACATGATCTTGGCGAGGCCGATCCGCTCGCGCAGCGGCACCTCGTGGGGGCGCATGAAGCTGGCGCCGACGAAGCAGTTGTCCCGCCACACCTCGCGCGGTCCCTTGCCCATGGCGGCGGCGAGCCCGGCGCCGAACCGGGACTCGGCGGTGAGGGCCTCGGCCGAGGCCGCGACCAGGCGCCGGTGGTAGTAGTCCAGCATGTCGAGCACGCCCGGGATCCAGCCGGAGCCCTGCTCGGTGAGGACCAGTTTGAGGCCGGGGTGGCGCCGGAAGGCGCCGCCGAAGACCAGGTGCCACAGGGCCCGGTGGGAGAACCAGGTGGTCTCCACCATGAACACGGCCCGCGCGGCCGGTTCGTCGCCGAGCGGCGGCGAGGCCGAGCCGCCGTGGTGGTTGACCGGGACGTCGAGCTCCGCGCAGACCGCCCAGATCGGGTCGTACGCCTCGGAGTACAGCTCCGGGACGGGCGAGCCGGGCGGCACGCCGGGCAGCAGGATGCCGCCGGTGAGCCCGGCCGCGCGGGCCCTGCGGATCTCGGCGACGGCCGCGTCCACGTCGTTGAGCAGGATCTGCGCCACTCCGGCCCGCCGCCCGGGGGCTTCGGCGCAGAAGTCGGCGAGCCAGCGGTTGTGCGCCCGGAGGCCGGCCCAGCGGTGCTCGTACTCGGCGCGGGTGGGCGGCTGGGCCATCAGCGAGGCCTGGGGGAAGAACGGCGGGATGGTGTTGGGGAAGACGACCTCGGCGACGATGCCGTCGGCCTCCAGTTCGGTCAGCCTGCGCCGCGAGTTCCAGTTGCGGTCGGCGGTGTCGGCGAGCAGGTCCTCGTACGGGTTGACGTACGAGGCCGCCCAGGCGTCGAAGTCCTCGTGGTACCGCTTCTCCAGGTACGGCTTGTAGTCGAGCAGGTCGGCGCCGGCGTGGCAGTCGGCGGAGATGACGGTGTACCTGTCCATCAGCGCGCTCCGATGACCGGGAAGTCGTGCTCGGTGAGCCAGTGCCGGCCGACCTCGCGGGAGCGGGCCCAGGAGGCCTCGACGGCGGACTGGTCGGGGTCCTGGCCGAGTTCGGCCGGGGTGGGGCCGATCCGGCGGGCGACCGGGGCCAGCTTCCCGATGTCGAAGCCGAAGACCTCGGCGGCGGCCAGGCCGAGCATCCGGCGGGTCTCGGCGACCGGGATGTCGTGGAAGGTGTCGCGCAGCCAGCCGCGGGTGCGCGGCCAGGTGCCCTCCGGGTGCGGGAAGTCGGAGCCCCACAGGATGTTGTCGACGCCGATCTCGTAGCGCTGGGCCAGTTCGCGGCGCTTGGTGTTGGTGGCGCAGACGAACACCTGCCGGTCCAGGTACGCGCTCGGCGGGCGCCGCAGCTCCGCGAACGGGGAGAGCTTCTTGCCGCCGTGCGCGCCCAGGTAGAGCCGGTCCATGAACCACAGCAGGTTGGGCAGCCACCAGCAGCCGGACTCGGCGACGCCGAAGCGAAGGCCGGGGTGGCGCTCGAAGACCCCGGACCAGAGCAGGAACCACAGCGGCCGGGCCGGCCACCAGGTGACCTCGGAGACGTAGATGCCGAGGTGGTCGCCGTACTCGTGGCGGGGCGCGGCGCCGGAGTGGGTGACCACCGGCATCCCGGTCTCGGCGGCGGCCGCCCACACCGGGTCGTAGCGCCGGTCGTGGTAGGGCGCCCGGTCCACCCACATGGAGGGGATCATCAGCGCGCCGAGCCCGGACTCCTTCGCCCGGTGGATCTCGGCGACGACCTCGGCCGGGTCGGCGGTGACGGGCAGCAGCGCCACCCCGCAGTGCCGTTCGGGGTGGTGGGCGACGAACTCGCGAGCCAGCGGTTGTGCGCCTTGGCGCCCGCCATGCCGAGCTCGGGGTCCTGGTCGCCGGAGAGTCCGAGGCCGACGCCGAACGGGGCGGCGGTGCCGCTGTCGACGGCGTCCGCGTCGGGGAAGACGACCTCGGCGGCCACCCCGTCGCCGTCGAGTTCCTTGACGCGCCGGGCGGGGTCCCAGCCGCCCCGCAGGCCCTCCTCGTGGTCGCTGAACCACTGGTGCGCGAAGGCCTCGTTGCGCACCCCGAGCCGGGTCATGGCCTCGCGGCGGGCGTCCCGGCCGGCCAGGAACTCGTCGAAGGCGCGGTGGAAGCGGGACTCCAGATAGGGCCGGTACTCCTCGGTGGGCAGCCCGGCGTGACAGTCGGAGGAGATGACGAGATAGGGGTCGTCGAAACTCATGTCGGCTCCTTGGCCGGTCAGTCGAGGACGAAGCTCTCCAGGTACGAGGGGTTGGCGCGGTCGAGCATCGACTGCGAGCGCGCCCTGATCTGACGGTCGCTGTGCTCGCTCGCCGGGAGCATCCAGAACCGGTCGGCCCTGATGCCGTCGACGACGTGCCCGGCGACCTCCTCGACCGGCGTGAAGGCGACCTCGTGCCCGGCCTCCTTCATCGCCGCCTCCCACTGGTCGAGGCTGCGGTACGGGGTCCGGCGCGGGCGCTCCTTGGCGAAGCGCGCGGGCCGGTTGCGGTGCGACTCCCACAGGCCGGTGCGCAGCATGTGCGGGCCGGGGAAGAGGACGGAGGCACCCACGCGCGCGTGCTCCGCCCTCAGGTGGGCGTAGAGCGACTCGGTCATGGTGACGACGGCGGACTTGGTGACGGCGTAGACGGAGGCGGTGGGCAGCGGGGCGATGCCGCCGTCGCCGGAGGAGGTGTTGACGACGTGGCCGGGTTCGCCGCCGGCCAGCATCCGGGGCACGAAGGCCTGGATGCCGTGGAAGATGCCCCACACGTTGACCGCGAAGGCCCACTTCCAGTCGTTGGGTTCGTGCTCCCACATGCGGCCCTCGGCTCCGGAGCCGACGCCCGCGTTGTTGCACAGCACGTGCACGGCGCCGAAGGTCTCGTACGCGGCGTCGGCGAAGGCCCGTACGGAGTCGGCCTCGCTGACGTCGACGGTGCGGGCGAGGATCTGCGCCCCGCCGTCCATCAGTTCCTCGGCGGCCCGGGCGAGCGGCGCCTCCTCGACGTCCCCGAGGACCACGGCGAGTCCCTCGGCGGCGAACCGGCGGGCCATGGCGAGACCGATGCCACTGGCGGCGCCCGTGACGACGGCGACCTGTCCCTCGCGCAGCTCCATCAGACCGCGCTCCCTTCCGGCGGGGCGTCCAGGGCCTGCCGCGGATCGTCGTAGCGCTGGTGCAGGAAGGGCAGCAGGGCGGCGGGGTCGACCCGCTCGGCCACCCGGCCGCGCTGGTCGGTGGTCTTCTCGCCGAGGGTGATCTCCACCAGGCGGCGCACCGGCAGGTCGGCCACCGGGTCGAACATGGACTCGCGCAGCACCACGTCGCCGGTGACCCGCTCCAGCCTGCGCACCTTCTCCCGGCGCAGGCAGTGGACCAGGACGGGGTCGGACTCGAAGCCCGAACCGTCCACCGCGGGCAGGAACTTGAAGTAGAAGTCGGTCCGCTCGGTGGGCCCGGGCAGCGGCAGCGCGCCGGACACGGCGCCCCGCACCTCCACGAAGGCGATGCCGTGCCGGGCCAGCGAGGCGCGGACGGTCAGGCCGTCGCGCTCGACCAGCACGTCGCCGAGCTTCTTCGGCTCGCCGAAGACCTCGCGGCCGCCGGTGAGGGCACGCTCGTGGGTCATCGGCATGACCAGCGGATACCAGCCCTCGCGGTCGCCGTGGGCGGCGGCGACGGCCACCGAGCCGGCGCCCAGGGGGTGGCCGGGGAGGTCGACCCTGCTGACGGTGACCCGGACCAGCGGGCGTCCGGTCGGTTCGAGCGGGGGCGGCAGGACGGCCGCCACGACGTCCGGGTCGGTCTCCCAGACGGCGACGACCCCGGTGGACCAGATGTCGGGAAGCGCGGCGCTCTTCGCGCGGGTCGCGGCGATCTCCGCCTCGGTGCGCGCCCCGTACCGTACTCGTGCCATGACGTACCACCCTTCGGGAAGGCATCGGCCTGTACGCCTGTAACACAGTTACACCGGCCACCCGGAAGGGTAAAGACCCGTGCGCGCCACGGGAGTTGGGGGAGCTGATCGAATGGCAGGCAGGACGGCACGCAACGCGCTGACCCGCGACGGGGTCCTGGACACGGCCGCCGCCCTGGTCAGGGAGCACGGCCCGGACGCGCTCACCATGCGCCGGCTCGCCGCCGAGCTCGGCACCGCCGTCACCTCGATCTACTGGCACGTGGGCAACCGCGAGTCGCTGCTCGACGCCCTCGTCGAGCGCACCGTCGCCGACCTCGGCACCCTGCGCCCGCACGGCGCCGACCCGGCCGAGCGGATCGTCTCGGTGGCCGTGCTGCTCCGCCGCGCCCTGCGCGAGCGCCCCCACCTGGTCGCCATGGTCCACGAGCGCGGACTGACGGAACGCATGTTCCTGCCCGCCCAGCGCGCCCTCATCCACGAGGCCCACGCGGCCGGGCTGCGCGGCGCGCGCGCCGCCGCCCTGGTCCGCGCGGTGCAGTTCCAGGTCGTCGGCCACGTCCTCGTCGAACGCAACCGCGAGCGCTCCCCCGCCCAGTCGCCCGCCGAGACGGACCTGTGGGCTCCGGAGACCGCCGCGGACGCCGCCGCGGCGGACCCGGAACTCGCCGCCGCGCTCGCCGCCCCCATCGACACGGAGGCGGTCTTCACGACGGCGGTACGGGCCCTGGTGGCCGGACTGCTCTCCTGACCGCCCGCCCGCCCCTGGCGGCCGGCCCCGTCAACCCGCGTACCGGCGGGCGCCGATGGGCTGCCGGCCGCCCCCGCGCCGCCGCCCGGGCGCACGGATCCGGCCACCGAAGGCGACACCGCGCGCAGCGCTGTCAGTCGCGGCCCGTATTCTCAGTGACCATGCTCGACGACCGTACGACCGCAGCGACGTGGCCGACCGCGTACCCCCAGGGGTACGCGGTCGTCGACGTGGAGACCACCGGCCTCGCCCGCGACGACCGGATAGTGTCGGCTGCCGTCTACCGGCTGGACGCCCGGGGCAACGTCGAGGACCACTGGTACACCCTCGTCAACCCCGAGCGGGATCCCGGACCGGTGTGGATCCACGGACTCACCAGCGAGGTCCTGGAGGGCGCGCCGCTCTTCCCGGAGATCGCCGAGGAGTTCTCGGCGCGCCTGGACGGGCGGGTGCTCGTCGCGCACAACGCCATGTTCGACTGGCAGATGATCGCCCGCGAGTACGCGCGCGCCGAGGCCACCGCGCCGGTGCGGCAGCGGCTGTGCACCATCGCGCTGTCGAAGGAGCTGGCGCTGCCGCTGCCCAACCACAAGCTGGAGTCGCTGGCCGCGCACTTCGGCGTGGTCCAGCAGCGCGCGCACAACGCCCTGGACGACGCCCGGGTGCTGGCCGAGGCCTTCCGCCCCAGCCTGCACGCCGCCGCCGCGCGGAACGTCCGGCTGCCGCTCCTGGAGTGCCGCCCGCTGACCGAGTGGGCGCCGGGCCCCGAGCGCCCCCGGATCGGCCACCAGGCCTCGTACCGGACGAACACCTGGCGCCCCTCGAAGAAGCGCCCGGCCTGCCCGTACCCCAACCCCGGGCGCTACGAGTCGGACAAACCGCTCAAGCAGGGCATGCGGGTGGCGTTCTCCGGCGACACCTCCATCGACCGCGAACTCCTGGAGGACCGCACGGTCGAGGCCGGGCTGCACGTGGCGAGCAGTGTGTCGCGGCTCACCAGCCTGCTCGTCACCAACGACCCGGACTCCGCCACCGGCAAGACCCTCAAGGCGAGGTCCTACGGCACGCCGATCGTCGACGAGGCCGCCTACACCCAGCTGCTGCGGGACGTCGCCCCCGCCGACGAGTGACCGCGCCGGACGGGTGACCCCGCACGGGTGACGGCAGACGAGTGACGGCCCGGCGCGGGCCGGGCGCGCCGCCCGGCCTTCGCCCGCCCGTGGCCCCACCCTGTGGCGCATGGCACGTTGTGAGGTCTGCGGAAACGATTACGGCATGTCCTTCGAGGTGCACGCGCAGGGCGCGGTGCACGTCTTCGACTGCTTCGCCTGCGCCATCCACCGCATGGCGCCCATCTGCGAGCACTGCCGGGTCCAGATCATCGGCCAGGGCGTCGAGGTCGAGGGCAGCTGGTACTGCGGGGGCCACTGCGCCCGGGCAGAGGGGAAGGTGGGCATCGTCGACAAGGTGTGAGGGCGGGGCGTGACGCCGGCGGTGCGACGAAACGATCCGCCCGCCGCGCCCGCCCCTCCCCCGCGGGCCGCCCCCGGTGGCCCGAACCCCCCGTGCGGTGCACCCCCGGCCGGGTTGTACGGTCTTGGGGTGTACCGCTTCCTGTTGTCCCGGCAGTGGGTGATCCTCACCCTCGTGGCCCTCGTCCTCATCCCCGTGATGATCGAGCTGGGCTTCTGGCAGTTCCACCGGCACGAGCGCCGGGTCGCCCAGAACGCCCTGATCGCGGACAACCTCGCGGCGAAGCCGGTCCCCGTCGAGGAGCTCACCTCCCCCGGACACACGGTGCCCCGCGCGGACTACTGGCGGCACGCGACCGCCACCGGCACCTTCGACACCGCGCACGAGGTCGTGGTGCGCCGGCGCACCTCCTCGGACGACCGGGTCGGCGTGCACGTGCTGACCCCGCTGGTGCTGAAGGACGGCAAGGTCGTCATGGTGAACCGGGGCTGGATCCCGGCCGCCGGCGACCAGCGGTCCTACCCGGACGTGCCGCCCGCGCCGAAGGGCCTCGTGACGGTCACCGGCCGGCTGATGGCCGACGAGACCACGGGCGCCAGCGGCATCAAGGACCTCAAGGGGCTGCCGGACCGTCAGGTCATGCTGATCAACAGCGCCCAGCAGTCCGCCCTCCAGGGCGGCCGCGCGGTGCTCGGCGGCTATCTGGAGCTGACCGCGCCGGAGCCCGCGGGGGACACCCCGGAGCCGATCCCGGACCCCGACCACGACTCGATCGGCGCGCACATGGCGTACGCGATCCAGTGGTGGCTGTTCTCGGCCGGTGTGCCGGTCGGCTGGTGCGTGCTCGCGCGGCGCGAGAAGCGCGACCGGGAGGCGGCCGCCGCCGGGGACGCCGCCGGCGGGTCCGGCGACGGTGCGGGCGGGACGGGCGGGACGCCGGAGCCCGCGGGGGCGACGGCCTGAGCCGGACGGGCCCCCACCGCCTCCTGATTGACCGTCCCCGCTTCCGGGAACAGCCCAAAGCGTGACGCAACGTATCGACGACTACGCCCTGATCGGCGATCTCCAGACCGCCGCGCTCGTCGGCCGCGACGGGTCGGTCGACTGGCTGTGTCTGCCCCGCTTCGACTCCGCCGCCTGCTTCGCCGCCCTGCTCGGCGACGAGGACAACGGGCACTGGCGGATCGCCCCCAAGGGCGCCACGACCTGCACGAGTCGCCGTTACGCCGAGGACAGTCTGGTCCTGGAGACGCTCTGGGAGACCCGTACGGGCACGGTCAGGGTCGTCGACTTCATGCCGCAGCGCGACAAGGCGCCCGACCTGGTCCGGATCGTGGAGGGCGTCAGCGGGAGCGTCGAGATGAGCGCGGTGCTGCGGCTGCGCTTCGACTACGGCTCGGTCGTGCCGTGGGTGCGCCGCGCCGACGGGCACCGCGTCGCCGTCGCCGGCCCCGACTCGGTGTGGCTGCGCAGCGAACCGCCGGTGAAGACCTGGGGCCAGCAGTTCGCCACCTGCTCCGCCTTCACCGTGGACGCCGGCGAGAAGGTGGCCTTCGTGCTCACCTGGCACCCCTCCCACGAGCCGCGCCCGGCCCTGGTCGACCCGTTCGAGGCGCTGGAGCAGTCGCTCGCCGACTGGCGCGCGTGGGCCGCGCGGTGCACCTACGAGGGGCCCTACCGGGACGCGGTGGTGCGTTCCCTGATCACCCTGAAGGCGCTCACCTACGCCCCCACCGGCGGCATCGTCGCCGCCCCCACCACCTCGCTGCCCGAGGACATCGGCGGGGTGCGCAACTGGGACTACCGGGCCTGCTGGCTGCGCGACTCCTCGCTCACCCTGGGCGCGCTGCTCTCCGCCGGGTACGTGGACGAGGCGGCGGCCTGGCGCGACTGGCTGCTGCGCGCGGTGGCCGGCGACCCGGCCGACCTGCAGATCATGTACGGCCCGGCGGGCGAGCGGCGGCTGCCCGAGACGACCCTGCCCTGGCTGCGCGGCTACGCCGACTCGACACCGGTGCGCACCGGGAACGCGGCCGTGGAGCAGCTCCAGATCGACGTCTACGGCGAGGTCCTGGACTCGCTGTGCCGGGCCCGGGAGGCGGGCATCCCGGCCGAGCGGCACGCCTGGAACCTCCAGCTGAGCCTGCTCGGCTTCCTTGAGTCGACCTGGCGGGAGCCGGACGAGGGCCTGTGGGAGGTGCGCGGCGGGCGCCGGCACTTCGTGCACTCCAAGGTGATGGCCTGGGTGGCGGCGGACCGGGCGGTGCGCACCCTGGAGGAGGATCCGTCGCTGCCGGGGGACCCGGCGCGCTGGCGGGCGATGCGGGACGAGATCCACGCGGAGGTGTGCGCGAAGGGCTTCGACCCGGAGCGGAACACCTTCACGCAGTTCTACGGCTCGCGCGAGCTGGACGCGGCGACGCTGCTGATCCCCCGGGTGGGCTTCCTGCCGCCGGACGACCCGCGGGTGGTGGGCACGGTCGACGCGGTGCGGGCGGAGCTGACGCACGACGGCTTCGTGCGCCGCTACTCGACGGCGGGGCCCTCGGTGGACGGACTGCCGGGCGAGGAGGGCACGTTCCTGGTGTGCTCGTTCTGGCTGGCGGACGCGCTGCGGATGACCGGCCGGGTGAAGGAGGCGCGGGAGCTGTTCGACCGGCTGGTCGGGCTGTGCAGCGACGTGGGGCTGCTGGCCGAGGAGTACGACCCGGCGTCGGGCCGTCAGCTGGGGAACTTCCCGCAGGCCTTCAGCCACATCGGCCTGGTGGGCAGCGCGCTGGCGCTGGCCGCCGAGGAGGGCGACGCGGCAGGATAGGTCCATGGATCTTGGACTGAAGGACCGTGTGTACGTGGTGACCGGCGCGACCCGCGGCCTGGGCCGGGCCTCGGCGGAGGCGCTGCTCGCGGAGGGCGCGAAGGTGCTGCTCACCGGGCGCGAGGAGAAGAGCGTCGCCGACGCGGTGGCCGCGCTCGGGCCGGACGCGGCGGGCGTGGCGGCGGACAACGCCGACCCGGGCACGCCGGAGCGGCTGATCGCGGAGGCCCGGGCCCGGTTCGGCGGCTTCGACGGCGTCCTGATCAGCGTGGGCGGCCCGGCGCCGGGCTTCGCCGCGGACAACACGGACGAGCAGTGGGCGGCCGCCTTCGAGACGGTGTTCCTGGGCGCGGTGCGGCTGGCCCGGGCGGCGGCGGAGACGCTGCCGGAGGGCGGGGTCATCGGCTTCGTGCTGTCCGGTTCGGTGCACGAGCCGATCCCGGGTCTGACCATCTCCAACGGGCTGCGCCCGGGGCTCGCGGGCTTCGCGAAGTCGCTCGCCAACGACCTGGGGCCGCGCGGCATCCGGGTGGTCGGGCTGCTGCCGAGCCGGATCGACACCGACCGGGTGCGGCAGCTGGACGCGCTGTCCGGGGACGCGGACGCGGCGCGGACGGCGAACGAGGCGACGATCCCGCTGCGCCGCTACGGCACCCCGGAGGAGTTCGGCCGCACGGCCGCGTTCCTGCTCTCCCCCGCCGCCTCGTATCTGACGGGCGTGATGCTGCCGGTGGACGGCGGGGCACGCAGCGGCTTCTGAGCCCGTGCGCCGGACGGGATCCGGCGGACCGTCAGGCCACCCGGCGCGCGCGGTGCCTGACCGCGCGCAGCCGGGCCTCGGTGGGCAGCGCGGGCAGGCCGGTGGAGCCGCGCGCGTGGGCGAGGGCCTCGTCGGACAGCGCGGTGAGGGTCTCGGCCGGGGAGGCGTGCGGCTCCAGGAGCAGGGCCATCCGGGTGCGCGGGGCGGTGCGGCGGCCGGTGAGCGCGACCTTGGCGCGGGCGACGCCCTCCTGGGCGGTGGCGTCGGCCTCCAGGACGGTCTCCAGGGCCCGGCCGCGCAGCACGGCCTCCTCGCCGTCGCCGCTGTCGACGAGCACCTCGCGGAGCCGGGCCCGGCGGAACTGGGCGATCAGCCACCACAGGCCGAGCAGCACGAGGACGCCGAGCACCGCGATGACCACCGGCCACCACCAGCCCTCGGCGCGCCAGTGCTGCCGCTGGGAGCGGGTGAGCAGCACGTCGTCGGGGCCCGACCAGGGCCACCAGGAGGGCACGGACAGGTCGAGGGCGGCGGCGAGCACGGCCCCGCCGCCGACCACGAGGAGCAGTCCGGCGAGGGCGAGCACGATCCGGTTGACGCGCCGGAGCACCACGGTCACCGGGTCACCCCTTCCTGGGCGGGCGGGCCACCCGTACCGAGGGGACCGGCGGGTGCGCGAGCCCCAGTTCGTCGATGGCGCCGGCCAGGACGGTCTCCAGGTCGGCGCGGACCTCGTCGAGTTCGCGGAAGTGGGAGACGGCCCGCAGCCGCACCTTGCGGCGGCCCATCCCGACCCGTACGGACTGCACGCCGGAGACCTCCATGGCGCGGTCGCGCAGGGCGAGGGCGGCGGCCTCCCGGTCGAGTCCGGCGCGGACGTCGGCGTGTTCGCGGCGCATGGGGAGCACCGCGCGCAGGCCGGGGGTGAGCGCGAGGACGAGGAGCCAGAGGCCGAGGGCGACGGCGACGGCGGCGCCGACGAGCACCAGGGTGTCGTCGAGCGGGCGGGTCGCAAGGTCCTCGGCGAGGGAGCGCCGCCAGGCCATGGCGGTGTGCTCGGCGCGCACGGCTGCGACGTCGTAGAGGAGCAGTCCGGTGGCGCCGAGCAGGACGGCCGCGAGGATCGCGGCGGGGATCCGCCGGACGGCCCAGAAGCGGCGGACGCGCGTGCCGCGGTCCGCGGGGTCCGGGTCCTTCTCCAGGACGGGCGTGGCGCCGGCCGGGGCGCCGGGTGCGCCGGGGTCCGGTCGCCGCTGCGCTCCGGTGGTCATGCCAGTCGCCCCCGTTTCCGGTCGCGGGCCGTGTGCGCCGAGTGGAGCCGTTCGACGTGCACGGCGACCTCGTGGACCTCGATGCCGGTGAGGTGTTCGACCCGGCCGCGGACCCGGCCGCGGACGGCGCCGCACTGGCGGCCGAGGTCGGTGGGATAGTCGAGTTCGAGGCTGACCGAGACCCGGGCGACGTCCCGGTGGACGACGACCGAGGCCTGGGGCGGCCGGCCTTCCGCCGGTACGGCGGTCAGCGCCTCGCGGGCCGCCTGCGCGGCGATCTTGGCCACCACCCGGTCGGCGATGGTGGTGGCGCCGCGGGCCGCCGCGCCGACCCGGTCCGTCCGGTCGGCCCGGTCCGTCCGGTCGGCTCGGTCGGACCGTTCGGCCCGGTCGGACCGCGGCTCGGGCGGGCCCGGCACCCGGGTCACCGCCGCGGGCCGCCGCGCTCGCGGCCCCGGAAGAGGTCGCCGGCCTCCAGGTCCCCGTCGAGGAACCGTCCGGCGACGAAGCCGATCGCGCCGAGTGCGGCGACCAGCAGGAACGCGCCGAAGCCGCCGAAGTACCCGGCGAAGCCGAGCGCCATGCCGGCCAACAGGCCGACCACCGCCATGCTCATGTTGAGCCCTTTCCGCCGTGCCTCCGGTGCCTACTGGATCCGGGACTCCGGCTCCTCTTCCTCTTCGTCCGGCAGCTTCACGTCGCTGACCGCGATGTTGACCTCGACGACCTCCAGGCCGGTCATGCGCTCGACGGCCGCGATGACGTTCTCGCGCACCGCGCCGGCCACGTCGGAGATGGAGACGCCGTAGTCGACGACGATCTCCAGGTCGAGCGCGGTCTGCACCTCGCCGACCTCGGCCTTGACGCCGCGGGTCACGCCGCCGGACTTGCCGCCCCCGCCGGGGACGCGGTCGCGCACGGCGCCGAGGGTGCGGGAGAGCCCGCTGCCCATGGCGTGGACGCCGACGACGTCGCGGGCGGCGAGCCCGGCGATCTTCTCGACGACACCGTCCGCGATGGTGGTGCGGCCCCGGCCCGCGGGGTCGCCGCCGCCGCGCTTGGTCACGGGGTTCTGCTGGTCGGAGTGTGCGTTGTCAGCCATCGCCACCCGTCCTTCCCTGAGGCTTTTGCCTTGTTCGCTCACATTAAGGCGGCTTGCCCGGAATCGCGCCGGGGATGCGGCAGGCTGGAGCAATGACGACGGACCGGTTGTTGCCGCTCGGTGAGGCGGCTGACGGCGCGTGGATCGCGGAGCGGGCGGTACGGGCGGCGCTTCTGGCGGCCGCTCGCGGGGTACGGGGCGTGGTTCCGGAGCCCCCGCGGTTCCGGCTCGCGGAGGACCCGGGCGAGGCCCCCCTGCCCGTACCGCCGGGCGGGTTGCCGCCCGGGCCGCTGCGGGTGGGCCTGGACTTCGCGGCGGTGGCGGGGCGCCCGCTGCCGGCGCTCGCGGAGCGGCTGCGGACGGCGCTGTTCGAGGTGCTGGAGGGCCCGTTGGGCCTGGTGGTGACGGACGTGGACCTGCGGGTGACGGAGCTGCTCGACGCGCCGGTGGATCAGCCCGGCCCCGTTGCTCCACCCGGGGGAACCTCGCCGCCCGCACCCGGGCATCCGGCCGCGCTCGCGGCCCTCGCGGCCCCGGGGGTGGCGGCCCTGACGGACGCCTTCGGGCCGCCGCTCCTCCAGCGCCCGGACGGCGCGCTGCGGGTGGAGTGCGCGGTGACGGCGGGCCGGCGCGCCCTCGACACGGCCCGCGCGATGCGCACGGCGGTGACCGCCGCGGCCCCGGGGGCGACGGCGGTCACGGTGGTGGTGTCGGAGCTGCGCTGAGGAGGGACCTCAGTCGCCGAGGCCCGCCAGGTCGCGCAGCCGGCGGGCCTGGGCGGCGCGCTCGGCGACGCGCTGCTCCTCGTACGAGCGGCCCGAGGCGCCCTGGAGGAGCGCCTTGGTCTCGATGACGGCGGAGCGCGGTGCGGCGAGCAGGGCGGCGCTCAGGTCCCGTACGGCCGCGTCGAGTTCGGCGGCGGGCACGGCGATGTTGGCCAGGCCGATGCGCTCGGCCTCCCCGGCGTGCACGAACCGGCCGGTGGCGCAGATCTCCAGCGCGCGGGCGTAGCCCACGAGGGAGACCAGGGGGTGCGTGCCGGTGAGGTCCGGGACCAGACCGAGGCTGGTCTCGCGCATGGCGAACTGCACGTCGTCGGCGACGATCCGCAGGTCGCACGCGAGCGCGAGCTGGAAACCGGCGCCGATGGCGTGGCCCTGGACGGCCGCGATCGACACGATGTCACTGCGGCGCCACCAGGTGAACGCCTCCTGGTACTCGGCGATGAGCGCGTCGAGGTCCGCGTCGGACCCGCGCGCCATCTCCAGGAAGGACGGCTCTCCGTCGAAGCCCTCGGGCGTGAACGCCTGGCGGTCGAGTCCGGCGGAGAAGGACTTGCCCTCACCGCGCAGGACGACGATCCGCACGCTGCCCGGCAGTGACCGGCCGGCCTCCGTCAACGCCCGCCACAGAGCGGGAGACTGGGCGTTGCGCTTCGCCGGGTTGGTCAGGGTCACCGTGGCAACGGCGTCCTCGACGGTGAGCCGTACACCGTCCTTGTCGAAAACGAGCTCTGCGCGCTCGGAGTCGTCGAACGTAGTCATGGGGCGTCTCCCGGTTACGGTGCAGCACTGCATCCGATGCTAAGTGACTGCACAGTAACCACCCGGTCGACCGCACGGCCGACCGGGTGGCCACCGGGAGACCCGGTGGACCGGTCGAGCCGCCCCGATGTCAGGCCGAGGCCGCCTTCTTGCCCCGGGTCGCTCCGCCGCGTCCGCGCAGCGTGACTCCGGACTCGCTGAGCATCCGGTGGACGAATCCGTAGGAGCGGCCGGTTTCCTCGGCCAGCGCCCGGATGCTCGCACCGGAGTCGTACTTCTTCTTCAGGTCTGCCGCGAGCTTGTCGCGCGCGGCGCCGGTCACCCGGCTGCCCTTCTTCAGAGTCTCGGCCACCCGTGCCTCCTCATGGGAAGTGCGCTCTGGACTTCTCATGATCACCCCTCCCGGACGTCCTGGCCACCCATTCGACAAGGTCCGTGCCACGAGCTTGCGCCGAGCGGCGTCCGCGGCCACGAGCGGAATTGATCGTTCCGAACGCTCCGTGACCGGGCCCGCGCCGCGCTCCGGCGGGAAGTGCCAGGTCAGCGCCCCGCCGCCGGAACGGGTCCGGCGCGGGCCCGGCGGAAGGATTCCGCAGGACCCGCGCCGGAGGGTACGAGATGCTCTCACTCAGATGATGGATCACCCATGAGCCGAATGATCCAGCCCGGCACGATCAGCCCGGGCGTCCCTGGTCAGGCCAGGGCGACCAGGTCCGCGTAGTCCGCGCCCCACAGGTCCTCCACGCCGTCCGGCAGCAGGATGATCCGCTCCGGGTCGAGCGCCTCCACGGCGCCCTCGTCGTGGGTGACCAGCACGACCGCGCCCTTGTACGTGCGCAGCGCGCCGAGGATCTCCTCGCGGCTGGCCGGGTCCAGGTTGTTGGTCGGCTCGTCGAGGAGCAGCACGTTCGCCGAGGACACGACCAGGGTCGCCAGCGCGAGCCGGGTCTTCTCGCCGCCGGAGAGCACCCCGGCCGGCTTGTCGACGTCGTCGCCGGAGAACAGGAAGGAGCCGAGCACCTTGCGCACCTCGACCAGGTCGAGGTCGGGGGCGGCGGAGCGCATGTTCTCCAGGACGGTGCGCTCGGGGTCGAGGGTCTCGTGCTCCTGGGCGTAGTAGCCCAGCTTGAGGCCGTGGCCCGGGGTGACCGCGCCGGTGTCGGGCTGCTCGACGCCGCCGAGGAGGCGGAGCAGGGTGGTCTTGCCGGCGCCGTTGAGGCCGAGGATGACGACCCGGGAGCCCTTGTCGATCGCCAGGTTCACATCGGTGAAGATTTCGAGGGAACCGTACGACTTGGACAGGCCCTCGGCGGTGAGCGGGGTCTTGCCGCAGGGCGCGGGCTCCGGGAAGCGCAGCTTCGCGACCTTGTCGGAGGCCCGCACGTCCTCCAGACCGGACAGCAGGCGCTCGGCGCGCTTGGCCATGTTCTGGGCGGCGACCGTCTTGGTGGCCTTGGCGCGCATCTTGTCCGCCTGCGCGTTGAGCGCGGCGGCCTTCTTCTCGGCGTTCTGGCGCTCGCGCCTGCGGCGCTTCTCGTCGGCCTCGCGCTGCTGCTGGTAGAGCTTCCAGCCCATGTTGTAGACGTCGATCACCGAGCGGTTGGCGTCCAGGTAGAAGACCTTGTTCACCACGGTCTCGACCAGGTCGACGTCGTGGGAGATGACGATGAAGCCGCCGCGGTAGGTCTTCAGGTAGTCGCGCAGCCAGACGATCGAGTCGGCGTCGAGGTGGTTCGTGGGCTCGTCGAGGAGCAGGGTGTCCGCGTCCGAGAAGAGGATGCGGGCGAGCTCGATGCGGCGGCGCTGACCGCCGGAGAGGGTGTGCAGCGGCTGGCCGAGGACCCGGTCCGGCAGCCCGAGGGCGGCGGCGATGGTCGCGGCCTCGGCCTCGGCGGCGTACCCGCCCTTGGTCAGGAACTCGGTCTCCTGGCGCTCGTACTGCCGGAGGGCCTTCTCGCGGGTGGCGCCGGAGCCGGTGGCGATGCGCTCCTCGTTCTGGCGCATCTTGCGCAGCAGCACGTCCAGACCGCGCGCGGAGAGCACCCGGTCCCGGGCGAGCACGTCGAGGTCGCCGGTGCGCGGGTCCTGCGGGAGGTAGCCGACCTCGCCGGAGCGGGTGATGGTGCCGGCGGCGGGCTGGCCCTCGCCGGCCAGGCACTTGGTGAGCGTGGTCTTGCCCGCTCCGTTGCGGCCGACCAGGCCGATGCGGTCGCCCTTGGCGACGCGGAAGGAGGCGTTCTCGATGAGGACGCGGGCGCCGGCGCGCAGCTCGATGCCGGAAGCGGTGATCACGGTCAGACTCCAGGGCGGTGGGGAAGACGGCGGAAGGACGGCTGGGGAGGGCTTCGACGCCGCTAATGCACGGGGAGAATGGCCATGAGGCCAGTCTAACGGGCACCTGCAACTGGTTTTAGGCCACAGATCACAGGTGACCGAAGACACATGAACCCCCTGCATGCCCCACAAAAGGGGTGAAGCGCGACTCACTGCCCAATACTCGGCAGAAACGCGGAGGGCGGTGGCCATGCAGTTCGACGACGACGCCAACCTGGACACATCCGAGGTCAAGGACGTCCGGGGCAGCCGCGTTCCCGGCGGGCGGGCCACGATCGGCGGCGGGATCATCGGCGTCATCGCCCTGATCCTGGGCCTGCTCTTCGGCGTAGGACCCGACCAGCTGGGCCTGTCCTCGGGCGGCGACGAGCCGGCCGCCACCGCCTCCTCCGTCGCCCAGGTGCAGCAGAGCTGCCGGACCGGAGCGGACGCCAACACCCGCGAGGACTGCCGGATCGTGGCCGTGGTCAACAGCGTGCAGGACTACTGGCGCTCCGAGTACACCCGGCGCGGCGGCCGGTACGGCACCGCGCCGACCGTGATGTTCAGCGGGCGGGTGGGCACGGCCTGCGGCCAGGCCGGCTCGGCCGTCGGCCCCTTCTACTGCCCCGGCGACCGGCAGGTCTATCTGGACCTGGGCTTCTTCGAGGAGCTGCGCACCACGTTCGGCTCGACCGGCGGCCCCTTCGCGCAGGCCTACGTGGTCGCGCACGAGTACGGCCACCACGTGCAGAACCTGATGGGCACCCTGGCCCGTGCCCAGGACGGCCGGACCGGCGCGGACTCCAACGCGGTCCGGGTCGAGCTGCAGGCCGACTGCTACGCGGGCGTGTGGGCCCGGCACGCCACCACCACCCCGGACGAGAAGACCGGCCGCCCGCTGCTCACCCGGCTCACCGAGGAGGACATCCGGGACGGCCTGGACGCGGCGGCGGCGGTCGGCGACGACCGGATCCAGGAGCGCTTCCAGGGCCGGGTCACCCCGGAGAGCTGGACCCACGGCTCGGCCGCCCAGCGGCAGCAGTGGTTCCGGCAGGGCTACCGGACCGGCGACATGGCGCAGTGCAACACCTTCCGGTGAGCCGGCGGACACGGGGACCACGACCCACGGGGACACGGCCCACGGGTCCACGACCCGCGGGGAGCACGACCCACCAGGACCACGACCCATCGGGACGACGAAGGAGACGAGCGGCATGACCGAGGCACCCGACATCTGTCCGGCCCTGCGCTACGAGGACGCCCACGCGGCGATCAAGCAGCTCACCGAGGCCTTCGGCTTCACCGCGCACGCCGTGTACGAGGCCGAGGACGGCCGGATCGCGCACGCCGAGCTGCGCTTCGGCAACGGCATGGTGATGCTCGGCAGCACGGGCACCGGCAGCACCTTCGACCGGCTCATGGCCTCCGCCGGCCCGGTGGGCGTCTACGTGCACGTGCCGGACGTGGACGAGCACCACGCCCGGGCCGTCGCCCACGGCGTGGAGATCGTCATGCCGCCCACCGACCAGGACTACGGCTCGCGGGACTACATGGCCCGCGACGCCGGCGGCAACGTCTGGAGCTTCGGGACCTACGCCCCGGGCGCCGCGGCGGGCTGATCCCGCCCGGCGCCCGCACGGGACGACGGGGCCTACGCGCCGCCCGTGTGGACCTGGAAGGCGGCCCGGCGGACGGCCTTCGCGAGGGACGGGTCGGGGTGGGCGGCGGCGAGGGCGACCAGGACCTGGACGGTGCGGGGGTGGCCGACCGCGCGGACCTCCTCGAGCAGCGCGGGGACGGTGCCCTGTACGGCCGACTCCAGGTGCCGGACGAGCAGCGTGCCCTCGCCGTGGTCGGCGACGGCGGCCGCGGTGTCCACCCACAGCCAGGTGGCCTCCTCGCGGGTCAGCACCTCGGGCGCCTCCTCCGGGTCCGCGCCCTCGTACTCGGCGAGCCAGAGCAGGGCGTACGGGCGGAGCGAGGGGTCCGCGAGGGCGGCCCGGACCTCGGGCTCGGCCGGGGCGCCGACGACCCGCAGGGCCTCGAAGGCCAGGCCGCGCAGCAGGGCGTCCTCGCCGCGGGCGACGGCGAGGAGTTCCGCGACGGCGCTGGAGAGGGTGCGGGCGGCGAGCCAGGCGCGGTACTCGTCGCGGGCCGGTCCGGGGGTGAGCCGGGCGCAGCCGCGCAGCATGTCCTCGGCGGACTGCTCGATGTTGCCGGCCGGGCTCTGGGCGGCGACGCAGATCTGCTCCAGCTTGACCCAGACCGCCCAGTTGCCGAGCGGGGTCAGGGTGGCGTGGCGCCCGTCGGGGCCGGCGCCGAGGGTGAGCGCGCCGACGGCGGCGAGGCCCTCCAGGGCCCAGTCGAGGAGCGCGGGCAGTCCGGCGGCCGGGAGCGGCGCGGGCTCGGGCTCGGCGGGGTCGCCGGCGCCGGGCACCTCGCAGCGCTCCTCGCGGAGCTCGTCCACGCGCTGCCGCAGCAGGTCGAGCAGTCCGCTGACGGCGACCGGTCCGGCCGAGAGCTGGAGCAGCGAGAGCAGCTGGGGGACGGCCTCGACGACCTCGGCGACGGCGCCGGCGGCGACGCCCTCGGGCGCGGGGTGGACCAGCGACCAGGCGTCGAAGAGCGCGACCCAGCCGCGCAGCACGGCGGAGTCGTCCCGGTCCCAGGCCTGCAGCCGCCAGCCGGGGCGGGCGGTGTCGCCGTGCAGTTCGACGAGCCCGGCGAGCCGGGCGCGGTCCCAGCCGGCCCGGACCTGGGCGGGGGTCAGATCGAGTGCGGCGGCGGCCCGTTCCCCGTCCGGGGGTGCCGTCTCGGGCCGCCGGCCGACGGCGGCCCAGCGGGCGATCCGTACCGCGTCGGCGAGCACCGCGCGCGCCTGGAGGGCGAGTTCCGCGCGGGGCGGGGTCCCCTCGGGCGGCCGCGGCGCCGGCCGGGTCCGCCGGGCCGTCACGGCCTTTCGTGCGGTGGCGAGGGCCCCCGGACGGACGAGTCGGAGTCTGGAGTTGCGCGCGAAGGATTCATCGGGCTTTCGAGACGTCACGGAGGGCAGTCTTCCCGTTGACGGCCCGAAAGCCCAATCGGAATCGGCAGTGCCGCCGCGAGGGCACCGCCGGGCCCCCGCCCCGGCCCGGATCCGGTGTCAGACCAGCGGGGTGACGAAGCGTCGGACCGCTTCCTCGTAGCGCACCGGGTCGGCGTTCCACATGGCCGCGTGCGGGGCGCCGCGGACCACGGCGAGGTGGACCAGGTCGGGGCGGAGGTCGGCGAGGCGGCGGGAGTCGTCCCAGGGGGCGAGGGTGTCGTCGGGGCCGTGGAAGAGCAGCACCGGGACGCGCAGCGCTGCCGGGTCGGCGACCTCCCGGAGGCGGTCGCCGTGCGGTCCGGTGCGGCCCTGGGCGGCGCGGACGGCGAGCGGGAGCAGGAAGCCGGGGACGCGGCGGGCGGCGGCGAGGTGGCGCAGGGTGGTCTCCCAGTCGAGGACCGGGGAGTCGAGGACGAGGCCGCGGATCCGGTCGCGCACCCCGGAGCCGGCGGCGGCGTGCAGGGCCATCGCGGCGCCGGTGCCCCAGCCGTGCAGGATGACGTGGGTGGCGCCGTTGCGGACGGCGTACCGGACGGCGGCGTCGACGTCGCGCCACTCGGAGTCGCCGAGGTGGGCGAGTCCGTCGGGGGCGGGCGGGGCGCCGGCGTCGCCGCGGTAGGCGGGGATCAGGACGGGCAGCTGCCGCCGGTGCAGGAAGGGCAGCAGGTTGAGCGGCAGCTCGCGGGTGGTGCCGAGGCCGTGCAGGGCGATCACCCAGGTGCGGCGGGCGCCGGGCACGAACCAGGCGGGCAGGGTGCCGAGCTCGCCGGGGATCTCGACGTCCTCGTACCGCAGGCCGAGCGCGGTCTCGGGGGTGCCGCAGTGCAGCTGCGGGGTGAACCGGACCCGGGCGCCGGGGCCGAGGGTGCCGAGCTCGACCCGTTCGAGGCGGCGGACGACGGTGTCGGCGGTGTGCGGGACCCGTTCGAGGACGGGGCCGACCACCGCGTGCAGCCCCTCCGCCTCGATCCCGTAGGTGCCGCGGCGCAGGGAGGCCAGGCTGCGGGTGAGGGTGATCCGGCCGGGGCCCGTGGCGTGCACGGTGAGCCGGGGGTCGCCCGGGAAGGGGCGGCCCGAGGGCACCCCCAGGGCGGCGTCGCTGGCATACCTGCCGGCGGCCACCGCGGCCGCGCCGAGGACGGTCAGTGTGGTGACGGCCGCTGCCGTCGCTGTAGCGGGGCGCACGCTCCCAGTGTCGGCAGCCGGCCGGCGCCCTGCCACCGGGCGGCCCCTCCTTCGGGTGACGGACGTGATGTGGGTCTCGTCCGCGGGGGTCCTCCGTCCGGGGGAACCGGGCGCGCGGTGGTCCACGGGGCGATACGGGGCGGCGGCGCGGGACGCTACGCGCGTTGCGCGGGCCCTGCGCCGCAGGGCTTACCGGCAGTCGCACCCCGACCGCATCGTGGACACCAGGGGGCACGCGCGTACGAACATAAGCGGAAGCGGAACCTCCGGACACCGGATCGGGACACCATGCCGCCCGGCCCAGTTCACCTTCCGTTCACTCAGGTTGCTTACGTTCGACGCACCACTGACGCCAAACGATTGCCTGGGTAAATGGAACACATCACGCTGCTGCTCGCGATTGTGGTCGTGACAGCTCTCGTGTTCGATTTCACGAACGGTTTCCACGACACCGCCAACGCGATGGCGACGACCATCTCGACCGGCGCTCTCAAGCCCAAGACGGCGGTGGCCATGTCCGCCGTGCTGAACCTCGTCGGCGCGTTCCTGTCGGTGGAGGTCGCCAACACGATCTCCAAGGGGCTGGTCAACGAAGAGGGCATCCAGCCCGAAGTGATCCTGGCCGCGCTCGTCGGCGCGATCCTGTGGAACCTGGTGACCTGGCTGGTCGGACTGCCGTCCAGCTCCTCCCACGCCCTCATGGGCGGCCTCATCGGCGCGACCGTCGCCTCGATCGGCATCAGCGGCGTCAACGGCGAGAGCGTCGTGACCAAGGTGCTCATCCCGGCCGTCGCCGCGCCGATCGTCGCCGGCCTCGCCTCGATGCTGGCCACCCGCCTGACGTACCGCCTCGACCGCAAGACGGACGCCAAGGCGACGGAGAAGGGCTACCGCGCCGGCCAGATCGCCTCCGCCGGCCTCGTCTCCCTGGCCCACGGCACCAACGACGCCCAGAAGACCATGGGCATCATCACCCTCGCCCTGGTCGCCGGCGGCGTCCTCGCCCCCGGCTCCAACCCGCCGGTCTGGGTCATCGTCTCCGCCGGCCTGGCGATCGCGCTCGGCACCTACCTCGGCGGCTGGCGCATCATCCGCACCATGGGCAAGGGCCTCACGGACCTCCAGCCGCAGCAGGGCTTCGCCGCCCAGACCAGCGCGGCCACCACCATCCTGGCCTCCTCCCACCTCGGCTTCTCCCTCTCCACCACCCACGTGGTCTCCGGTGGCGTGATGGGCGCGGGCCTGGGCCGCAAGGGCGGGGTCGTCCGCTGGTCGACCGCCACCCGGATGTTCGTCGCCTGGGGCCTGACCCTCCCGGCCGCCGGCCTGGTCGGCGCGGGCGCCGAGTTCGTCGCCCGCCAGGGCCAGTGGGGCGTCTACCTCGTCGCGGCCTTCCTGGTCGCCTCCTGCCTCGGCATCTGGCTGGTCTCCCGCCGCCAGGTGGTCGACCACACCAACGTCAACGACGTCGAGACCGGCGCCGACGCCGCGGCCGAGCCCGCGGGCGTCGTCACCACCGCCATCGCCGCCGTCACCCCGCCGCCGGCCGGCTCGGTCGCGGCCGTCGCGGACGCGGACCTGAAGACCACCATCCCGTCCCCCAACCCCGCGGACCCCGCCGCTCCCGCGGCCCCCGCCGCCGCGGTCTGACCGCACCCACGGAACTGGAACCCCAAGCATGAAGATCGACTGGGCAGCCCTCGGCTCCGTCTTCGGAGTCAGCCTCGTGGCCACCGTCGCCCTCGTGGGCCTCTTCACCCTCGGCATCGTCGGCCTCGGCAAGCAGGAGCAGGCCGCCGCCCGCGGAGGCTCCGCCACCCTGGCCCGCACCGGCGCCTACGCCTGCTTCGCGCTCTGCGCGGCGGCCGTGGCCTACGGCATCTACCTGATCGTCGTCTGACGCTCAGGCGCTCCCCGGCCGGGCGGCCCGCACCCCGTGTGCGGACCGCCCGGCCGTCGTGTTTGTGGTGCTTCGCACAGTGACCCGGCGCAGGTCAAGGGTGAGTTGACGGCTGTTCGCGGGGCGTGGTGGACTGCCGGGGCCAATACGGCGGCAGTAGAGGAAGTCCGGTGCGATTCCGGCGCGGTCCCGCCACTGTGACCGGCCCCCAGGGGCCGGGAGTCAGGAACTCTCGCCGCCGGTCACGTCGATCCAGGGCGCGGACCCTGAGTGAGGACACAGCGCCATGCCCGGCCGCACCAGCGCCACCGGTAGTTTCGCGTACGGAGCGGCCGCAGGCCTCGCCGTCGACCTGCTCCTCGGCGACCCCCGCCGGGGCCATCCCGTCGCCGCCTTCGGCCGGGCCGCGAGCGCCGTCGAGCGGCGCCTGTACCGCGACGACCGCGGCCGCGGCGCCCTGCACACCGCCGTCTGCGCGGGCGGCGCCGTCGTGCTCGGCGCCTTCGCCGCCCGTACGGTACGCGGCAGCCGCACCGCCACCGCCGCCCTGACCGCCGCCGCCGTGTGGGCCGTCGTCGGCGGCACGACCCTGGGCCGGGAGGCCCGCGCGATCGGCGGGGCGCTCGCCGCCGGCGACCTGGAGGTCGCCCGGGAGCGCATGCCGCACCTGGTCGGCCGCGACCCGCAGGCGCTCGACGGGCCCGCGATGGCCCGCGCGGTCGTCGAGTCGGTCGCCGAGAACACCTCCGACGCCGTCGTCGGCGCCCTCTTCTGGGGCGCGGTCGCCGGCGTGCCCGGACTGCTCGGCTTCCGCGCCGTGAACACCCTCGACGCCATGGTCGGCCACAAGTCGCCGCGCTACCGGCGCTACGGCTGGGCCTCCGCCCGCCTCGACGACCTGGCCGGCGCGCCCGGCGCCCGGCTCACCGCCGCCCTCGCCACCCTCGCCGGCGGCAACCCGCGCGGGGCGCTGCGCGCCTGGCGGCGCGACGCCGGCAAGCACCCGAGCCCCAACGCCGGCCCGGTGGAGGCCGCGTTCGCGGGGGCGCTCGGGGTACGGCTCGGGGGGACGCTCTCGTACGGCGGACGGGTCGAGCACCGGCCCGTCCTCAACGCGGAGGGGCGACCCGTGGAGGTCGCCGACATCGAGCGGGCCGTCCGGCTCTCCCGCCGGGTGACCTGGCTGACCCTGGCCGCCTGCGTGGGCGGCCGGATCCTGACGGACAGTGTTTTCAACGGCACGGTGAAGCGGAGGACGAAGTGAGGGGTGGGGGGCTGCTCGTCGCCGGGACGACCTCCGACGCGGGCAAGAGCGTCGTCACGGCCGGCATCTGCCGGTGGCTGGTCCGGCAGGGCGTCAAGGTGGCGCCGTTCAAGGGACAGAACATGTCCCTCAACTCCTTCGTCACGCGGGAAGGGGCGGAGATCGGGCGCGCCCAGGCCATGCAGGCGCAGGCCGCCCGGGTCGAGCCGACGGCGCTGATGAACCCGGTGCTGCTCAAGCCCGGCAGCGACCGCTCCAGCCAGGTCGTGCTGATGGGCAAGCCGGTCGGCGAGCTGAGCGCCCGCGGGTTCTTCGGGGGGCCCGGGGGGTCGTCCCCCGGGAAGATGCTGCACGGGGGCCGGCAGAAGGAGCTGTTCGAGCCGGTGCTGGCCTGCCTGGAGGAGCTGCGCGCCACCCATGACGCGGTGATCTGCGAGGGCGCGGGCAGCCCGGCCGAGATCAACCTGCGGCGCACGGACATCGTCAACATGGGCATCGCGCGGGCCGCGCGGCTCCCCGTCGTCGTGGTCGGCGACATCGACCGGGGCGGGGTGTTCGCCCAGTTCTTCGGCACGACGGCGCTGCTCGCGCCCGAGGACCAGGAGCTGGTGGCCGGCTACCTGGTGAACAAGTTCCGCGGCGACGTGACCCTGCTCGAACCCGGGCTCGACATGCTGCACGGCCTGACCGGGCGGCGGACCTTCGGCGTCCTGCCGTACGCGCACGGCCTCGGCATCGACGAGGAGGACGGCCTGCGGGTCTCGCTGCGCGGCGCGGTCCGCGAGTCGGTCGTGGCGCCGCCGGTCGGCGCGGACGTGCTGCGGGTCGCCGTCTGCGCCGTCCCGCTGATGTCCAACTTCACGGACGTGGACGCGCTGGCGGCCGAGCCGGGCGTGATCGTGCGGTTCGTGGACCGCCCGGAGGAGCTGGCCGACGCCGACCTGGTCGTGGTGCCCGGCACCCGCGGCACGGTCAAGGCGCTCGCCTGGCTGCGCGAGCGCGGCCTCGCCGACGCGCTCGCCCGCCGGGCCCCCGAGGGCCGCCCCGTGCTCGGCATCTGCGGCGGCTTCCAGGCCCTCGGCGAGCAGATCGACGACGAGGTCGAGTCGAGGGCGGGCACCGTCGACGGTCTCGGCCTGCTGCCCGTACGGGTCCGGTTCGCGCCCGAGAAGACGCTGGCCCGGCCGGTCGGCGAGGCGCTCGGCGAGCGGGTCGAGGGCTACGAGATCCACCACGGCGTGGCCGAGGTGCTGGGCGGCGAGGCCTTCCTGGACGGCTGCCGGGTCGGCGCCGTCTGGGGCACCCACTGGCACGGCTCCCTGGAGAGCGACGGCTTCCGCCGGGCCTTCCTGCGCGAGGTGGCGGCGGCGGCCGGCCGGGCCTTCGTGCCGGCCCCCGACACCTCGTTCGGCGCGCTGCGCGAGGAGCAGCTCGACCGCCTCGGCGACCTGATCGAGGAACACGCCGACACCGGCGCGCTGCTCCGCCTGATCGAGAAGGGCGCGCCCGCGGGGCTGCCGTTCGTGCCGCCGGGGGCGCCGTGAGCAGCCGCCCGGTCCCGGCATCCGTACCCACCGAAGGAGCGAACCCCCCGATGAGCACCCGCTATCCGTTCACCGCCGTCGTCGGCATGGACGACCTGCGGCTCGCGCTGCTGCTGAACGCCGTGTCTCCGGCGGTGGGCGGTGTGCTGGTCCGGGGCGAGAAGGGGACCGCGAAGTCGACCGCCGTGCGCGCGCTCGCCGAGCTGCTGCCCGAGGTGACGGTGGTCGCGGGCTGCCGGTTCAGCTGCGACCCGGCCTCGCCCGACCCGGGCTGCCCGGACGGGCCGCACGGGGCGGAGGCCCAGGGGGCACGACCCGCGCGGATGGTCGAGCTGCCCGTCGGCGCGTCCGAGGACCGGCTCGTCGGGGCGCTCGACATCGAGAAGGCGCTCGCCGAGGGCGTGAAGGCCTTCGAGCCGGGGCTGCTCGCGGCCGCGCACCGGGGGATCCTCTATGTCGACGAGGTCAATCTGCTCAGCGATCACCTGGTGGACCATCTCCTCGACGCCGCCGCCATGGGACAGTCGCACGTCGAGCGCGAGGGCGTCTCCGTACGGCACGCCGCCCGCTTCCTGCTGGTGGGCACCATGAACCCCGAGGAGGGCGAGCTGCGGCCGCAGCTGCTCGACCGGTTCGGGCTGACCGTGGAGGTCGCGGCCTCGCGGGAGCCCGAGCAGCGGGTGGAGGTCGTCCGACGGCGGCTGGCGTTCGAGGACGACCCGGCCGCGTTCGCCGCGCGCTGGGCCGACGAGGAGGCCGCGCTGCGCGCGCGGATCGTCGCCGCCCAGGAGCTGCTGCCGAAGGTGGTGCTCGGGGACGCGGCGCTGCTCCAGATCGCCGCGACCTGCGCCGCGTTCGAGGTGGACGGCATGCGCGCCGACATCGTGATGGCCCGGACGGCGACCGCACTTGCCGCGTGGGCGGGACGGACGGAGGTCACCTCCGAGGACGTGCGGCAGGCGGCCCTGCTCGCGCTCCCCCACCGACGCCGGCGCAACCCCTTCGACGCGCCCGGCCTTGACCAGGACAAGCTCGACGAGACCCTGGAGCAGTTCAAGGGCGAGGAGCCGGACGAGGACCCGGACGGGCCGGGGGACGGCGGCCCCGGGGGCGGCGGGGGCGGCGGGGGCGGTATCCCGCCGCAGGGCGAGGGTCCCGACGGGCCCGCGCCCGAGTCCGCCGAGGCCCCGGAGAGCGCCCCCGAGAGCGCCCCCGCGCCGCAGGGCCCCGGCTCCGGCTCCGGCTCCGGTGAGCGCGCCGCCGTCAAGGCCGCCGAGCCCTTCCGCACGAAGATGTTCAGCGTGCCCGGACTCGGCGAGGGCGCGGCCGGGCGGCGGTCGCGGGCCCGGACCGAGCACGGCCGGACCACCGGCGCGACCCGCCCCCGGGGGGCGCTGACCAAACTGCACCTGTCCGCGACCGTGCGGGCCGCCGCCCCGCACCAGAAGGCGCGCGGGCGCGACGGCCGCGGTCTGGTGGTGCGCCGGGACGACCTGCGGCAGGCGACCCGCGAGGGCCGCGAGGGCAACCTGGTGCTCTTCGTGGTGGACGCCTCCGGGTCGATGGCGGCCCGGCAGCGGATGGGCGCGGTGAAGGGCGCCGTCCTCTCGCTGCTGCTCGACGCCTACCAGCGGCGCGACAAGGTCGGTCTGGTCACCTTCCGGGGCCGGGCGGCGGACCTGGCGCTGCCGCCGACCTCGTCGGTGGACGCGGCGGCGGCCCGTCTGGAGCAGCTGCCGACCGGTGGGCGCACCCCGCTGGCGGCCGGGCTGCTCAAGGCGCACGACGTGCTGCGCGTGGAGCGGCTGCGCGATCCGTCGCGGCGGCCGCTGCTGGTCGTGGTGACCGACGGGCGGGCCACCGGTGGCGGCGCGGACCCGGTGGCGCTGGCCGCGCGGGCGGCGCGGCTGCACGCCGCCGACGGCACGGCCGCGGTGGTCGTGGACTGCGAGACGGGACCGGTGCGGCTGGGCCTCGCCGGGAACCTCGCGCGTGAACTCGGCGGCACCGCCGTCACCCTGGACGAGCTGCGCGCCGACTCGATCGCCGGGCTGGTCAGGGACGTACAAGGCAATCACTCTGCGACCAGGAGGGCCGCGTAAATGCCCAAGGGACAGCCGACCGTCGTTCCGGACGACGGCCTCACCACCCGTCAGCGCCGCAACCGTGCCCTGGTGATGGTGCACACGGGCGTCGGCAAGGGGAAGTCGACCGCCGCCTTCGGCATGGCGCTGCGGGCCTGGAACCAGGGCTGGCCGATCGGGGTGTTCCAGTTCGTGAAGTCCGCCAAGTGGCGGGTGGGCGAGGAGAACGCGCTGAAGGCGCTGGGCGAGACCGGCAAGGGCGGCACGGTCGTCTGGAACAAGATGGGCGAGGGCTGGTCCTGGATCCAGCGCGAGGTCGCCGAGGGCGAGCAGTCGCATGAGGAGAAGGCGCGCGAGGGCTGGGAGCAGGTGAAGCGGGACCTGGCCGAGGAGAAGTACAAGTTCTACGTCCTCGACGAGTTCGCGTACCTGCTGCACTGGGGCTGGATCGACACGGCCGAGGTGGTCGAGGTGCTCGCGAACCGGCCGGGTCAGCAGCACGTGGTCATCACCGGCCGGAACGCGCCGCAGGAGCTGGTGGACTTCGCGGACCTGGTGACGGACATGTCGAAGGTGAAGCACCCGATGGACGCGGGTCAGAAGGGCCAGCGGGGCATCGAGTGGTAGCACGTCTCGTCATCGCCGCGCCGTCCTCGGGCGCGGGCAAGACCACGGTCGCGACCGGTCTGATGGCCGCGTTCGCCGGCCGCGGGCTCGCGGTCTCGCCGCACAAGGTGGGCCCGGACTACATCGATCCGGGCTACCACGCGCTGGCGACCGGCCGTCCGGGCCGGAACCTCGACGCGTACATGTGCGGCCCCGACCGGATCGCGCCGCTGTTCCGGCACGGGGCGCGGGGCTGCGACCTGGCGGTCGTCGAGGGCGTGATGGGCCTGTACGACGGGGCCGCGGGCCAGGGCGAACTGGCCTCCACCGCGCAGGTGGCGAAGCTCCTGAGGGCGCCCGTGGTGCTGGTGGTGGACGCCTCCTCGCAGTCGCGGTCGGTGGCGGCGCTGGTGCACGGCTTCGCGTCCTGGGACCCGGAGGTGCGCCTGGGCGGGGTGATCCTGAACAAGGTCGCCACCGACCGGCACGAGGCGCTGCTGCGGGAGGCCCTGGAGGAGTCCGGGGTGCCGGTGCTTGGCGTGCTGCGGCGGGCGCCCGCGGTGGAGACGCCCTCGCGGCACCTGGGTCTGGTGCCGGTGGCGGAGCGGCAGGCGCAGGCGGTGGCGGCGGTGGCCGCGCAGGCCGAGCAGGTGCGGGCCGGGTGCGACCTGGAGGCGCTGCTCGCCCTGGCGCGCAGCGCGCCGGAGCTGTCCGGGGAGCCGTGGTCGGCGCAGGTCGTGGAGCCTTCGCCGGGCGGGGCCCGGCCGGTGGTGGCGGTCGCCGGCGGGGCGGCGTTCACCTTCTCGTACGCCGAGCACACCGAGCTGCTCGCGGCGGCCGGCGCGGAGGTCGTGACCTTCGATCCGCTGCGCGACGAGGCGCTGCCGGAGGGCACGCGCGGCCTGGTCGTCGGGGGCGGTTTCCCGGAGGTGTACGGCGAGGAGCTGTCGGCGAATTCGGCGCTGCGGACGGCGGTGGCGGGGCTCGCGGCCTCGGGCGCGCCGGTCGCGGCGGAGTGCGCGGGGCTGCTGTATCTGGCGCGTTCGCTCGACGGACGCCCGATGTGCGGGGTCCTGGACGCGGACGCGCGGATGTCGCCGCGGCTGACGCTGGGCTACCGGGACGCGGTGGCGGTGAGCGACAGTGTGCTGGCGGCGGCCGGGACCCGGATGCGGGGGCACGAGTTCCATCGCACGGTGATCGAGCCGGGGGCCGGGGAGCGGCCCGCCTGGGGGCTGCGGCAGCCGGAGCCGAGGGTGGAGGGCTTCGTGCGGGGCGGGGTGCACGCCAGTTACGTGCACACGCACTGGGCGGGGGCCCCGGAGGCCGCCGCGCGGTTCGTGGCGCACTGCGCGGGCGGGCCGGCCGCGTGAGGTCAGCCGCCGGAGAGGCCCACCACGAGCCAGATGAAGGCGGCGCCGGCGACCGTGCAGAGCAGGGTGGTGCGGGCCGGGTGGGTGTGGTGGGCCTCGGGGAGGATCTCGGCGGCGGCGAGGTAGAGCAGGGCGCCGCCGAAGAAGCCGAGATAGCTGCCGAGGAGTTCCTCCGGAAGGGTGAGGAGGGTGGCGAGGCCGGCGCCGGCGATCGGGGCGACCGCGTCGGCGACGAGCATGGCGACGGCCTTGCGGCGGTCGTTCCCGTACACGCTGGTGAGCGTGTAGGTGTTGAAGCCGTCGGCGAAGTCGTGGGTGATGACGGCGAGCGCGACGGTGACGCCCATGCCGCCGCTGACCTGGAAGGCGGCGCCGAGGGCGATGCCGTCCATGAGGCTGTGCAGGACCATGGCGGCGGCCGCGACGAGTCCGACCTCGGGGGTGCGCCCGGGGGTCTGCTCCCCCGCGCCGGCCGGGGTGCCCTCGGGGGCCTTCTGCCCGGTCTCGGCGCCGTGGGCGGCGCGGCGGGTGGCGAGGAGGCGTTCCACCACGTGGGCGAAGAGGAAGCCGCCGACGAAGAGCAGCAGGGCCTGCGGGACGCCGAAGAGGGGACGTCCGGCGGCCTCCATGGCCTCCGGCAGCAGGTCGAGTCCGACCACGCCGAGCATCAGGCCGCCGGCGAGGCCGAGGACGAGGTGGCGTCGGTCGGTGACGCGCTGGGCCGTCCAGCCGCCGAACAGCGTCATGAGGAACGCGCCGAGCGCGACGACTACAGCCATGGGCCCTTGCTATCCGATCCGGCCTCCCCCGCGCACCTCGGCGTGGTCGTGGGGGTGGGTGCCCGGTCCGGGGTCGCGGTGGCGGAGGTGCTGGAGCTCGTCGGGGCGGCGCTGCGGGAGGCGGGGCTGGGCGGCGCGGACGTGCGGGCGGTGGCCACGCTCGACGTGCGGGCGGGCGAGCCGGGGATCGCGGGGGCGGCGGCGCTGCTGGGTCCGGGGCCGGGGGTGCCGGTGCGGGCGTTCGGGAGCGAGGAGCTGGCGGCGGTGGCCGTGCCGCATCCGTCGGCGGTGCCGCTGGCGGCGGCGGGGACCGCGTCGGTGGCGGAGGCGGCGGCGCTGCGGGCGGCGGGGCCGGGGGCGGTGCTGCTGGTGCCGAAGCGCAAGAGCAGGCGTGTGACCTGCGCCATTGCCCGTTCCGTCCCCCTTCGTCCGAACGAAGACTCCCCAGGCGCACGGTTGTTGCCCGATACTCACGGGTACATCGGTGGCGAGCCCCACACTCGTCCCACCGGCACCATCCCCATCCCCTCCCCCCACACGACGGCGGCCATGGACATCGACACCTCTGCGGGCACCTCCGCTGACGCGCACGACCTCAGACACCACGGCGACGCCGAGGTCCGGGACGAGAAGCTGATCGACCTCGCGGTGAACGTGCGCACGAACACGCCGCCGGACTGGCTGCGGGAGCGGATCGCCGAGTCCCTGACGGGGCTCGCGGCCTATCCGGACGGGCGGGCGGCGCGGGCCGCGGTGGCCGACCGGCACGATTTGCCGTCCCGCCGGGTGCTGCTCACCTCGGGTGCGGCGGAGGCGTTCGTGCTGCTCGCGCGGGCGCTGCCGGCGCGGCGGGCGGTGGTGGTGCATCCGCAGTTCACGGAGCCGGAGGCGGCGTTGCGGGACGCCGGGCACGCGGTGGAGCGGGTGCTGCTGCGCGAGGAGGACGGTTTCCGCTTCGATCCGGCGGCGGTGCCGGAGGACGCGGACCTGGTGGTGATCGGCAATCCGACCAATCCGACCTCGGTGCTGCATCCGGCGGCGGCGATCGCCGCGCTGGCCCGGCCCGGGCGGTGGCTGGTGGTCGACGAGGCGTTCATGGACGCGGTGCCGGGCGAGCGGGAGTCGCTGGCCTCGCGGACGGACGTGCCGGGTCTGGTGGTGCTGCGGAGCCTGACCAAGACCTGGGGTCTGGCGGGGCTGCGGATCGGCTACGTGCTCGCCGAGCCGGAGACGGTCGCCGCGCTGGAGCGCGTGCAGCCGCTGTGGCCGGTGTCGACGCCGGCGCTCGTGGCGGCGGAGGCGTGCATGGCGCCGGTGGCGCTGATGGAGGCGGAGGACGCGGCGCACCGGATCGGGGTGGAGCGGGCGCACCTGCTGGCGGGGCTCGCGGAGTTCGACGAGGTGCGGGTGGTCGCGGCGGCGGAGGGGCCGTTCGTGCTGGTCCGGATCGAGGGCGCGGACGCGGTGCGGGACCGGCTGCGGACGCTGGGCTTCGCGGTGCGGCGCGGGGACACCTTCCCGGGGCTGGACCGGCACTGGCTGCGGATCGCGGTGCGGGACCGGGTGACGACCAACCGCTTCCTGCAGGCGCTGGACCAGGCGCTGTTGCTGCTGGGCTGAGGTTCCCGGGCGGGAAGGGGGTGCCGTCGCGGCACCCCCTTCCCCGTCCCCCCGGACGCTCCCCCTCGGGCCGGTCAGCCGCGCGCGCGGGCGCGGCCGCGGGCCAGGACCAGGGCGCCGCCGCCGACGCCGAGGAGCAGCACCGCGCCGCCCGCGAGGTACGGGGTGAGGGAGCTGCCGCCGGTCTCGGCGAGGTTCTGGGTGGGGGTGGTGCCGCCGTTCTGGGTGGTCACTCCGGCGTCCCGGCCGGGCGCGGTGGTGGGCTGCCCGGACGGCTGCTCGCTCGGCTGCGGGGAGGGCTGCGAGCTGGGCTCCTTGCTGGGCTCGGTGCCGCGCGGGGTGGTGCAGGTGGCCTCGGCGAGGGTGACCTTGCCCTTGACCTCGGCGACGTTGAGGTTCAGCGGGTTGACCTCGACGGAGAGTTCGAGGGCGGTGGCGGCGGCGGTGTTCGAGGTGGTGGCGGTACGGGAGAGGTCGAGGACGACCTCGCCGACGCCCGGCACGGTGACCTTGGTCTGTCCGCCGGTGGACAGGGTGGTCTTCTTGCCGAGCACGGTGACGTGGCCGAGCAGGTTGGACTCGGCGACCGGGCGCTTTCCGGCCTCGCAGACCGCCTTGGAGGTGACCTTCTCGACCTCGACCAGGGAGAGCAGCGGCAGTCCGGGGACGTGCAGCCGGGCCTTGGCAAGGTTGACGTAGCCCTTGGCGGTACTGCCCTCGACGGTTGCCTCGGAGGTGGCGACGTCCGCCTTGAGCACGCTGACCGGCTTGCCGTTCTCGGCGCCTTCCACCCGGACGCTGAGCGCGGTCTTCTCGGCGCTGGCGGGGGCCTCGACCTCGTTGAGGGAGGCGCGCAGCGGGACGCTCACGGCCTTGTTGAGCAGGTTGACGTCGAGGCCGGTGCGCAGGACGACGGCGGTGGCGTGGCCCTCGCCGCCCCGCTCGCCGGTGCCGCCCGTGGCGTGGGCGGCGGGGGCCGCGAGGACCAGCGGGCCGACGGCGAGGGCGGCGACCGCGGTCGCGGCCGCGGTGCGGCGGGCGGGCAGGCGGAAGGTGGTGCTGTTCAAGACGGTGGAACCCCCACGGGAGACATGGCGTCGCCAGGCCGCTCGCCACGGGGACTGTGGGTCACTGCGGCGCCGGCGACTCGAGACACCGGAATCTTTACGCACTGTGGGTGAACGGGCAGGCACCTGGCGTGAGTTCACTCCAAAGGGTGGATTCCGTGCCCATATTCGAATCTTTCGGCACAGGCGTTCCCGGCAGCCCCGTCCGTCGCACGGCGTGCGAGCGCACGGGGGCGCACTCGGGGGCATTCGGTGAGGGTGAGAACGACGTGCGCCGGCCCGGCGTCACGGTTCGTCAACCTCCCGCCGCACCCACCCCCGTGTGAGCCCTTCCCCGGCTCCTGTAGATTAATTTAGGCCAGCCTAACCTAAGAAACATTGATCTGATCGGGGTCGTACGCGTGAGCATCGAGGTCTTCCGGGACGCCTGGGGCGTGCCGCATCTGCGCGCCGCCGACCCGCTCGAACTGGCCCGCGCCCAGGGCCTGGTGACCGCCCGCGACCGGGCCTGGCAGCTGGAGGTCGAGCGGCACCGGGCCCAGGGCACCACCGCGGAGTTCCTGGGTGCCGCGGAGGCCGGCTGGGACGTCTTCGTCCGCCGGGCCCGGCTGGCCGACACCGCGCGCCGCTGCCTCGACCGGCTGGACCCCGAGACCGCGGCCTGGCTGCGGGCCTATGGGGACGGGGTCAACGAGGGGCTCGCGGCGGGCGCCCGGCGCGCGCCCGAGTTCGCCGCGACCGGGCTGCGGCCGGGCCGCTGGGAGCCCTGGACGCCGCTGGCCGTCTGGCTCTCCACCCACATCCTCTTCGCCGGCTTCCCTACCAAGCTGTGGCGCGACCGGGTCGCGGCGCTCCTCGGCGAGGAGTGGACCGAGCTCTTCGCCGCCGACGGCCCCGGCACGGCCGGCTCCAACGGCTGGCTGGTCTCCGGCGCGCGCACGGCGAGCGGCGCGCCGATCGTCGCCGGCGACCCGCACCGCTTCATCGAGGCGCCCGGCGTCTACCAGCAGATCCGGCTGTCCTGCCCCGACTACGACGTGCTCGGCCTGGCCGTCCCGGGCGTCCCCGGGCTCGCCCACTTCGGCCACGCCGGCACGGTGGCCTGGGCCATCACCAACGCCATGGCCGACTACCAGGACCTCTACCGCGAGCGGCTGCGCCGGCTCCCGGACGGGCGGATCGAGGCCCTCGGCCCGGACGGCTGGGAGCCGGCCACCGCGCACACCGAGACCGTCCGGGTGCGGGACGCGGCCGCGCCGGTCCCGGTCGAGGTGGTGGAGACGGCCCGCGGCCCGGTGATCGTCGACGGCGAGGCCGCCGGGGCCGGGGAGTGGGAGGCGATCAGCCTCCGGTACGCGCCGCGGGTCACCGGGGAGCTGGGCTTCGCGGCGCTGCCCGCGCTGCTGCGGGCGCGCCGCGTCGGCGACGTGGACCGGGCCCTCGCCGCGTGGGTGGAGCCGGTGAACGTGGTGCAGGCCGCCGACACCGAGGGCGGGCTGCTGCACCGGGTGGCCGGGCACGTGCCGGTGCGGGACCGGGCCAACGCGCTGCGCGTGGTGCCCGCCTGGGAGGCGCGGTACGCCTGGGCCGACGGGCCCGCCCCGCTGCCCCGCGCCGAGGTCGGCCCCGAGGGCTTCGCCGTGATGGCCAACGCCCGCGGTCTCGCCGCCCCGTTGGGCGTCGAGTTCGCCCCGTCGCACCGGGCCGACCGGATCGCCGCGCTGCTCGCCGCCTCCGACTCCTGGACCCCGGACGCGACCGCCGCCGTGCACACCGACACCGACAACCCGGCCGCCCGGCCGCTGCTCGACCGGATCGCCGCCGCCGAGGAGACCGCGCTCTCCCCCGCCGCCCGAGCGGTGCGCGCGCGCCTGCTCGGCTGGGACCGGCGGATGGCCGCCGAGAGCACGGACGCCGGGCTCTACGCGGCGGTGCGCGGCGCGGTCGTGCGCCGGCTCACCGGCCACGGGGCCTTCGCGGCGCTGCGCGAACCCGCCCCGTACCCCGAGCTCTTCCAGCCCTGGCTGGCGCTCGGCGGGCGGGTCGGGCTCGCCCTGGAGACCCTGCTGACCCGCGGGCCGGTGCCGGAGGCGGACCTGGTGCGGATCGTGCGCGAGGCCCTGGAGGAGGCCGCGGCCGGGGAGGCGCCGCCCGCGTGGGGCGTGACGCACCGGCTCGCGCCCTGGCAGGCACTGCCCGACCCGGACCCGGAGGCCGACGCGCGGTGGCCGGGGCTGGCCGGCGACCACGACTGCGTGCTCTCCACCTCCAGCGTGCCCGGCTACACCGACCGCAGCGCCCGGGCCTCCGCCGCCCGCTACGTGTGGGACCTCGCCGACCGCGAACGCAGCCGGTGGATCGTGCCGTTCGGCGCCTCCGGGGTGCCCGGCGACCCGCACCACCGCGACCAGCTCCCCCTGTGGCTGCGGGGCGAACTCGCCCCCGTCACCACCGACTGGACCCACCTCGTGAAGGAAGAGCATGAGCAGGACTGAGCACGTACAGACCGTCGAGGGCTTCGGCACCGTCCGCGTCGACCGCATCGACCCGGACGCCGACGCCCCGCTGATCCACGCCTGGGTGAACGAGGAGCGCGCCCGCTTCTGGGGCATGCACGGCACCACCGTCGAGCAGGTCTGGGAGATCTACGCCCACCTGGACGCGCTCACCACGCACCACGGCTTCCTGGTCCGCCGCGACGACGAGCCGGTGGCCGTCTTCCAGACGTACGACCCCGGGGCCGACCGGATCTCCGAGTGCTACGAGGCCCGGCCGGGCGACATCGGCGTGCACCTGTTCCTCGCGCCGACGGCCGCGCCGGAGCCGCGCTTCACCGAGTCGCTGCTCACGGTCCTCATCGACTTCGCGCTGACCGGGCGGAGCCGGATCGTGGGCGAGCCGGACGCCGCCAACGAGAAGGTGCTGGCCCGGCTCGCCCGTACCGGCTTCGAGCTGGGCCCCGAGGTCGTGCTGCCCGAGGTGGACCTGCCGGAGGTCTTCATCCCGGAGAAGCGGGCCCGGCTCGCCTTCTACACCAGGGACTGACCCGGCATCAGGCGATCGCCCGGCCGTTGACGACCACCCGGCGCGGGTCCGCGAGGACCCGGACGTCGGCGCGCGGGTCCTCGCCGTAGACGACGAGGTCGGCCGGGGCGCCCTCGGTCAGCCCGGGACGGCCCAGCCAGTCGCGGGCCCGCCACGCGGTGGCGGAGAGGGCGTCCAGGGCGGGGATGCCCGCCTTCGTGAGCTCCTCGACCTCGGCGGCGACCAGGCCGTGCGGCAGGGAGCCGCCCGCGTCGGTGCCGACGAAGACCGGGATGCCCGCGTCCCAGGCGGCGCGCACCGTGTCGTACCGCCGCTCGTGCAGCCGGCGCATGTGCGCCGACCAGCGCGGGAACTTCTGCTCGCCGCCGTCCGCGAGGTGCGGGAAGGTCGCGATGTTGACCAGGGTGGGGACGATGGCGACGCCGCGCTCGGCGAAGAGCGGGATGGTGTCCTCGGTCAGGCCGGTGGCGTGCTCGACGCAGTCGATGCCGGCCTCGACCAGGTCGCGCAGCGAGTCCTCGGCGAAGCAGTGCGCGGTGACCCGGGCGCCCAGCCGGTGCGCCTCGGCGATCGCCGCCTCGACCTCGGCGCGCGGCCAGGACGGGGCCAGGTCGCCGAGGTCGCGGTCGATCCAGTCGCCGACCAGCTTGACCCAGCCGTCGCCGCGCCGGGCTTCCCGGCCGACGTACGCGACGAGCTCGTCCGGCTCGATCTCGTGGGCGTAGTTGCGGATGTAGCGGCGGGTGCGGGCGATGTGCCGGCCGGCCCGGACGATCTTCGGCAGGTCCTCGCGGGCGTCGATCCAGCGGGTGTCGGAGGGCGAGCCCGCGTCGCGGATGAGCAGGGTGCCCGCGTCCCGGTCGGTGAGCGCCTGCTTCTCGGCGGTGACCTCGTCGACCGGGCCGTGCTTGTCCAGGCCCACGTGGCAGTGGGCGTCGACCAGGCCGGGCAGCACCCAGCCCTCGACGGAGAGGGTCTCCCCGGCGGCGGCCGGCGGGCGTTCGAAGGTGATCCGCCCGTCCACGCACCACAGCTCGTCCCGTACGTCCTCCGGGCCGACGAGCACCCGCCCCTTCACATGCAGCACCGCGTGATCGCTCATACCCGCACTCTACGAGGCCCCTGGGTACCCTGACCCAGGCCCTGCCCGCACCGATCCGAACCGAAGAAGGCACCACCGTGACCGTGACGCACCCGCTCCTCGACCTCGCCCCGCTGACCGCCGCGCACTTCGCGTCGATCGAGCGGCGGGTGGCCGCGCTGCTCTCCACCGAGCAGGACGTGGTGATCACCCAGGGCGAGGCGCTGCTGCCGCTGGAGGGCTGCATCCGCAGCGGGGCCCGGGCCGGTTCCACGGCCCTGAACATCGTCACCGGTCCCTACGGGCAGACCTTCGGCGACTGGCTGCGCGACTGCGGGGCGACCGTGGTCGACCTGGCGGTGCCCTTCCACACGGCGGTGACCGCCGAGCAGGTGGCCCGGGCCTTCGAGGAGCACCCGGAGATCGACTTCGTCTCGCTGGTGCACGCGGAGGCGGCGACCGGCAACACCAATCCGGTCGCGGAGATCGGCGAGGTCGTGCGGGCGCACGGCGCGCTGTTCTACCTGGACGCGGTGGCGTCGATCGGCGCGGAGCCGGTGCTGCCGGACGCCTGGGGCGTGGACATGTGCATCATCGGCGCGCAGAAGGCGATGGGCGGCCCGGCCGGTGTCTCGGCGGTGTCGGTGAGCGCGCGGGCCTGGGAGCGCTTCGCCGCCAACCCGGCGGCACCGCGCCGCTCGTACCTCTCGCTCCTGGACTGGAAGGAGCGCTGGATCGACGGCGGCCGCAAGGCGCTGCTGCACGCTCCGGCGCAGTTGGAGATGCTGGCCCTGGAGGCCTGCCTGGACCGGATCGAGACCGAGGGCCTCGACGCGCTGATGGCGCGGCACGCGGCGGCCGCGGCGGCCACCCGGGCGGGTGCGCTGGCGCTGGGCGGCGGCCTGGAGCCGTACGTGCACGAGGCGAAGGACGCGGCGCCGGTGGCGACGACGCTGCGCTCCCCGGCCGGTGTGGACGCCTCGGAGCTGGTCGCGAAGGCGCTGGCGGCCGACCCCTCGCTGCCGCTGATCGCGGGCGGCGGGGCGCTGGCGAAGGAGATGATCCGGGTGAACCACTACGGGGTGGACGCCACCCCCGGCGCGGTGCAGTCCTCGCTCGCGGCGCTCGGCGCGGCCCTCGCGGAGACGGGCCGCGCCGTGGACCTGGAGGGCGCGCGCCGGGCGGTGACGGAGGCCTGGTCGGCCTGACCCGTGCGGGCCTTCCCCGGCAACCCCGTACGGGGCTACAGGGCCGGGTAGTCGGTGTAGCCGCGGTGGTCGCCGCCGAAGAAGGTGGCCGGGTCGGGGGTGTTGAACGGGCCCGCGGCCCGGAGCCGGGCGGGCAGGTCGGGGTTGGCGAGGAAGAGGGCGCCGTACGCCAGGATGTCGGCGGTGCCGTCCTCGATCAGGGTCAGGGCCTCGGGTCCGGTCGGGCCCTCGGTGGCCGGGTTGAGCACGAAGGTGCCGGTGAACAGCTTGCGCAGGGTGTGGGTGAGTTCGCGGACCTCGGCCACCGGCTCGGTGACGTGCAGGTAGGCGATGCCGAGCGGGTTGATCGCGGCGACGAGCGCGGGGTAGAGCTCGGCGGTGTCGGTCTCGGCGATGTCGTTGTAGACGTTGGCCGGGGAGATCCGCAGTCCGGTGCGCTCGGGGCCGATGGCCTCGGCGACGGCCCGGACGACCTCGACGGCGAAGCGGATGCGGTTCTCGACGGGGCCGCCCCACTCGTCGGTGCGGTGGTTGCTGTTGGTGGCCAGGAACTGGTGCACCAGATAGCCGTTGGCGCCGTGGATCTCGACGCCGTCGAAGCCGGCCTCGACGGCGTTGCGGGCGGCGGTGGCGAAGCCCTCGATCGTCTCGCGGATGCCGTCCGGGGTGAGTTCGAGCGGGGCGGTGAAGTCCTTCATGCCGGGCCCGGCGAAGAGCTGTCCGGCCGGGGTGACCGGGGAGGGGCCGACGGGGTGCAGGCCCGCGCCGAGGACCTCGGGGTGGCTGATCCGGCCGGCGTGCATGAGCTGGGCGAAGATCGTGCCGCCGCGGGCGTGGACGGCGTCGGTGACCTCGCGCCAGGCGGCGATCTGCTCGGCGCTGTGCAGGCCGGGGGTGTCGGGGTAGCCCTGGCCGACGGCGGTGGGCTGCACGCCCTCGGTGATGATGAGGCCGGCGGAGGCGCGCTGGGCGTAGTACTCGACGGTGAGCGGGGTCGGGACGCGGCGCTCGGTCTCGGCCCGGCTGCGGGTCATGGGGGCCATGGCGATGCGGTTGGCGAGGCGTGCGCCGGCGAGGTCGATGGGGTCGAAGGCGGTGGTCACGGCGGCCCTCCCGGGTCAGGTGTGGTCGGCCAGGCATGGAGAAGCGGCGAGCGTTATGTGGTCGGCCAAGAATAAATATGTGGTCGGCCAACGATTCGCCGCGAGGCTTACTGTAGCCCATCTCTTGGCCGACCAAGTTAATCTGGGGGCAGAAACCCTGGAGGAGAGCCGTGTCCGGAACCGAACCCTTCTGTCCCCACCCCGCCCCCGCGGGCCTGCCGTCGGCCGCCCGGGGCGGCCCGGCCAGCCACGCGCTGTCCCGGGTGGCCCGGCTGCACCGGATCGCGGCGGCCCGGCTGCTCAGGGAGGCGGACCTCTACCCGGGCCAGGAGTTCCTGATGATGGCCCTCTGGGACTGCGGGCCGGTGCGCCAGTCGGCGCTGATCCAGTCGCTGGGGCTCGACCCGTCGACGGTCACGAAGATGCTCCAGCGCTTGGAACAGTGCGGCCATGTGCGCCGCCGGCCCGACCCGGACGACCGGCGGGCCGTCCTGGTCGAGCCGACGGAGGAGGGCGAGGCCCTGCGCGCCCGGGTCGAGGCCGCCTGGGTCACCCTGGAGGAGCGCACCCTGGCCGGGCTCGACACGGAGGACCGGGCCCAGCTGACCCGGCTGCTCGCCCGCCTGGAGGAGAACCTGTGCGGCGAGGCGGGCGAGTGCTGAGCCGCTGAAGCGGCCGGCGGCCTCGGCCTCCGGTCAGCCGGCCAGCGCGTCGAGGGCCCGGTCCACGTCCGCCGAGGAGTTGTAGAGGTGGAAGGAGGCCCGCAGATTGCCCGCGCGGGCCGACAGCAGCACGCCCGCCGCCCGCAGCCGCTCCGCCCGGTCGCCCAGGCCCGGCACGCCGACGACCGTCGAGTCGTCCGCGACCGCCGGGTGGCCGAGCGCGGCGAGGCCGGCCCGGAAGCGGGCCGCGAGGGCCTTCACGTGCGCCTCGATCCGCTCGATGCCGAGCTCTTCGAGCAGGGCCAGCGAGCGGGCCGCCCCGTGGTACGAGAGGAAGGCCGGCGGCTCGTCGAACCGGCGGGCGGAGCGGGCGAGTTCGCGCACCGGCCCGTAGCTGTTGACCCACAGCTCCTCGCCGGTGACCCAGCCCGCGTGGATCGGCAGCAGCGCGTCCTGCGCCTCCTCCGTGACGGTGAGGAAGGAGGCCCCGCGCGGGCAGAGCAGGTACTTGTAGCCGCCGGAGACGGTGAAGTCCCACTCCCCCGCGTACAGCGGCAGCCAGCCCGCGGACTGGGTGGCGTCGAGCAGGGTGCGGGCGCCGTGCGCCGCCGCCGCGGCCCGGATCGCCGGGAGGTCGGCGGTGCGCCCGTCCGCCGACTGCACGGCGGAGAAGGCGACGAGCGCGGTCTCCGGCCGCACCGACTCGGCGAGCCGGTCCAGCGGCACGAAGCGGGTCTTCAGGTCGCCGCGGACCGTGAAGGGGGTGATGACGGAGGAGAAGTCGCCCTCGGGGAACAGGATCTCGGCCCCGGCCGGCATGGACTGCGCCACCATGCCGACGTGGACGGAGACCGAGCTGCCGACCGCGACCCGGTCGGGGGCGGTGTGCGCGAGCCGGGCGAAGGCCGCCCGGGCCTCGTCGACCACCTCGAAGTCCCCGGCGCCGCCGGGGCGTCCGTCGGCGGTCTCCTCGGCGAGCGCGGTGACGGCGTCGATCGTGCGGCGGGGCAGCAGCCCGCACGCGGAGGTGTTCAGATAGGTCTGCTTGGGGGCGAACTCGGCCCCGCCCAACGGCTCCAGATGCTCCACGGATTCCATGGGCCCAGAGTGGATTCTCCACGATCTCACGTCAATTGCGATAGATCATGGAGAATTCCCAAGAAAGCCTTATAGGCGGGAGGGTACGGGGCGCGGGCGGCGGGCACCGCCCGGACGCCTCCGCTCAGCAGCTGCCGCCGTCGACGTCGCAGGCCGCCGCGTCCCCGCCGACCGGCTCCAGGACACGCCCCTGCCAGGCCTGCTCCAGGGCCTGGGTGAAGACCTCGGCGGGCTGGCCGCCGGAGACCCCGTAGCGCCGGTCGAGGACGAAGAACGGCACGCCGTTCGCCCCCAGCTCGGCCGCCTCGCGCTCGTCGGCCCGCACGGCCTCCGCGTACGCGGTGGAGTCGGCGAGCACCGCGCGCGCCTCGGCCTCGTCGAGACCGGCCTCGACCGCGAGGGCCACCAGGGTCTCGTCGTCGAAGACGGACCGCTCCTCGGCGAAGTTGGCCCGGTAGGCCAGGTCGAGCAGCTCGCTCTGCAGGCCGCGCTCCTTGGCCAGGTGCAGCAGCCGGTGGATGTCGAAGGTGTTGCCGTGGTCACGGCCCTCCGTGCGGTACCCGAGGCCCTCCGACCGCGCGTTCTGCGCGACGTGCGCCTCCATGGCCCGGGCCTCGTCGAGCGTCCGCCCGTACTTGCGCGCGAGCATCTCCAGGACCGGCCCGGTGTCGCCCTTCGCGCGGTGCGGGTCGAGCTCGAAGGAGCGGTGCACGACCTCGACCTCGTCGCGGTGGGCGAAGGCCGCGAGCCCCTTCTCGAAGCGGGCCTTGCCGATGTAGCACCAGGGGCAGGCGATGTCGCTCCAGATCTCGACGCGCATGGGTGGCTTCTCCTACGGGGTTCGGTGCGGGCGTGCGGGCGGACACGGCGGTGCCGGTGTTCCGTGACGGGAACGTCCCGGCCCGCGGCATTCATTCCGCCGCGGCCGCCGGTGTGAGCGGGCGCACGCGCGGGCGGCCCGGCCCCGTGCCGGGGAGGCGGTTGAAGGAGGCGCGGTAGGCGCTCGGGGTGAGGCCGGTGCGGCGCAGCAGATGGTGGCGCAGGGAGTCGGCGGTGCCCAGGCCGCAGGCGCGGGCGAGCGCGTCCATGGGCAGCGTGGTGGTCTCCAGGAGCTCCCGGGCCCGCTCCACGCGCTGGTGCAGCAGCCACTGGAGCGGGCTGACCCCGGTCTCGGCGTGGAAGCGGCGCGAGAGGGTGCGGACGGAGACGCCGGCGTGCCGGGCGAGGTCGGTGAGGGTGAGCGGGCGGTCGAGGTGTTCCATCGCCCACGCGCGCGTGGCGGCGAAGGAGGCGCCGCGCTCGGGCGGCAGCGGGGTGTCGGTGAACTGTGCCTGGCCGCCGGGCCGGACGGGGGCGACGAGGGCGAGCCGGGCCACGGTGTTGGCGACGGCGGCGCCGTGATCGGTGCGGATGACGTGCAGGCACAGGTCGATGCCGGCGGCGTAGCCGGAGGAGGTCAGCAGCGGGCCGTCCTGGACGAAGAGGACGTCGTCCTGGAGGTCCACGGCGGGGTGCCGTTCGGCGAGGAGCTCGCGGTAGGCCCAGTAGGTGGTGGCGCTGCGGCCGTCGAGGAGGCCGGCGGCGGCGAGCGCGAAGGAACCGGTGCAGATGGACGCGATCCGCCGGCCGTCGGCGCCGGCCCGGCGCAGCACGTCCAGGATCCGCGGGTCGGGGTCGTCGTACCGCCCGCTGCCGGCCAGGATCACCGTGTCGGCGCCGGCCACGGCGTCCAGGCCGTGCGGCACGTGCAGGTCGAGGCCGCCGGTGGTGGCGACCGGCCCGGGGTCGGGGGCGCAGATCAGGGTCTCGTAGCCGGGTCCGTCCGCCGTCTCGACCTTGGCGAACAGCATCTCCGGAATGGCCAGGTTGAACATCGACACGGGCGGGGCGGCGATCACCGCGACGCGGTGGACGGCGGTCATGGCCAGAACCTCCGGGCATATGGCATTCGGGCCACTACTGTACGGGCCTGCGGCCGCGCAGGCTGAGGCCCATGACGACAACGCACCTCGCTCCGCCCTCCGTTGAGTCCCCGCCGCCGGCCGGACGCGGCCCCGGCCCGGCGCTCGCCGCCGCCCTGCTCGGCTTCGCCCTGATCACCCTGGACACCTCGGTGGTGAACGTGGCGCTGCCCGCGATCGGCGGGGAGCTGCGGGCCGGCCTGACCGGTCTGCAGTGGGTGGTGGACGCGTACACCCTGGTCTTCGCCGCGCTGCTGCTGTCCAGCGGCGCGCTCGCCGACCGGGTCGGCGCGAGCCGGGCGTACGGGGCGGGGGTCGTCGTCTTCACGCTGGCCTCGGCCGCCTGCGGTCTGGCGCCCGGGCTGCCGGCGCTGCTCGCGGCGCGCACCGTGCAGGGCGCGGCGGCGGCCGTGATGCTGCCGGCCTCGCTGGCGCTGGTCCGCGAGGCGTACGCCGATCCGCTGCGGCGGGCCCGCGCGGTGTCGCTGTGGGCGGCGGGCGGCACGGTGGCGGTGGCCCTCGGGCCGGTCGCGGGCGGTGCGCTGACCACGGCGTGGAGCTGGCGCGGGATCTTCTTCATCAACCTGCCGCTCGGACTGCTCGCGCTCGCGCTGCTCACCCGGGTGCGGCGCTCGGCCCGCCGTCCCGCGCCGCTGGACCTGCCGGGCCAGGTGACGGCGGTGCTGGCGCTCGGCGCGCTGACCTTCGCGGCGATCGAGGGCGGCCGGGCCGCCTGGTGGGCGCTGGGGCTCGCGGTGGTGTCCTTCGCGGCCTTCCTGCTGATCGAGGCGCGGCGGCGGCACCCGATGGTGCCGCTGGGCCTGTTCCGCGACCGGACGGTGTGGGTGGCGGTCTCGGCGGGCGCGGCGAACACGGTGGCCTTCTACGGCATGGTCTTCGTCTTCAGCCTCTTCTTCCAGCAGGTGCTCGGGCTCTCCGCGCTGGGCGCGGGCCTGATGTTCCTGCCGATGACCGGTCTGCTCGCCGGGGTGAACGTGCTGTCCGCGAAGGTCGCGGCGCGCCACGGGGCGCGGCTCCCGATCGTCGTCGGCCAGGTGGTCGCGGTGGCCGGTCTGCTCGCCCTGCTGTCGGTGGACGCCCACACCCCGCGGGCGGTCCAGGCCCTGCTGCTCGTCCCGCTCGCGCTGGGCTGCGGCTTCGCGCTGCCGCCGCTGATCGCCGCGATGCTGGAGGCCGTGCCGCCGGAGCGCGCGGGCACGGCGGCCCGGCTCCTCAACGCCGTCCGCCAGACGGCGGGAGCGCTCGCGATCGCGGTCTTCGGCTCCTTCGCCGCCACGGGCGTCGCCGCGGCCCTCCGCCCCTCGCTCGTGATCAGCGCGGTGCTCCTCTCCGTGACGGCCCTCGCCTCGCTGGGCCTGCCGCGCGGGAACGGGCACGGGCGGAGGGCATGACCGCGAGCGCGCGCCGGGGCGTAGGCATTCAAGGGCCTTTCGGATCTTGGCCGGATCCCTACGATGACGCCATGCCGATCTCCGGACCCGAACAGCCCCTGACACGCGTCCTGCACGACGCCTCCCGGAGCGACCTGAAGGACCCCGCCCGGCCCCGGCCGGTCCGGGTCTACCACTGGGAGCCGGCCGGACCCCCGGCCGGGCCGGCGCCGCTGGTGGTCGTCTCGCACGGCACCGGGGGCTCCGGGAGCGCCATGGGGTGGCTCGTACGGCCGCTGCGCGAGGCGGGTTTCCGGGTGGTGGCCCTCGACCACCACGGCAACGACTTCGTCGGCGGCTACGAGCCGGAGGGCTTCCTCCACGTGTGGGAGCGCCCCCGGGACGTCTCCTTCGTCCTCGACGCGCTGGCCGCCGAGGAGCCCCTCGGTCCGGTCGGCGTGGCGGGCTTCTCGCTCGGCGGGTACACGGCGGCGGCCCTCGCCGGCGCCCGGCTCGATCCGCGGCTGCTGTGGGCGGTGCTCACGGGGGCGGTCCCGCTGCCGGACATCCCCGAGTTCCCCGGGGTTCTGGAGGCGCTCCGGGCGAAGCACCCGCTCGACGAGGAGTCCCGGGCCGGGACGCAGGCCGCCGGGGCGGACCTCTCGGACCCCCGGGTGCGGGCGGTGTTCCTGGTGGCCCCCGGTCTGGGCGCCCTGGTGACGCCGGAGAGCCTGGCGGCCGTGCGGGTGCCGGTGGGCCTGCGCTGGGGCGGGGCGGACACGGTGAACCCGTACGAGGTCGACACCCGGCCGTACCGGGAGCACATCCCCACGGCGAGCGGGCACTCGGCCGGCCCGGACGTCCGCCACGACGACTTCTTCGCCCCGGACCCTGCCGACCCGCACGCCCGCGTCCGGGTCGGCGCCGAGGCCGCCGGCTTCTTCCGGCAGCACCTCCGCTGACGGACGGATCAGGCCGGGTCCGGATCCAGGTTCGGGCCAGGCCCGGCTCAGGCCCCGGCCGCCGCCGACTCGCCCTCCTCGTCCCGGAGTTCCGGCGGCAGCAGGTGCTGCGGGGTCGACTGGTAGGTGACCGGGCGGAGCCAGCGTTCGATGGCGGTGGCGCCGACCGAGGTGGAGGGGGAGGTGGTGGCCGGGTAGGGGCCGCCGTGGTGCTGGGCGTCGGCGACCGCCACGCCGGTGGGCCAACCATTGACGAGGATCCGGCCGGCCAGCGGGGTGAGTTCGGCGAGCAGTCCGGCGGCCTCGGGGTCGTCCTCGGTGGTCTGGAGGGTGGCGGTGAGGTTCCCGGACAGCAGGCCGAGGACCGTGCCGAGCTCCTCGCGCGTGGAGTAGCGGGCGACGACGGTCACCGGGCCGAAGCACTCCTCCAGGAGGGCCGTGTGTCCGCCCCGGGCCAGCGGCCCCGCCTCGGTGACGAGGACCCCGCCGCTGACCGTGTGCTCGCCGCCCGCGCCCGGGGTGACGGGCGCGGTGACGCCGGGCAGCGCGGCCCGCTCGCGCACGCCGTCGAGGAAGGCCTCCCGCATCCGGTGGTCGAGCATCACGCCGGGTTCGGTCTCGCTCACGGCGTCGGTCAGCGCGGCCACGAAGCGGTCGCCCGCCTCGCCCGCGGGCGCCAGGACGAAGCCGGGCTTGGTGCAGAACTGGCCCTGCCCCTGGGTCATGGAGGCCGCCAGCCCGGCGCCGATCTCCTCGGCCCGCGCCGCGGCCGCCGCCTCGGTGACCACCACCGGGTTGAGGGAGCCGAGTTCGCCGTGGAAGGGGATGGGCACGGGGCGGGCGGCGGCCGCGTCGAAGAGCGCCCGGCCGCCCCGTACCGAGCCGGTGAAGCCGGCGGCGGCGACCCGCGGGTGCCGGACGAGCTCCTTGCCCGCCTCGAAGCCGTGCACCAGCCGGACGACGTCCTCGGGCAGTCCGCTCCCGGCGGCGGCCTTGCGCAGCAGCACGGCGCACAGTTCCGCGGTGGCCGGGTGGTCGGGGTGCGCCTTGATCACCACCGGGCAGCCGGCGGCCAGCGCGCTCGCGGTGTCGCCGCCGGGGACGGAGAAGGCGAGCGGGAAGTTGCCGGCCGCGTAGACGGCGACGACCCCGAGCGGGACCTTGGTGCGCCGCAGGTCGGGGGTGGGCGGGGTGGTCGTCGGGTCGGGCCGGGAGATCCGCACGTCCAGGAAGGAGCCGTCCTCGGCGATGCCGGCGAAGTAGCGCAACTGGGCGGTGGTGCGGGCGAGTTCCCCGGTGAGCCGGACCGGCCCGAGGGCCGTCTCGGCGTCGGCGGCCTCGACGACCCGGTCGCGGGCCGCGTCCAGGAGGTCGGCGGCGGCGCGCAGCAGCCGGGCCCGCGCGCCGCGGTCGGCGAGCGCCCCGCGGGTGGCGTGCGCGGCGCGCACGGCCGCGTCGACCTCGGCCGCGTCGGCCTCCACGGCGACCTGCTCCCGCGCCTTCCCCGTCCGGGGGTCCACACTCCACACTGGTGCTGCCACGACACGCCCCTCGCCCACGTTGTTCGCTATTCTGAACGCGGTTCCTGTAGGTGAATCCGACAGCGGGACTCTAGGGACGGCCGAGCCGTCTCCACAAGGGGCCTCCCGGGCCGGAACCGGACTCCCGCGGAACCGACGGGGCCATGACGAGGGGCGAGGGCGAGGGGCGATGGCGACGAACGACTCGGGTGGGGCGCAGGTCAAGTCCGCGGTGCGGACGGTGGAGTTGCTGGAGTACTTCGCCGGGCGGCCCGGCATGCACTCGCTCGCCGCCGTCCAGGAGGCCGTCGGCTACCCGAAGTCCAGCCTGTACATGCTGCTGCGCACCCTGGTCGAGCTGGGCTGGGTGGAGACCGACGCGACGGGCACGCGGTACGGCATCGGGGTGCGCGCGCTGCTCGTCGGCACGTCCTACATCGACGGCGACGAGGTGGTGGCCGCCGCCCGGCCCACCCTGGACCGCCTCTCCGACGACACCACCGAGACCATCCACCTGGCGCGGCTCGACGGCACCAACGTGGTCTATCTGGCGACCCGTCAGTCCCAGCACTACCTGCGCCCGTTCACCCGGGTCGGGCGCCGGCTGCCGGCCCACTCGACCTCGCTGGGCAAGGCGCTGCTCGCCACCCACAGCGACGAACAGGTCCGCAAGCTGCTGCCGGAGACGCTGCCCGCGCTCACCGAGCACACGATCACCGACCGCGAGCGCCTGATCGAGGAGCTGCGGGTGATCCGCGAACGGGGCTACGCGGTGGACCGCGAGGAGAACACCCTGGGCCTGCGCTGCTTCGGCATCGCCATCCCCTACCGCACCCCGGCCCGCGACGCGATCAGCTGCTCGGTGCCGGTGGCCCGGCTGACCCCGGGGCACGAACAGCTCATCAGGGACGCCCTGTTCGACGCCCGCGACCGGCTGGCGCTCGCCACCCGGCGGCTCTGAGGACCCATCGGGGCGACCTCAGCCGATCCACACCACCAGGCGCACGTGCTCGTCCCCGTGCTCGGCGGCCAGAGCGCGCATGGTGTCCCAGACGGGGGCCCACGTGCCGTCCGGCGGGGCGAACATGCGGGCGGTGATGACGACCGGGCGGTAGACGGCCCCGTTCCACGGCACCTCGCCACCCTCCGGCCACTCCCACGGGCACAGCTCCTCGCCGAAGACCACGTCGGCCACGCGCTCCACCTCGTCCGGGATCCACACGATGTCGTGGAAGGCCGGCTCGCCGTCCGGACCCGGCCGCCACTCGCCGACCCAGGGTCCGACGGGGCCGTCGCACAGCGGCGCGTCCCAGTCGGCGGCCGCCACCTCGGCCCAGGTGACGTACGTGTGCGTGTGGTTGACCTCGTCGTCGGGGATGTGATCGGCGGCGTCCGCCGGCAGCCCGCGGAGCGGGAAGAGCTCCCGTACGGTCCCGAGGCCCCCGCCGTACCCGAACAGGACCTCCCGCGCGTACGACTCCCGCCAGATCCCGAAGTCACCCAGCCAGGCGCGGTCCTCCCAGCTCCCGTCGGTCCCGCGTACCTCGATCACGCCTTCGATGTCCGTCCCCACGGCGCCGATGTTAGGTCCTTCGCGCGGACGGCGGCCTCTCCCCCGTGCGGCGGAGGCGGTTCGCCGTCCGGCAGGACGCGCAGGGGCGGGGGTGCGCGGGAGCGTGGGGGCATGACGACACCGACCGCCCGTCCGGCCCGTACCGGACGCCGCTCCGAGGCCCCCGCCCACCGCACCGCAGCCGCCGCGTCCGGCGACCGCCGCCCCGCCTCGCCCGCCTCGCCCGCCCGGCGCGTGCTGCGCGTGCTCGCGATCGTGGCCTGCCTGCCGTACATCGCGCTCAAGGTGACGTGGATCGGCGGCGGCCGGATCGGCATTCCCGACGGGAGCGCGCTCCTCGACCATCCGACGGCGATGGCCGTCGGCAACTCCCTCACCGTCCTCGCGGACGCCGTCGTGGTGCTGCTCGCCCTGCTCCTCACCCGGCCGTGGGGGCTGCGGGTGCGGGCCTGGCTGCTCGTGCTGCCGATGTGGGCGGCGACCGGTCTGCTCGCCCCGATCATGGCGGGCTATCCGGCGCAGCTGGTCGTCGCGCTCGTCACCGGACAGGACGGGGGCTCCTCCGGGCCGGCCGACGAGCCCTTCCTCGACGCGTGGGTCTTCCCCGTCGTCTACGGCGGTTTCATCGTCCAGGGCCTCGCGCTCGGCGCCCTCTTCGCGCTGTACGCCCGCGACCGCTGGGGCCACGTCTGGGCCGGGCGGCTCGGCGAGCTGCCCGCCGGGCTCACCGGGACCCGGGTGCGGGCCGGCGCCGTGGCGGCGACCGTCCTCGCGCTGCTGCCCGCCGCCCTGACCGTGCTGTGGGCCTGCGGCTCGACCGCCGGCCTCTCCCCCGAGCTCGCCGCGCGCCACGACGCCGACCGGGCAACCGTGGACGCGGTCCGGGCCCTGTTCCTCGTCCTCGCCCCGCTCGCCACCCTGCTCCTGGTGACGCGCCGGCCGGCCGGGCTGCGGACCCGCACCGCGATGGCCCTGACCTGGGTGGGTTCGGCCGCGGTCGGGTGCTGGGGCGCCTACATGTCGCTGGTCTCGCTGCTGCCGCTCGCCGATCCCGGGAAAGAGCCGACGGGCCTGATGATCACCGCCTACGCTGGCGAGATGATCACCGGATTCCTGCTGGCCGGCTGTCTCGCCGTGGTGCTGCGCCGCCGCGGGCCCGCGGGCGGATGAGCGGCGGACCGACGGGCCGCGGGCGGCTGGGCCCCTGCGCGCGGGTGCTGTTCGGGCAGCGGGCCCGGCGGCGCTGGCTGCACCTGATCGTGGGCGGCGCGCTGTTCATGCCGTACTGGCTGGTCGGCACCCTGGTCGTCGGGCCGTTCGCGGACGGCCCCGCGATGTTCGGCGGCAGCCCGCTCGCACAGTTCGGGGCGTACGGGGTGGGGCTGCCGATCGCCGCGCTCACCGCGCTCTTCCCGCTCACCCGGCCGATGTCGGTGGCGGCGGCGCGGGCGCTGTGCGGGGTGGCGCCCGACCGGTTCGCGGAGGGCCCGGCGCGCGGGCGGGCCGCACGGGCGCGCACGGCCGGCTGGTTCGTGCTGCACCTGGGCACGGGCGCGCTGCTCAGCGGGGCCAGTCTGGCGCTGCCGCCGTTCGCGCTCGCGGTGGCCGCGCTGCCGTTCTCGCCCGCCCTGCGGGCCTCGGAGCTCGGCCGCTTCTGGCACCTGGACCACCCCTGGCTCGTCTGGGCCGGACCGCCGCTCGGGCTGCTGATGCTGCTCGCCCTCGCCGCGACGGCCGCGGCGGCGGGCGCGCTGCTCGCGGCGGCGGCTCCCCGGCTGCTCGGGCCGAGCCCGGCGGACCGACTGGCCGCCGCCGAACGACGGGCCGCCGAGCTCGCGGTGCGCAACCGGCTCGCCCGCGAGCTGCACGACTCGGTCGGGCACGCGCTGAGCGCCGTGACGCTCCAGGCGGCGGCCGCGCGCCGGGTGCTCGACTCCGGCACGGACGAGCCCGGTTTCGTACGCGAGGCGCTGACCGCGATCGAGGAGACGACCCGGCGCACGGTCGGCGAGCTCGACGCGGTGCTGGGCCTGCTGCGCAGCGGCGAGGACGACGGCGCGCTCCCGGCGCCCGGTCTGAACGCCCTGGACGCCCTGGAGGCGCTGGTGCGGGGCGCCGGGCCGCGGGTGGCGCTGACGGTGCGCGGGGATCTGGCCGGGCTGCCGGACGCGGTGGCGCGGGAGGCGTACCGGATCGTGCAGGAGGGGCTGACCAACGCGGTGCGGTACGCGCGGGACGAGACGGTGACGGCGCGGATCGCGCTGTCGGGGGACGCGCTGGAGATCACCATGGAGAACCCGCTGCCCGGTCCGGGCCGCCCGGCACCGGTGGCCCGCCCGGACGGCGGCCGGGGCCTGCGCGGGGTGGCCGAGCGCGCCCGGCTGCTCGGCGGCACGGCCGGGGCGGGACCGGCGGACGGTGTGTGGCGGCTCGCCGCGCGCCTGCCGGTGGGAGACGGGGCGCCGCCCCGAGGAGGGGGACCGCGGTGATCAGGATCGTGCTCGCGGACGACGAGCGGATGGTGCGGACGGCGCTGCGGGTGATCCTCGACGCCGAGCCCGGCCTGACGGTCGTCGGGGAGGCGGCCACCGGCGCCGAGGCGGTGGCGGTGGTGCGGGAGCTGCGGCCCGACGTGGTCCTGATGGACGTGCGGATGCCGGAGCTCGACGGCATCGAGGCGACCCGGCTGCTCCTGTCCGGGCCCGCGGCGCCGCGGATCGTCGTCGTGACCACCTTCGAGAACGACGCCTACGTGTACGACGCGCTGCGCGCGGGCGCGGCCGGTTTCCTGCTCAAGCGGGCCGCCCCGGAGGAGCTGGTGAGCGCGGTCCGGCTGGTCGCCACGAGCGACTCGCTGCTCTACCCGGCGGCGGTGCGGGCGCTGGCCGCCGAGCACGCCCGCCGGCAGCCGGCGGCACCGGCCTGGGCGGCCCGGCTGACCGAGCGGGAGGCGGAGGTGCTGCGCCGGATGGCGAAGGGGCTGACCAACGCGGAGATCGCGGCCGGGATGGGGGTCGGCGCGGCGACGGTGAAGTCGCACGTGGCGGCGGTGCTCGCGAAGACGGGCGCCCGGGACCGTACGCAGGCGGTGATCGCGGCGTACGAGTCGGGCTTCATCCGGCCGAGCGCCTGATCCGGGGCGTGGCCCGGAACACGTCCCTGACCGGTCCTCACATGAAGGTTCCCTGAGAAACCGGACACATCAGGAACGATCGGCCGCGCCCCGGTCGTCCCGCACAGTGGGATGAACAAGACGATCAGGCGCGCCTCGGTCTTCACGCTCCTCCTGGTGCTCGCCCTCCTCGGCCGGGCCACCTGGGTGCAGGCGTACGAAGGCAAGGCCCTCGCGAACGAGAAGAACAACCGGCGGAAGATCATCGCGCAGTACGCGGAACCGCTCGGGAACATCGTCGTGGCCGGCTCACCGGTCACCGGATCGAAGGAGACCAGGGGCGGCGACCTCGCCTACAAGCGGGACTACACGGACGGCGCCCTGTACGCGGCGGTCACGGGCTACAGCTCGCAGGCCTACGGGGCGACCCAGCTGGAGGGCATCTACGCCGACGTCCTCGACGGCACCGACACCCGGCTGAAGAACCCGGTCGACGCGCTCACCGGCAAGCGGGCCGAGCCCGGCACCGTCGTGACGACGATCGACCCGGCCGTGCAGGAGGCGGGCTACCGGGCGCTGGGGAACAAGAAGGGCGCCGCCGTCGCCATCGACCCGAAGACGGGCCGGATCCTCGGCATGGTGTCCACCCCGTCCTACGACCCGTCGAAGATCGCCGGGATGACGGACGGCGAGGAGTGGCGGCGGCTGACGGAGGACGAGGACAAACCGCTGGTGAACCGGGCGCTGCGGCAGCCGCTCCCGCCGGGCTCGACGTTCAAGCTGGTGGTCGCGGCGGCGGCGCTCGAGGACGGCCTGTACGGCTCGGTCGACACGGCGACGGACAGCCCGATGCCGTACACCCTGCCGGGGACCAGGACCGTGCTGAGGAACGAGAACGCCTCGGCGCCGTGCGAGAACGCCACGATCCGCACCGCCCTGCGCTACTCCTGCAACAACGTCTTCGGCAAGATGGCGGTCGACCTCGGCCAGGACAAGGTCAGGGCGATGGCGGAGAGGTTCGGCTTCGACGACGAGGAGCTGGACGTCCCCGTGCGCGCCTACCCGAGCGTGTACCCGACCGGGATGGACCAGGCGCAGACGGCGCTGAGCGGCATCGGGCAGTTCGACGTGACGGCCACGCCGCTCCAGATGGCGATGGTGTCGGCGGCCCTCTCCCACGACGGCCTGCTGGCGAGCCCGCACATGGTCGCGCAGGTGGTCGACTCCGACGGCGACGCGCTGCAGAGCTACGAGGACGGCGCGACCGAGCGGGTGGTGTCGGCGGACACGGCGCGGCAGCTGCGCAGCGCGATGCGGACGGTCGTCGAGGAGGGCACCGGCAGCAACGCGGCGATCGGCGGCGGCGTGGAGGTCGGCGGCAAGACGGGCACGGCGCAGCACGGCGAGAACAACAGCAAGACGCCGTACGCCTGGTTCACCTCGTACGCGAAGGACCCGGCGACCGGCAAGGAGGTGGCGGTCGCGGTGATGATCGAGGACTCCGGCGCGGCGCGCTCGGAGGTCAGCGGCAACGGGCTCGCGGCGCCGGTGGCGAAGGCGATGATGAAGGCCGCGCTGGGCTGACCCGCCGGGGCGCGGGGCGGAGGCTCCGAGGTGCCCCCGGGTTCGCAGGGGCGTGGGTCCGAAGTGTCCCGGATCCGAAGTGACAGGAGGCGGGGGCCGGTTGGTGTCCGGCCCCCGCCGCACGATATGCAGGGGGCATGCTCTCGAACGTGCGTCTGCCCCGCTCCCCGTCCGGCTGGACCATGGCCGTCTTCGGCGTCCTCGCCGCGGCGCTCGGCGCGGTGGGCCTGGTCTCGCCGGACACCACGATCCGCCTGATGGGCCTCGCCCCGGTCCCCGGTGCGGAACGGGCCGCGGACGACCACACCCTGCTCTTCCTGACGGCCTCCTCGATGGCGGCCCTCAACATGGGCGTCTACTACGTGCTGGCCGCCCTGGCCGACTGGAGGTCCTTCTTCCGCTGGACGGTGCCCTTCCGGCTGCTCACCTGCACGGTCTTCACCCTCGCGGTGCTCGGCGACCGCGCCCCGGCCGGTTTCCTCGGCGTGGGCCTCTGGGAGGGCGCGGGCGCGCTGGCGACGGGCCTGGCGCTGCGGTACGAGTCCCGGCGCGCGGCCCGGGTCACGGCCTGAGGACCTCCTCCGTCAGGAGCGGCCTTCACGGCTTGAGCAGTGCCTCCGTCACGGCCGCCAGATAGGCGGGGTCGGCCGGGACCGACTGCGGGACGGCGTGGGAGAGCTGGGCGTGGCCCAGGTAGCTGGTGTAGGCGAGCAGGCCGCGGTGGCGCGCCCGGTCGGCGGGGAAGCCCAGCAGTTCGAAGAGGTGGGCGAGATAGCCCACGCGGCGCTCGGTGACGCGGGCGAGGGCCGCGGCGACCTCCGGGTGGTCGCCGGCGGCGAGCAGCCGCACCTCCAAGGGGTGTTCGGCGGCGGTGGCGGTCGCCCCGCGCAGCAGTGCGGCGAGGCGGGCGGCGGGGTCGGCTTCGGCGGCCTCCATGGCGCGGATGATGCGCTCGGTGGAGGTCTCCTCCCAGCGGGCGAGGGCCGCGGCGACGAGGGCGTCGCGGTTGGCGAAGTGCCAGTAGAAGCTGCCCTTGGTGGTGCCCAGGCGGGCGGCGAGGGGTTCCACCGCGACTCCGGCGAGTCCGCGTTCGGCGAGCACGGTGAGGGCCGCGTCCGCCCAGTCGTCGGCGGTGAGCCGTTTGCGGGCGCCGCGTCGCGCCCGGGTGGCCGGGGAGTCCTGGGGGCCGGGGGCCGTGGAGTCCTGTTCCTGGGGGGCCGTGGAGTCCTGCATGCTTCCGTACGGTACCGTACGGTTGGAACATACGCTCCCGTATGGAGGTCCGGTCATGCCCGGAACGCGCACGGTACGCAACGTCCACCAGAGGGTCGTGGAGGCCCCCGCCGAGACCGTCGGCGCCCTCCTCGACCGGCTCTCCGCGCCGGACGACCCGCTCTTCCCCACTCCCGTGTGGCCGGCGATGGTGCTCGACGGGCCGCTCGCCGTCGGCGCCGACGGCGGTCACGGCCGGGTCCGCTACCGGGTCGCCGCCCACGAGCCCGGGCGCTCGGTGCGCTTCGACACCACCGACGACGGGCTCGGCACCGGCTACCACCGCTTCGAGGTCGAGCCGCTCGGCCCGGACCGCTGCCGGATCTCCCACGTCCTCGAAGTGACCATGGGCGTCCGGGCGTTCCTGCTCTTCAAGCTGGCGGTCGAGCCCGTGCACGACACGATGGTCGAGGAGGCCTTCGACAACGCCGAGCGCGCGGTGCTCGGCGGCCTGCCCCACCCGCCGGCCCGGCGCCCGGCCCGGGCGCGGCTGGTGAACCGCCTGATGTGGCTGCGCCCGGTGCCGGTGCCGGTGCCGTCCGGGGCGGCGCTGCTGCACGCCGCCGTGCCGGAGCCCGACTACGCCGACGCCTACCGGCTGCCGCTGCCGTCCGGCGTCGAGCGTGATCCGGCGGCCTGGCGGCACGTGCTGCGGGCGCCGGTCCGGGCCGCGGGCGAGCACGAGATCGTGCTCGGCGAGGACCTGCCGCACCTGGACTACCGCGCCTCCGTGCTGCTCGACGCGGAGACCGCGTCCGTGACCCTGGTCAGTGCCGTGCGGCTGCACAACACGGCGGGCCGGCTGTACTTCGCCGTGGTGCGCCGGGTCCACCCGTTCATGGCCCGCCGGGCACTGCGCCGGGCGCACCGCGCGCTGGCGCACGCCGCCCCGCCGGCGGGCGAGCGGAACGCGCGGCCCGTGCCGGTAGTGCGGGAGCCGGCCGTTCCCTAGGGAAGGTGCCCGATCCGGGCGGGGCTCCTCAGACGGCAGCCTGCCGTCATGCGTGTACCTCTGTATCTGACGGCCGTGCTCGTGTCCGGATTCGGCACCACGGCGATGTGGCTGGTGTCCGGGATCTGGGTGAAGTCCCTGACGGGGTCCGACGGGCTGGCGGCGCTCACCGCCTTCGCCCTGTGGGCGCCCGCCCTGCTCGGCCCGTGGCTCGGCGCCGTGGCCGACCGGGTGCGGCGGCGGCCGCTGCTCGTCGTCCTGAACACGGCGATGGCGCTGCTGCTGCCCCTGCTGCTGTGGGTGGACCGGGCGGACCGGGTGTGGCTGCTGTTCGTCCTGCTGCTCGTGTACGGGACGCAGGGCGCCGTCCACGAGGCGGCGGAGTCCGCGCTGGCGGCGGGCGCGCTCGACCGGGAGCGGCTCGGGGACTTCAACGGCCTGCGGATGACGGCGAACGAGGCCATGAAGCTGATCGCCCCGCTGGTCGCCGCGGGCCTCTTCGCACGGTACGGCGGCGGCCCGGTCGCCCTGCTCGACGCGGGCACCTTCGCGGTGGCGGCGGCCCTGTTCGGCCTCCTGGGGGTGCGCGAGGCGCGCCCTGAGCGCCAGGAGCGGCCGCGGGTGGCCGAGGGCGCCCGGCTGCTGTGGGGGTCGCCGGTGCTGCGGCCGCTGGTGCTCGCGGGCGGCTTCACGATGCTGCTCGCCGGGCTCAACGGCGCGGCGATCTACGCGGTCGTGGACGACGTCCTGGGCCGCGCCCCCGCCTACGCGGGCGTCCTCTACGCGGCCCAGGGCGCCGGCTCCGTCGCGGCCGGGCTCCTGGCGGGCCCGCTGCTCCGCCGCGTCCCGGAGCGCGTCCTCGCGACCGCAGGTCTGGCCCTCTTCTCGGTGGGCGCCGCCGCCCGCGTCCTCCCCTCCACCCCGGTCGCCCTCGCGGCCGGTGCCCTCATCGGCATCGGCCTGCCCTGGGTCCTGGTCGCCGCCATGACCGCCCTCCAACGCGAGGTCCCGGCCGAGGCGGTGGGCCGGGCCGCGGGCACCGCCCACACCCTCCTCTTCGCCCCCAACGCCCTCGCCCTCGCGGCCGGCGCCGCCCTGACCTCCCTCGTCGACCCCCGCTTCCTCCTCCCCGCCCTCGCCACAGCCGGCCTCCTGGGCGCGGCGGCCCTCGCGACCCTGGTCCGCCCCGCCCGCGCCGACGAGAAGGCCGCCGCCCCCGCACCGGCCGGACCGCCGGGCCGCGCCTGACGCAGGGTCCCTCAGCGCAAGGCCGCCAGCGTCTCGCGCACCGCCTTCAGATCCGTGTCCGAGGCCAGGCCCGCGTGGTAGAGGCTGAGTTCGGTGGCGCCCTGCCGGGCGGCGCGGTGGGCGTCGGCGGTGAGGGCGTGGGGGGTGGCGCCCAGGGCGTGGACCACGGGGAGGTTGGCGGCGAGGGTGGTTCCCGGGCGGGTGTGGGGGGCGAAGGCGGGGATGTGGGAAGCGGGGGTCACGACGCCGTCGGCGAAGGTGAGGACGTGGGACGGGTCGGTGCCGGGGTCGGCACCGGTGTGGTGGGGGGTGGGGTCGGCGTGCAGGAGGACGCGGAAGCCGGGTGGGGCGGCGGCGCGGACGGCGGTGACGGCGGCCTCCTGGAAGGTGCGGGCGGTGGCGAGGCGGTGGGCGAGGGCGGCGGCCGCGAGGGGGGCGGGGAGCGGGGCGGCGGGGCCGCCGCGCCAGGCGGGCTCCAGGGCGGCGCGCACCGCCGCGGCCAGTTCGTCCGGGTCGGCGCCCCGCTCCCCGTACCCCGTCCGGCAGGCGGGGCAGAAGCACAGGGACATCAGGTACTGCGCGTCGGGCCCGGCGGGCAGGCCGCCCGTCTTGTCGTGGGCGTGCAGGTGCGCGAGCCCGTACCAGCCGCAGGACTCCAGTTCGGTGCCGACCGCCCCGGGCCGTACCGCCGCCTCGGCCGCGAGGTCCACCAGGAAGGCGCGGACCGCGTCCTGGGCGATGCACGGCGCCCAGGGGTAGCGGTCGCCGTGGGCGTTCACCACGGAGGTCTCCGGATGCTCCGCGCCGAGGCGGGAGTTGTGCGCGAGCACGACCCAGCTGTGCACCTCCAGGGCCGCGCCCGCCAGCGCCTCCGCCGCCGCGCCGAACGCGTCGCCGGGCGCCCAGTCACCCGCGGGGTACGGGGCGAGGGCGCGGCCCCGCCAGCGAGCCGGGTCCGGCGGGTAGAGCACGGCGGCGTACTCGGCGGTGACGACCCGGTGCCGGGGGTGGCGCGGGGTCACCGCGCGCGTGGAGTGGTAGGCGGCGGCCAGGGTGATCCGGTCGAGGCCGAGGGTGGCGAGCCGGCCGGGCGCGGCCGGGTCGCCGACGACGTCCCACGGGTAGAGGAAGGCGCCCGCTCTCACCGAACCTCCCCGGCCGACGGGCCCGCCAGGGCCGCGAGTTCCGCCCGGCCGCGGGCGAGGATCGCGGCGAGTTCCCTCACGTGCTCGGGGTGCGGCTCGCTGAGCGGCGGCCGGACCTCGCCGACGTCCAGACCACCCATCCGGACGCCCGCCTTGACCAGCGAGACCGCGTAGCCCCGGCCGCGCGAGCGCAGTTCGACGAGCGGGCGGTAGAAGGCGTCGATGAGGCGCTCGGCGGTGGCGTCGTCGCCGTCGGCCAGCGCGCGGTGGAAGGCCAGGGCGATGTCGGGGGCGAAGCAGAAGACCGCGGAGGAGTAGAGGCCGACGCCGATGGCCCGGTAGGCGAGGCCGGTGAGTTCGGCGGTGGGCAGGCCGTTGAAGTAGCGCAGGCCGAGGCCGGCGGAGCGGACGGCGCTGACGATCCGCTGCATGAGGTCGAGGTCGCCGTGGCCGTCCTTGAGGCCGATGACGCCGGGGGTGCGGGCGAGGGCGACGACCGTCTCGGGGGTGAGGATCGCGTTGTCGCGCTGGTAGACGATGACGTCGAGCCGGGTGGCGGCGGCGAGTTCGGTGTAGTGGCGGAGCAGCCCGGCCTGGTCGGCGACCACGAGGTACGGGGGCATGGCGAGCAGCCCGTCGGCGCCGGCCTCCTCGGCGAGCCGGGCGTAGCGGACGGCGAGGGCGGTGCCGTAGCCCGCGCCGGCGAGCACGGGCACCCGGCCGGCGGCCTCCGCCACGGCGGCGGCGACGCAGTCGCGGAACTCCTCGGGGGTCAGCGCGTGGAACTCTCCGGTGCCGCAGCAGGCGAAGACGGCGCCCGCACCGGCGTCGATCCCGGCCCGCACGTGGGCGCGGAAGACGTCGAGGTCGACGCCGCCGTCCGGACCGAAGGCGGTGACGGGGAAGAAGAGCAGTCCGTCGAGCCGGTCGGCAAGCGGGGGTGTGGTCACGGGCACTCCCTGGCGTACAAGATTCTGACTACTGTCCATATTCTTGAACGACTGCACGCTAAGGCAGCCCCAATGGGGCGGTCAAGAAGCGAAGTCCCTTTGCCGCACGTGTTCTTGACGCCGCAACCGGCAGTACCTAGCGTGGCGGGCCTTCCACATGCGTGAATACGGTCTACGGACGGAGATCCCGCCTTGAACCCCGCACCCCGCACCGTCCTGCTCACCGGGGCCGCCGGTGGCGTCGGCACCCATCTGCGCGCGCTGCTGCCCCCGTACGGCTACACGGTGCGGTCGCTCGACATGGTCCCGGTGCCCGGCGACCCGGACGCCGTCCTCGCCGACCTCGCCGACCGCGAGGCACTGCGCGAGGCCGTGCGCGGCGTCGACGCCGTCGTCCACCTCGCCGGCATCTCGCTGGAGGCCGACTTCGACAAGATCGTCGCCGCCAACGTCATCGGCCTCCAGCACCTCTACGAGGCGGTGCGCGAGGAGGGCGTCCCCCGGGTCGTCTTCGCCTCCAGCAACCACGCCGTCGGCTTCACCCCCCGACCCCGCGCGGGCGAGCCGCCGCTGCCGGTCGACCTCCCGCACCGGCCCGACACCCACTACGGGCTGTCCAAGGCCTTCGGCGAGGACCTGGCGCAGTTCTACTGGGACAAGCACGGCGTCGAGACCGTCTCGGTGCGGATCGGCTCCTGCTTCCCCGAGCCCACCTCGGTGCGGATGCTGTCCCTGTGGCTCAGCCCCGGCGACTGCGCCCGGCTGTTCCACGCGGCGCTCAGCGCGCCCGAGGTCGGCCACACCGTGGTCTACGGCTCCTCCGCCAACACGCGCGAGTGGTGGGACCTGTCCTCGGCCTGCGCGCTCGGTTACGAGCCGAGGGACGACTCCGAGGCCTGGGCCGAGAAGATCGTCTCGGAGCACGGCCTGCCGGCCCCCGGCAGCGCCGACGACCTCTATCTGGGCGGCCACTTCTGCGAGGACCCGCCGCGCTGGCCCCACTGAGCCGCGCCCCGGAACCGGGGGCGGAAGAAGCTCAGGCCCGGCCGGACAAAGCGGGGGAGCCGGCCGGGACCCGGGTCGACGCGGGCGACGCATGACGCCCGCGGACGAAGCCGACGATACGTTTCGGTCAAGATCACCGCGATCCGCGGAGCGCGGCGACTGTCCGCAAAGCGCGACGCGTTCGCATGCCGGACACCGCGCGGGCCCGGTACGGACCGCACGGACCCCCGACCCGGCCCCCGGAACCGGCCCGCCTCAGCCGCGCAGCGTCCGCGAGGGCGGTTCGCCGAACCGGGCCCGGTACTGGGCCGCGAAGCGGCCGGGGTGGGTGAAGCCCCAGCGCCAGGCCACCTCGCCGACGCTCAGCCCGTCCGGGTCGCCCGCCCGGAGCTCCTCGTGGACCCGCTCCAGGCGCACCTCGCGCACGTACGCCATCGGCGACATCCCCACGTACTGCCGGAAGGACTCCTGGAGGCGGCGCACGCTCACCCGGGCGAGCCCGGCCAGCTCGGTGCTGGTGAAGGGGTGCTCGGGGCGGGCCCGCACCGCGTCCATGGCCCGCTTCACCGGCGCCGGCCTGGCCGGTTCGCCGGGGTGCGCCAGCTCCTCGCGCCAGGGGTGCTCGGCGGCCAGCAGCAGCCCGTTGAGCAGCGCCTCCTGGAGCGGCCCCGCCACCAGCGCGTGGGTGGCGAGCCCGTCCCCGGCGAGCGCCCCCGCGGCCACCTGCCGGGCGAAGGTCACCCAGCTCAGGCCGGGCCCGCGGGTGATGTCGAGGCGCGGCACGAAGGCGAGGCGGCGGTCCGGCGCCCGTCCGATCAGCCGCTCCAGGCGGTCCTGGAGCGCCGCCGCGTCGATCTTGACCGAAAGCGTGCGGCAGTCGCCGCTCCAGCGGTCCAGGCAGGTGTCCCCGGACGGGTCGAGCAGCACCGCTTCCTCGGGCGTGGCGAGCAGCCGCCGCCCGTTCCGCCCCTGGCGCAGCTCCATGGTGCCGCTCTGCGGGGCGTTGAGGTGGTAGGCGCCGAGCTCGCCGAAGCGCATCCGCACGTCGGCGCCGCAGCCGAGGTCGCCGATCATCAGCGGCCCGAGGCCGACGGTGTCGAAGCGGGCCGCGAAGGGCCGGCCCCGCGTGTCGATCACGTCCATGAAGTTGGCGTAGTAGCGCGCGTCGATCTCCTCGCGCGCCTCGTCCACGTCCCGCGTCCGGAAAGAGCTCCCACCCACACCCACACTCACGTTCGAAAGAATAGGCACACCGCCCGCCGTCACCGGCCCCGCTCCACGCCCCGCCGTCACCGGGGTGGCCGAACCCGGGCAAGGTAAGGGAACGGCAAAGCCGTCCCGATCGTTATCCCGGTCATGACCGCTATGACCCCTGGCTCGAACATCCCTCTCACCGCCGTGCGCGTGGCGGTGGACGTCGCCGCCCCGGTGCGGCTCGACGTCTCGGGCCTGCTGCTCGGCGCCGACGGCAAGGTGCGCTCCGACGACGACTTCATCTTCTACAACCAGCCCGCGGGCCCCGGCGTCTCCTACCGCTCGGGCGGCGGCGCCGCGCCGGACGCCATCCTGGTGGACACCGCCGCCGTGCCGGCCGGGATCGAGAAGATCGTGGTGACCGCGAGCCCGGACGCCGCCGGCCAGACCTTCCAGGGCATCGAGCCCACCGCCACGCTGCGCAACTCCGACGACGGCAGCGTGCTCGCCACCTTCACCCCGCCGCAGCTGGGCACCGAGACGGCGCTGGTGGTCATGGAGATCTATCTGCGCAACGGGCAGTGGAAGGCCCGTGCGGTCGGTCAGGGGTACGCGAACGGGCTGGCCGGGATCGCCACCGACTTCGGCGTGAGCGTGGACGAGGAGCCGGCGCCCGCCCCCGTGGCCGCACCCGCGCCGGCCGCTCCCCCGGCGCCCGTCTCCGCTCCCCCGGTGCCGGCCGCCCCGCCGGCCGCTCCCCCGGCCCCGCCGGCGCCGCCCGCCGGCAGCGGGAAGATCAATCTGGACAAGGGCCGGGTCAGCCTCCAGAAGAACCAGACCGTGTCCCTGGTCAAGGGCGGCCGGCCGCTGCTCTCCCAGGTGAGGATGGGCCTGGGCTGGGAGCCGGCCTACCGCGGCCGGGACATCGACCTCGACGCCTCCGTCATCGCCTACGGCCCCCAGCGCAACCACATCGACAGCTGCTACTTCGGCAAGCTGTCCATCCTGAACGGCGCCGTCAAGCACTCCGGGGACAACCTGACCGGCGAGGGCGCGGGCGACGACGAGGTCATCACGGTGGACCTGGGCCGGCTGCCCGCCGACACCACCGGCCTGGTCTTCACCGTCAACTCCTTCTCCGGGCAGAAGTTCACCGAGGTCGCCAAGGCCTACTGCCGGCTCATCGACGCCGCCAGCGGCGAGGAGCTGGTCCGCTTCGACCTGACCACGGCCGAGCCGCAGACCGGCGTGATGATGGCAAAGCTGATCCGGCAGTTCTCCGGCGAGTGGGAGATGACGGCGATGGGCGAGTTCGTGAAGTCCCGCACCGTGCGGGGCATGGTGAAGCCCGCCGCCCAGGCGCTCTGAGCGGCGGGCGGGGGCCCTGCTCGCCGGTCAGAACAGCGCGCTGTACGCGTTGAGGGCCGGCTGGCCACCCAGGTGGGCGTAGAGGACGGTCGCGTCGCGGCCGATCTCGCCCCGCTCCACCAGGTCGATCAGTCCGGCCATCGACTTCCCCTCGTAGACGGGGTCGGTGACCATGCCCTCGGTCCGGGCGGCGAGCCGCATCGCCGCCAGGGTGGCCTCGTCCGGGATGCCGTACACGCCGGCGTGGTAGCGCTCGTCCAGCTCCACGTCGGCGGCGGTGACCGGGCGTTCGACGCCGATCAGGGCCGCGGTGTCGCGGGCGATCCGGGTGATCTGCTCGTGGGTCTCCACGGGCTTGGCGGAGGCGTCGATGCCGATGACCCGGCGGGCCGGACCGCCCTCCTCGGCGAGGGCCGCGAAGCCGGCGACCATCCCGGCCTGGGTGGAGCCGGTCACCGAGCAGACCACGACCGTGTCGAAGAAGACGCCGAGCTCGCGCTCCTGCTCGGCCACCTCATAGGCCCAGTTGGCGAAGCCGAGCCCGCCGAGCCGGTGGTCGGAGGCGCCGGCCGGGATGGCGTACGGCTTCCCGCCCGCCTCCTCGACCTCGCGCAGGGCCTGCTCCCAGCTCTCCTTGAAGCCGATGCCGAAACCGGCCCGCACCAGGCGCACGTCGGCGCCGGCGAGGCGGCTGACCAGGATGTTGCCGACCTTGTCGTAGACGGAGTCCGGCCAGTCCACCCAGCTCTCCTGCACCAGGACGCACTTGAGGCCGGCGTGGGCGGCGACGGCGGCCACCTGGCGGGTGTGGTTGGACTGGACGCCGCCGATCGACACGAGCGTGTCGCAGCCCTGGGCGAGCGCGTCGGCGACCAGGTACTCCAGCTTGCGGGTCTTGTTCCCGCCGTACGCGATGCCGGAGTTGCAGTCCTCGCGCTTGGCCCACAGGGTGGCGCCGCCGAGGTGGTCGGTGAGCCGCCGCAGCGGGTGCACGGGCGAGGGCCCGAAGAGCAGCGGATAGCGGTCGTGGTCGGCGATCGTCGGCATGCGGGCTCCCGGGGTGGGTGACGGTCAGGTCGTGGACGCCGGGGTCCTGGGCTCCGTCGCCTCGTCCGCGAGTTCCTCCAGGGCCCGCCATATCTCCGTCGTGACCCGCACCGCCTCCTCGGTGTCGCCCGCCTCGCACGCGTCGATGAGCAGCGTGTGCAGCGCGGCGGAGACACAGGTGCCGGCGTCGCCGAAGAGGTGCCGCTCGACGCGGCGGAGCAGCGGGGTGTAGCGCTCGACGGTGGCGGCGAGGGCGTGGTTGCCGCTCGCTCCGACGAGCACCTGGTGGAGTTCGTCGTCGGCCCGCAGGGCGGCGTCGACGTCGGCGGTGCGCACGGCCGCGGCGAACCGCTCGTTGGCCTCGCGCATGGCGCGGATGCCCTCGGGGCCGAGCAGCGGCACGGCGGTGCGGGCGGCGAGTTCGTGCATCACCCGCACCACGGAGGCGGCGTCCCGGACGACCCGGCTCACCAGCCGGGTGACCCGGGTGTAGCTCTGCGGCTTGGTCTCGACGAGGCCTTCGTCGCCGAGCCGGGCCAGGGCCTCGCGCACGGGTGCGCGCGAGAGCCCGAGCCGTTCGGCCAGTTCGGTGTCCTTGACCACGGAACCGGGCGCGAGGTCGCCGCGCACGATGGCGTCGCGCAGCGTCTCGTACGCCCGGTCGCGCAGCAGGGTCCGGCCCACGGGCCGCAAGGCGTCCATGAACTGACATGTTAGATGTCAGTTCATGGACGGCACCAGGGTTCAGCGGCGCGGCTGGCGGCGCCAGGGGCCGGTGATCGCGACCATGATGCCGGGGTCCTGGATGTTGGCGAAGAGGGTGTCGCCGTCGGGCGAGAAGACGACGCCGGTGAACTCGCTGTCGTTCAGGTCGTTGCGGGCGATCGGGTACGTGCGGCCGCTCTCGGTCGCGCCGAAGAGGTGCTGGACGCCCTCGCCGTCCTCGGCGATGACCAGGCCGCCGTACGGGGAGACGGTGATGTTGTCCGGGCCGTCGAAGGCGCCGTCCTGCTCGGGGGCCGGGTTGACGCCGAGCAGCACCTTGAGGGTGAGGGTGCGGCGCTTGGGGTCGTAGAACCAGACCTGGCCGTCGTGCGGGGCGCCGGGGCTCTCCTCCCGGGCGTACGAGGAGACGATGTAGGCGCCGCCGTCGGCCCACCACATGCCCTCCAGCTTGCGGGCGCGGGTGATGTCGGTGTCGGCGAACTGCTTGCGGACCGGGGTGGTGCGGGCGTCGCGGTCCGGGACGTCGACCCAGTCGACGCCGTAGACGGTGCCGATCCGCGGGGCGCGGGACAGGTCGTCGACGAACTGGCCGGCGGAGTCGTAGCACTTGGGCGCCTGGAGGCGGCCGGCGTCGTCGGCGAGGGTGGCGAGCCGGCCGCGGCCGTGCTCGAAGCCCTGCGGCGGCACCCAGCGGAAGAAGAGCCCGTTGGGGCCGGAGGCGTCCTCGGTGAGGTAGGCGTGGCCGCGCTTGGGGTCGATGACGACGGCCTCGTGGGCGTAGCGGCCGAAGGCCTTGATGGGCTTCGGGTCGCGGTTGGCGCGGCGGTCGTGCGGGTCGACCTCGAAGACGTAGCCGTGGTCCTTGGTCATGCCGTTCTTGCCGGCCAGGTCCTCGGTCTCCTCGCAGGTGAGCCAGGTGCCCCAGGGGGTGCGCCCGCCGGCGCAGTTGGTGGAGGTGCCGGCGATGCCGACCCACTCCGCGACGGTGCCGTCGCGGTGCACCTCGACGACGGTGCAGCCGCCGGAGGCCGCCGGGTCGTAGACCAGGCCCTCGGTGAGCGGCACGGGGTGGGCCCACTTGGAGCGGGGGCCCTTGAGCTCGTGGTTGTTGACGAGGTACGTGGTGCCGCGCGGGCCGTCGAAGGTGGCGGTGCCGTCGTGGTTGGAGGGCGTGAACTCGCCGGTTTCCAGGCGGGTGACGCCGCTGTGGGTGATGACGCGGTAGGTGAAGCCCTCGGGCAGGGCGAGGAGGCCCTTCGGGTCGGCGATCAGCTCGCCGTAGCCGAGCCGGTGGCCCCGGCCCCGGTCCTGGGCCTGGTCCTGGGCCTGGTCCTGGCCGGCTCCAAGGTCATGGTCCTCGGCGGCCAGCGCCTGCGGGGCGGTGGCGAGCGCGCCGACGGCCCCGGTGAGGGCGAGTGCGGCGCCCGCGGCGGCCGACTGCTTGGTGAACTGTCTGCGGTTGAGGGACATGACGGTCTTCTCCCTGTGGTCACCCGGTGTCGCGGCACACGGTGTCCCCCTCGCCTGAACGCCGGTTGAACGCGGGGACGATCCCGCATGAAGCCGCCCCCGCCCTCAGCGCGCGTCCGGGGCCCGCCCGGCGCGGCGCCGCAGCCACGCCGCCTCGGCGGGCCGCAGATGGGGGTCGGCCAGCTTGGCCTCGGCCGCCTCCCGGATGCGTCCTGAGGGATCGGTGCGGCTGCCCCGGCGCAGGGCGCGCACCAGCAGGCCCCGTCCCAGGCGGACGGCCGTCCCGGACAGCTCCGCGCCGGCGACGGTGACGATCGTCGTCGCGAGGTCCGCGGCGGGGTCGCCGGCGGCCCCGTTGCGCCAGTCGATCACCACGGGGCCCCGCGGGGTCAGCATCACGTTGCCCGGGTGCAGGTCCAGGTGCAGCACGCGGGCGTCGCCGGCCGTCGCGAACCGCCGGGGCAGCCACTCCGGTGCCGGCAGCGCGTGCAGCCGGTCGTGCAGGCGGCCCAGTTCGCGGCCGAGGGAGCCGACCCGCCACGGCTGCCGGGCCAGCGCCTCCGTCATCGTCGGCCCGGTCAGCCGCTCCAGGACCATGTCGGTGCCGGTGACCTCGTACACCCGCGGCACGGGATACCCGCGGGCCGCCAGGTGCGCCATCAGCCGTGCCTCCAGCTCCGTGGGTCCCGCCTCCCGGTAGCGCCGCAGCACCCTGGACCCGTCCAGGGCGTACACGTCGGCCTCCCGCCCCCTGCCGATCAACTCCATGCGGCGCAGTCTGTCCTGACGGCGCGCCGGGTGCCAACCGACGGGGCCCGCAAGGGAGTTCAGGGGCCGACGTACTCGTACACGCCTCCGTGGGGGTGGCGGACGATCGCCCGGTGGCCGTGGGGCGTGGGGTGCGGCGGCGCCACGATGGCGGCGCCGGCGGCGACGGCCTCCTCGACGGCGGTGGTCAGGTCCTCGACCGTGAGGGTGGCGCCGACGCCGGCGACGTTCCGCACCGCCTCGTCCGGCCCGGCGAACAGCAGGAAGCTGCCGACCGCCGCCAGCCGCACGCCCGCGTGGTCGAAACGCTCGGCGGTCCGGCCGGTGAGGCGCTCGTAGAAGGGGACGGCCGCGTCCAGGTCGGTGACGCGCTGCCGGGCGATGACCGAGACGATCTTCGCTGCCATGTCGTGGTACCTCTCCGTGTGGTTGGTCGGCTGTCGTGACGGCGACGACGGTCAGGGTTCGATGTCGACGACCCCGGTGCCGTCCCTGATGTCCAGCGGCACCGAGACCTGGTCGTGCGTGATGAGCCAGGTGTCGTCGTCGGTCCTGCGGAGGCAGAGGGTGAGACGGACCCACATGCCGCCCGCCGCCGTCCCGTCGGGCAGCGTACCGACGAGCCGGCCGAAGCCGTGCGCGAAGGCCAGGTCGTCGCCCACCGTGGGAACCAGGTCGCGCACCTCGTAGGTCACCTCCGCGAAGAAGGCGAACACCCGGGCCCAGTTCTTGAGCTTCGCGTCGACGCCGACGTGCTGGAGCGGCGGGTCGATGTCGAAGGACACGACGTCGGGCGCGTAGAGCCGCCGCAGGGCGTCCAGGTCCTTGGCGCGGATCGCGTCGACGAGCCGGTCGAGGTGGCCGCGGATCGCGGCCTCGTCCGGGTCCTGCCCGGCGGGCCCGGGCGCCGCCGTTCCGTCCGCGCTCCGGGCGACGACCCGGTCGAGGAGGGCGTCCAGGACCTCGGCGTGCCGGGCGTCCGGCCGGAAGGCGGTGAGCTCCTCGAAGTCGGTGTGCAGGGACAGCGCGACCCGCGGGCCCACCGTCGCCATCCCGAGCCGCCCGCACAGGGTGCGCAGTTGCCGGGCCGCGCGGGTGCCGCCGTGGGCGCCGTAGGAGACGAAGCCGACGGCCTTGTCGGTCCACTCCGCGTACAGGTAGTCGATCGCGTTCTTGAGCACGCCCGGCACGGAGGCGTTGTACTCCGGGGTGACCATGACGAATCCGTCGCAGCGGGCGACGGTCTCCGCCCAGGCCCGGGTGTGCGGGTGCGCGTACCGCCCGGTGAGCGCCGGCAGCGGCTCGTCCAGGTGCGGCAGCGGGTGGTCGAGCAGGTCGATCAGCTCGAACTCGGCGTCGCCGCGGCGCGCGGCCCGCTCGTGCACCCACCGGGCGACCTGTTCGCCCCTGCGGCCCGGCCGGGTGCTGCCGACGAGTATGCCGATCCTGGTCATCGCTCTCTCCTGAGGTTCACGGGGGTGTGGCGTCTTCGACCGGTATGACGACGCACCCCCGCGGAACGTCAGGAGGGGCCGCGCACTGCCGCATACGGACCGCGCACCTGACAATCGGGCGGGCTGTCTCGTCGGACGGTTGACGGCTGGGGCACGATCCGGGATCAGGGGAGCCACGAGAACCATGACCGAGCGCATGACGTCACCGCACGACGGGCCCGACGCGGACCTGGCCGCGATCATCGGCGAGCGCCGGCGGCTGGTCGGGCTCGCCTACCGGCTGCTCGGCTCCCTCGCCGAGGCCGAGGACGCGGTCCAGGAGACGTACACCCGCTGGTACGCCCTGTCGCGGCGGCAGCAGGACGCCGTGGAGTCCCCCGGTGCCTGGCTGACGACGGTCGCCACCCGGGTCTGTCTCGACCTGCTCGGATCGGCGCGGGTACGGCGCGAGCGCTACGTGGGCGAGTGGATCCCCGAGCCGCTGCCGGGGCGGACCGACTGGATCAGCGGGCGCCCGGCGGGGGACGCGGCCCGCTGCGCGGACCCGGCCGACCGGGTCACCCTCGACGAGTCGGTGAGCATGGCGTTCCTCGTCGTCCTCGACTCCATGACGCCGGCCCAGCGCGTGGCGCTCATCCTGCACGACGTCTTCGGCTACCCGTTCGCCGAGATCGCCGGGATCACCGGCCGCACCCCGGCGGCCTGCCGCGAGCTGGCCTCGGCGGCCCGGCGCCGGGTCCGCGACGCGTTGCCTCCCGAGGCCCCGGCACCCCACCGGGCGGAGCTCGTCCGCCGGTTCCGCCAGGCCTGGGACGCGCGGGACATCGACGCCCTCGTCGGCCTCCTCTCCCCCGACGCGACGCTGACGGCGGACGGCGGCGGCGTGGTCCCCGCCGCGCTCCACCCAATCCACGGCGGCGAGGGAATCGCCCACTACCTCACCGACCTGGCCACCCGCGCGGCCGGCGCCCTGACCCTCCTCGAACGCACGGTCAACGGCCGCCCCGGCCTCGTCGTCGCGTACGAGGGCACCGCGGCGGCGGTGTACGCCTTCGACGTCGAGGCCGACCGGATCACCCACATCTGGGCGGTCCGCAACCCGGACAAGCTCCGCCCGTGGACGGCGGAGTGACGGCTGGGGGGCGGGGGCCGGGGACGGTTGGACCTGGGCGTGGCCGGGCACGGGCCGAGGCGGGCCCCGGCCGGGGTCGGGCGCCGGCCGGGGGTCGGACCGCGGGCCGGGCCGGGGGCGGTTGGACCTGGGCGTGGCCGGCCACGGGCCGGGCCAAGGCGGGTCCGGGCGGGCGCCGGCCGGGGTCGGGCGCCGGCCGGGGGTCGGACCGCGGGCCGGGCCGGGGGGTGGACCGCGGGCCGGGCCGGGGGGTGGACCGCGGGCCGGGCCGGGGGCGGTTGGACCTGGGCGTGGCCGGGCACGGGCCGAGGCGGGCCCCGGCCGGGGGTCGGGCGCCGGCCGGGGTCGGGCCGCGGGCCCGGAGCTGGCCTGGTGCGGGCCGGGTGAAGGCGATGCCGGCCCGGGTGAAGACGGAGCCGGCCCCGGCCGACAAGGTGCGGCCCGAGCCGGGCGCGTGGGGCGCGTCGGGCCGCGGGCCCGGAGCCGACCCGGTGCGGGCCCGTGCGGGCCCGGGTGAAGACGGAGCCGACCCCGTGCGGGCCCGGGTGAAGGCGGAGCCGGCCCCGGCAGACCAGGGGCGGCCCGGGCCGAGCCGGGCGCGTCGGGCCGGGTCAGTGGTGCGGGCCGGGAGCCGGCCGGGCCGGAACCTGCCTGGTTCGGGCCGGGCTTCGGGCGGGCGCGAGCCCGGCCGGATCGGGCCGGATGCGGCACGGCGCGGGAGCCCCGGGCGCCGTACACGGCCAGGGCGCCCCGGGGCCCCGCACCGCACGCCGGCCGCGCGCCCCGGGAACCCGGCTCCGCTCACGTGCCGTACCGCACACCCCGCCCCGGGCCTCAGCCCCGCGAGCGGGCCTTGAACGCCGCCTTTCGGGCCTCCTTCGCCGAGGACTTGTCCGGGTGGAGGCGGCCCATCGCCTCCAGGACGTCGGCGGTCGCCGGGTGGTCGACGCGCCAGGCGGCCTCGAAGAAGCCGCTGTGGCCGGCGGTCAGGCCCTGGATCAGGCCCTGGAGTTCCTCGGGGTCGCCCTCCGCGTCGAGGTGGGCCGCGATCGTGTCGACGGCGAGCCAGAAGATCATCGCCTCCGGCGGCGCCGGGACCCCGGCCGCGCCGCGCTCGGCGAGCCAGACCCGGGCGAGGCCCCCGAGCTCGCGGTCGTCGAGCACCTCGCGGACGGCCGGCTCGGCCTCGGGCCCGACGAGGGAGAGGGCCTGCTGGGCGTGGAGGCGGCGCAGCGGGGCGCCGGGGTCGGTGCCGCGGGCGGCGGCGAGGAGTTCGCGCGCGGCGGCCGGTGCCTCGCGGCCGGCGAGCCAGCCCTCGGTCTCGGCCCGGGCTGCCTCCTGCGGGTAGTGGGCGATGCCGTCGAGGAGGACCTCGGCGCCCTTGTCGGCGAGTTCGCCGACGACGGGCACGACGAGTCCGGCCTCCAGCATGCGGGCGCGCACCCCGTACAGGCCGAGCGGGGTGAGCCGGACCATGCCGTAGCGGCTGACGTCCTCCTCGTCGAAGGGCACCTCGGAGCCGCCGCCCTCCGGCGTGCCGCCCTCGGCGCCCACCTCCACCATCAGGGCCTCGTCGACCGGCTCGTACGCGACGAGTCCGATCGGCTCCAGGATCCGGAACTGCTCGTCGAGCCGCATCATCGCGTCGGAGACCTGCTCCAGGACGTCGTCGGTGGGCTCGCCCATGTCGGCGGGGACGACCATCGAGGCGGCGAGCGCGGGCAGCGGCACCGGGGCCTCGCCGGGGCCGGCCTCGCTGACGGTCAGCAGGTAGAGGTTGCCGAGGACGCCCTCCAGGAAGTCCGCCTCGCCCTCGGGGTCCCAGTCGAGGGCCTCGAAGTCGATGGTGCCGTCCTCGCCGACCAGGGCCTCCAGGTCCTCCACGTAGGGCGCGGTGGCGTCGGCGAAGACGGTCTCCAGGCCGTCGAGCCAGAGGGACAGCACGTCCTGGGGCGAACCGCCGGTGAGCAGCGCCAGGTTCGCGCCGGGCCGGGCGGTGCCGGTCTCCTCCTCGTCCCCACCGGCGCCGTCCGGGCCGTCCGCGCCGTCCGCGCCGTCCGCGCCGGCGCCGTCCGCGTCGTCCGCCGGCTCGTCCGCCGGGTCCTCGACCTCGACGAGCCCGGTGTCGACGGCGACCCGCCAGGCCTCGCTCGCGTACGCCTCGCCGTCCTCGTCGTCGGCCAGGCCGAGCACTTCGGCGGCGGCGGGCAGTTGCTCGTCGACCAGCTCGCCGCCGGCGCCCACCCGGGTGTCCGGTCCGGCCCAGCGGGCGAGCCGGACGGCGCGGGTGAGGAGGGGGGCGGCCAGGGCGTCCCGCGCGAGTTCCGCGTCCGTGCGCAGCCGAACGGGTGGGAAGGTCGGGCGGTCGGATGCCATCTGGGGTGTTCTCCTCGACGGGGGACGGGGTGCGGGTGCGTACGGTGTGCCCGCTTCGGGCGGCTTCAGCGTAGACGCATTCGGGAGGCCGTCCGGCGGTTCACGGGGCCGTCAGCCTTCGTACACCCGTCGACCCTTGACAAGGGGGTGGCTGTGCAACGAAATTGACGCGCGTAGATCGTTCGATCGTTCGTCCAAACCCTCACGGAGCGCCTTGATGTCTTCCTCCATACCGAGATCGGCCGCCGTCGCCGCCGTCGTGTCCGCCGCCCTGGCCGCCGGGCTTGTGACCGGCGCCACCGCCTCCGCCGAGGACGCCACGGCGGCCGGCGCCGCCGCCGCGGCCGCCGTCCGGATCCACGACATCCAGGGCACCACCCGGGTCTCGCCGCTGGTCGGCAAGCAGGTCACCGGCGTGACCGGCGTCGTCACCGGTGTGCGCACCTACGGCTCGCGCGGCTTCTGGATCCAGGACCCGCAGGCCGACGACAACCCGGCCACCAGCGAGGGCCTCTTCGTCTTCACCAGCTCGGTGCCGACCGTGGCGGTGGGCGACGCGGTGAGCGTCAACGGCACCGTGACCGAGTACGTGCCGGGCGGCCTGAACTCGGGCAACCAGTCGCTGACGCAGCTGTCCAAGCCGGCCGTCACCGTCCTGTCCAAGGGCAACCCGGTCCCGGCCCCGGTCACCATCGACGCCGGCTCCGTGCCGGACGCGTACGCCCCCGAGGGCGACCCGGCGGCCGGCGGCTCGATCAACGGGCTGCTCCTGGACCCGGAGACCTACGCCCTGGACTACTACGAGTCCCTGGAGGGCACCAACGTCCGGATCGGCTCCTCGCGGGTGGTCGGCGCGACCGACCCGTACTCCGAGCTGTGGGTGACGGTGAAGCCGGCCGAGAACGCCAACGTGCGCGGCGGCACGGTCTACGGCTCGTACGACTCCCAGAACACCGGCCGGCTCCAGATCCAGCAGCTGGCCCCGATCTCCCAGCAGCCGTTCCCCAAGGCGAACGTGGGCGACTGGCTGGTGGGCGCCACCGAGGGCCCGCTGGACTTCAACCAGTACGGCGGCTACACCCTGGTCGCGAACACGCTGGGCGAGCACGTGGACCTCGGCCTGGAGCACGAGGTGACGGAGCGGCAGCACAAGAACGAGCTCGCGGTCGCCACGTACAACGTGGAGAACCTCGACCCGAGCGACCCGCAGGAGAAGTTCGACGCGCTCGCCAAGGCGGTCGTGGAGAACCTGGCCTCCCCCGACATCGTGGCCCTGGAGGAGATCCAGGACGACAACGGCGCCAAGAACGACGGCACGGTCACGGCCGGCGAGACGCTGAAGAAGTTCACGGCCGCGATCACGGCGGCCGGCGGGCCGGCCTACGAGTGGCGCTCGATCGACCCGCAGAACGGCAAGGACGGCGGCGAGCCCGGCGGCAACATCCGTCAGGTCTTCCTCTTCAACCCCGAGCGGGTCACCTTCGTGGACCGCGCGGGCGGCGACGCGACCACCGCGACGGCCGTCACCGGCACCAAGGGCGACGCGCACCTGACCCTCTCCCCCGGCCGGATCGACCCGGCGAACACGGCGTGGGAGAACAGCCGCAAGCCGCTCGCGGGCGAGTTCCGCTTCCGCGGCCGGACGGTCATCGTCGTCGCGAACCACTTCGGCTCGAAGGGCGGCGACGAGTCGATCGTCTCGCACCACCAGCCGCCGAACCGTTCCTCCGAGGCCAAGCGGCTGCTCCAGGCCCAGGCCGTCAACGCCTTCGTCAAGGACGTCGTCGCCCTCGACAAGCAGGCGGACGTGCTCGTGCTCGGCGACATCAACGACTTCGAGTTCTCGGGCACCACGCAGGCCCTGACCGACGGCGGCGCGCTGTTCCCGGCGGTCACCTCGCTGCCGGAGAGCGAGCGCTACTCGTACGTCTACCAGGGCAACAGCCAGGTCCTCGACCAGATCCTGACCAGCCCCGGCGTGCACCACTTCGAGTACGACAGCGTGCACATCAACGCCGAGTTCGCGGACCAGAACAGCGACCACGACCCGCAGGTGCTGCGCTTCCGCCCGTGATCACGAAGGGCACGGGTGTGCGAGACTGCCGGGCGTGATCCTGCGTCCCGCCACCCGTGCCGAGCTTCCCGCCGTCCTCGCGCTCCTCGCCGACGAGGAGCGGGTGACCGACCCGGCCTCGGTGACCGTGAGCCCCGCCCACGAGCGGGCGTTCGCGGACATCGAGGCCGACGCGCGCAACGAGGTGCTGGTGCTCGTCGACGACGAGGCCGAGGGCGGCACCGTCCTCGGCTGCCTCCAGGCCACGTACATCCCGGGACTCGGCAAAGGCGGCGCCGAGCGGGCCCTGATCGAGGCGGTCCGGATCCGGGCCGACCGGCGCGGCGGCGGGCTCGGCCGGGCCCTGATGGACGGCGCGATCGCCCGGGCCCGCGCCCGCGGCTGCGGTCTGGTCCAGCTGACCAGCAACAAGTCCCGGACGGACGCCCACCGTTTCTACGCCTCGCTGGGCTTCGCCCGCAGCCACGACGGCTTCAAGCTCGCCCTCTGAGCCCGGCGCCATCCAGCGTGGCGGTGGGACGGAACCGGTGCCGCGCCACACGGGACAGCGACCTGCGCGCAAGGGGAATGCCGCGGCTCGCGGGCATGCGGCGGAAGCGGACCGGCGCCCGGTACGTCCCCGGGCGCGGGCGCGTGGGGCTGCGGCCCCGAGAAGCAGCCGCCGGAAGCGGACCGGCGCCCGGCACGCCCCCGGGCGCGGCGCCTGACCGCCCTCCCGGCGACCTGACGACCCCTCAAGTCCGCGGGACGCGGAACGGCCCGCCGTCCCCTTCCGGGGCGGCGGGCCGTTCGGCGGGCGCGCGGGGTCAGTTGTGGCTGTGCAGGATCTCGTTCAGGCCGCCCCAGACCGCGTTGTTCGGGCGGGCCTCGACGGCGCCGGTGACCGAGTTGCGGCGGAAGAGGATGTTCGAGGCGCCGGAGAGCTCGCGGGCCTTGACGATCTGGCCGTCGGGCATGGTGACCCGGGTGCCGGCGGTGACGTAGAGGCCGGCCTCGACGACGCACTCGTCGCCGAGGGCGATGCCCACGCCCGCCTCGGCGCCGATGAGGCAGCGCTCGCCGATGGAGATGACGACGTTGCCGCCGCCGGAGAGGGTGCCCATGGTGGAGGCGCCGCCGCCGATGTCGGAGCCGTCGCCGACGACGACGCCGGCGGAGATGCGGCCCTCGACCATGGAGGTGCCCAGCGTGCCGGCGTTGAAGTTGACGAAGCCCTCGTGCATGACGGTGGTGCCGGCGGCCAGGTGGGCGCCGAGGCGGACCCGGTCGGCGTCGGCGATGCGGACGCCGGCGGGCACGACGTAGTCGGTCATGCGGGGGAACTTGTCGATCGAGGTGACCTGGAGGTGCAGGCCCTCGGCGCGGGCGTTGAGCCGCACCTTCTCGATGTCGTCGACGGCGACCGGGCCGAGCGAGGTCCAGGCGACGTTGGCGAGGTGGCCGAACATGCCGTCCAGGCTCACGCCGTGCGGCTTCACCAGGCGGTGGCTCAGCAGGTGGAGGCGCAGGTAGGTGTCGTGGGCGTCGAGCGGCTTGTCGTCGAGGGAGGCGATGACGGTGCGCACGGCGACCACCTCGACCCCGCGGCGGGCGTCGACGCCGAGGGCCTTGGCGGCGCCCGCGCCGAGTGCGTTCACGGCCGCGTCGGCGTCGAGGCGCTCGGTGCCGGCCGGGCCGGGGGCGTCGGTCAGCTCGGGGGCGGGGAACCAGGTGTCGAGAACGGTGCCGTCGGCGGCGATGGTGGCGAGGCCGGCGGCGACGGCGCCGGTGGAGCGAGGAGCAGTGGTCATGACGGAAAACCTAACGGTCCGGGCCCCGCGCGGGCCAACCGGTCTCAGGTGCCGGGCCGTCCGTCCGTCGCTTCCGACGAGCCCGGGCCGGGACCGTTCGGGCCTTCCTTCAGTCCGCCCGACCCGCCCGACCCGCCCGACCCGTCCGGCCCGCCGTTCAGGACCCTGGCCAGCATCTCGCGGGCGTGCTCCGCGTCGTACGGGGCGCCGGTCAGCAGCACCTGGAGGCTGATGCCGTCCATGAGGGCGAGCAGGGCGCGGGCGGTGCCGGGTCCGGTGCGCGGGGCGAGGGCGGTGACGACCTCCTCGGTCCACTCGGCGGCGACGGGGCGCAGGGCGGGCCGGCGCAGGGCGGCGAGGTAGAGCTCGTACTCCAGCTCCACGCCGGTGCGGTCGGCGGCCAGCCACTCCCCCAGGAGCGCGGCGAGCCCGGCGGCCAGGTCGGGCGCGGCGATCTCGGGGCCCTGCCGCAGCCGCGCCCCGAAGGTGCCGTTGACCCGGCGCAGGGCGGCGACGAGGAGTTCGTCGAGGGAGGCGAAGTGGTACGTGGTGGAGCCGAGCGGCACGTCGGCCTCGGCGGCCGCGGTGCGATGGCTCAGTCCGGCGATCCCGGCCCTTGCGACGACCCGGAGGGCGGCGTCGACGATCCGTTCGCGCCGGTCCGGGTCGTGCCGCCGGGGGCGGGTCATCAGTGGGCTCCGCCGAGGTTGAGCACGGCGACCCCGGCGATGATGAGGACCAGGCCGGTGATCTTGGCGGGGTTCATGGACTCGCCGAGGAAGAGGGCGCCGATGCCCGCGACGGCGGCGGTGCCGACGCCGGACCAGATGGCGTAGGCGGTGCCCACCTCCAGGGTCTTGAGGGCACGGGCGAGCAGGGCGAAGGCGAGGAGGTAGCCGGCGCCGGTGACCAGTGACGGACCGAGCCGGGTGAAGCCCTCGCTGTACTTCATGGAGGTGGTGGCGGCTATCTCGGCCGCTATGGCCCCCGCGAGCAGTCCGTATCCCATGGGAGCGATGGTACGCGGCCCTGTGTACGCCCGTACACATCCTCGCCCGCTACGGTGTGCGCATGACATACCCCTCGGGGCCGTACGGATACGGCTATCCCCCTCCGCCTCCGCCGCCGAAGCCGGGCGTGATACCCCTGGCGCCGCTGGGCTTCAGCGAGATCCTCACCGGCGCCTTCACCACCTACGGACGCTACTGGCGCCCGCTGCTCGGCGTGGCCCTGATCGCCTACGCCGGCTTCGCCGCCGCCGTGGGCGGCGCGCTCCTGGCCGGCTGGGCCGTCGCCGGCGACACGCTGACCCGGATCTTCGACACCCCCGAGGGGCAGACCCCCGACTTCTCGGACCCGGCGCCCCTGTTCGTCGCCTTCGGCATCGTCTGGCTGATCGCCGTGGCCGCGGCGGTGGTCGCCAGCGGGCTGGTGTCCGCGGCCGTCCCCGCCGTGCTCCAGGAGGCCGTCCTCGGGCGCCGGATCTCCTTCGGCGAGGCCTGGCAGCGCGCCTGGTCGCGGCTCGGCGCCGTGATCGGCTCGGTCTTCCTCGCCTTCCTCGCCGTCCTGGTCCCGATGGTGCTCGCCCTGGCCGGCTTCGGCTTCCTGGTGGCGGCGATCGTCGCGGCCGTCGCGGCCAGTGACAACGGCAGCCTCGACGACGGGCAGGGACTGGCCGTCGTCGCCGGACTGCTCGTCCTGGCCCTGCTGGCGACGGCGCCGTTCGCCCTGTGGCTGCAGGTCAAGTTCTGCCTGGCGCCGACCGTCGCGGTCATCGAGCAGCAGGGCGCGGTGGCCTCGCTGCGCCGCTCCTCGGCCCTGGTCAAGGGCTCCTGGTGGCGGACCCTCGGCTTCATGGTCGTCGCCGGGGTCATCGCCGGCATGGTCAACTTCGCGATCCAGCAGGTGATCCAGGCCGTGGCCGGCCTCCCGATGCTGACGGTCAACCCCGGGGACGACGTCACCCCGGGCGAGGTGCTGGGCGCCCTCGGCGGCGTCCTGGTGATCCTCTCGGTCGCGGGTGTCGTCACCCAGGCGCTCATCGCGCCCTTCCAGCCGCTGGTCATGGGCCTGGTCTACGTCGACCGGCGGATCCGCCAGGAGAACCTGGCCCCGGCCCTGGCCCAGCAGGCCGGCTGAGCGGCGCCCCGTCCGGGCAGCGCGAAGGGCCGCATCCCGGCGGGGTGCGGCCCTTCGCGTGCTGTCGCCCGTTGCCCCGGGCGCCGGGGATCAGACGTTGAAGCCGAGCGCGCGCAGCTGCTCGCGGCCGTCGTCGGTGATCTTGTCCGGGCCCCACGGCGGCATCCAGACCCAGTTGATCTTCAGCTCGCTGACGATGCCGTCGGTGGCGGCCTTCGCCTGGTCCTCGATCACGTCGGTCAGCGGACAGGCCGCCGACGTCAGGGTCATGTCCAGCGTCGCGACATTGGAGTCGTCGATGTGGATGCCGTAGATCAGGCCGAGGTTGACGACGTCGATGCCCAGCTCGGGGTCGACGACGTCGTACAGCGCCTCGCGGATCTCTTCCTCCGAAGCCGGCTTGATCGTGGCCTCGGCGTTCTCGGTCTCGGTCGCGTTCTCGGTCATGCCGACTTCCTCTCCGCGTCGGAGCCCAGCGCCTGGGCCGTCGCGTCCTTCCACGCCATCCAGCTGAGCAGGGCGCACTTCACCCGGGCCGGGTACTTCGAGACACCGGCGAACGCGACCGCGTCCTCCAGGATCTCCTCCATCGCGTCGTCCGGCTCGATCTGGCCCTTGGACTGCATCAGCTCCAGGAAGGTGCCCTGGATCTTCTGCGCCTCGGCCAGGTCCTTGCCGACGAGCAGCTCGTTGAGGACGGAGGCCGAGGCCTGGCTGATGGAGCAGCCCTGGCCCTCGTACGACACGTCCTCGATGCGCTCGCCGTCGTACTTCACGCGGAGCGTGATCTCGTCGCCGCACGTCGGGTTGACGTGGTGCACCTCGGCGTCGCCGTCCCGCAAGCCCCGGCCGTGCGGGTGCTTGTAGTGGTCCAGGATGACGTCCTGGTACATCGAATCCAGCTTCACAGGTCAGCCCTATCCGAAGAAGTTACGGACGTGCTCCAGGCCCGCGACCAGGGCGTCGACCTCGGCCGGAGTGGAGTACAGATAGAACGACGCTCGCGTGGTCGCCGGAATTCCGTACCGCAGGCAGACCGGCCGCGCGCAGTGGTGGCCGACCCGGACCGCGATGCCCTGCTCGTCCAGCACCTGCCCCACGTCGTGCGGGTGGATGTCCCCGAGCGTGAAGGAGATCGCCGCGCCGCGGTCCTCGGCCGTCGTGGGGCCGATGATCCGCAGGTCCGGCACCTCCTGGAGGCGGCGGACGGCGTACTCGGTGATCGCGTGCTCGTGGCGCTGGATGTTCTCCATGCCGATCGCCGAGAGGTAGTCCACGGCCGCGCCGAGGCCGACGGCCTGGGCGATCGGGGGCGTGCCCGCCTCGAACTTGTGCGGGGCCGGCGCGTAGGTGGAGGAGTGCATCGAGACGGTCTCGATCATCTCGCCGCCACCGAGGAACGGCGGCAGGTCCTCCAGGAGCTCCTGCCGTCCCCACAGCACGCCGATGCCGGTCGGGCCGCACATCTTGTGGCCGGTGAAGGCGACGAAGTCGGCCTGCAGCGCCTGCACGTCGAGGACCATGTGCGGGGCGGCCTGGGAGGCGTCGATGCAGACGAGGGCACCGACCTCCTGGGCCCGGCGGATGATCGTCTCGACCGGGTTGAACGTGCCGAGCAGGTTCGAGACCAGGGTGAAGGAGACGATCTTGGTCTTCTCGGTGATGACCTCCTCGATGTTCGAGAGGTCGAGACGCCCGTCGTCGGTGAGGCCGAACCACTTCAGCTTCGCGCCCGTGCGCTGCGCGAGCAGCTGCCACGGCACGATGTTGGAGTGGTGCTCCATCTCCGTGATGGCGATCTCGGTCTCGTGGTCCACGCGGTAGGGCTCGTCCGCCCAGCCCAGCATGTTGGCCACGAGGTTGAGCGACTCCGAGGCGTTCTTGGTGAAGATCACCTCGTCGCGGCTCGGCGCGTTGATGAAGGCGGCGACCTTGTCGCGGGCGCCCTCGTACAGCGCGGTGGCCTCCTCGGCGACCGTGTAGACGCCGCGGTGGACGTTGGCGTTGTGCCGCTCGTAGTAGGCATTCAGCGCGTCGAGGACCTGGCGCGGCTTCTGCGAGGTGGCCGCGGAGTCCAGGTAGACGATCTTCTTGCCGTCGTGGACCGTGCGATCCAGGAGCGGGAAGTCCTTGCGGATCGCCTCGGTGTCGAGGAGGCCGGTCAGCCCCTGATGGGCGGAAGTCACGCGGATGCGCCACCCTTCACGTACTTGTCGTAGCCCTCGTTCTCCAGCTGGTCGGCGAGCTCGGCGCCGCCGGACTCGACGATGCGGCCGTTCGCGAAGACGTGCACGAAGTCGGGCTTGATGTAGCGCAGGATGCGCGTGTAGTGCGTGATCAGCAGGGTGCCGACCTCGCCGGTCTCGCGGACGCGGTTGACGCCCTCGGAGACGATGCGCAGGGCGTCGACGTCGAGGCCGGAGTCGGTCTCGTCGAGGATGGCGATCTTCGGCTTGAGCAGCTCGAGCTGGAGGATCTCGTGGCGCTTCTTCTCACCGCCGGAGAAGCCCTCGTTGACGTTGCGCTCGGCGAAGGCCGGGTCCATCTGGAGCTTCTCCATGGCCTCCTTGACCTCCTTCACCCACAGGCGCAGCTTCGGCGCCTCGCCGCGGACGGCGGTGGCGGAGGTGCGCAGGAAGTTGGAGACCGAGACGCCGGGGACCTCGACCGGGTACTGCATGGCCAGGAAGACGCCGGCGCGGGCGCGCTCGTCGACCGACATCTCCAGGACGTCCTCGCCGTCGAGGGTGACGGTGCCGCCGGTGATCGTGTACTTCGGGTGGCCGGCCAGCGAGTACGCCAGGGTCGACTTGCCGGAGCCGTTCGGGCCCATGACGGCGTGGGTCTCGCCCTGCTTGATGGTCAGGTCGACACCCTTGAGGATCTCGCGCGGACCGTTCTCGGCCTCGACGGAGACGTGCAGGTCGTGGATTTCAAGCGTTGCCATGGGTGACTCAGGACTCCTGGGTGACGGAGACGAGCACATCGTCCCCTTCGATCTTTACGGGGTATACGGGGACGGGGCGCGTCGCGGGAAGGCCGGACGGCTTGCCGGTGCGGAGGTCGAAGCTGGAACCGTGGAGCCAGCACTCGATGGCGCAGTCCTCGACCTCGCCCTCGGAGAGCGAGACGTTCGCGTGCGAGCAGATGTCGTTGATCGCGAACACCTCGCCGTCGGTGCGGACGACGGACACCGGCGTGCCGTCGACCTCGACCCGCTTGGGCGTGTCGGTCTCCAGCTCGCTCAGCGCGCAGACGCGGACGAAGGCCATCAGACGGAAGCCTCCAGCTCGGCCTCGATCTTGGCGATCAGGCGCTCCTCGACGTCCGGCAGGCCGATCTGCTGGACCAGCTCGGCGAAGAAGCCGCGGACGACCAGGCGGCGGGCCTCGGTCTCCGGGATGCCGCGGGCCATCAGGTAGAACAGCTGCTCGTCGTCGAAGCGGCCGGTGGCGGAGGCGTGGCCGGCGCCGGCGATCTCGCCGGTCTCGATCTCCAGGTTCGGCACGGAGTCGACCCGGGCGCCGTCGGTGAGGACGAGGTTCCGGTTGAGCTCGTAGGTGTCGGTGCCCTCGGCGGCGGCCTGGATGAGCACGTCGCCGATCCACACCGCGTGCGCGTCCTGGCCCTGCAGCGCGCCCTTGTAGGCCACGTTGGACTTGCAGTGCGGGGTGTTGTGGTCGACCAGCAGGCGGTGCTCCTGGTGCTGGCCGGCGTCGGTGAAGTAGAGGCCGAAGAGCTCGGCCTCGCCGCCGGGGCCGGAGTACTCGACGCGCGGGTGGATGCGCACCAGGTCGCCGCCGAAGGTCACCACGACCGACTTGAAGGAGGCGTCGCGGCCGAGCAGCGCGTTGTGCTGGGCGACGTGGACGGCCTTCTCGTCCCAGTCCTGGACGGAGACCACGGTGAGCTTGGCGCCGTCGCCGAGCACGTAGTCGACGTTGGCGGCGAGCACCGCGTCGCCGGTGTGGTCGAGGACGACCAGGGCCTCGGCGAAGGCGCCGAGCTCGATCACCTGGTGGCCGAAGGCGACGCCGCCCTCGCCGTGCACGGCGATCCGGATCGGCTCGGTGAGCACGGCCTCCTTGGGCACGCTGACGACCGAGGCCTTCTCGAAGGAGGAGTACGCCTGGGCGGCGACCCGGTCGACCGGCTTGGCCTTGCCGAGGCGGGCGTCGTCCCGGCCGACGGTCTCCACGGTGACGCCCTCGGGGGCCTCGATCTCGACGCGGACGCCCTCGCCGGTGGCGACGGCGGTGCCGTCGTGCAGGCCGCGCAGGCGCTCCAGCGGGGTGAAGCGCCACTCCTCCTCGCGGCCGTGCGGGATCGGGAAGTCCGCGACGTCGAAGGACGGCGGGGCGCTCATGCGCGTGGCGACGGTGGACTCGGCGGCCACCGCGATCGAGCCGGCGGTGGTGGAGCCCGCCGGGATGTTCTGGGCGTCAGCCATGGCTGTCGTGTTGCTCTCTTCCTGCGTAAGAAATCGGTCGCTGCGGTACGGAGGGGCGGGGCGCTTAGCCGACCGCGCCTTCCATCTGCAGCTCGATCAGCCGGTTCAGCTCCAGCGCGTACTCCATGGGCAGCTCCTTGGCGATCGGCTCGACGAAGCCGCGCACGATCATCGCCATGGCCTCCTGCTCGGTCAGGCCGCGCTGCATCAGGTAGAAGAGCTGGTCCTCGGAGACCTTGGAGACGGTGGCCTCGTGGCCCATGGTGACGTCGTCCTCGCGGACGTCCACGTAGGGGTACGTGTCCGAGCGGGAGATCGTGTCCACGAGCAGCGCGTCGCACAGCACGTTGGACTTGGCGCCGGGGGCGCCCTCGCCGATCTCGATCAGACCGCGGTAGGAGGTGCGGCCGCCGCCTCGGGCCACCGACTTCGAGACGATGCTCGACGAGGTGTTCGGGGCCATGTGGACCATCTTGGCGCCGGCGTCCTGGTGCTGGCCCTCGCCCGCGAAGGCGATGGACAGGGTCTCGCCCTTGGCGTGCTCGCCCATCAGGTAGACGGCCGGGTACTTCATGGTGACCTTGGAGCCGATGTTGCCGTCGACCCACTCCATGGTGGCGCCCTCGTAGGCGACGGCGCGCTTGGTCACCAGGTTGTAGACGTTGTTCGACCAGTTCTGGATGGTCGTGTAGCGGCAGCGGCCGCCCTTCTTGACGATGATCTCGACCACGGCGCTGTGCAGCGAGTCCGAGGAGTAGATCGGGGCGGTGCAGCCCTCGACGTAGTGGACGTAGGCGTCCTCGTCGACGATGATCAGCGTCCGCTCGAACTGGCCCATGTTCTCCGTGTTGATGCGGAAGTAGGCCTGGAGCGGGATCTCCACGTGCACGCCCTTCGGCACGTAGATGAAGGAGCCGCCGGACCACACGGCCGTGTTCAGGGAGGCGAACTTGTTGTCGCCGACCGGGATGACGGTGCCGAAGTACTCCTTGAAGAGCTCCTCGTGCTCCTTCAGGGCCGTGTCGGTGTCGACGAAGATGACGCCCTGCTCCTCCAGGTCCTCGCGGATCTGGTGGTAGACGACCTCGGACTCGTACTGGGCGGCGACGCCGGCGACGAGGCGCTGCTTCTCCGCCTCCGGGATGCCGAGCTTGTCGTACGTGTTCTTGATGTCCTCCGGCAGGTCCTCCCAGGACTCGGCCTGCTTCTCGGTGGACCGCACGAAGTACTTGATGTTGTCGAAGTCGATGCCGGAGAGGTCGGAGCCCCAGGTCGGCATGGGCTTCTTGTCGAAGAGGCGCAGACCCTTCAGCCGGAGCTTCAGCATCCACTCGGGCTCGTTCTTCTTCGCCGAGATGTCGCGGACGACGTCCTCGGAGAGACCTCGCTGAGCGGCGGCACCGGCCGCGTCCGAGTCGGCCCAGCCGTACTCGTACCGACCCAGGCCCTCGAGCTCGGGGTGGCTGATCTCGGTGGTCATGCGGGGTTCCTCCCGGCCGTGCTTGCGGATGCTGTGGATGGAGTGGTCTGTGGGGTGCCGTGCGGGATGAAGGTCGTGCAGACGCCGTCACCATGCGCGATGGTGGCCAGGCGCTGGACGTGGGTCCCGAGGAGGCGGGAGAAGAACTCCGTCTCCGCCTCGCACAGCTGGGGGTACTGCTCGGCGACGTGGGCGACCGGGCAGTGGTGCTGGCAGAGCTGCTCGCCGACCGGCGCGTTGCGCGCAGTGGCAGCGTACCCGTCGGCCGTCAGCGCCCTGGCCAGGGCCTCGGTGCGCTCCTGGGGGTCCGCCGACTCGACGGCGGCGCGATAGGTCTCCGCCTGGGCCTCGATCCGGTCGCGCGCGAAGGCCGCGACGGCGGCCTCGCCTCCGGCGTTGCGCTCGATCCAGCGCAGGGCCTCGACGGCCAGCTTGTCGTAGGACTGGTCGAAGGCGTCCCGGCCGCAGTCGGTGAGCGCGAAGACCTTCGCGGGCCGGCCGCGGGTGCGGGCGCCGTAGACCCGCTTCTCGCGGGCCTCCACCACGTTGTCGCTCACCAGGGAGTCGAGGTGGCGGCGAACGGCGGCCTGGGTGAGGCCGAGGCGCTCGGCGAGGTCGGCGACGGTCGAGGGGCCGTGGTCCAGGATGGACCGCGCGACCCGGTTGCGCGTGGATCGCTCACCGGTCGCGAGTTCCTCCGTGGGAGCCTCTCCGACGTTTTTCACAACGCCATTGTTGCGTAATTAATCGGGGACTGACAAGCGAGGTCCGGGTGCACGACGGTGCGGTACGTCACGCAGGTAAGGCTTACCTGACCTGCGGAAACGATCATTCGTAGGACGAATCACGACCGGTCTGACCAGCGCTTTCCGCCCCCGCCCGGCCCTCCGCTCACCCCTTCGGGCGAAGCACCGGACGGCCCGTTCTCTCCACGAGGCGGAGGAAGGTTTCCGCGTTGCGGACCGCCGCGCCGCCCGGGTCGTTGTTGAAGAAGACGAAGACGTCCGCCCGCTCCGGCCAGGCCTCCGCGATCCGGTCCGCCCACCCGGACAGCGCCTTCCTGCCGTACGAGGGGAAGGGCCGCGCCCGGCCCTCGTGCAGCCGCAGATAACCCCAGTCCGCGGTCCGCCACAGCGGGGCCACCGGCCGCGAGCCCCGGTCCGCCCAGCACAGCGCCGCGCCCCGCCCGGCCAGCACCCCGGCCACCTCGTCCGTCCACCAGGACGGGTGCCGGAACTCCACCGCGAGCCGCGTCCCCTCCGGGAACCGGGCCAGCGCCGCGTCCAGCAGCTCCGGATCGGCCCGCAGGTTCGGCGGCAGCTGGAGCAGCACCGGCCCCAGCCGCGCGCCCAGCGCCTCCGCGCGGCCCATCAGCCGCGCCACCGGCTCGGCCGGCGCCTTCAGGCGCTTGATGTGGGTCAGATAGCGGCTCGCCTTCACCGCCATGACGAAGCCCTCGGGCGTCCGCTCCCGCCAGTCGGCGAACACGGACCGCTCCGGCAGCCGGTAGAAGGCGTTGTTGTTCTCCACCACCGCGAAGTTCCGGGCGTACTCCTCCAGCCAGCGCCGCTGCGGCACGCCCTCCGGGTAGAGCACGCCCCGCCAGTCCCGGTACTGCCAGCCCGAGGTCCCGACCAAGACCGTCATGTCCGGCCCGTACCCCGCCGGGACCGGGTCCACCGGCCAGTCCTTAGACTTCCCGGCATGCGAAACGAGTCCGTCGAGTCCGCCGTCCGGGTCCGGGGCCTGGCCAAGCGGTACGGGACGAAGACCGCCGTCGACGGCCTCGACCTGGACGTCCGGGCCGGCACCGTCACCGCCGTCCTCGGCCCCAACGGCGCCGGCAAGACCACCACCGTCGAGACCTGCGAGGGCTACCGGAGGCCGGACGCCGGCACCGTGCGCGTCCTCGGCCTCGACCCGGTCGCCGACGCCGCCGCCCTGCGCCCCCGGGTCGGCGTCATGCTCCAGTCCGGCGGCGTCTACTCCGGCGCCCGCGCCGACGAGATGCTGCGCCACATGGCGAAGCTGCACGCCCACCCGCTGGACGTGGACGCGCTCATCGAGCGCCTCGGCCTCGGCTCCTGCGGCCGCACCGGCTACCGGCGCCTGTCCGGCGGCCAGCAGCAGCGCCTCTCCCTCGCCATGGCCGTCGTCGGCCGCCCCGAGCTGGTCTTCCTCGACGAGCCGACCGCCGGCCTCGACCCGCAGGCCCGCCGCGCCACCTGGGACCTGGTCCGCGAGCTGCGCGCCGACGGCGTGACCGTCGTGCTCACCACCCACTTCATGGACGAGGCCGAGGAGCTCGCCGACGACGTCGCCATCATCGACGCCGGCCGGGTCGTCGCCCAGGGCAGCCCGGAGGAGCTGTGCCGCGGCGGCGCCGAGAACACCCTGCGCTTCACCGGCCGCCCCGGCCTCGACCTCGGCTCCCTCCTCAAGGCCCTCCCCGACGGCACCCAGGCCGGCGAGCCCACCCCCGGCGCCTACCGCCTCACCGGCACCGTCGACCCCCAGCTGCTCGCCACCGTCACCAGCTGGTGCGCCCAGCACGGCGTGCTGCCGGACCGGATCTCGGTCGAGCGCCACACCCTCGAAGACGTCTTTCTTGAGCTCACGGGCAAGGAGCTGAGGTCATGATGCCGGGCCACACGGACGAGAGCCGGGGGTCCGGGGGTTGTCCCCCGGAAAAGCACAGCCTGGAACCGACCGGCAAGGAGCTGCGCGGATGAGCACGGCCACAGGTACGGGTACGTACGCGCCGAGGCCCGGGGCCGCGCCCGTCGGGCGGATGATCGCCGCGCAGGCCGCCCTGGAGACCCGGATGCTGCTGCGCAACGGCGAGCAGCTGCTCCTCACGGTGATCATCCCCTCCCTCCTCCTCGTGCTGTTCTCGACGGTCGACATCGTCGACACCGGCGCGGGCGAGGCCGTCGACTTCCTCGCCCCGGGCGTCCTCGCGCTCGCCGTGATGTCCACCGCCTTCACCGGACAGGCCATCGCGACCGGCTTCGAGCGCCGTTACGGGGTGCTCAAGCGGCTCGGCGCCTCGCCGCTGCCGCGCTGGGCACTGATGACCGCCAAGACGCTGTCCGTCCTGGTCACCGAGGTGCTCCAGGTGGTGCTGCTCACGGCGATCGCCCTCGGGCTCGGCTGGTCGCCACACGGCAACCCGCTGGCCGTCCTCGCGCTCCTGGTCCTCGGCACCGCCGCGTTCTCCGGGCTCGGCCTGCTGATGGCCGGCACCCTGAAGGCCGAGGCCACCCTGGCCGCCGCGAACCTGGTCTTCCTGCTGCTGCTGGTCGGCGGCGGCGTGATGGTGCCGCTGGAGAAGTTCGGCGCGGCCGGCGACGTGCTCGCGCTGCTGCCCATCTCGGCGCTCTCCGACGGCCTGCGGGACGTCCTCCAGCACGGCTCCGGCATGCCCTGGGGCGACGCCCTGATCCTGGCCGTGTGGGCGGTCCTCGGGCTCGGCGCGGCGGCGCGGTTCTTCCGCTGGGAGTGAGGGGCGCGGGGGCGCCCTCGGTAGCGGTGCGGTGACGGTACGGGGCGACTCGCCCCGTAACCACCCTCTCGTACCCCCTCGTGAAAACACGCACAAGCCCCGTCCTACGATGGTGCCCGTGCAGACCCCCCTCGCCTTCATCGCCCAGCGCTGGACCCCGTCCCCCCGGACGCTCCGGCGTGCCGCGCTCTCCGCCGTCGTGATGAGCGTGGTCATCATCGTCACCGGCGGCGCGGTCCGGCTGACCGGCTCCGGCCTCGGCTGCGACACCTGGCCGAAGTGCACCGACGACAGCCTGATCGTCACGGCGGAGCAGGGCTTCCACGGCTTCGTGGAGTTCGGCAACCGCATGCTGACGTACGTCCTGTCGGCGGCCGTCGGCTGGGCGATCGTCGCCGCGCGGGCCGCCAAGCCCCGGCGCCGCCCGCTCACCCGGCTCGGCTGGGCCCAGTTCTGGATCGTGATGAGCAACGCCGTGATCGGCGGCGTCACCGTGTGGATGGGCCTCAACCCGTGGACCGTGGCCGGCCACTTCCTGGCCGCGAACTCGCTGCTCACGGTCGCCGTGATCACCTGGCACCGGGCGGGCGAGGGCGATGCCGCGCCCAAGCCGCGGGTGCCGGGTCCGGTGCGCAAGCTGTCCTGGGCGATCGTCGTGGTCTCCGGGCTGCTGATCGCGCTGGGCACGACCGTCACCGGCGCGGGCAAGCACGCCGGTGACAGCAGCGACGTGCCGCGCATGCCGTGGGACTGGACGAACGCGGCCCACCTGCACGCCGTCGCCGCCTGGCTGGTCTGCGCGCTCGCGGTCGCCATGTGGCTGGTCCTGCGCGTGGTGGACGCCCCGGACGACACCCGGGCCCGCGCCCGTGACCTGCTGGTCGTGCTGCTCGCCCAGGGCGCGATCGGCTACGTGCAGTACTTCACCGGGGTGCCCGAGCTCCTGGTCGCCGCGCACATGCTCGGCTCGTCCCTGATGTGGATCGCGGTGCTGCGCCTCGCGCTGAGCCTGCGCGAGCGCCCGGTCGCCACCGCGGAGATCCCGGCGCAGCCGGACCCTCAGCTGGCGAGCGCGTAGCTCACCCGAGCCGGTAGACCCTGCGGGCGTTGCCCTCCGCGAGCATTCCGGCCACGCGCTGCGCGTCGGTACGGGACCAGGCGCCGTCGGCGACCCACTCGCCGAGCACCCGGGCGAGCGCCCCGCGGAACACCCCGGCGGCCACCACGTGCAGCTCGGGCAGGGCGCGGGCGCCGCTGGAGAAGAGCAGTTTGCCGAACGGGGCAAGCTCGAGGAACTCCGCCAGCACGGCCGCGGCCCGCGCGCCGGTGCGGGCCACCACCGGGCCCAGGTCGGCGTGGACGTGCGGGAAGTGGGCGGCGAGCCGGGCCGCCTGGCGGTGGTGCGGGTAGCTGTGCAGCAGCACCAGGTCGGTGCCGAGGCCGCCGGTCGCGGCGGCGAAGCCGGCCAGGGCGCTCGGGTCGCGGTCCCCCACGTGCAACTGGAGCGGGCGCCCCGCGCCCACCCCGGCCCACAGCAGATGGCGCAGCAGCACCGGGTCGTCCACCGGCCCGCCGGCCGCGCGCCGGGCCAGCCAGCGGCCGGCCGCGCCGCGCACCTCGCCCGGTCCGGGCGGCTCCGGGACGGCGGCGAGCCCGCCCCGTACCCCCGCCGTGGAGGAGAGGGCGACGGCGCCCGCGGCGGCCCCGTGGACCGCCTCGGAGAGGTTGGCGAGGAAGCCGTCGACGGTGCCGGAGGTGTCGGCGACCTGCTGGGCGAGCGGTTCGAGCCGGACGATCTCGTGCGCGGCGGCGGCGCCGGTGGCGGCGAGCTCGGCGGGGCCGGTGAGGTCGCCGGGCGGTCCGGTGTCGACGAGGTAGGTGCTGATGCCGGAGGCCCGCAGGAGGCGGCGGCCGGCCTCCAGGACGCCGAGTTCACGGCGCCGGGCCAGATACCGCGCGGGCGGGCAGTGCGGCTCCAGGCCGAGCAGCGGCGGGCACCAGCGGCGCACCGCGAAGCCGGTCTGGGTGTCGAAGAAGGTGGTGCCCGCGGCGGCCGGGGTGCCGGCCGGCGCGAGGTGGCTCTCGAAGGTGCCGAGGCCGAGCTCCGTACGGAGCACCCCGTGGCAGTACTGGTCGACCAGGCGGGGTGTGTCGATCATTCGGGGGGCTCCCACGTGTGGACGGGCTTCCACACGTCCTAACGGGTGAGCCCCGCGCAAGGTGTTGGCCGCGGGACCGCGGCGGCCTCAGCGGTTGGCCGGGCCGCCCAGCTGGATCCCGGCCATCCGGGTCCACTCGTACGGGCCGGTGACGACCTTGGCGGCGAACTCGCCGTCGAACTCCTCGTGGAGCGTGAGGCCGGCCTTCTCTGCGGCGGCCTCCGCGATCGCGTACGTCGGGGCCACCAGGTCGCCCCAGCCGCCGTCCTCGCCCACGAGGACGATCCGGGTGCCGGCCTGGCCGATGTGGGCGAGCTGTCCCTCGGCGCCGCCGTGCTTCCCGGCGAAGGCCTTGATCTCCTTGGCCAGCTTGGCCGCCCTGCGCTCCGCCTGCTTCGTGTCTGCCATGCCAAGGATGCTACTCGGGGGTAGATCACGTGGCGACGGCCGGGGCACGTGGCGTGGGCCACGCGCCCCGGCCGTCGACCGGGCTCATGAGGGTCCGTGCGGGCTAGCGCAGGAAGGGGTCCACCGCGACCGCCACGAAGAGCAGCGACACGTAGGTGATGGACCAGTGGAACAGGCGCATCTCCTTGAGCTTCGCGCCCGTCACCTCCGCCTTGGCGCGGTTGAGGAGGGCGTGCGCCTCCCACAGCCACCAGCCGCCGGTGGCCAGGGCCACGGCCGTGTAGAACCAGCCGGTGTAGCCCAGCGGGGTGAGCAGCAGGGAGACCGCCACCATGACCCAGCTGTAGACGACGATCTGCTTGGCGACGACCTTGTTGGAGGCGAGCACCGGGAGCATCGGCACGCCGGCGCGCGCGTAGTCGTCCTTCACCTTCATGGACAGCGGCCAGTAGTGCGGCGGCGTCCAGAAGAAGATGACGAGGAAGAGGATGATCGCGGCCCAGGACATCGAGTTGGTGACCGCGGACCAGCCGATGAGCACCGGCAGGCAGCCGGCGATGCCGCCCCAGACGATGTTCTGCGCGGTGCGCCGCTTCAGGATCATCGTGTAGACCACGACGTAGAAGAGGAGCGCGCCGAGCGACAGCGCCGCGGACAGCCAGTTGACGAGCAGGCCGAACCACAGCGTGGAGACGACCGCGAGGCTGAGGCCGAAGACCAGCCCCTCGCGCGGCGTGAGCGCGCCGGTCACCAGCGGGCGCTGGGAGGTGCGGTCCATCAGGGCGTCGATGTCGCGGTCGATGTACATGTTCAGCGCGTTCGCGCCGCCCGCGGAGAGGTAGCCGCCGAAGCAGGTGGCGAGCACCAGCCACAGGTCCGGCACGCCCTGCTCGGCGAGGAACATCACCGGAACGGTGGTGATGAGCAGCAGTTCGATGATCCGCGGCTTGGTCAGCGCCACGAATGCCTTGACGCGGGCCCCGAACGGCCGATGGCCCCCCGGGCTGGGAGTCAAGACGACCCCTGCGGGTCGGGACTCGACGGCCGTCACGCACACCCCTGACAGAGAAATTCCCAGCAAGCCCCTCGGTCGAGAACTCGGATGAGGACGAGGTAAAGGCTTGCGCGTACCACGCCACTGTAGACGTTGGCCATACGCCGGTCTTCGCGGGGGTGGGGTCGTGTTGGCGGGGCTCACCCCGGGGCGCGTCCCGGTGGGTGGACGCACCTGGTGGAACGGCTCGGGAGGCGAAGTCCCACGGGCGGCGGCAGTCTTGCCGTAAGCGCTCATTTGAGGGGCGTGGGCCCGAAAAGAGGGGCGTTTTTCGGGGGTAGGCTCGACAGCGCCGGGACACCCTCCGTCAGTCCCCGGCTACAGACATGTGGAGAGGAGCCCTGACTCAGGGTGAGCACTAAGCCGACCACCACAGACCTCGAATGGACCGAACGGGACCAGCGGGCCGTGGACACCGCCCGCATCCTGGCCGCCGACGCCGTACAGAAGGTCGGCAACGGCCATCCGGGCACGGCGATGAGCCTCGCGCCCGCCGCGTACACCCTCTTCCAGAAGGTGATGCGCCACGACCCCTCCGACCCGGAGTGGGTGGGCCGTGACCGCTTCGTCCTCTCCGCGGGGCACTCGTCCCTGACCCTGTACACGCAGCTGTACCTGGGCGGCTTCGGCCTCGAGCTGGACGACCTGAAGTCCTTCCGCACCTGGGGCTCGAAGACCCCGGGCCACCCGGAGTACGGCCACACGGCCGGCGTGGAGACGACGACCGGCCCGCTCGGCCAGGGCGTCGCCAACGCGGTGGGCATGGCGATGGCCGCCCGCTTCGAGCGCGGCCTGTTCGACCCGGAGGCGCCGAAGGGCACCTCCCCGTTCGACCACCACGTGTACGTGATCGCCGGCGACGGCTGCCTCCAGGAGGGCATCTCCGCCGAGGCGTCCTCGCTCGCGGGCCACCAGAAGCTCGGCAACCTGATCCTGCTGTGGGACGACAACCACATCTCGATCGAGGGCGACACCGAGACCGCCGTGTCCGAGGACACGATGAAGCGGTACGAGGCCTACGGCTGGCACGTGCAGCGCGTCGAGCCGAAGGCCGACGGCGACCTGGACCCGGTCGCGCTGTACGCGGCGATCAAGGCCGCCGAGGCCGAGACCGAGCGTCCGTCCTTCATCGCGATGCGCTCGATCATCGCCTGGCCCGCCCCGAACGCGCAGAACACCGAGGCCGCGCACGGCTCGGCGCTCGGCGACGAGGAGGTCGCGGCCACCAAGCGCGTCCTGGGCTTCGACCCGGAGCGGACCTTCGAGGTCTCCGACGAGGTCCTCGCGCACACCCGCGCGCTCGGCGACCGCGGCCGCGAGGCCCGCGCCGCCTGGGAGAAACAGCTGTCCGAGTGGCGCACCGCCAACCCGGAGCGGGCGGCCGAGTTCGACCGCATCCAGGCCAACGAGCTCCCGGCGGGCTGGGAGAAGGCCATCCCGGTCTTCGAGCCCGGCAAGGGCGTCGCGACGCGTGCCGCCTCGGGCAAGGTGCTGCAGGCGCTCGGCGCGGTGCTCCCGGAGCTGTGGGGCGGCTCGGCCGACCTGGCCGGCTCGAACAACACCACGATCGACAAGTCGTCCTCCTTCCTTCCGGAGGGCAACCCGCTGCCGGAGGCCGACCCGTACGGCCGCACGATCCACTTCGGCATCCGCGAGCACTCCATGGCCGCGGAGATGAACGGCATCGCGCTGCACGGCAACACCCGCGTCTACGGCGGCACCTTCCTGGTGTTCTCCGACTACATGCGCAACGCGGTGCGCCTGTCCGCGCTGATGCACCTGCCGGTGACGTACGTGTGGACGCACGACTCGATCGGCCTCGGCGAGGACGGCCCGACCCACCAGCCGGTGGAGCACCTGGCCTCGCTGCGCGCGATCCCGGGTCTGAACCTGGTCCGCCCGGCCGACGCCAACGAGACGGCGATCGCCTGGCGCGAGATCATGCGCCGCCACACCAAGGTGTTCGGCAAGGGCGCCCCGCACGGTCTGGCGCTGACCCGTCAGGGCGTGCCGACCTACGCGCCGAACGAGGACGCGGCCAAGGGCGGCTACGTGATGTTCGAGGCCGAGGGCGGTCCGGCGCAGCTGGTGCTGATCGCGACCGGTTCCGAGGTGCACCTGGCCGTGGAGGCCCGGGAGCAGCTGCAGGCCGCCGGCGTCCCGACCCGGGTGGTCTCGATGCCGTCGGTGGAGTGGTTCGAGGAGCAGGACCAGGAGTACAAGGACGCCGTGCTGCCGCCGTCGGTGAAGGCGCGTGTCGCGGTCGAGGCCGGCATCGGTCTGACCTGGCACAAGTACGTCGGTGACGCCGGCCGGATCGTCTCGCTGGAGCACTTCGGTGCCTCGGCGGACGCGAAGGTCCTGTTCCGTGAGTTCGGGTTCACGCCGGAGGCGGTCGTCGCCGCCGCGCGGGAATCTCTGGACGCCGTCGCGCGCTGACGCGCATACGTACGACTTATTGGAGATGCAATTCTCATGACAGACGCACTCAAGCGCCTCTCCGACGAAGGCGTCGCGATCTGGCTGGACGACCTCTCGCGTCAGCGGATCACGTCCGGCAACCTGGCCGAGCTGATCGACCAGAGCCACGTGGTGGGTGTCACCACCAACCCGTCCATCTTCCAGAAGGCGATCTCCGAGGGGCACGGCTACGACCAGCAGCTGGCCGACCTCGCCGCCCGCAAGGTGACCGTGGACGAGGCCATCCGCATGATCACGACGGCTGACGTGAGGGACGCCGCCGACATCCTGCGGCCGGTGTTCGACGCCACGCAGGGCCAGGACGGCCGGGTCTCCATCGAGGTCGACCCGCGGCTGGCCCACGACACGGCGGCCACGATCGCCGAGGCCAAGCAGCTGGCCTGGCTGGTGGACCGGCCGAACACGCTCATCAAGATCCCGGCCACCAAGGCGGGTCTGCCGGCGATCACCGAGGTCATCGGCCTCGGCATCAGCGTGAACGTGACGCTGATCTTCTCGCTGGAGCGCTACCGCGCGGTCATGGACGCCTACCTGGCCGGTCTGGAGAAGGCCCGCGAGCGCGGCCTCGACCTGTCGAAGATCCACTCGGTGGCGTCCTTCTTCGTGTCCCGCGTGGACACCGAGATCGACAAGCGCCTGGACGCCCTCGGCACCGACGAGGCCAAGGCCCTCAAGGGCAAGGCGGCCCTCGCCAACGCGCGGCTCGCCTACCAGGCGTACGAGGAGGTCTTCGGCTCCGAGCGCTGGGCGGCCCTGGACAAGGCGCAGGCCAACAAGCAGCGTCCGCTGTGGGCCTCGACCGGCGTGAAGGACCCGGCGTACAAGGACACCCTGTACGTGGTGGACCTGGTCGCCCCGGGCACCGTCAACACCATGCCGGAGGCGACCCTGGAGGCCACCGCCGACCACGGCGAGGTCACCGGCGACACCATCCACGGCACGTACGACGAGGCCCGCTCGCTCCTGGACGACGTGGCCGCGCTGGGCATCTCGTACGACGACGTCGTCCAGCTCCTGGAGGACGAGGGCGTCGACAAGTTCGAGGCGTCATGGAACGAGCTGCTCAAGTCGACCGAGGCGGAGCTGCAGCGCCTCGCACCTTCGGAGGCGTAACCACCTTGAGCGCAGTCACCGGAGCCAACCCGCTCCGTGACGCCGCAGACCGACGGCTCCCGCGCATCGCGGGGCCGTCGGGTCTGGTGATCTTCGGTGTCACGGGCGATTTGTCCCGTAAGAAGCTGATGCCCGCCGTCTACGACCTCGCGAACCGCGGTCTGCTGCCGCCGGGCTTCTCCCTCATCGGTTTCGCCCGCCGCGAGTGGGAGGACGAGGACTTCGCCCACGAGGTCCACGAGGCCGTCAAGCAGCACGCCCGCACCCCGTTCCGCGAGGAGGTGTGGCAGCAGCTGATCCAGGGGATGCGCTTCGTCCAGGGCGACTTCGACAGCGACGAGGCCTTCGAGCAGCTGAAGTCCACCATCGAGGAGCTGGACAAGGCGCAGGGCACGGGCGGCAACTTCGCCTTCTACCTCTCCGTGCCGCCGAAGTTCTTCCCCCTGGTCGTCCAGCAGCTCAAGAAGCACGGCCTGGCCGACCAGAAGAACGGCTCGTGGCGGCGCGCCGTCATCGAGAAGCCGTTCGGCCACGACCTGGCCTCCGCCAAGGAGCTCAACGAGGTCGTGCACGAGGTCTTCCCGCCCGAGGCGGTCTTCCGCATCGACCACTACCTCGGCAAGGAGACCGTCCAGAACATCCTGGCGCTCCGCTTCGCCAACACCCTCTTCGAGCCGATCTGGAACCGGTCGTACGTCGACCACGTGCAGATCACCATGGCCGAGGACATCGGCATCGGCGGCCGGGCCGGCTACTACGACGGCATCGGCGCGGCCCGTGACGTCATCCAGAACCACCTGCTCCAGCTGCTCGCGCTGACCGCGATGGAGGAGCCCGCCTCCTTCGACGCCGACGCGCTCGCGGCGGAGAAGACCAAGGTGCTCGGCGCGGTGAAGCTGCCGAAGGACCTGGCGAAGTCCACGGTGCGCGGTCAGTACGCGGCCGGGTGGCAGGGCGGCGAGAAGGCCGTCGGCTACCTGGAGGAGGACGGGATCGACCCGCAGTCGAAGACCGACACCTACGCGGCGATCAAGCTGGAGATCGACAACCGCCGCTGGGCGGGCGTCCCCTTCTACCTGCGCACGGGCAAGCGGCTCGGCCGCCGGGTCACCGAGATCGCGGTGGTCTTCCAGCGCGCCCCGCACTCCCCCTTCGACCAGACGGCCACCGAGGAGCTCGGGCAGAACGCCCTGGTCATCCGGGTGCAGCCGGACGAGGGCGTGACCATGCGCTTCGGCTCCAAGGTGCCGGGCACCCAGATGGAGGTCCGGGACGTGTCGATGGACTTCGCCTACGGCGAGTCCTTCACCGAGTCCAGCCCCGAGGCCTACGAGCGGCTCATCCTCGACGTCCTGCTCGGCGACTCCAACCTCTTCCCGCGGGTCGAGGAGGTCGAGCTGTCCTGGAAGATCCTCGATCCGATCGAGCGGTTCTGGGACACGCACGGCAAGCCCGCGCAGTACCAGTCCGGGACCTGGGGTCCGGTCGAGGCGGACGAGATGCTCGCACGAGACGGCAGGAGCTGGCGCCGGCCATGAAGACCGACCTGACGGACACCACGTCCTCCAAGATCAACAAGGCGCTGGTGCTCGGGCGGCGGGCCATCGGCACCCCGGCCGTCGGCATGGTGCTCACCCTCGTCATCGTCACCGACGAGGAGAACGCCTACGACGCGCTGAAGGCGGCCAACGAGGCGTCCCGCGAGCACCCCTCGCGGACCCTCGTCGTCATCAAGCGGGTCTCGCGGGGACCGCGGGACCGCAGCAAGGCGCGGCTCGACGCCGAGGTCCGCCTCGGCGCCGACGCCAGCACCGGCGAGACGGTGGTGCTCCGGCTGTACGGCGAGGTCGTCGACCACGCCCAGTCGGTCGTGCTGCCGCTGCTGCTGCCGGACGCTCCGGTCGTCGTCTGGTGGCCGGTGAACGCCCCGGTCGACCCGGCGAACGACCCGCTGGGCGCGCTCGCCCAGCGCCGGGTCACCGACACGTACGCCGCCGAGCAGCCCATCCAGGAGCTGACCGCGCGGGCGGACGCGTACACGCCGGGCGACACCGACCTGTCGTGGACCCGGATCACCCCGTGGCGGTCGATGCTGGCCGCCGCGCTCGACCAGGTCGTGTGCGAGGTCACCTCGGCCGAGGTGGAGGGCGAGGAGTTCAACCCGAGCGTGGAGCTGCTGGCCATGTGGCTGGCGGACCGCCTCGGCATCCCGGTGCGGCGCTCGGCGTCGGGCGGCCCCGGCCTCACCTCGGTGCGGCTTGAGACCAACTGCGGTCCGATCGTGCTGGACCGGCCGGACGGCTCGCTGGCGACGCTCTCCATCCAGGGCCAGCCGGACCGGGCCGTGGCGCTCAAGCGCCGCGAGACCTCCGAGTTGATCGCGGAGGAGCTGCGCCGGCTCGACCCGGACGACACCTACGCCTCGGCGCTGCGCTTCGGTCTGGAGCGGCTCGACGAGGAGGCGGCGACGACCGCTCCGGAGCCGGCCGCTTCGGCGGCCGAGGAGGTCGTCGTGGTCGAGGAGGTCACCGCGACCGGGGAGCCCGCCAAGCGGACCGCGAAGAAGACCCCGGCCAAGAAGGCGGCGGCCAAGTGAGCACTCCCCGGCTGGTCGTGCACCGCGACAAGGAGCTGATGGCCGAGGCCGCCGCGGCCCGGCTGATCACCAGGGTCGTGGACGCCCAGGCCGCCCGCGGCTCCGCCTCGGTGGTCCTCACCGGCGGCCGCAACGGCAACGGTCTGCTCGCGGCCCTGCGGACGGCGCCCGCCCGGGACGCGATCGACTGGTCGCGGCTCGACCTGTGGTGGGGCGACGAGCGCTTCCTCCCCGAGGGAGACCCGGAGCGCAATGTCACCCAGGCCCGTGAGGCGCTGCTCGACAGCGTCCCGCTGGACCCGGCGCGGGTGCACGCGATGCCGGCCTCGGACGGCGCGTACGGCGACGACGTCGAGGCCGCGGCCGCGGCGTACGCGGCGGAGCTCGCCGCGGCGGCCGGCCCCGGCGACCAGGGCGGCGTGCCGGCGTTCGACGTGCTGATGCTGGGCGTCGGCCCGGACACCCATGTCGCCTCGCTGTTCCCCGAGTTGCCGGCGGTGCGCGAGACCGAGCGGACGGTGGTGGGTGTGCGCGGCGCGCCGAAGCCGCCGCCGACCCGGATCTCGCTGACCCTTCCGGCGATCCGGGCCGCCCAGGAGGTCTGGCTGCTCGCGGCCGGCGCGGACAAGGCGAAGGCCGCGGCGATCGCGCTGTCCGGGGCGGGCGAGGTGCAGGCCCCGGCGGCCGGCGCGTACGGCCGGTCCCGCACGCTGTGGCTGCTCGACGCGGCGGCCGCGTCCGAGCTGCCGCGTGAGCTCCGCCCCCCGGCCACGGCCTGAGGGGGCGTCACCAGGGCCCGGTTCACCTGTCGGTGGGCCGGGCCCTCGGCTTCTCCGCGTCCGGTACGGGTTCCAGGAAGGGGTCCAGCAGGCCGGGCACGGCCTCGGCGGCGAAGGCCAGGCCCTGGCTCTCGCCCGCGTCGTAGACCGTGTAGGCGCCCTCGCCGGCCGCGGTGGTGGCGCTCAGCGTGAGCACGCCGGCGCGGCGCTGGAACCAGGACTGTCCGACCGTCCAGCCGATCACGCCGGCGCGCTGGAGGGCGACGGTGGAGCGGCGCACGGTGCCGGAACGGGTCACCAGGTAGCGGCCGCTGACGCCGTGTCCGAGGTTGCGGTAGGCGTCGAGGGCGAGCAGCACGGCGAGCGGGGTGAGGACGACGGCGAGGCCGCCGGCGAGGTAGAGCAGCACGGGGGTGAGCCGGGCGCCGAGGACGGCGAGGACGGCGGCCGGGCCGAGGGCGGCCCCGAGCGCCCGGCGCAGCCGCCGGGTCCGGGCGGCCCGGGGGTGGGCGGCGAGGGCGGCGCCGGTGGGCGGTCCGGTCTCGCGGAGCACGCTCGCGGCGACCCGGTCGGCGACGGCGCGCGGCGCGGGAGGCAGCAGGTTCTTGAGGTCGGCGTGCTTGTCGTCGTCGTCCTGGGCGAGCCCGGTGGCGACGGCGTCGACCCGGGCGGCGCGGAACAGGCGCACGCCGAGCGGTTCGACGAGCTCGACCCCGCGCAGCCGGCGCTCCTCCAGGGAGACCGAGCGGGAGGTGAACAGGCCGCGGCGGACCCTGAGGGTGCCGCCCGGTTCGCGTTCCAGCCGGTAGTGGGCCCACATCTCGATCCACAGGCCGAGCGCGCCCAGCATGCCGGCGAGGGTGGCGAGCAGCGCGAGGACGACGATCATCCAGGGCAGCGAGACGTCCTCGAAGCGGTCCCCTATCCAGCCGATGACCTCGTCCTGGGCGCCGAACCAGTCGCTGACCTGCAGCACGGCCCCGGCGGCCGCGCCGCCGAGCAGCGGGGCGACGAAGGAGACCGGGGCGTAGCGGATCCAGCGCGGGTCGAGGGTGGCGAGCGGGCCGTCGTGGGCGGTGTCCCCGGGCGCGCCGGCCGGGCGGGCGAGCAGGGTGCGGCGCAGGTGTTCGCCCTCGGCGCGGGTGACCAGTTCGAGTGCGAGGGTGGACTCGCCGTCGGTGTGCTCGCCGGTGCCGATGCGGACCTTGACCAGGCCGAGGAGGCGGTGCAGCGGGTTGGCGGTGAGGTCGACGCTGCGGATGCGCTCGCGGGCCAGGGAGCGCCGGGTGACGACGAGCAGGCCGGTGTGGAGGTCGACGCGGTCGGCGCCGACGCGGTAGCGGGTGCGCCGGAGCCGTACCCAGTCGGCCGCGGTGCCGCCGCCGATGAGCAGGGCGGCGCCGGCCAGGACCCAGGCGGCGGCCTGCCAGGCCGGCCGTGAGCCGGAGGAGAGGCTGAGGAAGGCGGGGAGCGCGGCGCCGCCGGCGACGCCGCACAGGACGGCGGCACCGGCCAGCACCGAGCGGGGGGCGAGCCGGCGCCACTCCTCGCTCATGTGGCGTCCCCGGGGGTGGCGCGGGTGATCGCGGTGAGCCGTTCGGCGAGCCCGGCGGCGAGCTCGTGGTCCAGTCCCTCGATCCGCAGGGCGCCCTTGGCGGAGGCGGTGGTGACGGTGACGGTGGCGAGCCGGAAGGCCTGTTCGAGCGGGCCGCGCACGGTGTCGACGGTCTGGATCCGGGACATGGGCGCGATCCGCCACTCCTGCCGGAGGGCGCCGGTGCGCACGTACACGGCCTCGTCGGTGACCTCCCAGCGGTGCACGCGGTACCGCCAGGCGGGGAGGAACGCGGTCACGGCGAGCCCGGTCAGCGCCACGGCCGCGGCGGCGGCCAGGAGCCAGGTCCTGGCCGGCCCGACGAGGGCGCCGAGCACGGCGAGCACGCCGGCCGGTGCGGCGGTGGCGAGCAGCAGCCGGCTGCGCCACCAGTGGACGACGCGCCCGTCGAGGGTGTGCCTCGGCGGGCGGAGCCGTACCGCGTCCGATCCGTTCCTCCCCCCGGTCACCGGGTCAGTCCCGGCCGCGCAGCGCGCGGTAGGCGGCGACGAGTCCGGCGGTGGACGAGTCGAGCCCCTCGCCTCCGGTCCCTTGCGTGAGCACCGGCTCGATCTTCTTGGCGAGGACCTTGCCGAGCTCGACGCCCCACTGGTCGAAGGAGTCGATGTTCCAGACGGCGCCCTGGACGAAGACCTTGTGCTCGTAGAGGGCGACGAGCTGGCCGAGCACCGAGGGGGTGAGGGCGTCGGCGAGGATGGTGGTGGTGGGGTGGTCGCCCTTGAAGGTCTTGTGCGGGACCAGCTCCTCGGGCACGCCCTCGGCGCGCACCTCCTCGGGGGTCTTGCCGAAGGCGAGGGCCTGGGTCTGGGCGAAGAAGTTGGCCATCAGCAGGTCGTGCTGGGCGACCAGGCCGGGCTGGAGGTCGGCGACGGGCCGGGCGAAGCCGATGAAGTCGGCCGGGATGACCTTGGTGCCCTGGTGGATCAGCTGGTAGTAGGCGTGCTGGCCGTTGGTGCCGGGGGTGCCCCAGACGACCGGGCCGGTCTGCCAGCCGACCGGCTGCCCGTCGCGCGTGACGGACTTGCCGTTGGACTCCATGTCGAGCTGCTGGAGGTAGGCGGTGAACTTCGACAGGTAGTGCGAGTACGGCAGGACGGCGTGCGACTGGGCGTCGAAGAAGGCGCCGTACCAGACGCCGAGGAGGCCGAGCAGCAGCGGCGCGTTCTCCTCGGGCGGGGCGGTGCGGAAGTGCTCGTCGACGAGGTGGAAGCCGTCGAGCATCTCACGGAAGGCCGCCGGGCCGATGGCGATCATCAGGGAGAGGCCGATGGCGGAGTCGTAGGAGTAGCGGCCGCCGACCCAGTCCCAGAACTCGAACATGTTCGTGGTGTCGATGCCGAAGTCCTCGACCTTCTCGGCGTTGGTCGACAGGGCCACGAAGTGCTTGGCCACGGCCTCCTGGCCGGCTCCCAGCCCGGTGAGCAGCCAGTCGCGGGCGGAGGTGGCGTTGGTGATCGTCTCGATGGTGGTGAAGGTCTTCGAGGCGACGATGAAGAGGGTCTCGGCGGCGTCGAGGTCGCGGACGGCCTCGTGGAGGTCGGCGCCGTCGACGTTGGAGACGAAACGGAACGTCAGGTCGCGCCGGGTGTAGGAGCGCAGCACCTCGTAGGCCATGGCGGGGCCGAGGTCGGAGCCGCCGATGCCGATGTTGACGATGTTCTTGATCGGCTTGCCGGTGTGGCCGGTCCACTCGCCGGCCCGGACCTTGTCGGCGAAGGCGGCCATCTTGTCGAGGACGGCGTGCACCTCGGGGACGACGTTCACTCCGTCGACCTCGATCACCGCGTCGCGCGGGGCGCGCAGCGCGGTGTGCAGGACGGCGCGGTGCTCGGTGTTGTTGATCTTCTCGCCGCGGAACATGGCGTCGCGCAGCTCGGCCACGCCGGTGGCGGCGGCGAGCTCGCGCAGGAGGCCCAGGGTCTCGTCGGTGACCAGGTGCTTGGAGTAGTCCAGATAGAGGTCGCCGACCCGCAGCGTGTACGCGCTGCCGCGCTCGGGGTCGGCGGCGAACAGCTCACGCAGCCGGGGCTCGCCCAGCTGCTCACGGTGCTTTCCGAGGGCCGCCCACTCGGGCAGCTGGTCGAGCCTGTTCCGGCCCGCCCGTCGCCCGCCGCCACCCTTCTGCGGAGCGCTGTGCGCACTGTTCTGTTCGTTGTTCATCTCGGACATCGCCCATTTCTCCGTCTTGCTGCGTGTGTGCCCCGCTGTCTCCAACCTAATTGATCGAGGGCCGGATTCCCGTTCAGTGACCGCCGCGGTGGAGGCGGCCGGCGTAGCGCGCCTCCAGGACGGCGTTGCGCTCGTGGCCGCCGGGGAGGTTGGCGGAGACGTAGAGCGGCGGATCGACGTCCGCGGCGAGCAGCAGGGCGACGGCCTCGGCGACGGTCATCTGGACGAGCAGGGAGGAGGTGAGGGTGGAGATCCCGCACAGTGCGCCCGCGTCGGAGCCGGGCAGCGGCAGCACCGCGTCGCCGGCCGGGGCGCCGTTGTCCAGGACGGCGTCGGCGAGGTCGGCGAGGCGTCGGCCGCTCGGGTGCAGGGCGGGCACGGCGCGGGTGTGCTCCAGGGAGGTGAGGGCGACCAGCGGGTGGCCGGCGGCGGTGACCTTGAGCGCGAGGTCGACGACCGCGTTGTTCACCCCCGAGTTGGAGATGATCACGAAGAGGTCCTGGGGGCGGGGCGTGGCCAGGGCGTAGAGGCGGTCGGCGAGGCCCGGGGAGCGTTCGAGCAGCGGGTCCTTCAGGATCGCCGGGTCCTCGCCGCCGCGCAGGACGAGGTCGGCGAGGGCGATCCGGCTGGTGGGCACGAGACCGCCGGCCCGTCCGGCGACTTCGAGGGCGGCGGCCTGGGAGTGGCCGGTGCCGAAGGCGTGGATCACCCCGTCGGCGGCCACGCAGTCGGCGAAGAGCCGGGCCGCGGCGGCGACGGCCTCCCGGTTGGCGGCGACGACCCGGTCGACGGCAGCGCGGGCGACGTCGGCGAACTGGGCGGCGCCGAGGGCGGGTTGGGCCATGGCAGAAGCTCCTCCTGGTTGAACGAACCGAGTGAGACCGGGCCAGCCGGTTCAATCAACCAACAACCCGACGGCCCGTCAAGGGGACGGCACCACACCGGCGCCCGGGTCGGCGAGCCGGGCCAGGGCCACCGCGCCCGCCAGGCCGTCGGGCACCGGGGACGGGACGAGGCCGAGGGCGGCCACCCGCGCGGAGAGCCGGTCGAGCAGCGGGCCGCCCGGGCCGAGCAGTCCGCCCGTGACCACCAGCGGCTCCCCGGGCCGGGGCAGCAACGCCCGTACGGTCATGCTCAGTTCGTCCGCCGCGCGGTCCAGCAGCTCGGCCGCCACCGGGTCCCCGGCCGCCGCCGCGGCGACCACCAGCGGGCTGAGCGCGGCAAGCCGCACCGGGTGCGCCGCGTGGGCGTGGCCGACCACCCGCTCCTTGCTCAGGCCGCCGCACAGCTCCGCGACCGGGCCGCTGAGCGCGGTCGCCGGACCCCGGCCGTCCAGCGCCCGCAGCACCGCCCGCAGCGCCTCCCGGCCGAGCCAGAAGCCGCTGCCCGCGTCCCCGAGCAGCCAGCCGTCGCCGTCCACCGCCGAGACCAGACGGCGCTCCACCACCCGCGCGCCGGCCGCGCCGGTGCCGGCGATCAGCACCAGGCCGTCGGCCGGGGCGCCCGGTCCCGCCGCGAAGGCCACCTCCGCGTCGCCGTGCACCACGAGCCGCTCCGGGTCGGCGCCTGCCTCGGCCAGCGCCGCCCGCAGCGCCGCCCCGGCCCGGGCCGCTCCCCCGCCCGGGCCGCCGCCGGCGAAGCCCGCGACCACCGCCCCGACCGCCGCCCGCACCCCGGGCGGCAGTGCCCCGCGCAGCGCCTCGGTCAGATGCCGTACGAGTTCCTCCGCGGGCACGCTCAGCGCGTTGCCCGGGCCGCCCGTACCCTCGCCCAGGACGGTGCCGGTCGCCGCGTCGGCGCAGCGCGCCCTGGTCCGCGTACCGCCGGCGTCGATGCCGAGGACCACCCGCTGAATTCCGGATCCGTTCATCACGGCGCATGCTGGTTGATAGATTCACCCGGCCACAAGACCCCCGGCACCGCTCCCCCGAGACCGTCCGGCGAGGAAGGACCCGCATGATCACCGCGCTGATCCGCTCCGAACTCCCCCGGATGTCCGGCTCGTTGCGCAAGGTCGGCACCTGGGTCCTGGCCGATCCGGCCCGGCCGGCCGGGCTGTCCGCCGCCGAGCTCGGCCGGCTCACCGGCACCTCGCAGGCCACCGTGACCCGCTTCTGCCACGCCCTCGGCCTCGACTCGTACCAGCGGCTGCTGCTCGAACTGGCCCGGGAGCAGGGCCGGGAGACCGGCCCGCTGGGCCCCGACATCGGCCCCGACGACCCGCTGGAGCGGGTGGTGGCCGCCGTCGCCCAGGCCGACCTCGCGGCGCTGCGCGCGACCGCCGAGCGCCTCGACCCCGAGCTCCTGGAACGGGCGGCCCGGGCCCTGGCGCAGGCCCGCCGGATCGACGTCTACGGGGTGGGGGCCTCCGGGATCCTCGCCGTGGAGCTGCGGGCCCGACTGTTCGGCATCGGCTGCGAGGCCCGCTCGTGGACCGAGGTGCACGCGGCGAAGACCTCCGCGGCGCTGCTCACCCCGGCCGACGCGGTGGTGGCGCTCTCCCACTCGGGGGCCACCCGCGAGGTGCTCGCCCCGCTGGAGCTGGCCCGGGAGCGGGGCGCGGCGACGGTGGCGATCACGGGCGACCCGCGTTCCCCGGTGGCCCGGGCGGCCGGGGTGCACCTGGCCTCGACCTCCGCCGAGACCGGCTTCCGGCACGGCGGCTTCGGCGCCCGGCACTCGGTGCTGCTGATCCTCGACTGCCTCTACGCGCGCGTGACGCAGCTGACCCACTCGCGGGCAGCGGCCGCCCTCGCGCTCACCGCGCACATCGCCGGCGACCACCGGAAAGAGGGCACATAGACGACGGAACGGGCCCTGCGTACAGGGCCCGTTCGGCCGGTCCTTGTCAGATCTCGCCCCGGAGCTTGGCGAGGGCCTCGGCGAGGATCGCCTCGCCGTCCGCGTCGCTGCGGCGCTCCCGTACGTACGCCAGGTGCGTCTTGTAGGGCTCGGTGCGCGGCGGGTCCGGCGGGTTGTCCCGGTCCTGTCCGGCCGGGAAGCCACAGCGGGGGCAGTCCCAGGTGTCCGGGACCTGTGCGTCGCTGGCGAAGCTCGGCTGGGTCTCGTGCCCGTTCGAGCACCAGAAGGAGATGCGGAGACGCGGTGCCGACTCGCCCCGCTCGGCCTCGCCCATCGGCCCCGCGCCGACCCGGCTTCCCCGGATCGCGTTGCCACTTGCCACGGTCGTAACTCCCTGCGTGATGGTGCTCGAAGATGCCCCAGTCTACGTAAGGCCCAACGCGCGTCCAGTGATTGGAGTTACCCGTCCAACTTCATCAGGAGACCGAGTACGACAATGCACGCGAACCACAGCAGACCGACCACGACGGTGATGCGGTCCAGGTTGCGCTCGGCGACCGAGGAGCCGCCGACGGACGACTGCATGCCGCCACCGAACATGTCGGAGAGGCCGCCGCCCTTCCCCTTGTGCATCAGCACGAGCAGCATCAGCAGCGCACTGAAGACGATCAGGGCGATCGAAAACCCCATAACCACGGCTGGACCAACTTCCTCGGACTTATACGGACGGGGGCCGGGCATCGTACCTGCCCGACCCCCGCAAGGGTACGACGGATCTCCTCCGCCGCCTACATCATCACTGGTCGCGGAAGCGCACGATCTTGACGAACTCGTCGGCGTCCAGCGAGGCGCCGCCGACCAGCGCGCCGTCGATGTCGGGCTGGGCCATGATCTCGGCCACGTTGCCGCTCTTGACGGAGCCGCCGTACTGGATGCGGACCTTGTCGGCCAGCTCCTGCGAGTACAGCTCGGCGACCTTGCCGCGGATCGCCGCGCAGACCTCCTGGGCGTCGTCGGCGCCGCAGACCTTGCCGGTGCCGATGGCCCACACCGGCTCGTAGGCGATCACGATGCTCTCGGCCTGCTCGGCCGGGACGTCCTTCAGGCCGCCCTCGACCTGGGCCAGGGTGTGCGCGACGGCCTCGCCGGCCTCGCGGACCTCCAGCTCCTCGCCGACGCACAGGATCGGGGTCAGGCCGTGCTGGTAGGCGGCCTTCACCTTGGCGTTGCAGAGCGCGTCGTCCTCGGCGTGGTACTGGCGGCGCTCGGAGTGGCCGACGGCGACGTAGGCGCACTTCAGCTTGGACAGCATGGCGCCGGAGATCTCGCCGGTGTACGCGCCGGACTCGTGCGCCGAGAGGTCCTGGGCGCCGTACTTGATCTTCAGCTTGTCGCCGTCGACCAGGGTCTGCACGGAGCGCAGGTCGGTGAAGGGGACCAGGACGGCGACCTCGACGGCGTCGTAGTCCTTGTCGGTCAGGGCGAAGGCGAGCTTCTGGACGTGGGCGATGGCCTCGAGGTGGTTGAGGTTCATCTTCCAGTTGCCCGCCATCAGCGGGGTACGCGTGCTCATAAGGGGGTCAGTCCTCCAGTGCGACGAGGCCGGGGAGCTGCTTGCCCTCGAGGTATTCGAGGGAGGCGCCGCCGCCGGTCGAGATGTGGCCGAAGGCATTCTCGTCGAAGCCCAGCAGCCGGACGGCCGCGGCGGAGTCGCCGCCGCCGACCACGGTGAAGGCCGGGGAGTCGAGCAGCGCCTGCGCGACGGCCTGGGTGCCGCCCGCGTAGTCGGGGTGCTCGAAGACGCCCATCGGGCCGTTCCAGAACACGGTGCCGGCGTCGGCGAGCTTCGCGGCGTACAGCTTGCGGGTCTCGGGGCCGATGTCCAGGCCCTCCTCGGTGGCCGGGATGGCGTCCGCGGCGACCGTGGTGGGGTGGGCGGGGGCCTTGGTCTTCAGGTCCGGGAACTCGGCGGAGACCAGCACGTCGACGGGGAGCACGAACTCCACGCCGCGCTTCTCGGCCCGGGCCAGGTACTCCAGGCAGGCCGGGATCTGGTCCTCCTGGAGCAGGGAGATGCCGACCTCGTGGCCCTTGGCCTTGAGGAAGGTGTACGCCATGCCGCCGCCGACCAGGATGCGGTCGGCCTTCTCCAGGAGGTGGTCGATCACGCCGAGCTTGTCGGAGACCTTGGCGCCGCCGAGGACCACGACGTAGGGGCGCTTGACGTCCTCGGTGAGCTTCTTCAGGACGCCGACCTCGGTGGCGATGAGGTAGCCGGCGGCGTGCGGCAGCTTGGCGGGGAGGTCGAAGACCGAGGCGTGCTTGCGGTGCACGGCGCCGAAGCCGTCGCCGACGTAGAGGTCGGCGAGCTCGGCCAGCTGCGCGGCGAAGGCCTCGCGCTCGGCGTCGTCCTTGGAGGTCTCGCCGGCGTTGAAGCGCAGGTTCTCGATGACGGCCACCTGGCCGTCGGCGAGGCCGGCGACGGTCGCCCTGGCGGACTCGCCGACAGTGTCGGTCGCGAAGGCCACGTCGGCGCCGAGCAGTTCGCCGAGCCGGGCGGCGGCCGGGGCGAGCGAGAACGCCGGGTCCGGGGCGCCCTTGGGGCGGCCGAGGTGGGACGCGACCACGACCCGGGCGCCGGCCTCGGCGAGCGCCTTGACGGTCGGGACGACGGCGCGGATGCGTCCGTCGTCGGTGATGGTGGTGCCGTCGAGGGGCACGTTGAGGTCGGCGCGGACGAACACCCGCTTGCCGGTGACGCCCTCGGCGAGCAGCTCGTCGATCGTCTTCATCTGTTTCTCTGACTCCTTGGTACACGCGGTGGAGCACACGACACAGGGCTCGCACAGTGCGCCATCGCACTGCCCGAGCCCTGCTTCACATCGAAAGCCCGCTCAGAAGCTTAGAGAGCTTAGAGCTGGCCGCCGACGAAGACGGTGAGGTCGACGAGACGGTTGGAGTAGCCCCACTCGTTGTCGTACCAGCCGAGGACCTTGACCGAGTTGCCCTCCTGGACCATCGTCAGCGACGAGTCGAAGGTGCAGGAGGCCGGGTCGCCCACGATGTCCGAGGAGACGATCGCGTCCTCGGTGTAGAACAGGATGCCCTTGAGCTCGCCGTCCGCGGCCTTCTTGAACGCGGCGTTGACCTCGTCCTTGGTGACCTCGCGGGAGAGCTCGACGACCAGGTCGGTGACCGAACCGGTCGGGACCGGCACGCGCATGGCCATGCCGTCGAGCTTGCCCTTGAGCTGCGGGAGGACCAGGGCGGTGGCCTTGGCGGCACCCGTCGTGGTCGGGATGATGTTCTCCGCGGCGGCGCGGGCGCGGCGCAGGTCCTTGTGCGGGAAGTCCAGGATGCGCTGGTCGTTGGTGTACGCGTGGACCGTGGTCATCAGACCGCGGACGATGCCGAAGTTCTCGTCGAGGACCTTGGCCATCGGCGCGACACAGTTGGTCGTGCAGGAGGCGTTGGAGATGACGTCGTGGTTCGCCGGGTCGTACTTGTCCTGGTTGACGCCCATGACGATGGTGATGTCCTCGTCCTTGGCCGGGGCCGAGATGAGGACCTTCTTCGCGCCGCCGGCGAGGTGCTTCGCGGCGTCCTCGCGCTTGGTGAAGATGCCGGTGGACTCGATGACGATGTCGACGCCCAGCTCGCCCCACGGGATGTCGGCCGGGTTGCGCTCGGACAGCACCTTGATGGTGTGGCCGTCGACGGTGATGGTGTCGGCGGTGTGGGTCACCTCGGCCTTGAGGCGGCCCAGAATGGTGTCGTACTTCAGCAGGTGGGCCGTGGTCGCGGTGTCGCCCAGATCGTTGACGGCCACGACCTCGATGTCGGCACCCTGCTCAAGGAGCGCGCGGAAGTAGTTGCGACCGATACGGCCAAAGCCGTTGATGCCTACGCGGATCGTCACGAACCGATCTCCTCGTTAGGTACGCCGGGTGTGTTCGACGCCCGGCGAGCTTCTCTTTTGGGATGTCCCCGACCGCTTACGACCCTACCTCTCCGGATGGCTCCGCGTGACATCGAGTGCACCTGTACGCGCCCGGAAAGTGCCGGAAAAAGGCCGACAGCCCTTACCTACCAACAGGTAAGGGCCGTCCGGGGACCCGGCCTACGACTACAGGGAGTGACGAAAACGGGTGCTCGCCTGAGCGCTCGAATCAGCTTCGGAGCGAAGTAAGCGCCCTTCTGAGAAGAGTGGCCCGTTCCGTCGCATTCGGGACGTGCTCCAGGCCGAAGCCCAGCAGGACGGTGTCACGGGTGGTGACCGCTGCCTGGGAGTGGAACAGGGCCTCGGAACGGGTCCAGTCACTTCCGTTCCCGGGACTTCCGGCGGGCGGGCCCGGGACGGACCAAGCGCCCATTCCGGTCTCGAAGCCCTCGGTCTCGGTCGCGGAGCCCGTCGACAGGGTCAGCTCGTCGACGAACGCGCCCGTCTCTCCGGTGCCCGGATCGGACACGTACGAGATCGCCAGCTCGACCCGCTTGCCCGCGTAGGCGCTCAGGTCGACGCTCGCCTGCCGCCAGCCGTTGGACGGGCCGGTGAAGGCGTGCCAGGCGCCCGTGGTGCCGGTGGCGGCGCAGCCGCCGTCCTGGCCGACGGTGAGGTAGTGCGCCAGGAAGGGGTGCTGCTTGACGTAGTAGCCCTCGCCGCAGTCCGCGGGCGGCTCGGACGAGGTGCCGCCGTTGGCGTCGGGCAGGGTCGTCCAGTCGTCCTGGCCGGCCGTGCGGGCCTCCACGATCAGGTTGTCGTAGCCCGGCTCGGTGTCGTGGCTGACCTGGAAGGTCAGCTTCGGCCCGGCGGCGGCCGTCACCCCGGTGAGGTCCACGGTCCGGCTGAGCCGCCCCCAGGTGCCGTCGGTGTGGCGCAGCGCGGCGAAGCGGCTGCCCGCGTACGGCTCGAAGGGGGTCCGGACGCCCGGGTAGTCGCCGGCGGCGGCGCTGCTCGCGAACTGCGGGAAGCGGTCCGGGGTGAGCGTGTCGGAGGTGACGGTGAAGGCGCCGGCGTTGTCGAGCGGGTTGCCCTCGGCCGCGCCGAGCGCCGCGCCCGCACCGCCGAGCCGGCCGGAGCCGGCGAAGGAGCCGGGGGCGTTCAGGCCGGCCCTGCGGAAGGCGCCGAGGTAGTACTGCGCGAAGTCGTTGGAGTCGGCCCGGCCGACCCGGACCTGCCCGCCGGACTTCTCGCCCGCGTTGATCAGCTTGCCGCCCTCGTTGAGGTAGGCGCGGACGGCGAGCAGGGTGGACCCGGAGGGCTGCTCGGCGCCGGTGTACCAGACGACCGTGCGGAAGTGGCTCAGGACGCCGAGGGCGTGCGGGGCGCCCTGGGTGGCCACGTCCCACACGGCGGCCCGGCGCCCGTTCGCGGCGAGCGCCTTCACATAGGCGTCGGTGTGCCGGGCGGCGGCGGTGCCACCCTCGTCGGCGAGGACCAGGACGTCGCCGCGGGGCCGCTCGGCCACGGTGTACGTGAAGGGGGCGGAGGCGGTCGCCTTGCCGGCGCGGGTGCGGCCGGTGAACCAGACCTCGACCCGGTCGCCGGTGCGGGCGCCCTCGACCTCGGCCCGGTACTGGTCGAAGTAGAGGTTGTCCTCGCCGCCGAAGGTCTCGCCGCCCTGCCAGGCCGCCAGCGGCGCCTGGTGCACGCGGCCGCCGTTGATCCGGTAGTTCAGCGTCTTGGCGCGGACGGACTTGCGGGCGGTGACGGCGACCTTCTGGTCGCCGCCGCCCGCGTAGGAGGTGGCGAAGGCGTCCGGGGTGAAGTCGGGGGCTTCGATGCCGACCGGGGAGACCGGGGTGTCCGGGTGGGCGGCGGTCTCGGCGACGGCGAGCGCGAACGGGACGTTCTTCGCGAACTCGGCCTGGATCAGCTTCTCGTCGTCCGGGAAGGTGAAGACGGAGGCGCAGTCGGCCGGGTCCCAGGCGTCGTTCGGGTCGACCCGGGAGGCGGTGGCGCAGGTCGACATCTCCGGGGTGAACATCTGCATCCCATTGACGTTGGCGGCGTGTCCGTCCGCCTCGCCGTTGGTGGTGTAGAGCTCGGAGGAGAGCTGCGAGCGGTAGCCGGGGATCGCCGGCTTCTGCGGGGTGCCGGCGAGCGCCTTGAGGGCGACGTCGTCCGGGGTGTCGGTGGCGACCTGCCAGCCCACGCCGTAGAGGAGCAGCTGGGCGGCGGAGTGGTAGTTGATGCCGTAGCGGAAGCCGATGCGCTTCTCGAAGGCGTCCAGGGCCCGGGTCTCCGGCTCGGACATCGGGGCGGGGCCGCGGAAGGTCTCGTCGGCCGGGTCGGGCGAGGAGCCCTCGTCGTCGTAGCCCCACTTGTAGCCGAAGTTGCGGTTGAGGTCGACGCCGTCGCCGGAGGTGATCCGGCCGTCGCCGTTGTTGTCCCGCAGGTTCTTGCGCCACTGGCGGTTGGCCGGGTCCGCGTGGGTGTGGTCGTAGCCGTCGGGATTGGCGGAGAGCACGAACCACAGCTCGGTGGTGTCGACGATCCGGGTGATCCGCGGGTCCTTGCCGTAGCCGTCCAGGTAGTGGTGCATCAGCCGGCGGGTCATCTCCGGCGTGATCCACTCGCGGGCGTGCTGGTTGGACAGGTACAGCGTGGCGGGCCTGCTGCCGTCCCTGGTCTTCGCGGCGCCCTTGCTGACCTTGAGGGCGAGGATGTCCTGGCCCCTCACGGTCTTGCCGATCGAGAGCACCTTGGTGAGCCCGGGGTTGGCGCGGGCCGTGTCCAGGATCTCCTGCTTGAGGCCGCCCTCGCCGCCGTACGGGCGGAAGACGCCGTCCCCGGCGGCGGCGACCCGCCGCTCGGCGCCGGCGTCGAGGCTGTGCTCGGCGAGCCGGACGCCCTTGCGGCGCAGCTGCCCGGCCTGTGCGTCGGTGAGGTAGAGCTCGACCGTGGCGGAGCCCCGGTCGGGCACCTGCTCGGTCAGCTCGTGGGCGTCGGTGCCGGCGTCGAGGAGCAGCGGCAGCTGCTCCTTCGTCACGGTGGCCCGCCAGACGGAGACGTGCTCGGCGTCCCCGTCCCGGCCCGTGGGTCGCGCCCCGGCGCCGGGTGCCGCCGCCAGACCCGCGATGACCAGTGATGCAGTGGCGAGGATCGCTCCCGCTCTGCGTCTCATCAGCCCCCCTTGCTGTCGTCTGCCACGAATGTGAACAGACGCCAGGCTCGTGGTGGCTCATACCCCTGTCAAGACCACCCGCCGCACCTGGAACAAAAGACTGCCGGTGCCTCAGAAAGGCACCGGCAGAAGGGAATTGGGGACTCCGGAGGGTCAGCCGACCAGGCTGTCGTCCAGCTCCTCCGTCAGGTTGGACTCGGTCCCGGGGATGCCCAGGTCCTGCGCCCGCTTGTCGGCCATGGCGAGCAGCCGGCGGATCCGGCCGGCCACCGCGTCCTTGGTCAGCGGCGGGTCGGCGAGCGCGCCCAGCTCCTCCAGGGAGGCCTGCTTGTGCTCCATGCGCAGCCGGCCGGCGGCGGCGAGGTGCTCGGGCACCTCCTCGCCGAGGATCTCCAGGGCGCGCTGCACCCGGGCGCCCGCGGCGACCGCGGCGCGGGCCGAGCGGCGCAGGTTGGCGTCGTCGAAGTTGGCGAGCCGGTTGGCGGTGGCGCGGACCTCGCGCCGCATCCGGCGCTCCTCCCAGGCGAGCACCGACTCGTGCGCGCCGAGCCGGGTGAGCAGGGCGCCGATCGCGTCGCCGTCGCGGACCACGACCCGGTCCACGCCGCGCACCTCGCGGGCCTTGGCGGCGATGGAGAGCCGGCGGGCGGCGCCGACCAGGGCGAGCGCCGCCTCGGGGCCGGGGCAGGTGACCTCCAGGGAGGAGGAGCGGCCCGGCTCGGTCAGCGAGCCGTGCGCCAGGAAGGCGCCCCGCCAGGCCGCCTCGGCGTCACAGGTGGCCCCGGAGACCACCTGCGGGGGCAGGCCCCGGATGGGCCGGCCGCGGCCGTCCACCAGACCGGTCTGCCGGGCCAGCTGGTCGCCGCCGGCGACCACCCGCACCACGAAGCGGGAGCCGCGGCGCAGTCCGCCGGGGGCCATCACGATCAGCTCCGAGCTGTGCCCGAAGATCTCCAGGATGTCCCGCTTGAGCCGGCGCGCCGCCATGGCGGTGTCCAGCTCCGCCTCGATCACGATCCGGCCGCTCACCAGGTGCAGCCCGCCCGCGAACCGCAGGATCGACGAGACCTCGGCCTTCCTGCAGCAGGTCCGGGTGACGGGGAGCCGGGAGATCTCGTCCTTCACCGCTGCCGTCATCGCCATGGGCCGATCCTTCCATGCATCCGAAAAATACGGTCGTACGCGGCGGCCAACAGCTCCGGGTCGTGCTTCGGAGCGCCGTCGGGCCGGGCCACCGGCGCCAGCTCGACCGCGGCGCCGAACCGCTCGGCGGCTTCGGCGAGGGGCTCCCTGGCGCACACGTCGCGCACGGCTGCCTCGTCGGCCAGCACCACGTCCAGGGCGAGTTTAGGGGCGTGTCGTGCCAAAACCTCCAAATGACGCTGCGGGGAGAAGCCCTCGGTTTCTCCGGGCTGCGGCGCGAGGTTCAGCGAGAGCACCCGGCGGGCCTTGGTCTCCATCAGCGCGTCGAGCAGTTCCGGCACCAGCAGGTGCGGGATCACCGAGGAGAACCAGGAGCCGGGGCCGAGCACCACCCAGTCCGCGTCGAGCACCGCGGCGACCGCCTCGGGCACGGCCGGCGGGTCGTGCGGCACCAGGTGCACGGACTGCACCTCGCCCGGGGTGAGCGCCACGGTGGCCTGACCGCGCACGGTGTCCACGTCGTGCGGGCGCGCCGGGTCGTGGCCCCTGACCAGGGCCTGGAGCTCCAGGGGCACGGCCGACATGGGCAGCACCCGGCCCTGCGCGCCGAGCAGCCGGCCGACCAGGTCCAGGGCCTGCACGGGGTCGCCGAGCTGCTCCCAGAGGGCGACGATCAGCAGGTTGCCGACGGCGTGGCCGCCCATCTCGCCGCGGGACTGGAAGCGGTGCTGGATGACCCGGGCCCAGGTCTGGCCCCAGTCGTCGTCGCCGCACAGCGCGGCGAGCGCCTTGCGGAGGTCTCCCGGGGGCAGCACGCCCAGCTCCTCGCGGAGCCGGCCGCTGGAGCCCCCGTCGTCGGCGACGGTGACCACGGCCGTCAGGTCGCCGGTGATGCGGCGCAGGGCGGCGAGCGAGGCGGACAGGCCCATGCCGCCGCCGAGCGCGACCACCTTGGGCTGGGCGCCGCGCCTGCGGAGCGCACGCCGCACCGAGAGGGTCGGCGTGCGCCGGCGGTACTGCTTCACTCGCGCCCCATGTCCCGGTGGACGACGACGGTCTCGACGCCCTCGGCGGCGAGACGGGCGGCCAGCTTCTCGGCGGTGGCGACGGAGCGGTGCTTGCCGCCCGTGCAGCCGACCGCGATGGTCACGTACCGCTTGCCCTCGCGCCGGTAGCCGGCGGCGATCAGCTGGAGCAGCTCGGTGTAGCGGTCCAGGAACTCCTTGGCCCCGGGCTGGTTGTAGACGTAGTTCGCGACCTCCTCGTTGAGGCCGGTGAAGGGGCGCAGCTCCGGGACCCAGTGCGGGTTGGGCAGGAAGCGCATGTCGACGACCAGGTCGGCGTCGACCGGCAGGCCGTACTTGAAGCCGAAGGACATCACGGTGGCCCGCAGCTCGGGCTCCTCGTCGCCGGCGAACTGGGCGTCCATCTTGGCGCGCAGCTCGTGCACGTTGAGGCTGGAGGTGTCGATCACCAGGTCGGCGTCGCCGCGCAGCTCGCGCAGCAGGTCGCGCTCGGCGGCGATGCCGTCGACGATGCGGCCGTCGCCCTGGAGCGGGTGGGGCCGGCGGACCGACTCGAAGCGCCGGACCAGGGCCTCGTCGGAGGACTCCAGGAAGACGATCCGGCGGGTGACCTGCTTGGCGTCGAGGTCGGCCAGGGAGTCCTTGAGGTTGTCGAAGAACTGGCGGCCGCGGACGTCGACGACGACCGCGATCCGGGCCACGTTCCCCTGGGAGCGGGCGCCGAGCTCCACCATGGTGGGGATCAGCGCGGGCGGCAGGTTGTCGACGACGAACCAGCCGAGGTCCTCCAGGCACTTCGCCGCGGTGGACCGGCCGGCGCCGGACATGCCGGAGATGATCACCAGCTCGGGGATGGCCGCGTCGCCGTTGGTCTCGGCCGCGGCGGGCTCCTTGGTGCCCGTACTCATGTCTGGTGCTCCGTCTTCGTACTCGGGCTCTTCTTGCCGGTCGTGCCGGGCCGGCGGGGCCGGCTCGTGGTGCTCGGTCATGCGGTGGTGCCCCCGTCGTCTTCCATGATCTCTCCTGTGGCCGTGTTCACGGCGGGCGCGGCCGGGGCCGCCTGCGCGAGGGCCACCGCCACGGCCTCGGCCGTCTTGCGGCCCATGCCGGGGACCTCGCAGATCTGCTCGATTGTCGCCTGCCGGAGGCGTTTGACCGAGCCGAAATGCTTGATGAGGGCTTGTTTCCGGGTTTCGCCGAGGCCGGGGATCGCGTCCAGGGGGCTGGTACGGATGCGCTTGCTCCGCTTGGACCGCTGGTAACGGATGGCGAAGTCGTGAGCCGTGTCACGCACCCGCTGGAGGAGGTACAGGCCCTCGCTGGTGCGGGGCAGCACCACCGGGTCGTCCTCGCCCGGCAGCCAGACCTCCTCCAGGCGCTTGGCGAGGCCGCAGACGGCGATGTCGTCGATGCCGAGCTCGTCCAGGGCCCGGCGGGCGGCGGCGACCTGCGGCTGCCCGCCGTCGACCACGACGAGCTGCGGGGGGTAGGCGAAGCGCTTGGGCCGCCCGTCCTCGTCCCGGCCGTCGGCGTCCGCCGGCACCTCTCCGTCGACCGGTCCCCCGCCTTCGGCGGGGACACCCCATTCGCCGGTCTTCTCCTTCTCCGCGAGGTAGCGCCGGAAGCGGCGGCTGATCACCTCGTGCATGGACCGGACGTCGTCCTGCCCCTCGAAGCCCTTGATCTGGAAGCGCCGGTACTCGCTCTTGCGGGGCAGGCCGTCCTCGAAGACGACCATGGACGCCACCACGTCCTCGCCCTGGAGGTGCGAGATGTCGAAGCACTCGATGCGCAGCGGGGCCGCGTCCAGGTCCAGGGCCTCGGCGATCTCCTCCAGGGCGCGGGAGCGGGTGGTGAGGTCGCTGGCCCGCTTGGTCTTGTGCAGCACGAGGGCCTGCTGCGCGTTCCGCGCGACCGTCTCCATCAGGTCCTTCTTGTCGCCGCGCTGCGGCACCCGGAGGGAGACCTGGGAGCCGCGGCGCCCGGAGAGCCAGGCGCTGACCGCCCCGGCGTCCTCCGGCAGGGCCGGGACCAGGACCTCCTTGGGGACCGCGTCGCCGCTCTCCTCGCCGTACAGCTGCTGGAGGGCGTGCTCCACGAGCCCGGCGGTGTCGACGGCCTCGACCTTGTCGGTGACCCAGCCGCGCTGGCCGCGCACCCGGCCGCCGCGGACGTGGAAGATCTGCACGGCCGCCTCCAGCTCGTCCTCGGCGAGGGCGATCAGGTCGGCGTCGGTGGCGTCGGCGAGCACCACCGCGTTCTTCTCCATGGCCTTGCGCAGCGCCCCTATGTCGTCGCGCAGCCGGGCGGCCTTCTCGTACTCCATGTCCTCGGCCGCGATCATCATCTGCTTCTCCAGGCGGCGCAGATAAGTGCCGGTGCGGCCGGCCATGAAGTCGCAGAACTCCTCCGCGAGTTCGCGGTGCTCCTCGGCGCTCACCCGGCCGACGCAGGGCGCCGAGCACTTGCCGATGTAGCCGAGCAGGCAGGGGCGCCCGGCGGAGGCGGCGTTGCGGAAGACCCCGGCGGAGCAGGTCCGCACCGGGAAGACCCGCAGCATCAGGTCGACGGTCTCGCGGATCGCCCACGCGTGCGCGTACGGCCCGAAGTAGCGCACGCCCTTCTTCTTGTGCCCGCGCATGACCTGGACCCGCGGGAACTCCTCGTTCAGCGTCACCGCGAGGTACGGATAGCTCTTGTCGTCCCGGTACTTCACGTTGAACCGGGGGTCGAACTCCTTGATCCAGGAGTACTCCAGCTGCAGCGCCTCGACCTCGGTGGACACCACGGTCCACTCCACGGACGCGGCCGTGGTCACCATGGTCGCGGTGCGCGGGTGCAGGCTCGTCAGCGGCTGGAAGTAGTTCGCCAGCCGCTGGCGCAGGGACTTCGCCTTGCCGACGTAGATCACCCGGCGGTGCTCGTCGCGGAATTTGTAGACCCCGGGCGAGTCGGGGATCTGTCCCGGCTTGGGGCGGTAGCTGGAGGGGTCGGCCATGGGTCCCACCCTACTGGCGGGGACCGACACCCAGGCCGTGCCCGCCGGTCGCCGGGAGGCGGGGTCCGGCCCCCGCGCGGTGGGGGCGCGCGGGGGCCGGGGCAGGCGGCGCCGGTGATCAGTCCGTGCGCGCGGCCCGGCGGCGGAGGGCCGCCGTCGCGGTCAGGGCGAGGGCGAGCAGGGCGCCCGCGCCGGCCGCCGCGGAAGCGCCGGTGACGGCCGGGTCACGCCGCGCCGCCGATGCCGTGGCCGGGGCCGCCGGGTCGTAGCCGCCCGCCGCGCCCTTCCGGGCGTACGCCGAGCCGGGCAGCTTGTCGCCGTAGGCCCGTGCCACGCGGTCCCGGTAGGCGGCGAGGGTCGTGCCGTTCCGCCCCACGGCCCGCACCGCGTCCTCGTCCAGCGGGAGCACCGTGTCCCCCTTCCAGGCGAACCACGCGTCGATCTGCGGCTCGCGGAAGACCGTCCCGCCGGGCAGCGCCCGCCGGCCCCGCGCGTCGAAGCGCCGTTCGTCGTCGCCGGTGGCGATGTTCACCACCTGCCAGCCGCCGCCGGGGGCGGGCACGGTCCACAGCGAGGCGGTCCGGCCGTCGGCGGCGACCGCCGTGCTCGCGTGGAACTCGACCCGGGCGACCGGCGCCCCCGGCTTCCCGGCGACGAAGTCGGGCGACAGGATCCGGACGGGCACCGAGCGGCCCTCGATCCGGGGCGCGGCGGCGGACCGTCCGAGGGCCGCGTCCCGTGCGAAGAAGCGGGCCACCGTGTCGAGCGTCCGCGGCGCGGCCGCCGCCTGCTCCGGGGTCGCCCCGGTCGCCGGGCCTTCCGCGGCCTCGGCCGGGACCGCGCCGAGGCCCAGGAGCACCGCGGCCGCGAGCAGACCGGCGCCGAGCGCCCGGAACCGTACCTCCGTGGTCGTGGTCATCGCCGTCACGCCCCGATCCGGTAGAGCGAGTGGGTCCAGGAGAAGGAGCCGTTGTTCACGTACCAGGCGTGCGAGGCCCAGTTGTAGCGGTCGCTCGACGGCCACGGATCGCCCCAGTAGACCCAGCCGTTGGCGTCGTCGTAGCCGTACAGGACGTGCATGTGGCCGCCGCCGCTCGCCCACTGGATGCGGGTCTCGACCGGCCGGTTCGCGTCGATCTCGGTCTGCACGGTCGAGTACCGCAGCCAACCGCTCACGTACGAACCGGGGTTGACGCCCGCCCAGCTCAGTCCGTCCTGGACGTTGCCGAGGGTGGCCTGCCAGTTGGGGCAGTCGTAGCCCTGCTGTCGCCCGAAGGCGGCGTTGCAGAACTGGTTCTGGCTGTAGGAGCGCCCGAACCAGGTGGCGATGGTGTTCCCGCCGGCCGCCCAGCACCAGTTGGTCTTCTGCTGGGCCTGCATGGTGATGTTCAGGCGCTTGTACGCGTACGTGGAGACGTCCTCGCCGGCCGGAGCCGGGACCGTGGCCGAAGCCGGGGCCGTGGCCGAAGCCGGCGCGGCGGACGCCGGTGCGGCGGGGACGAGGAACAGGGCGGCGGCTGCGGCGAGCACCGCCAGGGCCTTTCGCTTGCGCATCGCGTTCCTCCCGGGGTGGGGATGTGGGGAGTGAGTGGGGGGAGAGGAGCGCGTCCGGACGCTGTCTGGAGCATCGATCGTTGTCCGGATCGGGTCAACACGCTTCAATGCGGGGTGACGGCGGGCTGTGAACGGTGTGACCCGGATGTGAACGGCCGTCCCCCGCCCACCTGCCCGCCCGCCCCGGCGGCGCGCCCTCCGCCGTCCCCTGCCGTGAACGTTCACTGAGGAGCCCTCGTGAGCCACACCGAGGCCGATCTGGTGCAGCTGCTGCACACCGGTCCCTTCCACCTGGCGCTGCGCACGGCGCTCGCGGTGCGCGGGCTGCCGCTCCAGCGGGTGCAGCACCATCTGGCGCACCGGGGCGTCAAGGTCGGCGTGACCTCGCTGAGTTACTGGCAACAGGGCGCCCGGCGGCCGCAGCGGCCGGAGTCGATGAAGGCGGTGCGGGCCCTGGAGGAGGTGCTCCAGCTGCCCGGCGACTCGCTGATCCGGCTGCTGCGCGAGGACGCCGCCGCCCGCTCCGAGGTGGAGCGCCCGGCGGCCCGCTCGTACCGCTCCCTGGTCGAGGCCTCCGGGGTGGTCGAGGAGCTGCTCGCGGAGCTGGAGTGCCCGGCGGACGGCGGGCTGCACACGGTGGGGCACCAGGAGCGGGTGCGGATCGGCGCCGGGCGCGAGCTGCTCGGCCGGGACTCGCAGCAGGTGGTGCGGGCGCACCGGGACGGGGTCGACCGCTACCTCGCGATCCACCGGGGCGACCCGGGCTGCGAGCCGGAGCGGGTGCGGGTGCGGGCGGCGGAGAACTGCCGGGTCGGGCGGGTGCGACGGCACGCGGAGACCGGGGTGCTGGTGGCCGAGCTGCTCTTCGACGCGCGGCTGCGGGTCGGCGACACCTTCGTCTTCTCGTACGGCTTCGAGGACGGCACCGGCGGGCCGAGCCGGGAGTACGTGCGGGGCTTCGGCTTCGCCGGCGGGCAGTACGTGCTCCAGGTGCGCTTCGACGAGGCGGCCCTGCCGGTGCGCTGCCGGCGCTTCGCGCAGGCCTCGACGGGCGCGCCGCGCGGCGGCCGGGCGGAGCTGACGCTGAACGGCCGGCACCGCTCGGTGCACGTGGTGGAGCAGGGGGTGCGCGCCGGGATCCTCGGGATCGAGTGGGACTGGTCCTGAGGGGCGGTGCGCGGTGGGCGCCGGTCAGGCCTTGGGGGCGCTCTCCGGGCCGGCGACGAGCTTGCCGTTCTCGACGCGGACGGGGACCTCGGGGAGCGGCACGGTCGCCGGGCCCTGGAGGGCCTTGCCGGTGGTGACGTCGAAGCGGCTGCCGTGGCAGGGGCAGTTGCCCTCGTTGTCCTCGATCTTGTCCAGGACGCAGCCGGCGTGGGTGCACTGGGCGCTGAAGGCCTTGTACTGGCCCTTGGCCGGGCAGTGCACGAGGAGCCGCTGCTCGCGGTAGAGCTTGGCGCCGCCGACGGGGACCTCGTCGGGCGCGCCGAGGGCGACCGGGGCGGTGGGCGTGGGATTCTCCGCGTGGCCGAGCTTGGAGTCGGTGGAGCAGGCGGCGACACCCAGCCCGGCGGCCCCGGCGAGGGCGGCGCCTTTGAGGACGGTGCGGCGGGTGGACTGGCCGGACATGAGCGCTCCACGGTGTCGGTACGGGGACGGGCGGCCCCGGAAAAGGGACCGAACCGACGATACCGGCGCCCGCGCGGGGTCCGGCGGGCGGGTGCCGGGGCCGGGACGGGCTCGGCGGCGGCCGCCAGGGCGGGCCGGTGGTTGCCGGGGCGGGGCGGTGATGGGTTACGTTCCGGTGCGTGATCGTCGTCGCCGGTGAGTCCCTGATCGACCTGGTCCCGGACGGGGCGCCGGGCCCCCTGGCCCCGCTGCTGCCCCGGCCGGGCGGCGGCCCGTACAACACCGCCGTGGCGCTGGGGCGACTCGGCGCGGACGTGGCCTTCTGCTCGCGGGTGTCGACGGACGCCTTCGGCGAGGCGCTGATGGCGCGGCTGGCCGGGGCCGGGGTGGCCACGGGCCTGGTCCAGCGCGGTCCGGAACCGACGACGCTGGCGGTGGCGGCGGTGGGGCCGGACGGCTCGGCGCGCTACGGCTTCTACGTGGAGGGCACCGCGGACCGGTTCTTCGAGCTGCCGGAGCGCCTGCCGGAGGGGGTGCGGGCGGTCGCCTTCGGGACCTGTTCGCTGGCCCTGGAGCCGGGCGCGAGCGCGTACGAGGCGCTGCTGCGGCGCTCGGCGCGGGAGGGCCTGCTGACGTTGCTCGACCCGAACGTGCGGCCGGGGCTGATCCCGGACGCGGAGGCGTACCGGGAGCGGTTCGCGGGCTGGCTGCCGGACGTCTCGCTGCTGAAGCTGTCGGAGGAGGACGCGCGGTGGCTGGGCGGCTCCCCCGCCGGCTGGCTCAGGGCCGGACCGGCGGCGGTGGTGCTGACCCGGGGCGGCGCGGGGCTGACGGTGTTCACCGGGGAGCACGAGGTGTCCGTGCCGGGCGTGCGGGTCCCGGTGGTGGACACGATCGGCGCGGGCGACACGGTGAACGCGGCGCTGCTGCACGGACTGGCGGGGCGGACGCCGGGTGCGCTCGACCGGGCGGACTGGCGCGAGCTGCTGGCCTTCGCCGCCCGGGCGGCGGCGGTCACCTGCACCCGGGCGGGCGCGGAGCCGCCGTACGCCCGGGAGCTCGCCGACGGGCTCGCCGACGGCTGAGGGGGCGCCCTCCTGTCGGTGGGCGCCCCCTCGGGGCGGTGGCGGGGCCGGTCAGGCCTTGCGGGCCCGTCCGGTGGCCGTCTTCTTGGCGGCGGCCTTCTTCGCCGGCGCGGCCTTCTTGGCGGCGGCGGTCTTGGCGGCCGTCTTGGTGGCGGCCGCCGTCTTCTTCGCCGGGGCCTTCCGGGCGCCGCGGGCGGCCGGGACGGCGGCCGTGGCGTCACTGACCCGCTCGGCTCCGAGGACCTCCCGCAGGAACTTGCCGGTGTGGCTGGCCGGCACCGAGGCGACCTCCTCGGGGGTGCCCTCGGCGACGACGAGACCGCCGCCGCTGCCGCCCTCGGGGCCCATGTCGATGATCCAGTCCGCGGTCTTGATGACGTCCAGGTTGTGCTCGATGACGATCACCGAGTTGCCCTTGTCGACCAGACCGGAGAGCACCTTGATCAGCTTCGAGATGTCCTCGAAGTGGAGGCCGGTGGTCGGCTCGTCCAGGACGTAGACCGTGCGGCCCGTGGAGCGCTTCTGGAGCTCGGAGGCGAGCTTGACGCGCTGGGCCTCGCCGCCGGAGAGGGTCGGCGCGGACTGGCCGAGGCGCACGTAGCCGAGGCCGACCTCGGTGAGGGTGCGCAGGTGGCGGGAGATGGTCGGGACGGCCTCGAAGAAGTCCAGGGCCTCCTCGATGGGCAGGTCCAGGACCTCTGCGATGGACTTGCCCTTGTAGTGGACCTCCAGGGTCTCCCGGTTGTACCGGGCGCCGTGGCAGACCTCGCACGGGACGTAGACGTCCGGGAGGAAGTTCATCTCGATCTTGATCGTGCCGTCGCCGGAGCAGTTCTCGCAGCGGCCGCCCTTGACGTTGAAGGAGAAGCGGCCGGGCAGATAGCCGCGGACCTTCGCCTCCATGGTCTCCGCGAAGAGCTTGCGGATGTGGTCGAAGACGCCGGTGTAGGTCGCCGGGTTGGACCGCGGGGTGCGGCCGATGGGCGACTGGTCGACGTGCACGACCTTGTCGACGAGGTCGTCGCCGTCCACCCGGGTGTGCCGTCCGGGCACCGACTTGGCGCCGTTCAGCTCGCGCGCCAGGTGGGTGTAGAGGATGTCGTTGACCAGGGTCGACTTGCCGGAGCCGGAGACGCCGGTGACGGCGGTGAGGACGCCCAGCGGGAAGGAGACGTCGATGTCCCGCAGGTTGTTCTCCCGGGCGCCGTGCACGGTCAGCCGGCGCGAGGGGTCGACGGGGCGGCGGATCTCCGGGGTGACGATGGCCCGCCGGCCGGACAGGTACTGCCCGGTCATGGACTCCTCGTTGGCGAGCAGCTCCTTCAGGGATCCGGAGTGGACCACCTTGCCGCCGTGCTCGCCGGCGCCGGGGCCGATGTCGACGACCCAGTCGGCCACCTTGATGGTGTCCTCGTCGTGCTCGACGACGATCAGCGTGTTGCCCATGTCGCGCAGTCGCACCAGGGTCTCGATGAGCCGGTGGTTGTCGCGCTGGTGCAGGCCGATGGACGGCTCGTCGAGCACGTAGAGCACGCCGACCAGGCCGGAGCCGATCTGGGTGGCGAGCCGGATGCGCTGGGCCTCGCCACCGGAGAGGGTGCCCGCGGCGCGGTTGAGCGAGAGGTAGTCGAGGCCGACGTCGACGAGGAAGCGCAGGCGCTCGTTGACCTCCTTGAGGACGCGCTCGGCGATCTTCTTGTCGCGCGCGTTGAGCGTGAGCCGGCCGAGGAACTCGGCGCAGTCGCTGATCGACATCGCGGAGACCTCGGCGATGGACTTGTCCATCACGGTGACCGCGAGCACGATCGGCTTGAGCCGGCTGCCCTCGCAGGTGGGGCAGGGCACCTCGCGCATGTAGCCCTCGAAGCGCTCGCGGCTGGAGTCGCTCTCGGCCTCGCTGTGCCGCCGCTTCACGAAGGAGACGGCGCCCTCGAAGGCCGGCGTGGTGTAGGAGCGCTCGCGCCCGTACCGGTTGCGGTAGCGCACCTCGACCTGGGTCTTGTGGCCGTACATCAGCGCCTTCTTGGCGCGCGCCGGCAGACCCGCGTACGGGATGTCGGTGCGGAAGCCGAGGGCCTGGGAGAGACCGCCGATGAGCCGGCCGAAGTACTCCTTGGTGTGGCCGTGCGACCAGGGGTGGATGGCGCCCTCGTCGAGCGACTTGTCCTCGTCGGGGACGACCAGCTCGGGGTCGACCTCCATCCGGGTGCCGATGCCGGTGCAGTCCGGGCAGGCGCCGAAGGGCGAGTTGAAGGAGAAGGAGCGCGGCTCCAGCTCCTCGAAGGACAGGTCGTCGTACGGACAGTAGAGGTGCTCCGAGTACATCCGCTCGCGCTCGGGGTCGTCCTCGGGGAGGTCGACGAAGTCGAGCACGACCATGCCGCCGGAGAGCCCGAGGGCGGTCTCGACGGAGTCGGTGAGCCGGCGCTTGGCGCTGTCCTTGACGGTGAGGCGGTCGACGACCACCTCGATGGTGTGCTTCTCCTGCTTCTTCAGCGTCGGCGGCTCGCTGAGCTGGATCGTCGTCCCGTCGACCCGGGCGCGGCTGTAGCCCTTGGTCTGGAGGTCGGCGAAGAGGTCGACGAACTCGCCCTTGCGCTCGCGCACCAGCGGCGACAGCACCTGGAAGCGGCTGCCCTCGGGCAGCTCCAGGACCTTGTCGACGATGGCCTGCGGCGACTGGCGGGAGATCGGCCGGCGGCACTCGGGACAGTGCGGCTTGCCGATGCGGGCGAAGAGCAGCCGGAGGTAGTCGTAGACCTCGGTGATCGTGCCGACCGTCGAGCGCGGGTTGCGCGAGGTCGACTTCTGGTCGATGGAGACGGCGGGCGACAGACCTTCGATGAAGTCGACGTCCGGCTTGTCCATCTGGCCGAGGAACTGACGGGCGTAGGAGGAGAGCGACTCGACGTACCGGCGCTGCCCCTCGGCGAAGATCGTGTCGAACGCGAGGGAGGACTTGCCCGACCCGGAGAGCCCGGTGAAGACGATGAGGGAGTCACGGGGGAGGTCGAGCGAGACGTTCTTGAGGTTGTGCTCGCGAGCGCCACGGACGATGAGACGGTCGGCCACGCCGGTCCGCACCTTTCTTCAGAGAGCGGATGTGCCTGAACACCCAACAACCAAGGATGCCGGATGCTTCCATCGAGCTTATAGCACGCACATTCGATTTCCGGACCTTCGCCGAGCTCTTCACCCGAACGAGTGGCGCCCCGGGGGCGTCGCCCCAGGTCGCGGCCCCTGGGCCCTGGCCGGACCGGCCCGGAACCGCCTAGGGTCGGCGCCATGATCGACCATTCGCGTGACCTCGCCTCCCTGTACGAGGCGACCGACCGGCTCATCGACGCGGTCTCCTCCTGGGACAACGCGGCGCTCGCCCAGCCGTCACGGCTTCCGGGCTGGACCCGCGGCCACGTCCTGTCCCACCTCGCCCGCAACGCCGACGCCCTCGTGAACGTCCTGCGCGGCCTGCCGATGTACAAGGACGCGGAGACCCGCGACGCCGACATCGAGCACGGCGCCGGCCGCCCCCTCGACGCCCAGCTCGCCGACCTGCGCGAGACCGCCGACCGCTTCCGCGCGGTCGCCGAGGAGCCCGCCGACTGGAACCGCACCGTCGAGCTGCGCAACGGCGTCACCGACAGCGCCTCCCGGATCCCCTTCCGCCGCTGGGTGGAGGTGGCCCTGCACCACGTCGACCTGGGCGCCGGCTACGAGCTCGAGGACCTGCCCGAGGAGTTCGTCGACCGCGAGATCGACTTCCTCGCCGACCGCTGGAGCGGCCTCGCGAACGTGCCGCGGACCCTGCTGCGCGCCCCCGACGGGCGCACCTGGACCACCGGCGGCGACTCCGGCGACGTCACCGTCACCGGCCCGGCCGCCGACCTGCTGGGCTGGCTCGCCGGCCGCCGCGACGGCGCCGCCCTGACCACCGAGGGCGGCCCCCTCCCCCACCTCCCGGCCCTCTGACCCCGGCCCTCCGCGCCCCCTCCCCGACCCCGCCCCGGCCCTCCCCGGCCGGGGCTAGGCTGAGCCCATGACGTACAGCGGAGTGGTGAAGGTCGGCGGGCCCGCCGACGTGCACGAGCTGACCGACCTGATGATCTCCAAGGTCGCGGTCGGTCCGATGGACAACAACGCGTATCTGCTGCGCTGCCGGGCCACCGGCGAGCAGCTGCTGATCGACGCGGCCAACGAGGCCGACACCCTGCTCACGCTGATCGGTGACGACGGCATCGCCGGCGTCGTCACCACCCACCGGCACGGCGACCACTGGCAGGCCCTCGCCGAGGTCGTCGCGGCCACCGGGGCCCGCACCTACGCCGGGGCGTACGACGCCGAGGGCATCCCGGTCGGCACCGACGAGCTCGTGGAGGACGGCGACACCCTCACCGTCGGCCGGGTCTCGCTCACCGCCCGCCGGCTGGTCGGCCACACCCCCGGCTCGATCGCGCTGATCTACGACGACCCGCACGGGCACCCGCACGTCTTCACCGGCGACTGCCTCTTCCCCGGCGGCGTCGGCAACACCTGGAAGGACCCCGAGGCCTTCGCGAGCCTGCTGAACGACGTGCAGACCAAGCTCTTCGACCGGCTGCCCGACGAGACCTGGGTCTACCCGGGGCACGGCCGGGACACCACGCTCGGTGACGAGCGCCCCCACCTCGCGGAGTGGCGCGAGCGCGGCTGGTGACGCCGGGGGCGCCCCCGCGCGCCCCCGTAACCGGAGCGGCCCGCGGGTAGTTGGCGCGACATGCACCAGCACCGCAGTCACCCTCCGTCGATGGGCCGGCTGGCCGCCGCCTCGCTCGTCGGCACCGCCATCGAGTTCTTCGACTTCTTCGTCTACGGGACGGCCGCCGCGCTCGTCCTCGGACCGCTGTTCTTCCCGACCTTCTCCCCCGCCGCCGGCACCCTCGCCGCCTTCGGCACCTTCGCGATCGGCTTCCTGTCCCGGCCGCTCGGCTCGGTCGTCTTCGGCCACGTCGGCGACCGGCACGGGCGGCGCCCGGTCCTGTTCGCCTCGCTGCTGCTCACCGGTGGCGCCACCGTCGCGGTCGGCTGCGTCCCCACGTACGACAGCATCGGCGTCGCCGCGCCGGCCCTGCTGCTCGTGCTGCGCTTCCTCCAGGGCCTCGGGCTCGGCGGCGAATGGGGCGGGGCGGTGCTGCTGACCGCCGAGCACGCCCCGGCGGGGCGGCGGGCGCTGTGGGCGAGCTTCCCGCAGATCGGGCCCGCCGTCGGCTTCCTGCTCGCCAACGGGGTGATGCTGGCGCTGACCGCGGGCCTCGACCACGCCGACTTCCGCTCCTGGGGCTGGCGGGTGCCGTTCTGGGCGGCCGGGCTGCTCGCCGCCGCCGGGCTCGCCCTGCGCTCCTCGCTCGCGGAGACCCCGCAGTTCGAGGCGCTGGCCGCCGAGGGGCGGCAGGCGAGCGCGCCGCTCGCCGAGGTGGTGCGCGGCCACTGGCGGCTGGTGCTGCTCACGGCGGGCGCGCTGGCCGTCGGCTACGCCGTCTTCTACACGGTGTCCACCTGGGCCCTCGCGTACGGCACGGAGCGGCTGGGGGTGCCGAGCACGGTGATGCTGACCTGTGTGATGGCGGCGGTGGCGGTCAAGGGCGCGCTGACCCCGGTCTTCGCGCTGCTCGGCGACCGCTACGGACGCCGGACGCTGTGCCTGGCGGGTTGCGCGGCCTCGGCGCTGTGGATGTTCCCGATGGTGGCGCTGCTGCACACCGGGCGCCCGCTGCCGATGTTCCTCGGCTTCCTGGGTTCGCTGCTCGCCTTCATGGCGATGTTCGCCGTGGTCGCCGCGTACCTGCCGGAGCTGTACGAGCCCCGGGTGCGCTGCACCGGCGCGGCCGTCGGCTACAACCTGGCGGGCGTCCTCGGCGGCGCGCTGACCCCGATCGTGGCGACGGCCGTCTCGGACGGCGGCTCCCCGGGCCCGCCGTGGGGCGTGGCGGCCTATCTGACGGTGGTGGCCCTGGTGAGCCTGGGCTGCTTCGCCCTGCTGCCGGAGACCCTGCCGGCCCGCGCGGAACCGGCGGAGCGGGAGTGCGCCCCCGCGTAACCCCGGGTGGGGGCGACCGGCGATGGCGGTCGCCCCCACGGGGTGCCCCGCGCGGCCGCTCGGGCCGCGCGGTCGGTGCCTCGGATCAGGCCTCCACGCCGGCCTTCTCGGCCTCGTCCCGGCCGGTGCCCCCGGCCGCCTCGTTCCGCGCCTGCTTCCGCGTCGCCATCAGGCTCGTGATCGTCGTGACGACCAGGACGCCGCAGATGACGGCGAGGGAGAACGGGATCGAGATCTCCGGGACGTGCACGCCGGACTCGTGCAGCGCGTGCAGCACCAGCTTCACGCCGATGAAGCCGAGGATCACCGACAGGCCGTAGCTGAGGTGGACCAGCTTCTTCAGCAGACCGCCGATGAGGAAGTACAGCTGGCGCAGGCCCATCAGGGCGAAGGCGTTGGCGGTGAAGACGATGTACGGGTCCTGGGTGAGGCCGAAGATCGCCGGGATGGAGTCGAGGGCGAACAGCACGTCGGTGGTGCCGATGGCGAGCATGACCACCATGAGGGGGGTCAGCACCCGCTTGCCCTTGTCACGGATGAAGAGCTTGGTGCCGTGGTAGCGGTCGGCGACGCCGAACTTCTTCTCGATGGACTTGAGGAGACGGTTCTCCTCGAACTCGTCCTCCTCCTCGTCGGAGCGCGCCTCCTGGATGAGCTTCCAGGCGGTGTAGATGAGGAAGGCGCCGAAGAGGTAGAAGACCCAGGAGAAGCTGGCGATGATCGCCGCGCCGGCGGCGATGAAGACCGCGCGGAGCACCAGGGCGATCAGCACGCCCACGAGCAGCACGCGCTGCTGGAGGTGGGAGGGCACCGAGAACTTCGCCATGATCAGGACGAAGACGAAGAGGTTGTCGACGCTGAGCGACTTCTCGGTGATGAAGCCGGCGAAGAACTCTCCGGAGGCCTTGCCGTCACCGAAGATCATCAGGCCGATGCCGAAGAGCACGGCGAGGGCGATCCAGACTCCCGTCCAGATGCCCGCTTCCTTGATCGACACGTCATGGGGCTTGCGCCCGATGAAGAAGTCGACCGCGATCAGGGCGGCCAGACCGAGAACGGTCACCACCCACAGGGTCATCGAAACGTCCACTGCGCCTCCGGCGTCGTACGGCTGCCGTGCAGCCTCGTCGTTGCCGGAGGTCTCTTCCACCCGGGTGAACCGGGCCGGCGCCCCGGGACCAGGTGTCCGACCTGTCCGTATTGACGGGTACGCCGCGCATGGGGAGTACTCCCCTCCGTGCCGAGAAGATTACCGGAAGAACCAAGGATTGGTAAAGGGGAGGGTAAAGAAACGCCAAAAGCGCAGGTCAGACAGGCTTTACGGTCACTGTCGGCGGAAGTCCCCGAGCTGGTCGAGCACCTGACGCATCACCCGGCTGCCCGCCGGGAAGGCCGGCGGCTCGTACGTCCAGGCGTGCCCCACCCACGGGTCGGCGAGGTGGTCGTCGGGCACCGGCGTCAGCCGGGTCAGCGAGCGCCACAACGGGTCGAGCACCGGCCCGTACGCCGCCGCGTCGGCCCGGTCCGCGATGAGCAGCAGATGGGTGCCGACGGCCGGGCCCTCGTCGGCGAGATAGCGCAGCTGGTTGACCGAGCGGTCGTCGAAGCCGTGCGGGAAGTCGTGCACCACCAGCAGCTCCTCGGCCGCGTCCAGGCCGGGCGGCAGGTCCTCGGCGGCTCCCGCGCGCGCCGCCATCTGCAGCAGGTCGACCCGCTCGGTGAGCTGCTTCAGGACGGCCTGGACCCCGGCCGCGCCGGCGGCCGGAGGGCCGGCGAGCACGCCCGACTCGACCAGCGGGGCGAAGGCGCTCGCACCGGCGCCTGCCGCGTCGACGACCCGGATGCGGAAGGTGCCCGCGGGGTGCACGGCGAGCAGCCGTACGGCGTGGGCGACGGCGCTGTCCAGGGCGAGCCGGCGCAGCTCGGCCGGGTCGAGCAGCGCCGCGGCCTCGGAGTGACCGCGCCCCGAGTCCACCCACAGTCCGCGGGCGAGCGGGAGACGGGCCAGGAACGGGATGCGCAGGCCGGTGCGCTCGGGCAGGTGGAGGTCGCCGAGCCGGACGGCCATCGGCGCCTCGGTGGGCACCCGGTAGGCCTGCCACACGGGGCTGTCCCAGCGGGCGTACGCGGCGGGCAGGGCGGGCTCGACCACCTCGGACTCGGCGGTGAGCTGGGCGAGGTCGCGGTCCAGGGCCTCCTGGGCGCGGGCGGTCAGCTCGTCGTGCCGGGCCTTCGCGGCGGCCCGGGCGGTGTCCCCGGCGCCGCCGACGCGGCTGCGCGGGTCGGAGAGGACCCGGTCGAGCTCCTGGTCGAGGCGGGACTCGGCGAAGTCGCAGGCGCTGCGGTAGGCGGCGGTGGTGCGGGCCAGATCCTCGAACATGCCCCAGACCTGGTTGTAGAGGCGCTCCTCCATGGTCCAGCCGGTGGCGTCGCCTGCGACCGGGGCCGGGAAGCCGGCCGGGTCCGGGGCGGGGCCGTCGGCCGCGGCGGCCGTGGGGGTCTCGCCCTGCCGGCGGCGCGGGTGGGTGTAGTCGATGGGACCGCCGGGGGCCGGCGGCACCGGGGGCGCGGCCGGCGGCGGGGGCGGGACCACGGGCCGGGTCGGCGCCGTCAGCCGGGCCGCCTCGCTCTCCGGGACCCGGCCGGCCGCGTCCGCGGCCCGCGGGGCGGGCGCGGGCACCGCCGGGGTCTGCCCCTCGGCGGCGGCCTCCAGGACGGCGCCGGCGAGTTCGGCCGCGCGGTCGAGGCCCTGGTCGGCGAGGAGGGCGGCGAGCCCGCCCTCGTACCCCTGGCCGACGGCGCGGACCTTCCAGGCGCCCTGGCGGCGGTAGAGCTCCAGGGCGACCAGCGCGGCCTCGCGGTCGAGTCCGGTGATCGTGTAGTCGGCGATGACGGTGCCATCGGGGGCGCCGACGGAGACGACGGGGGCCGCCGAGGCCCCGAAGCGGGTGGGGCCACCGGTGCCGGCGGGCAGGGCGAGCAGCACGGAGACCCGGTGGACGGTGTCGCGCACCGCCGCCAGGTCGACGTCGAGCCGGTGCCGGGCGGCGGCCTGCCGGGGCACCTCGACCCCGGGCAGCGCGGCGGCGCCCGGGTGGACGAGGGCCTCGGGGCCGGCGAGCCGGCCCTCCTCGTCGCCCAGGGCGGCCGCGGCGAGGACCGGATGACCGGCCGAGACCCGGATCTCCAGGCGGGTGTGGGGCAGGGGGTGGTTCTGCCCCCGGACCAGCTCGGCGGTCATCGCTTTCCGTCTCTCGTCGTGAACGTGGGCGCGGCGGCGCCGGGTTACAGGACCGGGAAGATGCTCGGCATCAGGTCCTGGAAGGTGCGGCCGTTGGCCGGGTTGCCCAGGGCGGTCATCTGCCAGCCGGAGCCGGCCCGGTGCACCTTGGCCATGATCTGGGCGGTGTACTGGCCGCCGCCGTTGAGCGTGTAGCGGGCGAGCTCCTGGCCGTTGGTCTCGTCCACGAGGCGGCAGAACGCGTTCTGCACCTCCTGGAAGGTCTGGCCGGTGAAGGAGTTCACGGTGAACACGATCTGGTCGATGTGCACCGGGACCCGCTGGAGGTCCACCAGGATCGCCTCGTCGTCGCCGCCCTGGCCGACGCCGCCGACCAGGTTGTCGCCGGTGTGGCGGACCGAGCCGTCGTCGCTGACGAGGTGGCGGAAGAAGACCACGTCGACCGGCTGCTTGTCGGCGAAGAGGACGGCGGAGGCGTCGAGGTCGATCTCGCGGGTGCGCGAGCCGAACAGACCGCGGCGGGGCGCCGCCTGCCAGCCCAGCCCCATCCGCACGGACGTCAGGCTGCCGCCGTCCCTCTTCTCCAGGCTGATGGCCTGGCCCTTGGTCATGTTGACCGTCACGCGCTGCCCCTCTCATCGGTGTGAGCAGCACCCTACGCAGGGGCACTGACACCGTGCCCGGACCGGCCCGGTTTTGTGTCGTTCTTGCAACACACCGGGGCGGCCCGGCAGGGGCGGCGGTCAGGCCAGTCCGGCCTCCTTCATCTGGCGCAGCTCCTTCTTGAGTTCGGACACCTCGTCGCGGAGCCGGGCGGCGACCTCGAACTGCAGCTCGGCGGCGGCGGCCTTCATCCGGTCGGTCATCTCCTCGATGATCCCGGCCAGTTCGGCCGCGGGCCGGTCGCCGAGCTCCAGGGTCGAGCCGGCCGAGCCGGACTTGCCCGCCGCGCCCGCCTTGGCCTTCGGGGCGTGGGCGGCCAGCGAGGGCACCGGGGCCTTGGCGCCCTTGCCGTCCTTCCCGCCCTTGCGGTAGCCGGTGCCGAGCAGCTCCTCGGTGTCGATCTCCTCGCGGGCGATGGTGGCCACGATGTCGTTGATCTTCTTGCGGAGCGGCTGCGGGTCGATGCCGTGGGCCTGGTTGTAGGCGACCTGCTTCTCGCGGCGCCGGTTGGTCTCGTCGATGGCCTGTGCCATCGCCGGGGTGATGGTGTCGGCGTACATGTGGACCTGGCCGGAGACGTTGCGGGCGGCGCGGCCGATGGTCTGGATGAGCGAGGTGCCGGAGCGCAGGAAGCCCTGCTTGTCGGCGTCGAGGATGGCGACCAGGGACACCTCGGGCAGGTCGAGGCCCTCGCGGAGCAGGTTGATGCCGACGAGGACGTCGTACTCCCCGGAGCGCAGCTCGCGCAGCAGCTCGATGCGGCGCAGGGTGTCGACGTCGCTGTGCAGATAGCGCACCTGGATGCCGAGCTCCAGGAAGTAGTCCGTGAGGTCCTCGGCCATCTTCTTGGTGAGGGTGGTGACGAGGACCCGCTCGTCGCGCTCGGTGCGCAGCCGGATCTCGTGCACCAGGTCGTCGATCTGGCCCTCGGTGGGCTTGACGACGACCTCGGGGTCGACGAGGCCGGTCGGGCGGATGATCTGCTCGACGAAGCCGTCCGAGCGGGACAGCTCGTAGGTGCCGGGGGTGGCCGAGAGATAGACGGTCTGGCCGATCCGCTCCTGGAACTCCTCCCACTTGAGCGGCCGGTTGTCGAGCGCCGAGGGGAGCCGGAAGCCGTGGTCGACGAGGGTGCGCTTGCGGGAGGCGTCGCCCTCGTACATGGCGCCGATCTGCGGGACGGTGACGTGCGACTCGTCGATGACCAGCAGGAAGTCCTCGGGGAAGTAGTCGAGGAGGGTGTTGGGCGGGGAGCCGGGCTCGCGGCCGTCGAAGTGCATCGAGTAGTTCTCGATGCCGGAGCAGGAGCCGATCTGGCGCATCATCTCGATGTCGTAGGTGGTGCGCATCCGCAGCCGTTGGGCCTCCAGGAGCTTGCCCTGCTTCTCCAGCTCCGCCAGGCGCTGTCCGAGCTCGGCCTCGATGTCGTTGACCGCGCGCTCCATGCGCTCGGGGCCGGCGACGTAGTGGCTGGCGGGGAAGACGTACAGCTGCTCGTCGTCGCTGATGACCTCGCCGGTGAGCGGGTGGAGGGTCGACAGGGCCTCGATCTCGTCGCCGAACATCTCGATGCGGACGGCGAGCTCCTCGTACACCGGGAAGATCTCGATGGTGTCGCCGCGCACCCGGAAGGTGCCGCGGGCGAAGGCCATGTCGTTGCGCGTGTACTGGATGTCGACGAAGCGGCGCAGCAGCTGGTCGCGGTCGATCTCGTCGCCCACCTTGAGGGAGACCATCCGGTCCACGTACTCCTGCGGGGTGCCGAGGCCGTAGATGCAGGAGACGGAGGCGACCACGACGACGTCGCGCCGGGTGAGCAGCGAGTTGGTGGCGGAGTGGCGCAGCCGCTCGACCTCCTCGTTGATCGAGGAGTCCTTCTCGATGTAGGTGTCGGACTGCGGGACGTACGCCTCGGGCTGGTAGTAGTCGTAGTACGAGACGAAGTACTCCACCGCGTTGTTCGGCAGGAGCTCGCGGAACTCGTTCGCCAGCTGGGCGGCCAGGGTCTTGTTCGGCGCCATCACGAGGGTGGGGCGCTGGAGCTTCTCGATCATCCAGGCGGTGGTCGCCGACTTGCCGGTGCCGGTGGCGCCGAGCAGCACGACGTCCTTCTCGCCGGCGCGGATGCGCCGGTCGAGCTCGGCGATGGCCGCGGGCTGGTCGCCGCTGGGCTGGTAGGGGCTGACGACCTCGAAGGGCGCCACCGTACGTTCGATCTTGGAAACGGGCCGCATGTCACCACCGTACGACCCGGCACTGACAGCCGGGGGGTCATCGGCCCGCGGCGGGCCCGGCGGGGCGGCTACCAGTCCTGGGAGCGGTACGTGCTGCGGGCGGTGCGGCGGGCGGAGCGGGGCGCGGGGCGGGCGGCGGACCAGTTGGCGGGCTCGCCGTAGGCCGGGGGGCGGCGCGGGGAGGGCACGCCGGGGGCGCCGTACGGGTGGCCGCGGCGGCCGGTGGGGCGCTGCCAGTCGGGCTCGCCCATGACGAGCAGCGGGTCGAACATGACGACGACGGCGGCGAGCAGCAGGAAGACGCCGGGGCCGATCAGCATGGGCAGCAGGAGCGAGGTGGCGGTGTCGCCGCCGCCGGGGGCGGGGGTGCCGTGCAGCCGCACGTCGACGGCGGCCATGGCGGTGTAGTGCATGCCGCTGACCGCGAGGCCCATGACGACGCTGGCGCCGAGGCTGGCGAGGAAGCCGTGCACGGAGACGGCGGCCCAGAGCGCGGCGGTGGCGGCCACGACGGCGATGACCACGGAGAGGGCGACGGTGAGGGTGTCGTACTGGATCTCTCCGTGCAGCCGCATCCCGGCCATGCCCAGGTAGTGCATGGTGGCGACGCCGAGGCCGGTGATGGTGCCGCCGGTGACCAGGGTCAGGGCGGTGGCGCCGCGGTAGCCGACGATGAAGATGCCGATGCCCACCATGAGGACGGCGACGCCGAGGCTGGCGAAGGTGATGGGCCGGTCGTAGCTGACCGGGCTCTGCCGGACGGAGAAGCCCATCATGGCGATGAAGTGCATGGTCCAGATGCCGGTGCCGATGGAGGTGGCGCCGAGGGCGAGCCAGCCGGCCTTGAAGGTGTCGCGGTGGCGCAGCGATCTGGTGGTGCAGCGCAGGCCCAGGGCGCCGCCGAGGCAGGCCATGAGGAAGGCAGCCACCGGGGTGACCACTCCGTAGCTGAATCCGTCGACCGTGCCCTGCATCAGCGTCCGTCCTCCACCGTGGTGCCACGTTCGTCCGAAAACAGTCGGTACCGCTGAGTAGTGCTATCGGATTATGGCGTCCGCCGAGGCCGTCCGGCCATGGGGTCCGGGAAAAGTCCGGACCGGTTGTCGGTGGCGGGTCGTACGGTGGGCGGCATGGAGCAGGAGACGCGGGGGACGGCGGCCGGGACCGGGCCGGGGCGGGTGGAGTGGGCGGTGGTGCCCAGTGCCATCGGGCCCCTGCTGCTCGCGGCGACGGAGCGGGGACTGGTGAGCGTGGTCTTCCACGCCGACGCGCGGGTGCGGGAGCGGGCCCTGGAGCGGCTCGCCGGGGCGCTCGGCGGCGAGCCCGTGGAGTGCGCCACGGGCCGGCTGGCCGAGCCGATACGGCAGCTGGCGGCCTATTTCGCCGGAGGTCTGCGGAGCTTCGACGTCAAGTTGGACTGGTCGCTGGTGACCGGATTCCATCGCCAGGTGCTGCGCGAGCTGGCGTCCGGCGTCCCCTTCGGGGCGGTGGTGGGGTACGGGGAGCTGGCCCGCCGGGTGGGGCAGCCGGCGGCCGCGCAGGCGGTCGGCGCGGCGATGGGCGCCAATCCGCTGCCGGTGGTCGTGCCCTGCCACCGGGTGGTGGAGAGCGACGGCGGCATCGGGGGCTTCGGGGGCGGCCTGGAGACCAAGCGGAAGCTGCTCGCCCTGGAGGGCGTGCTGCCGGAGCCGCTGTTCTGAGTTGCCGGCCGCGGAATCCCGAAGGGCAAGGCCCTCGGACGGGGTGCGGGGCGTTCGTGCGGGCTTCCGCGGTCCGGGCAGGCCGGCGACGGGGGCGGGGCCGGGCGCGGGGGCGGGTTCGTCGGCCCTGGGCGTTCCCACTCCGTGGGACGGCTGGCACACTGCGTAAGTGACCAAAGCCCCAGACGCCCCTGACGCCCTGCTGACCGCGGGGATATCCGCGCCCGTCGCCGCCGGCCGGCTGCCCGCCCTGCGGCGCCGGATCCAGGCCGTGCTGATCGCCAGCCAGATCCTCGGCGGGCTCGGCATCGCCATCGGCGTGGCGCTCTCCGCCGTCCTGGCCAAGGAGGTCAGTGGTACGGAGGCGCTGTCGGGGCTCGCGTCGACGGCCACCGTCGCCGGGCCCGCGCTGCTCGCGATGCCGCTCGCCTCGCTGATGGCCCGGCACGGGCGGCGCGCCGGACTGGTCCTCGCCTATCTGGTCGGCGCCCTCGGCGCGGGAGTCGCCGTCCTCGGGGCCACCGCCGGCAGCTTCCCGCTCCTCCTGGCCGGCCTGGTCGGCTTCGGCGCGGGCTCCTCGGCCAATCTGGCCGCCCGGTTCGCCGCCGCGGACCTGGCCGAGCCGGACCGCCGGGCCCGGGCCATCTCCACGGTGGTGTGGGCCACCACCATCGGCGCCGTCCTCGGCCCCAACGTCGCCGCCCCGGCCGGCGAGAGCGTCTCCGGCCTCGGCATCCCGACCGCCGCCGGCCCCTTCGTGTGGGCCTCCGGCGTCTTCGTGCTCGCCGCCGCCATGGTGGCGGTGCTGCTGCGCCCCGACCCGCTGCTCACCGCGCGGGCGCTGGCCGGGCCCGAGGAGGCCACGGCCGCCGACGAGCGCTCCCTGAAGGCCGGGATGCGCGCGGTGCGGGCCTCGTCCAGGGCCCGGCTCGCCCTGGTGACGGTCGCCGGTTCGCACACCGCCATGGTGTCGATCATGTCGATGACCCCGGTCGCGCTCGGGCACCACGGCGCCGGGATCCGGCTGATCGGCCTGGTGATCAGCGGCCACATCGCCGGCATGTACGCCTTCTCGCCGCTCATGGGCTGGCTGTCCGACCGCTTCGGCCGGCTCACCGTGATCGGCCTCGCGGTGGCGCTGATCACCACGGCCGCTGCCCTCGCGGGCACCGCCGGGCCCAGCCACGGGCAGACCGCGCTCGGCCTGTTCGTGCTGGGCCTCGGCTGGTCGGCGGGCCTGGTCTCCGGTTCGGCGCTGCTCACCGACTCGGTGCCGCAGGCCGCCCGCGCCGCCGTCCAGGGCCTGTCCGACTTCATCATGAACACCTCGGCCGGCGTCGGCGGCCTCGCCGCCGGCCTGATCGTCTCCCAGGCCGGCTACGGCTGGCTCAACCTCGTCGGCGCCCTGCTGCTGGTCCCGATGACCGTGCTCGCGGTGCGCGGCGCGCTGCGCCGCGCCTGACCCCGCCCGGGCTCACCGGGGCACCACCGGGGAGCTCGCGCCGGCCGCCACCTTCCGGGGTGCGCCCGTGCCGTCGGCGGGCACGCTCCACACGGCGCCGTCGTGGGCGTAGGCGACCGTGCCGGGGCCGGTCCAGGCGGCCTGGTCGTCGACGGAACGGGTCTCCGCGAGCGGGTGCCCGCGCAGGGTCGCCAGGTCGAGCACGTAGAGGCGCCAGGGGGCGCTGGTGTCGGTGGAGACCTTCTTCTTGTACGCGAGGCGGGTGCCGTCCGGGGAGAGCGAGGGGCACTCGACGTTCTCCGCGACCGCCCGCGCCGACCACGTCCGCAGGTCGCCCTCGACGAGGTGGGTGCGGCCCCGGGTGCCGACGGTCGCGTAGAAGCGGTTGTCGTCGGCGGCGAAGCTGACGCCCCAGTAGTTGACGTCGGGGGCGTGGTGGCGGCGGCCGTCGAGGGTGAGCGGGATCTGCTCGATGCTCTTGATCAGATAGCCGGTGCGCAGGTCGAGGATCGAGGTGCGGGTGGAGAAGGCCGAGGTGTTGTACGAGTCGCCGGTCGCGAAGGTGGTCCAGGCGAGGACCTGCCCGGAGGCCGAGACCCGGGCCCGGTTGGGGATGCCGGGCAGGCTGATCCGCTGCCGCTCGCGCAGCTGCCGGTCGAGCACCAGGACGTACGTGCGGGCGGGCACGCCCGGGCGGCGCTGGAGGCACAGCGCGGTGGGCCCGGCGGCGTGGAAGCGGTCGCAGCGCGGCCCGAGCGCCAGCCGGCCGCCGGGCGCGGCCGGGTCCTGCCGGGCCACCCGTCCGGTCGCCGTGTCGCGGAACCAGAGGGTGCCGGGCGGCGCCCCGTCGAGCCCGAAGCCGGCCTCGGCGGCCACGGCGGTGTGGTCGGCGCGGCCGGCGGCGGCGCGCACGGTGTAGGCGGTGGCGCCGCCGGCCAGGAGCAGGAAGCCGAGCACGAGGGCCCAGAGTCGGCGCCGGGTCATGTGGGGTCCTTTCGAGTGGTGCGGGGCCCCGGCTCTTCCCGGGGCAGCAGCCGGCCGGCGCCGAGCAGCGCGGCGGTGAGGGCGGCGAGCGCCAGGAGCAGCGCGGGGCGCGGGCCCCACAGGGTCCAGGCGGCGCCGAAGCCGGTGGCCGCGGCCACCTTGGCGAGGGCCTGGGCGGTCTGGACGAGCGCCAGGCCGCCGGCCCGCCGCGCGGGCGGGAGCAGCGGGCCGGCGAGCGCCATCAGGACGCCGTCGGTGGCCGCGTAGTACACGCCGAGGAGCACCGGGACGCCCGCGAGCAGCAGCGGGCCCGGCACGGGGGCCAGGAGCAGGCCGAGGGCGAGGAGCAGGGCCCCGTGCCCGTACAGGAAGGGGCGCCGGCGGCCCAGGCGGTCGGCGAGCCGTCCGGCGGGCACCGCGAGCAGGAGGTACGCGGCCGAGGCGCCGAGCGGCAGGAAGGGGAACCAGGTGGCGTCCAGTCCGGTGCGCTCCTGGAGCAGCAGGTAGAGGAAGGCGTCGCCGACGGTGGCGGCGCCGAGCAGCGCGGCGGCGGCCGCGACCCGGCGCACGGCGGGCAGCCGCAGCGGCGAGGGCCCTTCCGGCCGCACGCGCGCCCGCGCCGGACGTCCGGCGGTGCGGCCGGTGGCCCGGTGGGCGGCGCGGTCGCCGGGGACGAGGACGACGAGCAGGAGGACCCCGAGCAGCCCGGTGCAGAAGCTGACGACGAAGACGGCGTCGTACGCGTCGGCCGTGGCCCACAGGATCGCGAAGGCGGCGAGCGGGCCGAGCAGCGCGCCGGTGGTGTCCATGGCGCGGTGCACGCCGAAGGCGCGTCCGAGGGCGTCCGGCGGGCTGTCGAGGGTGATGAGCGCGTCGCGGGGCGCGGTGCGGATGCCCTTGCCGAGCCGGTCGGCGGCGAGCGCGGCGGCGATCGGCCCCGGCGCGCCGCCGGCGAGGAGCAGTCCGAGCCGGGAGCAGGCGGAGAGCGCGTAGCCGAGGCCGGCGACCCGTTTGTGGCCGCCGCCGCGGTCGGCGGCGTGGCCGCCGAGCAGCCGGACGAGGGCGGTGGCGCCGTTGAAGAGCCCGTCCAGGAAGCCGAACTGGAGCGGGCTGAGACCGAGGCCGAGCACCAGGTAGAGGGGCAGGACCGCGGTGACCATCTCGGACGAGACGTCGGTGACCAGACTGACCGTGCCGAGGGCGAGGACGGTGGCGGAGACGCGCCGCCGCGCCCCGGTGGGGGCGGGCGGCACGTCCCGGCGACCGGTGGTCGCGAGGTACATCGGCGGCGGTCAGTGGCAGGTGTAGGTGGGGCCGGAGTCCTTGACCTGGCCGTCGGTGCCGACGTACTGCCAGGTGTAGGTGGTGTCGGTGAAGTCGAGCTTCAGGACGCCGTAGGTGCCGCTGATCCGCTTCTGGCTGTTGGGCTGGACGGTCTCGATGGGGTACGGCTCGGCGCCGCCCATGCCGCCGACGATCTCGACGATGCCGTCGGGGGTGGCCCGGCCGGCCGGGTCCTGCGGGGCGAAGCGCTCGTAGTGGTGGTCGTGGCCGTTGAGGACGAGGTCGGCCTTCGCGCCGTAGAGGATGTCCCAGACCGGCTTGGACACCGGGTCGTTGCCGTGTCCGCCGGAGGAGTAGAGCGGGTGGTGGAAGTAGGCGGCGACGCAGCCCTTGGTGGTGCGGGCGAGGTCGTCCTTGAGCCACTGGATCTGGTCGGGGTCGTCGAAGGAGTTGGAGTCGAGGGCGATGAAGTGCCAGTTGCCCTCGTCGTAGCTGTAGTACGGCTCGCCCTGCGGGTAGGCGAGGGCGCCGAAGTAGGACTTGTAGCCGGCGAGCGGCCCGGCCGGGTCGTAGGTCTCGTGGTTGCCGGGCACCGGGCGGGTCTTGGCCTTGAAGGCGCCCCAGGTCTTGTCGTAGTAGTTCCGGTAGTCGGACAGGCGGGCGTCGTCGTACTGGTTGTCGCCCATCGTGACGTAGAACCTCGGGTTGATCCGCTGGGCCTGCGCGGCGGTCTTCGGGTGGGCGCAGGAGCTGCTGGAGGCCGTGCACTGGGCGGCGATGTCACCGGCCGCGACGACGGTGAAGGCGCCGGTGCCGGGCGGGGTGGTGGTGGGCGGCGGAGTGGTGGGCGGGGTGGTGGTGTCGGGCGTGCCGTAGACCTCCACCTCGTAGAGGGAGTAGCCGTACGGGGTGCCGCGCTCGGTGCCGTAGACCCTGAGGTAGCGGCCCTTTCCGGTCAGTCCGGTCCAGTCGTCGGTGCCGCCGTTGCCGGCGGTCTCGGCGGCGAGCCGGGTCCAGGTGCTGCCGTCGGCGGAGATCTCCACGCGGTAGGACTCGGCGTAGGCGACCTCCCAGAGCAGCTTGACGCGCGAGACGGTCACGGGCGCGCCGAGGTCGACGCGGATCCACTGCGGGTCGACGCCCTCGGTGCTGGCCCAGCGGGTGGCCGGGTCTCCGTCGAAGGCCTTGGCGGGTTCGAAGCCGGTGTCCTCGATCGAGGAGGCCGTGGCGGGCTTGCCGCGGGAGAGCAGCGGGTCCGCGGCGGCGGCCCGGTCGGGCGCGAACACCAGGAGTCCGCCGACCAGGAGCAGTGCGGCGGCGAGGGCGGTGAGGAGAAGGGTCGGGGCGGTGGTGCGGCGAGGTGGGGCGGAGGCGTACAGGCGCATACCTGGGGCTCCCTTGCCTGGGGGACGGCGAGAGCTGGACTGCGGTGCGGACACCGTGGTCCGGTCCGCGCGGCGATGGGGCGCCACGGGGCGTGCCGCGGTGCACGGCGGCCGGGTCAGAGCTCTCGCTGAGCGCGTCACGCCCGGGTCCCGGGGTCGGGACGACGGGCGCCGCGCCAAGCCGCCGCCCGCGAGGTTAGCGGATAGGAAGGTTTCCTACCAGACCTGTGAACGACCCTCGGGAGAAGGGCCGTTCACAGGCCGCGGGCGGGCCGGGCGGATCGGGCGGCCTCGGCCGCGGGGGGACTCAGAGGGTGATGTGGTACGCCTTGCGCAGGGTCTCGTGCACGGTCCAGGTCGTTCGGTCGCCCTCGCGCAGCACACAGGCGTCGCCGGGGCCGATCTCCAGCGTCGCGCCGCCCTCGACGGCGACCGTGGCGCGCCCGCTGACGACGACGAAGAGTTCGTTGGCCTCGGTGTCGGTGACCACGCCGGGGGTGATCTGCCAGATGCCGCGCAGCTGCTTGCCGTCGGCGGACTCCCACAGGACCTTGCCGGTCACCTCGGGCGCGCCGGAGACGATCTGCGCGGGGTCGAGCGGCTCCGGTTCGAGCTCGGCGTCGGGGATGTGGACGGCGAAGGAGGGCTGCGCGTGAGTGGTCATGGGCGGTGACTGTAGCGGGGCCCGGGCGCCGTTCCGCCCCCGGGAGTTGCTGGAATCCCTCCCTCCGTTCCCCCCTCCGACCTGGCCCTTCGTCACCCCGCCGGGCACGACGGAATCCGTACGGGGGGTTTGCGGCGCACCCGTGCGCCAAGGGGCGCTCCGGGCGATCGCGGAGGGGCCGCCGGGCACCGATTCCGCAGGCGTGCCCACGCGCGCGTGAGGGTCCGCAAGCCCGGGGGCCGTGCCGAAACCCCGGAAACCCGCCGCCGGACGGACGGCGCCGCCGGGCGTCGCCGCTGGTCCGGAGCGGCGCCTTTGGTGGAGCCAATGTTGGTCCGGGGGATCACGTCGCGCCCCCTGGCAGTGCGGGTGCCGGGGCGTCACACTCCCCCCGAGCCACTCCCCCACGGGCTCACCCTCCCCCCTCACTCCCGGACAGGAGAGTGCGATGTCGGCCACCCCCACCCTGCTCCGTGCCGCCGTCCTCGGCGCGGCGGCCCTGCTCACCGCCGTCACGGCCGCGCCCGCCGCCACGGCCGCGGGATCCCGTCCCGAACCCGCCCCCGGCGCCGCCTACAAGGCCGCCCACGACACCCTCGGGCCACAGCGCCTGACGCCGGACCAGCTCCGGCTCGCCGCGACCAAGCAGGCCGCGGCCGCGAGAGCGTACGCGGAGGCGCGCGCCCGCGGCGCCCTGACCGTCCCCGACGCCACCGGCACCCTGGGCGCACCGGGCGCACCGGCCGCGACGGGCGCCTCGGCCGCGCTCGCCGGGTACAAGCTGTCCGGCGCGATCCACCAGTCGCAGCAGACCTCGTACTGGTGCGGCCCGGCCACCCTGGTCATCACCCAGTCCGCGCACGACGAGGTCGCCGGGCGTTCGCAGCGGGACGCGGCGACCCTGCTGAAGACGACCACGTCGGGCACGGCCTGGTACGGGATCGACATCAACGTGCCCTCGCCCACCGGCTATCCCATGGTCGACGCGCTGAACTACCGCCTGCCCGGCGCCGGTTACGTGCCCAAGGCACTGCCGTACACCCCCACCGCGACCGACAAGACCGCCTTCAGGCAGCACATCACGCACAACACCGACAACGACTACGCCATCGCCGGCAACGCCTGGGAGGTGCCCGGCGGGCCGCACCTGGTGGGGCACCCCAACATCGAGATCTTCCACTGGGTCGCGATCGACGGCTACAACACGGACACCGCCGCCGCCGAGGTGAACTACCTGGACCCGGTCGGCGGGGTGAGCACCAGCGTCATCTCCTGGGCGGGTCCGGTCCCCAAGTCCGCGCACATCTCCTCCGACACCCTGACCACGATCATGGGCGGCCGTGGCTACGTCTGGTAGCTCCGGGACCCGCCGGTCGCGCGCCTCGGCCCTGCTCCTGGCGGGCGCCCTCCTCGCGGGGTGCTCGCCGGGGGCCGGGCGGGGGGACGGCCCGCCGCCGGACCGGCCCGCGGACCGCCCGGCACCCCGGGCCGCGGTGCGGGCCGCCGCGGCCTGCGAGGTGCCGCTGCCGGAGTCCTGGCAGCGGGCCTTCGCGGCCGGCGAGTACCGGGCGCCCGCCGGGCAGCGCGCCGTCCTGGTGGACACCGGCCCCGGCTGGACCGCCCTCCAGCTCACCGGGGGCGGCACCGGATCCGGGGGCGGGCGGCGGGCGGCGCTGGTACCGGGCCGCGGGGGCGCGCCGCGCACCCTGCTGCGGTTCGCCGATCCCGTCGAGCACCAGCTGCTCGCGGCCGACCACGACGGGCGCCGCTGGGCCGCCTTCGCGGTCCTGGAGGGCCGGACCCTCGACAGCCCGTGGAGCCTGTACGTGTGGGACGCGGCGACCGGCAGGACCCGGCGGCTCGCCCGCGCCGACCGGCCGGGTCCGCTGCCGCGCCCCGTGGTCCGGGACGGCACCGTGGTCTGGGCACAGGGCACGGGCGGAGGCCGGGCCACGGTGTTCGCCGCACCGGCCGCCGGCGGGCCCACGCGCGCGTGGCGCACGGCGGTCCTGGACACGCCGTTCGCGGCGGGCGGCCTGCTGGTGTGGCGGGAGGCGGCCGGCGGGCACACCCGGCCGGTGGCGGTCGCCCTGACCGACGGGCGCCCGGCCGCGCTGCCCGCGCCGATCGCCGCCCTGCGCGACGTGCGCGCCCTGGTGTCCGACGGCACCACGTGGGCGTGGGTGGCGGGCGAGACCGCGCCCCGGCTGATGGTCTGGCGCCCGGGCGAGGCCCGGCCGTTCGCCGCCGTGACCGCCTCCCCGGCCGTGGACGGCATGGACCAGCTGCGGATCGCGGGCCGGCTCGTCACCTGGCGCACGCCGGAGACCTCGTACGCCCTCGACCTCGGGAGCCCGGGCGGCCCCGCCGCCGACGCGGGTTCGGGCCCGGGATCGGGTTCGGGACCGGGCCAGGGCTCGGGCTCGGGACCGGGCCAGGGCTCGGGTTCCGTCTTGGGTTCGAGTCCCGCCTCGGGTTCGGGTTCCGCCTCGGGTTCGTACGCGCGGATCACTCCCCCGTACGGCTACGCCGCCGCCTCCGGGAACGCGCTGGCCCTCGCGTACAGCGTCGGCAACGCCAAGACCCCCGGCGCGCGCCCGGTGATCCGGGTGGTGGACGCGGCCCGGCTGCCCGCGCTGCCGCCCTGTGGCTGAAGTGCGCCGGGTCCGGCGGCCGTCTCCGACGGCGAGGTTTGCGGGGCGCGGCGCCGCGCCAGAGATCCTCCATGTCCACACAGGTGTCCGAAGAGGTACGTGAGGCGCTCGACGCGGGGCGCCCGGTCGTCGCGCTCGAGTCGACGATCATCGCCCACGGTCTGCCGCGGCCGCGCAACCTGGCGGTGGCCCGGGAGCTGGAGGACCTGGTCCGGGAGGGCGGGGCGGTGCCGGCGACGATCGCGGTGCTGGACGGGGTCGCCCGGATCGGCCTCGACGCCGCCGCGCTCGCCCGGATCGCCGAGGACCCCTCGGTGCGCAAGCTCGGCCACCGCGATCTGGCGCCGGCGCTCGCGAGCGGCGCCTCGGGCGCGACGACGGTCTCGGCGACCGCCTGGCTGGCCGAGTCCGCGGGCCTGCGGGTGTTCGCGACCGGCGGCCTCGGCGGGGTGCACCGGGAATGGACCGAGACCCAGGACGAGTCGGCGGACCTGCGGCTCCTCGCCGAGGTCGGCGTCACCGTGGTGTGCGCGGGCGTGAAGTCCATCCTCGACGTGCCGGCCACCCTGCAGCGTCTGGAGACCCTCGGGGTGACCGTGCTCGGCTACGGCACGGAGACGTTCCCCGGCTTCTACCTGTCCTCCTCCGGCGAGCGCGTGGACTGGACCGTGCGCACCCCGGCGGAGGCGGCCCGGGTGATGCGCGCCCGGGACGAGCTCGGCGGTCCGCGCGGCGCCCTGATCGTCGCCAACCCCGTCCCGCCCGGGCAGCAGCTGGACCCGGCCCTGCACGACCGGGTCCTCGCCTCGGGCCTGGCGGCGGCGCGCGAGAAGGGCATCACGGGACAGGCCGTGACGCCGTTCCTCCTCGAATACCTGACGGTCCACACGGAGGGCGCGTCCCTGGAGGCCAACCTGGCGGCGGTACGGGGCAACGTCGCGCTCGCCGCCCGCATCGCCGCCGCCGACCGCGAGCCGGCGTGAGGGGGACGGGAGCCGGGTCCGGGTCCGGGTCCCGGCCGGAGCGGGGGGCGCTGCTCGTGGTCGGGGACGTCGTCACGGACGTGGTCGCCCGGCACGGGGAGCCGCTCGCGGTGGGCACCGACACGGCGGCCCGGATCCGCACGCTGCCCGGCGGGGCGGGGGCGAACGTGGCGTGCTGGGCGGCGCGTTCGGGCTGCGCCGACGTGCGGCTCCTGGCCCGGATCGGCACCGACGCGGCCACCTGGCACGAGCGGGCGCTGCGCGCGGCGGGCGTCCGGCCGCTGCTCGTACGGGACCCGGAGGCGCCGACGGCGACGGTGATCGCCCTGGTCGGGGCGGACGCCGAGCGCACCTTCCTCACGGACAGCGGGGCGGCGCTGCGCCTCGCGCCCGGCGACTGGTCACCGGATTTCCTGGACGGGGTCGCCCGCGTGCACCTGTCCGGCTACCTCTTCTTCGCCGGGCAGAGCCGCGCCACCGCCGCCCTGGTGCTGCGCGAGGCGCGCGCGGCGGGCGTCCCGGTGAGCGTGGACCCCGCATCGGCCGGCTTCCTCGCCGGTCTCGGCGCCGAGGCCTTCCTCGCGGCGACGGCCGGGGCCGCCTGTCTGCTGCCCAACGCCGACGAGGCGCGCTTCCTGACCGGCCACCGGGACCCGGCCGGGGCCGCTGCCGCGCTGAGCCGGCACTACCCCCTGGTCGCCGTCACCCTCGGCGCCGCCGGTGCCGTCCTCGCCGCCGGCGGACGGGTCACCGCCCGCGTGCCCTCCCCGGCGGCCGTCCCGCTCGACACCACGGGCGCCGGCGACGCCTTCACCGGCGCCTTCCTCGCCGCCCTCCACACCGGCGCCTCCCCCACGCGCGCGGCCGCGGCGGGCTGCGCGGCCGGGGCCCGGGCGGTGACGACGGTGGGCGGCCGCCCCGGCGGCGCGGGCCCGGGGTGACCCCGATTCCCGTACCACCGCGGCCAGTTCGGACTCGCTGTTAGCCTGCGCACCATGATCAAGGGTGACGTGCTGGGGCGCATGGGCCGGATGGCCGGGGACAGCGGGCCGGAGCGCGTGCTGGTCGCCGCCAGTTTCGTCAACCGGGTCGGCAACGGTCTGTTCAACGCGGCGTCGGCGCTCTACTTCACCCTGGTCGTGGGCCTGCCCGCGGCGCAGGTCGGCGGCGCGCTCACCATCGCCGGGGTGATCGGCCTGTGTGCGGGGATACCCGGGGGCCATCTCGCCGACCGGCGCGGCGCACGCGTGATCATGATGGTGGCCCTCGCGGTCCAGGCGGTGTCGATGGCGGCCCTCGTCCTCGTCGAGAGCTGGGCCGCGCTCACGATCATCGCGACGGTCGACCAGATCGCCGCGGCGGTCGGCGGGGCGGCCTGGGGGGCGCTGGTGGCCCGGGTCGGGGGCGAGCGCCCGGCCAGGTTCCGGGCGAAGCTGCGCACCTTCGTCAACCTGGGCGTCATCCTGGGAACGGTGGGCGCCGGACTGGCGCTGGCCGCGGGCACCCGCGCCGCCTACGTCACGCTGATCCTCGGCAACGCGGCGAGCTTCGCCCTGTGCGCGGTGCTGCTGCTCCTGCTGCCCCGCTATCCGGTGCTGCCGGCCCCGCCGCGGCAGCGGCGCTGGCTGGTCTTCGCGGACCGTCCGTTCCTGGCGTTCACCGCCCTCTACGGGGCGATGGGGCTCCAGTACCCGGTGGTCTCGCTGCTCCTGCCGATCTGGATCGCCGAGCACACCGCGACCCCGCGCTGGGCGGTGGCCGCCCTGTTCGGGGTCAACTCCGCCTTCTGCGTCCTGATGCAGACCCGGATCGGCTCGCGCATCGAGAGCCCGTACGACGGCGGCAGGGCGTTCCGCACGGCGGGACTGCTCTTCCTCCTCAGCTGCCCGATGATGGCGCTGGCGGCGTACGCCCCCGTCTGGGGCGCGGCGGGACTGGTCCTGGCGGCGGTCTTCGTCCACAGCCTGGGCGAGGTCTGGGAGTCCTCGGCGTGCTTCGCCCTGGGTTTCGGTCTCGCCCCCGACCACGCCCAGGGCCAGTACCAGGGCGTCCTCGGCCTCGGCTTCAACGCGGGCCAGGCCCTCGCCCCCGCGATCCTCACCACGGTGGTGCTGGGCCTCGGCACGACGGGGTGGCTGCTGCTGGCGCTGTTCTTCGCGGCACTGGGCGCCACCGGCCCCGCCCTTGCCCGCTGGGGCATGCGGACCCGGCCGCAGCCGGGCGCCGTCGCGGAAGCGACGGTCTGACACACGCGGGCAGGTCCGAAGGTCGCCTCTTTCGGATCAGGCCGGATCTGGGGGCACCTCCCGTGCCCGAAGGACGACGGGTGGAGAGCGGCGTCCGGTGCATGGGGGCTCCCCGGGCCCGCCAGGGCCGAGGGTCGGGGCCTCCCCGAGCCCGCCAGGCCTAGGGTCGGGGCCTCCCCAGGCCCACCAGGGCCGAGGGTCGGGGCCTCCCCGAGCCCGCCAGGGCCCAGGGCCGGGGCCTCCCCAGGCCCACCAGGCCCAAGGCTGGGATCTCCCTAGGCCCGCCAGGGCCCAGGGCCGGGGCCTCCCCAAGCCCACCAAGGCCCAGGGGAAGCATCGCAAGGCGGAGGCGGGGGCGCCTCCCCGGCCGCCAGGCCGAGGGGGCGGAAGCGATGCGATGGGGGTGCCCCGGGCGATACCCAGCGGGCCATCGGCGACCGGCGACAACACGACGAGGCACGGCACCGGGGGCACTCCCCCAGGCTCCACCGGGGGCACCCCCACCCGGGCGAAGCCCCGGGGGAGTCGCGAACCCGGCCATGATCCGCCGGACCGGCCCTAGCGGTCCCGCCACCCCGTCCAGGCCGGGCGGCGGGCGTCGTCCGCGCGGATGACGGCGTCGGCGGCGTCGGCGGGGCCCACCTCCGACTCGTACCGCGCGAACGCGGGCAGCGTCCAGGACTGTTCGGTGCGGCGGGCCAGCGCGCCCGGGGACAGGCGGAGGTGGAGCTTCAGGTCGAAGGGGTACCAGTGGCCGAGCAGGAACGGGCCGTGCAGCAGCAGGACGCCGCCCGGCGGCAGGGGCACGGCGGGGCTGCGGGTGGCGCGGTCGGTGACCGGGTTCCACAGGTCGGGCAGCACCCGCCCGCTGCCGCCCGGCTCCAGCGGGCCGAACACCTCGCGCCACAGCGCGCCCGTGTCGTACCAGTCGGAGTAGTACGCGTCGGGGTCCTGCTTGCCGTGCTCGAACCGCAGCGAACGGGGGCGCAGGAAGCCGTCGGTCGCGACGACCAGCACCGAGCGCCCGCGCAGCCGCAGCACCGCCGCCACGCGCTCGGCGAACTCCCCGCCCGGCGCGGCCGGGGCGCCGTCGACGCCCACCTTGAGCCAGTCGCTGCCGTCCCCGGGCTCCGCCCGGTCGAGGCGGTCGGCCACGGTGTCGGCCAGCCGCTCCCAGCTGATCGCTTGGAATCGCATCCGTCCCATCCTGCCGTACCGGCGCCGCCGGGCGCCGACGGGCGCCGTGCAGGATTCCGGTGCCCGGGCTTGACCTTGCCGCTGGCGGCAGGGTTCGAGGCTCTTCCCATGAACCACGACAACGACCTCGGCACGAACCACGCGAACGACCCCGGCGCCCGGCGCGTCGTCGTCGTGACCGGCGCCGGCACCGGCATCGGGCGGGCCGCCGCACGGGCCTTCGCCCGGCAGGGCGCGACCGTCCTCGCCGTGGGGCGGCGCCCGGGGCCGCTCGACGAGACGGCCGCCGGCCTCCCGTCGGTCCGCCCGCTCGTCGCCGACGTCACCGACCCCGACGCGCCCGCGGCGATCGTGCGCGCCGCCCTCGACACGTACGGGCGGCTCGACGTCCTCGTCAACAACGCGGGCATCGCCACCGGCGGCCCGCTCGGCAGCCTCGACCGGGCGGTGCTGGGCCCGCTCGTGGAGACCAACCTGCTCGCCCCGGTACTGCTGACGCAGGCCGCGCTCGACGCGCTGGCCGCGTCCGGCGGCGGGGTGGTCGTCAATGTGACGACGACGATCGGGCAGCGCGGCTGGCCGAACAACTCGTTCTACCCGGCGACCAAGAGCGCCCTGGAGACCCTGACCCGCTGCTGGGCGCTGGAGCTGGCGCCGCGCGGGATCCGGGTGGTGGCGGTCGCGCCCGGCGCGATCGAGACGCCGATCGGCGAGCACGCCGGCCTGACGCCGGAGCGGCGCCGCGCCGTGCGCGCGTGGCAGGCGGCGCACACCCCGCTGGGGCGGATCGGGCGGCCGGAGGAGGTGGCCTGGGCGATCACGTCCCTCGCCTCGCCGGACGCCTCCTATCTGACCGGCACGGTGCTCCCCGTCGACGGGGGTGCGCTGGTCACCTGAGTCGGCGGCCCCCGGCGCGTGGTACGAAGGCGTGCGGAGGTGGGGGCTTGCGGATCGGTGAACTGGCCCGGCGGACCGGCACGACGGCCCGCGCGCTGCGGCACTACGAGGCGGCGGGGCTGATCTCCTCGGCGCGCGCCGCCAACGGCTACCGGGTGTACGAGGAGACGGCGGTGGTGCGGGTGGCGAACATCCGCCATCTGCTCGCCGCGGGGCTGACCCTGGAGGACGTGGCGGCGTTCGAGCCCTGCCTGGACGGGAACGTGCCCGCGGCGGCGCCGTCGCCGCGCGGTCTGGCCATCGCCCGGGAGCGGCTCGCGGTCCTGGAGGCGCGGATCGCGGCCCAGACGGCGGCCCGGGACCGCCTCGCCGCCGCCCTGGCGGCCCATCCGGCGCCGAACGACCCGGGCGGGCCGAACGACCCGGGCAACCCGGGCAACCCGAGCGACGCAAGCGGGGCGAGTGAGGCGAGCGAGCCGAGCGGCGACCCGGCCGCCTCCCCCCGCCCCTGACCGGGCCTGGGGTCTGTCCTCCCGGCTGTCCGGGGCCCGGCCCTCGGCGACGGGGAAACCGCCTACGCGCGCCCGGCGGACACCTCTTCGCTCAGCTCCGCCCGCCCCGACTCGACCGCCTCCGCGAGGGTCAGTCCGCCCTCCGCGAGCTCCCGGCAGGTGGCGACGTCGGTGCGCAGCCGCACCTCCGCGTCGGCGGCCGGCCCGTCCCCGTACGCGAACCGGCCGTCCTCCCCGCACCGTACGTGGAACTCCCCCTGGTCCAGGGCGACATGGACGACCTTCGCGCCGAGCCCCGCGAGGGCGTCGAGCAGCGGGACGGCGAACCAGTGGGCGCGGACGGCGTCGGTGGGGCGCGGCTCGCCGAGGGCCGGTGCGCCCCAGGCGGCCAGGGCGCGCAGCACGGGCAGCAGTTCGCGGCCGCGGTCGGTGAGTTCGTAGACGTACGCGGAGACCGGCGGCGGCAGCTTGCGGCGGCTCACCAGGTCGTTGCCCTCCATGTCCTTGAGCCGCCCGGCGAGCATGTCGGTGCTGACGCCGGGGAGGTCGGCGTGCAGGTCGGTGTAGCGGCGCGGCCCGGCGAGGAGTTCGCGGACGATCAGCAGGGTCCACCGGTCGCCGACCGCGTCGAGGGCGCGCGCTGCGGCGCAGTACTGGTCGTAGCTCCGGCGGCGGGACGGGGGGCGCGGCGGTCGCGACTGGGCTGGCATGTGACGCAGTCTAGACATGTTGTTGGACTTTCCAAGCTCGAACTTGGTAAAACCAAGCATCAACACTTCTGGGGAGGTCGGCGCATGGAGTTCCGGCAGTCGAGCAAGCTGAGCGAGGTCTGCTACGAGATCCGCGGGCCGGTCATCGAGCAGGCCAACGCCCTGGAGGAGGCGGGCCACAGCGTGCTGCGCCTCAACACCGGCAACCCCGCGCTCTTCGGCTTCGAGGCGCCCGAGGAGATCGTCCAGGACATGATCCGGATGCTCCCCCGGGCGCACGGCTACACCGACTCCCGCGGCATCCTCTCCGCCCGCCGCGCGGTCGCCCAGCGCTACCAGTCGATGGGCCTGACGGAGGTGGACGTCGACGACGTCTACCTCGGCAACGGCGTCTCCGAGCTCATCTCGATGGCCACCCAGGCGCTCCTGGAGGACGGCGACGAGGTGCTGATCCCGGCCCCCGACTACCCGCTGTGGACCGCCGCCACCACCCTCGCGGGCGGCAGGCCGGTGCACTACGTGTGCGACGAGTCGGCCGACTGGTACCCCGACCTCGACGACATGGCCTCGAAGATCACCGACCGCACCAAGGCCGTGGTCGTGATCAACCCCAACAACCCCACCGGCGCGGTCTATCCGAAGGAGATCGTCGAGGGCATCCTCGACCTGGCCCGCCGGCACGGCCTGATGGTCTTCTCCGACGAGATCTACGACCGGATCGTCTACGACGACGCCGTGCACCACCCCACCGCCTCGCTCGCCCCCGACCTGGTCGTCCTCACCTTCGGCGGCCTCTCCAAGACCTACCGGGTGGCCGGCTTCCGCTCCGGCTGGCTGGTCGTCACCGGCCCCAAGGAGCACGCCGCGAACTACCTGGAGGGCCTGACCATGCTGGCCTCCATGCGCCTGTGCCCCAACGCCCCCGCGCAGTACGCCATCCAGGCCGCGCTCGGGGGCCGGCAGTCCATCCACGAGCTCACCGCCCCCGGCGGCCGCCTGCGCGAGCAGCGCGACCTGGCCTGGCGCCGGCTGAACGAGATCCCCGGCGTCAGCTGCGTCAAGCCGCAGGGCGCGCTCTACGCCTTCCCGCGCCTCGACCCGAAGGTGTACCCGATCCACGACGACGAGAAGTTCGTCCTGGACCTGCTGCTGCGGGAGAAGATCCAGGTGGTGCAGGGCACCGGCTTCAACTGGCCGCACCCGGACCACTTCCGCATCCTCACCCTGCCGTACGCCGACGACCTGGACGCCGCCATCAGCCGCATCGGCCGCTTCCTCGCCGGCTACCGGCAGTAGGGCACCCGCGGCACCCACGCCCCGTGCTCCTGCGATGATCTGACGGACCGTCGCGGGAGCGAGCACGAGCGAGCAGGAGTGGAAGGGGCGAGTCCGTCATGGATGCCGCGCTGATAGCCGTCGTCGGAACGCTGCTGGGTGTCGTGGCCACCCACTGGTTCCAGGGCCGCGCCGCCGAGCGCACCGCCGCGCTGGCCCGGACCGAGCAGCTGCGGCAGGAACGGATCGCGACCTACAGCGCCTTTGCCGGCGCCGTCGTCGACTACCGGCAGAGCCAGAACGACCGCTGGTTCCGCGCCCGTCTGGAGCCCGGCACCGAGCAGGCCGAGCAGTCCCGCCTCGCCTCGTACCGGCAGCGCACCACGGCCCGGCAGGCGCTGTTCCGGGTCCAACTGGTCTGCGACGACCCGGAGACCCGACGGCTCGCCGAGGCCGCCTTCGAGCGCACCCACTGCATGCACGAGGCCGCCGACGACGCCGAGCGCGTCCGCCGCTCCGACGAGGCCAAGGCGGCCCTGGCCCGGTTCGTCGAGGCCGCGGCGCCCGGCGTGCGCTGACCCCGCGTGCGCTGACCCCGGCGTGCCCTGATCCCGGCGTCCGCCGACCCGGCCCCGCACCGGTGGGCCGGGGATGCGCCGGGGCGCCCGCGGGTAGAACACCGGCGTGGAACTCGTCGCCCCCGTCGTGGTCGAACCGCTCCGGCGGCGCCGCTGTTCGGAATGCCGCCGGGGCCCCCTGGAACGCATGATCGTCGAGTTCAACGCGCCCGTGTGCCTGGACTGCGCCGACCTCGGACACCTCGTCTTCCTGCGCCGCGGCGACACCGCGCTCACCCGGCGGGCCCGCGAGGGCAGTGGCCTGTGGGCCGTGGTGGTACGGCACAACCGGCGCCGCACCCGTTACGAGCGCCAGGGCCTGCTCGTCGAGGAGGCGGCGCTGGCCCGGGCGGAGGCCGCCTGCCTCGCGGACGCCGAGGCCCGGGCGCGCCGCCGGGCCCGCGACGCGGAGCGCAGGGCGGAGCGGGACGCGCAGGTCACGGCGGCCCTGGAGGCGGAGATCCGGCGCCTGTTCCCGGGCTGCCCGGCCGAACGCGCGCAGCGGATCGCCGCGCACGCCTCGGCCAAGGGCAGCGGCCGGGTGGGGCGCACGGCGGCCGGCCGGGCCCTCGACCCGGGCGCGGTCACGGCCGCGGTGCGGGCCGCCGTACGCCATGTCGACACCGACTACGACGCGCTGCTGATGTCCGGGGTGCCCCGGCACCAGGCGCGGGCGCGGATCGCGCCGACCGTCGAGACGGTGCTCCGGTCCTGGCGGGCGGGCTGAGGGGCGCGGCGACGCGACGCCCTGAACTCGGCCCGGTGGCCCGCCCGGATCCCCTGTGCCCCCGTGGGCCCGTGGGCCCGCGGTGAGCGGTGGCCGGTGGCCGGTGGCCGGTGACCCCGGGGTCAGGCCTGGTCGGCCGCGCGCCGGGCCCGACGGTAGAGGAGCGCGCCGCCGAGCAGCAGCGCGGCACTGGCCGGGGCGGCGATGCCCAGCGAGTCGGCGCCGGTGCTGGCGAGCTGGACCTTGGTCGACTGCGGGACGGGGCCCTGCTCGTGGCTCGGGGCCGGCGGCAGGTTGCGCACGGGGGTCGGGGGGTGCGGGGTCGGGGTCTCCGGCTCCTCGCACTCCTCCTCCGGCGGCGTCGACTCGTTGACCGAGGTGTTGCCGGTGACGGGGTTGCCGATGCCGACCACGTTCAGCGAGTTGCCGCTGAGGTTGACCGGGAGGTCGACCGGCAGCTGGAGCCCGTTGCCGGACAGGACGCCCGGGGAGCCCGCGGTGCGGCTGTCGGCGCTCGCGCCGCCCCCGTTGTGGGCGCCGCCCGAGGCGGCTCCGTCGCCCCCGCGGGTGCCGGAGTCCGGCGTGGCGGCCCGCGGGGTGCCGGGCAGGTCCTTGTGGGCCGAGCCGCCGGTGCGGGCGCCGGAGTCCCCGGCCCCGGCCCCGCCGGAGGTGTTGGCACAGCTGTTGCCGGCCGCCGGGTTGAGCAGCCCGACGACGTTGACGGTGTTGCCGCAGACGTTCACGGGCACGTGCACCGGCAGCTGAACCGTGTTGCCGGAGCCGACGCCCGGCGAACCGACCGCCGCGCCCTGGGCCGCGGAGTCGGCGTGCGCGGCGCCCGCCGACAGCGCGAGCGCGCCGCCGGTGACCAACAGTGTGGCCAGACCACTTCGGCGAGTGTGCCTCATGGTTTCCTGCCTTCCGGATGACTTCACGGGCACTCGCCCGTACCCGAAATAACGCCGTCCGCGAGGCGGCCGGATCCGGCGCTCCCCCTCTTTCACTCCAACGAGGGAGTGTGCGAAGGGCGATCATGCCCCGACGTGGGACGTTGCCGGTGGGCTACGGTGGCGCGGGAGGGGGGCGAGATGACCGTGGGGCAGGAGAGGCTGCGGGTGCCGGTGGGGCGCGACGCGGCGCGCTGGCGGACCCGGGGGACCACGCGCACGGTGCTCTTCGTCGTCCACAACGTCACCTCGGCGACCCGACTGCTGGACGTCCTCCCCCTGTTCGACGACGCCGCGGACGTGCAGACCCTCGCGACCTGCACCGGTTCCTCGCCGTTCCTGGCCGGGGTGGACGCGCTCCTGGACGAGGTCGGGCTGCCGGTGCTGCCCTGGGAGCAGGCGAAGGAGCTGGCGGCGGCGGGCGGTGTGGACCTCGCGATCAGCGCCAGCTACGGCGGGGAACTCCAGGTGTTCTCAAGGAAGTTGACCATCCTCTCACACGGCGCGGGATACAATAAGAGGCTGGCGACACCGGACACCGGACACCGGACACCGGACACCGGACACCGGAGTCGGGAGCGGGAGCGAGGGGCGGGGCGTGGCGCCCGTGTTCGGGATGGCGCCCGACTGGCTGCTGCACGAGGGCGCACCGCTCGCCGCGGCGACCGTGCTCTCCCACCCCGAACAGCTCGAACGGCTGCGCCGGGCCTGCCCCGAGGCCGCGGAGACGGCCGTCCTCGCCGGTGACCCCTGCTTCGACCGGATGCTCGCGCTCCGCCGCCGCAGGCCGGCGCTGCGGCGCGCGTTCGGCGCGGGCGACGGACGCCGGCTCGTCGTCCTGAACTCCACCTGGGGCCGCTCCTCCCTCTTCGGCTCCGACGCGTTCCCGGCCCTGCTGCGGGAGCTGACCGAGACCCTGCCGGTGGACGAGTACCGGCTGTGCGCCGTGCTGCACCCCAACATCGGGTACGGGCACGGTCCCGGCCGGCTGCGCGCCTGGCTGCGCCGGGCCGCCGCCTCCGGGCTCACCCCGGTCGACCCGCTGGGCCCCTGGCGGCAGGCGGTCGCCGCGGCCGACTGCGTCATCGGCGACCACGGCTCGGTCACCTACTACGCCGCCGCCCTCGGCGTGCCCGTGCTGCTCGGCAGCTTCGCGGAACGGGACCTCGACCCGGACTCGCCGGTCGCCGCGCTCGGCCGGGCCGCGCCCCGGCTGCGGCCCGGGACGCCGCTGCGGACCCAGATCGACGCCGTGATCGACGGGCACGTGCCCGGGCGGTACGACGGGTTCGCGGCGCTCGCCAGCTCGGACCCGGGCGGTTCGGCGCGGCTGCTGCGGAGCCTGTTCCACTCCTTCCTGGCCCTCCCCGAGCCCGCCCGGCCGGCCGCGCTCCCGCCGCTGCCGGTCCCGGGCACCGCCCCGGGCGGGCCCCCGCCGGGAACCCCGGAGCTGCTCGCCCCGCTCAGGGTGCTCACCCGCGTGGTCGCGGACGCCCCGCCCGAGGTGGCCGTGACCCGCTGGGCCGACCCGTCCGCCGAACCGGCGGGCCCGGACGCCGAGGCGGCCGAGGGCGCCCACACGGTGGTGGACGAGGACACCCCGGACACGAGCCGGCTGGCGCTCGCGGACCTGGTCACCGACCGCAGCCTGGCCGGCGACCCGCCGGGCCCGCGCGCCGCGGAGCTGCTCGCCGCCCACCCGTACGCCGCCCTCGCCGCCGTCCGCACCGGCCCCGGCCGCTGCCTGGTCCGCGACCGCGCCGGCACCCAGCTCGCCCTCACGGCCCTCCCCCGCCCCGACGGCTTCCCCGACCCCTGCGACCCCTTCGCGTACGCCTCCGCCGTCCTCGCCTGGCACACCGGCGGCCACCCGCTCACCACCCTGACGGAGCGCGGCCCCCTCGTGGTGACGACGGGCCGGGTGCGCCACCGCGTGGCGGTACGGGTGGTTCCCGCCTAGGCGTCTCTTCCGGATCCTGCCGGGCTCCCGACTCCCCCAGAGCTTCGCCCGGGTGGGGGTGCCTCCGGAGGAGCCTGGGGCCCCAGAACCGCGCGCCTCGCCGCGTTGTGGCCGGTCGTTGACGGCCCCCGGGCGAAGCCCAGGCGGAGTACCCCACCGCATCGCGCCCGCCCCCTCGGCCCGGCGGCCGGGGAGGTGCCCCCACCTCCGCCTTGCGTTCCGAGGCACCGGACGCGGGAGGGCTCGGGGAGACCCCACGCACCGGACGCCGCTCTCCCCCGCAGCCCTTCGGGCACGGCGGGTGCCCCCGGGTCCGGCCTGATCCGAGAGAAACGACCTATCCGTCGGAAGCCTCAGGCGCCTCCGTCGTGTCCGTCGCCTCCAGTGCGGCGCGCAGGGCGGCGCCGCGTGGGGAGCCGAGGCGTTCGTGGAGGGTGGCGGCCTCGGTGAGGAAGGCGCGGCGTTCGGCGGGGGTGGCGGCGGCGCGGGCGCGGAGTTCGGCGATCTCCGCGTCCTGGACGGGGGCCTTCTCCCGGGCCATCCGCTCGGCCGCCTCGGCGAGGACGCGGGCGGCGCGCTCGCGGTCGCCGGCGGCGAGGGCCGCCTGGCCGAGGCTGGTGAGCACCCGGGCCTGGTTGTACGGGTCGGGGACGGGCAGGTCCGCCATGAGCCGCCCGGCCAGTTCCAGGGTGGCGGCGGCCTCGGCGTGCTCGCCGCGGCCGGAGAGGGCGCGGCCCCGGTGGTGGGCGAGCAGGGCGCGGGCGCGCGGGTCCTCGGTGAGGGTCCGGGCGGCCCTGAAGCAGGCCTCGGCCTCCTCGTACCGGCCCTGCTCCAGGCGCACCAGGCCGAGGGACTCGACCGCGGTCGCCTCGCCCCGGCGGTGGCCGCAGCGCCGGTCGGCCCCGGCCGCGGCGGTGAACGCCCGCTCGGCCTCGTCGAGGCGTCCGAGGCCCTTGAGGGCGAAGCCGAGCTGGGCGTGCATCCGGCCCTCGGCCTCGGGGACGGCGGGGCAGCGGGCGGCGGCGCGGACGCCCAAGTGGTGGGTGGCCAGCCAGTCCTGGTGGAAGCCGTTGCGGAGGAAGAGGCTCCAGAGGGTCTCGCACAACTGCCAGGTGAGCTCGTCGAGTCCGTACTCGTCGGCGGTGCGCACGGCCTCCACGAGGTTCTCGCGCTCGTCGAGGAGCCAGTCGGTGGCCTGTTCGGCGGTGCGCGGGTCCGGGGGCAGCCGGTCGTAGGCGGGGCCGAGGTGCCAGCGACCGGGCATGACGCGGGCGTCCGCGGCGGCGGCCGCGGCCAGGTGGTGGCGGAGCAGCCGGCCGACGGCCGCGGCGGAGCGGGCGGGTCCGTCGACCCGGAGCGCGAGGCGCTCGGCGTGGGCGCGCAGCAGGTCGTGGTACCGGTAGCGGCCGGCGGTGTGCTCCTCCAGGAGGTGGACGGCGGCGAGTTCGTCGAGCAGGGCCGCCGCCTCCGGTCCGGGGACCCCGGCGAGCGCGGCGGCGGCCGGGGCGGTGAGCGCGGGCCAGGGGCGCAGTCCGCCGAGCCGGTAGAGGCGGGCGGCGTCGGGGCCGAGGTCCTCGTAGGAGGTGTCGGCGGCTGCGGTGACCGGGTCGGTGCCGGGTTCGTCGGAGGGTGCCGCGGCGGTGGCCATGTCGCGCTCCAGCTGCTGCCAGGTGAGGTGGGTGCGGACGGCGAGCCGCTCGCCGGCCATGCAGAGGGCGAGCGGGAGTCCGCCGCAGCGGCGGGCGACGGCCGCCGCCTCGTCGGCTCCGGGGGTCTCGCGGCCGGAGAGCCGGGTGAGCAGCAGGGCGGCGTCGGCGGGGCCGAGCGGCGGGAGCTGGATCACGCGGGCGCCGGCCTCGCGGACCAGTCCGTCCAGCCGGCGGCGGCTGGTGACCAGGGTGAGGGAGCCGGGGCCGGTGGGCAGCAGCGGCAGCACCTGGGCGGCGGAGTGGGCGTTGTCGAGGACCGCGAGCATGCGGCGGTCCGCGGTGAGGGTGCGGTACCAGTCGATCTGCTCCTGCTCGTCCGCCGGCAGGTACGGGGGTGCGACGCCGAGGGCGCGCAGGAAGCGCACCAGGACGGTGGACGGCGTGACGGCGGTGGCGGTGGTGTCGCCGCGCAGGTCGGCGTGGAGCTGGCCGCCGGCGTAGCGGTCCTGGAGGCGGGCGGCGAAGTGGAGGGCGGTGGCGGACTTGCCGATGCCGCCGGTGCCGGTGAGGACGACGACCCGGGGCGCGTCCTCGTCGGGCGCGTCCAGCAGGGCGGTCAGCCGGGCGAGTTCGGCCTGCCGGTCGGTGAAGTGGGGCGCGGGCGGTGGAAGTAACCGGGGCGGGCGGCTGTCGGGGAGGATCGCCGGGACGGCGGCGGCCACGGTCAGCGTGTCGATCCGCCCGGCCTGGACGACGGGCCCGTGCACGGTGCCGCCGACCTCGTTGCGCACCAGGGGGTCGGCGTTCACGGGCGCGGCCCGTCCGGTCCGGCGGGGTCGCGGCCGTCGCCCCTGTCCCGGGCGGTGCCCGTGTCGTGGACGGTGTGCATCCGGTGGACGGTGCCGACCTGGAGGACGAGGCCGTGGCTGCCGCCGGTGACGGTGTTGTGGACCGTGGTCACCTGCTGCGGCACGGCCGCGCCGGCGCCCTCCAACTCGGCGAGAATGCGGCGCAGTTCGGCCGCCGCATCGGGGTCGGCGAGCAGGCTGCGGCGCATCCGGGCGCGCCATTCGACGCGGGCCTCGGTGCGGGCCTCGTCGGCCGCGTCCTGGTCGCCGCCCTCGGTGGCGCGGACCAGTTCCTCGCGTGCGGCGTCGAGTTCGGCGCCGACGGCCTGCTCGTCGCCGCCGGAGCGGGCGGCGAAGAACGCGGCCACCCGGGTCCTGGCCCGCTCCCAGCCGTCGCCGACCATCTGCTGGACGAGGGCCGTCGCCCCCGCCGTCGCCAGTGCCACCAACTCGGCTTCCACCGGGCCCCCTTCGCCGTCCGCCGGATCAGTCCTCCCAGCCTATCGGTCACCTTCCGAGCAGGGCGGTGATCGCGCCGACCGGGTCGGCGTCCGGGGTGCCGCGTGGCCACCAGTCCTCGCGGTCGGGGTCCGACTCGTAGCCGTACCAGAGTCCGTCGCGGCCGAGGCGGAGCTGGAGCGAGCGGGTGGACAGGCGGTTGCGCCAGGGGCGGAAGGGCGGGAGGTCGGCGGCGAGCAGGGCGGGGCGGGCCCGGTCGAAGGGTCCGGCGGGCGGGTCCCAGGGCTCCTCCAGGACGGCGAGTCCGGCGGGGCCGCCCTGGCGCCAGGCGGCGACGGCCCGGGCCAGGTCGGTGGGGGTGCGGTCGAGGGCGTAGGCCAGGTCGCGGTAGAGGGCGCGGGTGGAGGCGGTGAGGCCGGAGCCGGGGTGCGCGGCGGCCAGCCGTACCGCGTCCTGCCAGGGGGTAAGGGCGGCGACGGGGTCGTGTCCGGTGACGAGGAAGGCGTGGGCGCGGGCGGCGGCCTCCCCGGCGAGGAGGTCGAGGGCGAGCGGGTCCGGCGCCTCGGGGTCGGCGGGGAACACGGCGGGCCGGCCGGGCCGGTCGGGTGCGGGGAAGGGCGGGGGCAGCGGCGACGGCGTGTGGCCGGTGGTGGGGGCGAGCACGGTGCGGGCGAGGACGGTGGGCAGGGCGGGGGCGGCGGGGGTGCTCTCGGCGGCGGCGAGGGCGGCGTTGCGCCGGGTGAGGTCGGCGAGCAGTTCCTGTTCGTCGCGGCCGCGCATGAGGAAGAGGACGAAGGGGTCCTCGTCGAGGAGGCGGGCGGCCTGATAGCAGAGCGCGGCGGCGTGCTTGCAGGGGTAGCCGTCGTCGGGGCAGGTGCAGTCGGGGACGAGGTCGCCGGGGGCGGGCAGGAGTCCGGTGACGGCTTCGAGGGCGTGCGGGACGTCCTTGTCGAGGAGGGCGGCGATGTGCTCGGGGCGGGCGGCGGCCTCGTCGAGGAAGCGTTCCCAGTCGTCGTCGCCGAGGGTGCGCAGCCGGATCTCCGCGCGGTACGGCCGGGGGCGGCTGCCGTGCACATAGGCGACGACGCGGCCGGGGGTGACGGTGATGGCGTCGACGTGCCCGCGCTGGGCGTAGGCCTTGCCGCGGGCGAGCCGGGCGGGGTCGAGTGCGGTGTCCTCCAGGGCGTCCACCCAGGCGTTGCCCCACCAGCTGGCGGCGAAGCGGCCGTCGGGGGCCTCGCGCGGGGCGAGCGGGGGGAAGGTGCGGCGCCGGGCGTCGGGGCGGGGCGCTCCGCCCGTACGGGCGGCGGCGCGCGAGCGGGCGAGGCGGCCGGCACCTGTCTGGGGGCGGCCCGGCCGGTCGCCGGGCAGGGGGCCGTGGGGGCTCATGCGGGCCTCCTCAGGGACACCAGGTCGGCGAGCTCGCGGTCGGTGAGCTCGGTGAGGGCGGCTTCGCCGCTGCCGAGGACGGCGTCGGCGAGGGCCCGCTTGGCGCGGAGCATCTCGGCGATGCGGTCCTCGACGGTGCCCTCGGCGACGAGCCGGTGGACCTGGACGGGCTGGGTCTGGCCGATCCGGTAGGCCCGGTCGGTGGCCTGTTCCTCGACGGCCGGGTTCCACCAGCGGTCGTAGTGCACGACGTGGCCGGCCCGGGTGAGGTTGAGGCCGGTGCCGGCGGCCTTGAGGGAGAGCAGGAAGACGGGGACCTCGCCGGCCTGGAAGCGGTCGACCATCCGCTCGCGCTCGGCGACCGGTGTGCCGCCGTGCAGCAGCTGGGTGGGGACGCCCCGGGCGGCCAGGTGCTCCTCCAGGAGGCGGGCCATCGACACGTACTGGGTGAAGACGAGCACGGCGCCGTCCTCGGCGAGGATCGTGTCGAGGAGCTCGTCCAGCAGGGCGAGCTTCCCGGAGCGGCCGGCGAGGCGGAGCCGGCCGGTGGCGGCGCGGGCCCCGGAGCCGGGGGCGCTCTCCTTCAGGTAGAGCGCCGGGTGGTCGCAGATCTGCTTGAGCGAGGTCAGCAGCTTCATGACCAGGCCGCGCCGGGCCATGCCCTCGGCGCCCTCGATCCGCGCCATGGTCTCGCGCACCACGGCCTCGTAGAGGGAGGCCTGTTCGCGGGTGAGGGCCACCGGGTGGTCGGACTCGGTCTTGGGCGGCAGCTCGGGGACGATCCCGGGGTCGGACTTGCGGCGGCGCAGCAGGAAGGGGCGGACCAGCCGGGCCAGGCGCTCGACCGCCTCCTCGTTCTCGATCTCCCCGGTGTTCTCCACGGCGCGGGCGTGCCGGGAGCGGAAGGCCTTCAGGGGTCCGAGGAGGCCGGGGGTGGTCCAGTCGAGGAGCGCCCACAGCTCGGAGAGGTTGTTCTCGACGGGGGTGCCGGTGAGGGCGACGCGCGCGGGGGCGGGCACGGTCCGCAGTGCCTTGGCGGTCGCCGAGAACGGGTTCTTGACGTGCTGGGCCTCGTCGGCGACGACCATGCCCCACTCCCGCTCGGCGAGCCGTTCGGCACTCGTGCGCAGGGTGCCGTAGGTGGTGAGGACGAAGCCGCCGTCGGCTCCGTCGAGGGAGCGGTCCGCGCCGTGGAAGCGGCGGACGGGGACGCCGGGGGCGAAGCGCAGGATCTCGCGCTGCCAGTTGCCGAGCAGCGAGGCGGGGCAGACCACGAGGGTGGGCGCGGTGCGGGCGCGGCGCAGGTGGAGGGCGATGAGGGTGACGGTCTTGCCGAGGCCCATGTCGTCGGCGAGGCAGCCGCCGAGGCCGAGCGAGGTCATGAGGTCGAGCCAGGCGAGGCCGCGGAGCTGGTAGTCGCGCAGGGTGGCGTCGAGTCCGGGCGGCGGGGACACCTCCTCGGGTCCGGCGAGCAGCCGGTCGCGAAGGGCGGCGAGGGCGCCGACCGGGACGGCGGGCACGGTCTCGCCGTCGACCTCGGCGGTGCCGGTGAGGGCGACGGCGAGCGCGTCGACCGGCTGGAGCAGGCCGAGCTCGCGCTTGCGGGCCTTGCGGACGAGGTCGGGGTCGACGACCACCCACTGGTCGCGCAGCCGGACCACGGGCCGGTGGGCCTCGGCGAGGGTGTCCATCTCGCGGGCGGTGAGCGGGTCGCCGTCGAGGGCCAGCTGCCAGTTGAACCGCAGCAGCTCGGTGCTGTCGAAGAAGGCGGTGCCGTCGGTGGCGGAGCCGGGCGCGGCCCGCTCGGGGCGGACCACGGCGGAGGCGGTGAGGGCACGGGCCAGGTCGCGGGGCCAGTGGACGGCGACCCCGGCGTCGGCGAGCCGGGCGGCGGCCGGGCCGAGGAGCTCGTACAGCTCGTCCTCGGTCACGGACATCACGTCGGGCACGTCCCGCTCGAGGAGGCGGCCGAGCGGTGGCCAGACGCGGGCGGCGCGGCGGAGCGCGAGGACCGCGTCGACGCGGGCGCGGGGCCCGAAGCGCTCGTCTCCCTCGCCGGCCCAGAGGGCGCCCGCGTCGACGACGAGGGTGGGGTCGGCGAGGCTGTGGACCTGGAGGAGCGCGGCGGCGGCCTGTCGCTCCTCTCCGTCGGTGGTGTCGGCGGGGCCGGACAGGTCGAAGAGCTCGAAGGGCGACAGATCGAGGCGGAGCGAGATCCGCACGCCGGCGTCCATGCCGGCGGCGGTCTCGGCGGCCCAGGCCCGGGCGCCGGGCAGCCGGCTGGGCTCGCGGGCGGCGAACGGGGCGCCGGCGGCGTGGGGCGCGGCAGGGGTGCGGGGCAGGGTGTCGGCGACGGCGTCGAGGAAGGCGCGGACCAGGGCCTCGGGCTCGGGCAGCCGGAGCGGGCCGGGCCCGGGGACGGGCACCGCGTGCGCCTCGTAGGGCATGGCGGCGGCGACGGCCCGCAGATGGGCGATGTCGTCGGCGTCGAGCGGCCCGGCCCGCCAGGCGTCGTGGTCGTCGGCGGTGAGCCCGGGCAGCAGCCGGCCGCGGGCGACCAGGTGCAGGGCGTGCAGCGCGGCGGCGCCCCAGCAGGCGGTGGCCGGGTGCGCGGCCGGGTGGTGGCGGGCGGCCACCAGGTGGGGCAGGGCGTCGGCGACGGGCAGCAGCACGGCGGGCACGGTCCGGCCGCGGGCGCCGGTGCCGTGCCTCCGTACGACGGTGATCTCGCCCCGCTCGGCGGTGGCGGGCAGCACCGGGTCCCCGTCGGGTCCGGGCCGCTCGCCGGGCAGCGGCCCGCCGTCGGGGGCCCACAGGGCGATGCGGCCGTCCCGGGGCAGGGCGGCGGGCAGGAAGACGGCGGCGGCGCCGCCGGTGAGGACTGCGGTCACGACGCTGCTCACCTCCCGCTGCGTGACGGATTCCGACTGGACCTCCGACCTTACGGGTGGGGTCTGACAACGGGCGCTTCCGGCGGTTCGCCCGACCGGCGCAACCGGGCATGACACCCGGTCGGGGAGGCGGCAGGGTGGCGGGCAACAGGCCTGGGCCTGCCCGGCGGACCAGGCCGGGACGGGCCCCCGGCCGCCACGCCCGACAGACGAGGAAGTCCGCCATGTCCCTTCACCGGCGTCTCACCATCGCCAGCGGGGCCGCCCTGCTCGCCTTCGCCCTCGCGGGCTGCTCCGGCCTCGGCCGCAGCATGGTGGGCACGGTCTCCTACGAGACCGGGCGCGAGCTGGTGGTGACGGTGACCAGCCCGTCGGTGAAGGGCTGCCACCGGCTCGCGCCGACGGGGGCGACCAAGGTGGAGAACGCGACGCTGGTGGACATGCGGCTCTACCGGACGCGGGACTGCAAGGGCGAGGACCCCATCTACCTGCCGAGCAGGACGGCCAACGAGATCGCGCCGGGCACCCTGCCGTGGCGCAGCTACAGCGTCATCCACTGACCTCGGGGACGGGCCGGGCGAGGACCCAGGTGCCGTCGTCCGTGAGGTAGCGCTCGACGGCGAGACCGGCCTCCGCGAGGTGCCCCTCGAAGGCCTCGGGGCCGAGCCGGCGGGACAGGAAGGTCTGGGTCCAGGTCACGTCCGGGAAGACGTACTCGCACAGCACCCGGTCCACGCCGTCGCCGACGGGGTCGGAGGCGGCGATCCGCACGGTGTAGCCGGCCGGGTCGTGGCGCTCGCGGGGCACGTTGTCGTGGTAGTCGGCGCCCTCGCGCTGGACGAGGACGTACCCGTCGTCCTTCACGTGCCGCCGGCAGGTCTCCAGGAGGCCCTGCCGGGTGCGGTGGTCGGCGCTGTGGACGAGGAACGAGCCGAGCACGACGGCGTCGAACCGGCGCGGCAGCCGCAGCTCCTCGATCGGGCTGAGCACGGTCTCCACGTCGGGGGCGCGCTCGCCGACGACGGCGAGCATCTCGGGCGACTCGTCGACGGCGGTCACGGCGAAGCCGCGCTCGGCGAGCGGGACGGTCACCCGGCCCGCGCCGCTGCCCAGCTCCAGGAGGGTGGCGCCGGCCGGCAGCGCGGCGCCGATCACCTCGGGCTCGATGCCGACGGACAGCCGCCGGTAGAGATCGACGGCGCAGCCGTCCGGGGTGATCGGTCCGGGGCCGGTCCCCCCGTGCCCGGTGCGGGTGCGTCCGGTGTTCCGCTGGTCGGTCATGCCGTGTCCCGTCCTCTGCTGTCGCGTGCTGTCGCGGGTTTCTCGGATCGCGGGTGGCGGGTGGATCCTGGAAGGTGCCCGAGGGTCCTCTCACCCGGGAGTGGCGAGTCATGCGTACCGGGAGTGAACCGGCGACCGCGCGCAGTGCGCTGCGGCTGCGGTTCTGGCTGAGCCTCTGGGGCCTGCTGTGGGCCGCCTTCGGCACCACGATGTTCTCGCTGGTCGAGCGGCCCGGCTGGGCGGCGGCGTGCGGGGTGCTGTTCGTGGTGGCGGCGGTGGACCTGATCATGGTCACCCGGCACATCCGGCAGGGCCCGCACTGGCAGCCGGGGCGGGACGTCCCGCCGTACGAGCCGGATCACGGCGGGCGCCGCCGGGGCCGCTGACCCGCGGGCGACGGCTCAGGCCTCGGCCGGGCCGAAGCGGGCGGCCTCCAGATACTCCGGCTTCGGATCCAGGGCGGCGGCGAGGCGGAAGTGGCGCAGGGCCTGGGCGGAGCGGCCGGAGCGCTCGAAGGTGCGGGCCAGCGCGAAGTGCGCGAACGCGTTGTCCGGCTCCCGCTCCAGGACCAGCCCGAACTCGAGCTCGGCCGAGCGGAGCTGGGCGGCGGCGAAGAAGGCGCGGGCGCGCAGCAGCCGAGCGGCGGTGTTCTCCGGATGGGCGGCGATCACCGAGTCGAGGAGCTTGACCGCGCCCCTCGGGTCCCGTGCGGCGAGCAGCTGCTCGGCGGCCCGGTAGTCGATGACGTGGGTCTCCGGGGTGCTCTCGGCCACGGCTTCTCCTTCCCCTCGCTCCGGCGTTTCAACAGCGGGCCCGGCGGCGGTATTCCGCCGGGCTGCGGTGCCGGGCCCCTCCCTGCCGGGCCTGCGCCGGGCATCCCTACCCATTCCGCGGGCACATGCGATCCGCCGGGCGCCGCCGGTTTCCCGTCAGCGGGGCTCCGCGGCGCGCTGCCGGAGCTCCTCCCAGACCTTGCGCACCTGCGGCTCCAGGGCCTCCAGGGGCCCGTCGTTGTCGATGAGGAGGTCGGCGACGGCCCGGCGCTGGGCGCGGGTGGCCTGCGCGGCCATGCGGGCCCGGGCCTCGTCCTCGGTCATGCCGCGCAGCCGGACCAGGCGGTCGAGCTGGGTCTCGGGGGCGGCGTCGACGACCACGACGAGGTCGTAGAGGGGGGCGAGGCCGTTCTCGGTGAGCAGCGGCACGTCGTGGACCACCACGTCGTCGGGGCCGGCCAGGGCCTTCAGCTCGGCGGAGCGGGCGCCGACGAGTGGGTGGACGATCGCGTTGAGGGCGGCGAGCCGCTCGGGGTCCTGGAAGACGATGGCGCCGAGCCCGGGCCGGTCGAGGGTGCCCTCGGGGGTGAGGACGCCCTCGCCGAACTCGGCGACGACGGCGGCGAGCCCGGGCGTGCCGGGCTCTACGACCTCGCGCGCGATCCGGTCGGCGTCGATCAGCACGGCGCCGTACGAGACGAGCAGCCGGGACACTTCGCTCTTGCCGGCACCGATACCGCCGGTCAGGCCCACGGAAAGCACGACCACTCCTCCAGCTCCCGTCCCCGCGTGCGCGGGGAGCGTTTTCCGGCGCCGGTCCCTCCGGTCAGACCCACCGGATCATCCCCGCACCGGCGGGGAGCATAGCTGGACGGGCGGTTGCGCAGCGAGGGCGCCCGGGCTACGCGTCGCCTTCCCGTTCGGCGAGGAAGCGCTCGAACTCGCGGCCCAGCTCGTCGGCCGAGGGCAGGTCGACCGGCTCGGCGACCAGGCTGCCGCGGGTCTCGGCGCCGGCCACCGCGTCGTACTGGTGCTCCAGGCCCTGGACCAGGGCGGTCAGCTCCTCGTCGCCCTCGCCGATCTGGCGGTCGATCTCGGTCTGGGTGCGGCGGGCCTCGGTGCGCAGGGCGTGGGCGACGCCGGGCAGGACGAGGCCGGTGGCGGCGGTGACCGCCTCCAGGACGGTGAGGGCGGCGTCCGGGTACGGCGAGCGGGCCACGTAGTGCGGGACGTGGGCGGCGACGCCGAGGGTGTCGAAGCCGGCCTCGCCGAGGCGGAACTCGATCAGGGACTCGGCACTGCCGGGGACCTGGGCCTCGTCGAAGGGGCTGCGGTGGCCGGGCATGAGGTCGACGCGGTTGCCGTGCGGGGTGAGGCCGACCGGGCGGGTGTGCGGGACGCCCATGGGGATGCCGTGGAAGTTCACGGCGAGGCGGACGCCGAGGCGCTCGACGATCTGCCCCACGGCGGCGGCGAACCGCTCCCACTCGACGTCCGGCTCGGGCCCGGAGAGCAGCAGGAAGGGGGCGCCGGTGGCGTCCTGGACGAGGCGCACCTCGATCGCCGGGGTCTCGTAGGCCGTCCAGCGGTCGCGGCGGAAGGTCAGCAGGGGCCGGCGGGCGCGGTAGTCCACCAGCCGGTCGTGGTCGAAGCGGGCCACGAGCTGGTGGGGCAGGGTGTCGAGCAGTCGCGTGACGATCTGCTCGCCGGTCTCGCCGGCGTCGATGTAGCCGTCGAAGTGGTAGAGCATGACCAGTCCGGCCGACTCCTGGGCCAGGGCGAGGTCGACCACGGCCAGGCCCTTCTGGTCCCATTCGTACAAATCCTGGGGATCAAGCACGGTTTCCACTCCTCCTCGCGTTCTCTTCGGTCAACACCCGTTGCCCCAGGCCCATTCCCGTGGAGTGACGGAGGTCCGCGCGGATTTCACGGCGTGTTCGGCCAGAGGGGCAGGAGGACCGGAGAAACGACCGAGGCCCGCCTCCCCGGAGGGAGGCGGGCCTCGACGCTAGCTACTGGAGCTCAGCGGTGAGCCTGTTCAGCTCTGGCCGCCGGCCAGCTTCTCGCGCAGGGCGGCGAGGGCCTCGTCCGACGCCAGGGCGCCGGAGTTGTCGTCCGACTCCGAGGAGTAGGAGCCACCGGTCGGCGCGGCGGCCGGAGCGGCGGCGCCACCCTCGGCAGCGGCGGCCTCGTCGGCCTCGCGGGACTTGATGACCTGAGCCTGGTGCTGCTCGAAGCGCTGCTGCGCCTCGGCGTACTGGGTCTCCCACGCCTCGCGCTGGGCCTCGTAGCCCGGCAGCCAGTCGTTGGTCTCGGGGTCGAAGCCCTCGGGGTAGATGTAGTTGCCCTGGTCGTCGTAGGACGCGGCCATGCCGTACAGGGTCGGGTCGAACTCGACCGAGGCCGGGTCGGCACCGAAGGACTCGTTGGCCTGCTTCAGCGAGAGGCTGATGCGGCGGCGCTCGAGGTCGATGTCGATGACCTTGACGAAGATCTCGTCGTTGACCTGGACGACCTGCTCCGGGATCTCCACGTGGCGCTCGGCCAGCTCGGAGATGTGGACCAGACCCTCGATGCCCTCGTCCACGCGGACGAACGCACCGAACGGAACCAGCTTGGTGACCTTACCCGGAACGACCTGGCCGATCTGGTGGGTACGGGCGAACTGCTGCCACGGGTCCTCCTGGGTCGCCTTCAGCGACAGGGAGACGCGCTCGCGGTCCATGTCCACGTCGAGAACCTCGACGGTGACCTCCTGGCCGACCTCGACGACCTCGGACGGGTGGTCGATGTGCTTCCAGGACAGCTCGGAGACGTGGACGAGACCGTCGACGCCACCCAGGTCCACGAAGGCACCGAAGTTGACGATCGAGGACACGACGCCGGAGCGGACCTGACCCTTCTGCAGGGTCGTGAGGAAGGTCTGGCGGACCTCGGACTGGGTCTGCTCGAGCCAGGCGCGGCGGGACAGGACCACGTTGTTGCGGTTCTTGTCCAGCTCGATGATCTTCGCCTCGAGCTCCTTGCCCACGTAGGGCTGGAGGTCGCGGACGCGACGCATCTCGACCAGGGAGGCCGGGAGGAAGCCGCGGAGGCCGATGTCGAGGATGAGACCACCCTTGACGACCTCGATGACGGTACCGGTGACGATGCCGTCCTCTTCCTTGATCTTCTCGATGGTGCCCCAGGCACGCTCGTACTGGGCGCGCTTCTTCGAGAGGATCAGGCGGCCTTCCTTGTCCTCCTTCTGGAGAACCAGGGCCTCGATCTCGTCGCCGACCTTGACGACCTCGTTCGGGTCGACGTCGTGCTTGATCGAGAGCTCGCGGCTCGGGATGACACCTTCGGTCTTGTAACCGATGTCGAGCAGGACCTCGTCCCGGTCGACCTTCACGATGACGCCGTCGACGATGTCGCCGTCGTTGAAGTACTTGATCGTCTCGTCGATCGCTGCGAGGAAGGCTTCCTCGTTACCGATGTCGTTGACCGCAACCTGCGGGGTGGTGGCGGTGGTCTCGGTGCTGCTCGTCATGTGGGAAAGGGCTCCGGTACGGACATTGAAGTCGTAGGTACTGCTACGCCGAGAGCCCGTATCGCAGCTGAAGAAGCCGGACAGCAAAAGAAGCACCCGACCCGAAGTGGGTCGATGCCTCGAGAACCGAGGGGACATACAACAGATGCGAGCGCAGCCTGCTCCGTCTGAGGCGCGCAGGCCCGCAGCGCAACCTTTAGCATACGGGGGCGGCCGGACGGGGTCAATGCGCGAAGCGCGCACCCGGGGCGGATCGCCGCATATCCGGCACAACTCATGTCGGCCCAGGCCATCCTGGCCACGGGAGGCCGCCCGCATCTACGCGCGCGGCTCTGAGCGCAAACTACATCGACGGGCGAGATGAACCAAGAGTACGGACACGAAGACGGGCCCGAGGACGAGGCGGAGGCCACCCGGCGTGACGCCGGGGAAGCGGAGAGCAGCCGGGCCAGCCGCGGCTGGTGGGACCGCAACGCCGACGAGTACCAGAGCGAGCACGGCGCCTTCCTCGGGGACGACCGGTTCGTGTGGGGACCGGAGGGTCTCGACGAGGCCGCCGCCGGGCTGCTCGGCCCGGCCGGCTCGCTGAAGGACCGGGACGTCCTGGAGATCGGCGCGGGCGCGGCGCAGTGCTCCCGCTGGCTGGCCGCCCAGGGGGCGCGGCCGGTGGCCCTGGACCTCTCGCACCGGCAGTTGCAGCACGCGCTGCGGATCGGCGGCGGGGTGCCGCTGGTCGAGGCGGACGCGGGGGCGCTGCCGTTCCGGGACGGCAGCTTCGACCTGGCGTGCTCGGCCTACGGGGCGGTGCCCTTCGTGGCCGATCCGGTACGGGTGTTCCGCGAGGTGCACCGGGTGCTGCGGCCCGGCGGGCGCTGGGTGTTCTCGGTGACCCACCCGATCCGCTGGGCGTTCCCGGACGAGCCCGGACCGGAGGGCCTGTCGGTGGCGGCCTCCTATTTCGACCGGACGCCCTACGTCGAGCAGGACGAGCGGGGGAACGCGGTCTACGTGGAGCACCACCGGACGATCGGGGACCGGGTGCGGGACGTGGTGGCCGGCGGTTTCCGGCTGGTGGACCTGGTGGAGCCGGAGTGGCCGTCCTGGAACGACCAGGAGTGGGGCGGCTGGTCCCCGCTGCGCGGGAACCTGATCCCGGGCACGGCGATCTTCGTGTGCGAGCGCGCCGACTAGGTCGTTCCTTCCGGATCAGACCGGAGGGTTCTTTCGGATCAGACCGGAGGGCCCGCGCGCCGGCGGGGCGCTCGCTCGATTTGTCATATGAATCGGCGGGCCTGTGGACAACGGCGCGCACCGGGCCGGCCCGACGTACGAGACTGACCGCGTGATCCGAAACGACGCACTCGATCTGCTTCCCGTCCGCCATGCCGTCCCCGAGCTGCTGACCGCGCTCGACGAGCGCGGCACGGCGGTGCTGCACGCCCCGCCCGGGACCGGCAAGACCACGCTGGTCCCGCTGGCCCTCGCGGGGCTCATAGGGGACGGGCCGGAGCGGCGGGTGCTGGTGGCCGAGCCGCGCCGGATGGCGGTGCGGGCCGCCGCCCGGCGGATGGCCTGGCTGCTCGGCGAGGAGGTCGGCGGAGCCGTCGGCTTCTCCGTGCGCGGGGAACGGCGGGCCGGTCCGGGCACCCGGGTCGAGGTGGTGACCACCGGCGTCCTGCTCCAGCGGCTCCAGCGGGACCCGGAGCTGGCCGGGGTGGACACGGTGCTGCTGGACGAGTGTCACGAGCGGCACCTGGACGCGGACACGGCCCTCGCGTTCCTGGTGGACGTGCGGGCGACGCTGCGGCCGGAGCTGGGGCTGATCGCCGCGTCGGCGACGAGCGACGCGGCGGCCTGGGCGGAGCTGCTGACCGTGCTCGACGGCAGCGGCCCGGCGCCGGTGGTGTGGGCGGAGGGGCAGGGCCACGGCTCGGCGATCCACTTCGCGCCGCCGCCGGCCGGGGTGCGGCCGGCGCACGGCACCTGGGTGGACCCGGCGCTGCTGCGGCACGTGGCGGGGACGGTGCGGGAGGCCCTGGAGCGGCACGAGGGCGACCTGCTGTGCTTCCTGCCGGGCACCGGCGAGATCGCCCGGACGGCGGGGCTGCTGGCGGACCTGGACGCCGAGGTGCTGCAGTTGCACGGGCGGGCGCCGGCGTCGGTGCAGGACGCGGTGCTGCGCGGCGGCGGGCCGGGCGGGCGGCGCCGGGTGGTGCTCACGACCTCGGTGGCGGAGTCGAGCCTGACCGTGCCGGGGGTGCGGATCGTGGTGGACTCGGGGCTGTCCCGGGAGCCTCGGATGGACCACGCGCGGGGGCTGGGCTCGCTGGCCACCGTGCCGGTGTCGGCGGCGGTCGCGACGCAGCGCGCCGGGCGGGCCGGGCGCGAGGCCTTCGGGACGGTGTACCGCTGCTGGTCGACGGCGGAGGACGGACGGCTGGCGCGGTTCCCGGCGCCCGAGATCAGGGTCGCCGATCTGACCGACTTCGCGCTGCGGACGGCGTGCTGGGGCGATCCCTCCGCGTCGGGCCTCGCCCTGCTCGACCCGCCGCCTGCCGGGGCGATGGCGGCGGCCCGGCAGGTGCTGACGGCGATCGGTGCGGTGGACGAGGAGGGCCGGGCCACGGAGCGGGGGGTGCGGATGTCCCGGCTCGGGCTGCATCCGCGGCTCGGCCGGGCGCTCCTCGACGGGGCGCCCGAGGTGGGCGCCCGGCGGGCGGCGGAGGTGGTGGCGCTGCTGAGCGAGGAGCCGCCGAGGGAGTACGGGGACGATCTGGCGGCGGCCTGGCGCGAGGCGCGCCGGGGTGCCGACGGGTACGGGGCGCGCTGGAAGGCGGAGGTCCGGCGCCTGGAGCGGTCGGCGGCCGAGGCCGCGGGCGGCGCGGCCGGCTCGGGCGGCTCGGGCGGCTCGGGCGCGGCGGCGGGGGCCGGCGACCAGGACGCGGTGGCGGGGCTGGTGACGGCGCTGGCGTTCCCGGAGCGGGTGGCGCGGGCCCGGGAGCAGGGCGGCTGTCTGATGGTGTCGGGCACCGGGGCGCGGCTGGCGGAGGGTTCGGGGCTGCGGTCGGCGCCGTGGCTGGCGGTCGCGGTGGCGGACCGGACGGTGCAGAGCGCGGTGGCCCGGGTGCGGCTCGCGGCGGTGGTGGACGAGGCGGTGGCGCGGCGCGCGGCGGGGCATCTGCTGCGCTCGGGCGAGGAGGTCCGCTGGGAGGACGGGGACGTGGTGGCCCGGTCGGTGGAGCGGCTGGGGGCGGTGGAGCTGACGGTCCGGCCGCTGCGGGACGCGGCGGATCCGGAGCTGGTGCGGGCGGCTCTCCTCGATGGGCTGCGCCGGGAGGGGACGGGGCTGCTGCGGTGGTCGCGGGAGGCGGTGGAGCTGCGGAGCCGACTGGCGTTTCTGCACCGGGTGCTGGGCGAGCCGTGGCCCGACGTGTCGGAGGAGGCGCTGCTGGGCCGGGCGGCGGAGTGGCTGGAGCCGGAGCTGTCGCGGGCGCGCCGGCGGGCCGATCTGGGGCGGATCGACGCGGGCGAGGGGCTGCGCCGACTGCTGCCGTGGGCGACGGGCGAGGCGGGGCGGCTCGACGAGCTGGCGCCGGAGCGGATCGAGGTGCCGAGCGGTTCGCGGATCCGGGTGGAGTACGGCGGGGAGCGGCCGGTGCTGGCGGTGAAGCTCCAGGAGATGTTCGGGCTCGCGCGGACGCCCCGGGTGGCGGGGATACCGGTCCTGGTGCACCTGCTGTCGCCGGCCGGGCGGCCGGCGGCGGTGACCTCGGACCTGGCCTCGTTCTGGCGGGAGGGGTACCGGGCGGTGCGGGCGGAGTTGCGGGGGCGGTATCCGAAGCACCCGTGGCCGGAGGACCCCTCGGCGGCGGAGCCGACCCGGCACACCAGCGCCCGGCTCAGGCGGGAGCGGTGACGGGGGCGGGGTCCGGGCCGGCGCCGGGGGCCGGGCCGGGCTCGCCGGCGGGGCGGCGGGAGCGGGCCTCGAGCCAGAGGGAGAGGGCGAGCAGGAGGAGGGCGAGGACGGTGAAGCTCCAGGGGAGGTAGCGGACGAGCAGGAGGACCATGAGGCGGTTGCTCTTGACCAGGTCGACGACGGAGGTGACGTAGTCCTCGCGCATCTTCACGTGGCCCGCGAAGACGGTGACGGTGTCCTGGCCCATGAGGGCCCGGGCGCCCCGGAGTTCCTCGCGGTGGATCTCCTCGCCGTTGACGGGGGCGCCGGTGACGGGGTCGACCCAGAACATGCGCCGGGTGGTGTACCAGCGGGTGAGGCCGGTCTTGGCCAGGACCTCGGGGGTGATGCCCTGGACGGGCATCGTCTTGGGCATGGGGACCTTGGTCCAGGGGACGGTCTGCTCGAAGTAGTAGACCTCCAGGCCGCGGAAGGTGCGGGTGCCCCGGTAGTGGATGGGGGCGGAGGTGCGGGTCTGGGCGTCGAAGTACTGGTAGTCCCGCTTCTCGGTGAGGAAGGGCCACTTGAACTCGATGCCCTCGCGGCGGACCGGGTCGCCGTCGACCATCTCGCCGGTGGCGTGGACGGGGTCCTGGGTGTGGGCGTCGAAGACGTAGCGCTCGGGGATCTTGGAGACCATCGTGCCGTCGGGGCCCATGACATAGGAGAGGGAGTCCCAGACGACGACGTCGCGGCCGGCGTCGCGTTCGATCCTCCTCGACTCCTCGACGTTGCCCTTGAGGGTCTGGACGATGGTGATCTTCTCGACCTGTTCGGCCTTGAGGGTGGAGTAGTTCAGCAGGGTCGCGGGCTTCGCCTCCAGGACGGTCTCCTGGTACTGGTTCGGCGGGATCTTGGCGAGCCGGGGGAAGGCGTACCAGCGCAGGGTGGGGGCCATGGCGGCGAGGAAGACCGCGAAGGCGAGCAGGACGAGGCTGGCTCGGCGGCGCATGGGGCGGCCCCTCACTTCTTGGGGCCGGGGTCGGTGGTGAGCAGGGGCCGCGGCGAGGTGGGGCCGTCCGGCGGCAGGTCGACGAAGGAGACGAGCAGGACGAACAGGAGGACGGGCACGAGTCCGATGACGGCTGCGGCAAGGGCACGCAAGGTCGGCCTCCCGGCGCTCGATCTGATACATCGTCAGGGCGGGGGCACCGTAGCAACGCGGCCGTGAGATGAGAACAGGTCGCACGCGCAACGCGGACGCCCCCGGGTCCGGCGGAGCGGACCCGGGGGCGCGGGGAAGCGGGCGGTCAGCTTGCCGGCGTGGGCGTCGGGGTGCCGGCCTCGGACTCCGAGGGGGCCGGGGTCGGCGTGGGCGTCGGGGTCGGCTCGGGGGCCGGGGCGGTGACCGTGAACGTGACGGTGACCGTGCCGCCGCCGGGTGCGGTGAGGCGCAGCGTGAAGGTGCCGGTCACCTCGCCCGCGTAGACGTCCGGCAGCGTGAGGGTGCCGTCGGCCCCGGTCTTCAGACCGGTGAGGGTGCGGACCGCGGTGCCGTCGGCGGCCTTGAAGAAGGGGCCGTCGGTGGCGGGCTTCGGGTCGGTGTCCGAGGTGACGAAGGTGGCGGTGAGGGCGACCCCGGAGGCGACGGTGCCGCCGTCGGTGGCCTTGACCCGCACCCGGTCGGCGAAGCTGCCGCCGGTGACGGCCGAGAGCTCCTTGGCGTCGAGGCGGGTGAGGGCGTCGGCGGAGCGCTCGGTGACCGTCGCGGTGAACTGGGCCGCCGTCAGGGAGCGGCCGACCACGGAGGCGCTGACGGTGAACGTGCCGGTCTGCTCGCCGGCCGTGAGGGCGGGGGCGAGGGCCTTGCCGTTGGTCCCGGTGACGGCGGCGACCTCGCGGGCGCCGGCGGCGAAGCGGGTGTCGGTCTCGCCGACGATCCGGAAGCGCACCGGGACGCCCGCGACCGGCTTGCCGGCCGCGTCGACGGCGAGGACGGCGGGCCGGGTGACGAAGCCGCTGCCCGCGCGGGCGGTCAGCGTGGTGGCGCCGTCCCGGGAGATCCGGGTCACCCGGCTCGCCGGGTCGGTGACCGGCGGGTTGGTGGGCTTCGTCGGCGCCGGCGTGGACGGCGTCGGCTTCGGGGTCGCCGGCTTGGACGGGGTGGGCTTCGGCGACGCGGGGCTCGTCGGGAGCGGGCGGGTGCCGGCCGGGGTGGTCACCGGGTCGTCGCTGCGGTGGCCGGGGAGCGGACCGGTGCCGTCGGGCACCTGGTGGCTTCCGCGCTTGTAGTACTCGAACCAGGAGAGCACCGTGCGGAGGTACTCGGTGGAGTGGTTGTAGCTGAGGATCGCCTGGTCCAGGTCGGCCTGGAGGGCGAGGTTGCGCCCGTTGGCGCAGAGGTAGAGACCGGCGGCCTGGGCCGCGTCGTAGATGTTGTTCGGGTCCTTCTTCCCGTCGCCGTTGGCGTCCTGGCCCCAGGTCTTCCAGGTGGACGGGATGAACTGCATCGGGCCGATCGCCCGGTCGTGCTTCGTGTCGCCGTCGTACAGCCCGCCGTCGGTGTCGCTGATGTCGGCGAAGCCGACACCGTTGAGAACGGGGCCGAGGATCGGGGACTTGGTGGTGCCGTTGGCGTCGACGTTGCCGCCGTTCGCCTGTCCGGACTCGACCTTGCCGATGCCGGCGAGGAGCTGCCAGGGCAGGTTGCAGTCGGGGTCGGTCGAGCGTATCGACTGCTCGGCGCGCAGATAGGCGGCGTGGACGGTCGCGGGTATGCCGGCCTCGCCGGGGCCGGTGACCAGCGGCAGATGGGTGGGCTGGCCGGGCTTGTTGGGGGTGTTCAGCGGGGGCAGCTCGGTGTAGTAGGGCGAGTTGCCGGAGGCCGAGCCGTTCGGGGGCGTCGTCGTGTCGCCGGCGCCGATCGGCAGGTCACCGCTCGCGCCGTCGGTGGGCGGCTGCGTCGTGTCCGGTGCCTGCGAGGCGGCCAGCGCCGCGACCGCGGCGGCCACGACCGCACCGCTGGTGGCTCCCCTGCGCAGCCGGCGGCCCAAGTGCGCTGCCATACGTGTGGTCCCTCCCCGGGTGTGCCCTCCGCGCTCCCCGCGCGGCTCCGACCCGCCGAACCCTATGCCAACTCCGGTCGGCCGAACACCGCGTGCTGACCGTGTTTCACTGTTTCGTCACTACTTGGCCGCCAGGGCTTTCTCACGGGGACGGTCCTGAATACTGGGGTGGCACGTCGGATCGAGGGGGAGTTCCGTGCCGTTCACACTCAGTCATGCCGCGGCGGTCCTGCCGGGCCTCCGCCGCGGAGGCACGGCCCGGGGCCCGTTGGTGGCCTCGGCTCTGGTCGCCGGGTCCTTCTCCCCCGACCTCACCTACTTCGCCGCCTCGGTGGTGCCGGGCGCGATGCGGTTCGGGGACGTCACGCACTCCTTCCCCGGCGTCGTCACCGTCGACGTGCTGATCACGGCGGCGTTGGTGGGGCTGTGGCTGCTGGTGCGCGAGCCGCTGGTGGCGCTGCTGCCGGGGCGGTGGCGCGGCCGGGTGTACGGGGTGCTGCGCGGCCGGCCGTGGCGGGAGCGGCGTCCGGCGGCGCTCGCCGGGTGGTTCGCGCTGTCGGCGGCGCTCGGCGCGACGACGCACGTGGTGTGGGACGCCTTCACCCATCTCGACCGCTGGGGCACCCGGGTGATCCCGGTGCTCGGCGAGGTCGTGGCGGGCTTTCCCGTCTACTTCTACGCGCAGTACGGGGGTTCGGCGCTGGCGCTGGCGCTGCTCTGCTGGTTCTCGCTGCGCGCGCTGCGTTCCCTGCCCCGGGACACTCCGGTGCCGGCCCGGGTCCCGGTGCTCGGCCGGCGCGGGCTGCTGCTCGCGGCGGCGGTGATCGGCGGGTGCGTGGTGGTGGGCGCGGTGCAGCGGGTGCTGCGCTTCTACGCGTACTGGGGCGGGATCGGGACGCCCGTCGACCTCATTCCGACGCTGTGCTTCGGCGCCGGGTCGGGGCTGCTGGCGGGCGTGCTGCTGTACGGGGCCGGGCTCCGGGTGCTGCGGCGCCCCGCGGCCCCGGCGGCTTCCGGTTCCCCGGCCGCCGTCGGCTCGCGGGCCCCGGCCCGTACCCCGGAGGAGGCCCGGCCGGGACCGCGCTGACCGTCGCCGGGGGCGGCCCCGGCGGCGGGGCGCCGTCGCGGCGCCCCGCCCCCGCGTCCTGTCAGTGCGCCGCCGAGTCCCAGTCGCGGCCCACGCCGACCGAGACGTCGAGCGGGGCGCGCAGCGAGACGGCGTTGGACATGCGGTCGCGGACCAGGGACTCGACCTGCTCCCGCTCGCCGGGCGCGAGTTCGAGGACGATTTCGTCGTGGACCTGGAGGAGCATCCGGGAGGCGAGGCCGGCCTCGGTCAGGGCGCGGTCGACGTCGAGCATGGCGACCTTGACGATGTCCGCGGCGGTGCCCTGGATGGGGGCGTTGAGCGCCATGCGCTCGGCGGCCTCGCGGCGCTGGCGGTTGTCGCTGTTGAGGTCCGGGAGGTAGCGGCGGCGGCCGAGCATGGTCTCGGTGTAGCCGGTCGCCCGGGCCTCGTCGACGACGCGGCGCAGATAGTCGCGGACGCCGCCGAAGCGCTCGAAGTAGGTGTCCATCAGTCCGCGCGCCTCGGCCGGGTCGATGCCGAGCTGCTGGGACAGGCCGAAGGCGGAGAGCCCGTACGCCAGGCCGTACGACATGGCCTTGATCTTGCGGCGCATCTCCGCGTCGACGGCGGACCGTTCGACGCCGAAGACCTGCGAGGCGACCGTGGTGTGCAGGTCCTCGCCGGAGGTGAAGGCCTCGATCAGGCCCTCGTCCTCGGAGAGGTGGGCCATCACCCGCAGCTCGATCTGGCTGTAGTCGGCGGTCATCAGGGCCTCGAAGCCCTCGCCGACGACGAAGCCGTGGCGGATGGCGCGGCCCTCGTCGGTGCGCACCGGCACGTTCTGCAGGTTGGGGTCGGTGGAGGAGAGGCGGCCGGTGGCGGCCACGGTCTGGCTGAAGGTGGTGTGGATGCGCCCGTCGGCGGCGACGGTCTTGATCAGGCCCTCGACGGTGGAGCGCAGCCGGGCCTGCTCGCGGTGGCGGAGCATGATCACCGGGAGCTCGTGCTCGGTCTGGCCGGCGAGCCAGGCCAGGGCGTCGGCGTCGGTGGTGTAGCCGGTCTTGGTCTTCTTGGTCTTCGGCAGGTTGAGCTCGCCGAAGAAGACCTCCTGGAGCTGCTTGGGCGAGCCGAGGTTGAACTCGTGGCCGACGGAGGCGTGCGCCTCCTTCACGGCCTGCTGCACGGCGCCGGCGAACTGCTGCTCCAGGGCCTCCAGGTGGTCGCGGTCGGCGGCGATGCCGTGCCGCTCCAGGCGGGCGAGCAGCTCCGAGGTGGGCAGCTCGACCTGGTGGAGGAGGTCCTTGGCGCCGACCTCGGCGAGCTTCTCCTCGAAGGCGGTGCCGAGGTCGAGCACGGCGCGGGCCTGGCTCATCAGGGCCTCGGCCTCGGCGGTGTCGTCGGCGCCGAAGGCGAGCTGCCCGTCGGCGGCCGCGGCGGGGGCGAGCTCGCGCCCGAGGTACTCGACGGACAGGGCGTCCAGGGCGAAGGAGCGGCGGCCGGGCTTGACCAGGTAGGCGGCGAGCGCGGTGTCCATGGTGACGCCGGCGACGCTCCAGCCGTGCTCGGGGAAGACCCGCATGGCGCCCTTGGCGTTGTGCATGACCTTGGGGCGCTCGGGGTCGGCGATCCAGGCGGACCAGGCCTTCTCGTCGGCCTCGTCGAGCTCGGTCGGGTCGAACCAGGCGGCGGCCCCGCCCGCGGCGGCGAGGGCGACCTCGCTGACGTTGCCGGTGCCGAGGGCCCAGCTGTCGACGGTGGCGATGCCGAGCGGCCCGTCGGCGTGCTCGGCGAGCCAGTCGGCGAGGCCGCCGGAGCCGAGGACGGTGAAGTCGAGCTCGACGCCGGGGGCGGGCGCGGGCGCGGTCTCCTCGGCGGCGCCGGGGTCGACCGCGAGGAGGCGCTCGCGCAGCGAGGGGTTGCGGATCTCCAGGGTGTCGAGGACAAGCGCGACGGCCGTGCGGTCGTACGGCGCGCGGGCGAGGTCGGCGACGGTCTTGGGCAGCTCGACGTCGCGCACCATCTCGGTGAGACGGCGGTTGAGCTTCACCGACTCCAGATGGTCACGGAAGTTCTGGCCTGCCTTGCCCTTGACTTCCTCGGCGCGCTCCACCAGCTCGGCGAAGGAGCCGAACTGGTTGATCCACTTCGCGGCGGTCTTCTCGCCGACGCCGGGGATGCCCGGCAGGTTGTCGGACGGGTCGCCGCGCAGGGCGGCGAAGTCCGGGTACTGGGAGGGCGAGAGCCCGTACTTCTCCTGGACCTTCTCCGGGGTGAAGCGGGTCAGCTCGGAGACGCCCTTGGTGGGGTAGAGCACGGTGGTGTGCTCGGTGACGAGCTGGAAGGAGTCCCGGTCGCCGGTGACGATGAGGACCTCGAAGCCCTCGGCCTCGGCCTGGGTGGCGAGGGTGGCGATGACGTCGTCGGCCTCGAAGCCCTCGACGGCGAAGCGCGGCGCGTGCATGGCGTCGAGCAGCTCGCCGATCAGCTCGACCTGGCCCTTGAACTCGTCGGGGGTCTTGGAGCGGTTCGCCTTGTACTCGGGGAACTCGTCGGAGCGCCAGGTCTTGCGGGACACGTCGAAGGCGACGGCGAAGTGCGTGGGCGCCTCGTCACGGAGCGTGTTCGCCAGCATGGAGGCGAATCCGTAGATGGCGTTCGTCGGCTGCCCGGTCGCGGTGGTGAAGTTCTCCGCGGGCAGTGCGAAGAACGCCCGGTACGCCAGGGAGTGCCCGTCCATGAGGAGCAGGCGCGGGCGGTTCTCTTCGGTCATATCGGTCTTCTTCGCTGCTGTCTCGGCCACGTGACGATCCTGCCACGCGCGACCGACATTCCCGTCCACCGTGCCCCGCCGCCGGTCCGTGACCGCCCGTGCGTGGTCCGTTGTCGGAGGGGCGTGACAGGATCGGTGGGTACGACAGCCTCGTACGTCAGCAGGGACACGCTCGGACGCTCAAGGGAGAGCGCGATGGTCAGCAAGCCGCCCGCCGGTGACCCGGTCCAGGACGCGCCGCAGGTCGCGGCCCCGCAGCACGCGGCGGCCGGGCTGCCCGCCGTCGCGCACACGCTGCGGATCGCGCAGGCGCAGATGGGCGTGCGGCGCACGGCGCGCACACTGCTCAAGGTCAACCAGAAGGACGGCTTCGACTGTCCGGGGTGTGCCTGGCCGGAGGGCGACAAGCGCCACGTGGCGGAGTTCTGCGAGAACGGCGCGAAGGCGGTCGCCGAGGAGGCGACGCTGCGCCGGGTGACGCCGGCGTTCTTCGCCGCGCACCCCGTGGCGGACCTGGCGGAGCGCAGTGGCTACTGGCTGGGGCAGCAGGGCCGGATCACGCATCCCATGTATCTGCCGGAGGGCGCCGACCGCTACGAGGCGGTGAGCTGGGAGCGCGCGTTCGCGATCATCGCGGAGGAGCTGACGGCGCTGTCCTCGCCGGACGAGGCGCTCTTCTACACCTCGGGCCGCACCAGCAACGAGGCGGCGTTCCTGCTGCAGCTCTTCGCGCGCGAGTTCGGCACGAACAACCTGCCGGACTGCTCCAACATGTGCCACGAGTCCTCGGGCTCGGCGCTGACGGAGACGATCGGCGTCGGCAAGGGCAGCGTGTCGCTGGAGGACCTGCACCGGGCGGACCTGATCGTGGTGGCCGGGCAGAATCCGGGGACGAACCATCCGCGGATGCTGTCGGCCCTGGAGGAGGCGAAGGCGGCGGGTGCGCGGATCATCTCGGTGAATCCGCTGCCGGAGGCCGGTCTGGAGCGGTTCAGGAACCCGCAGACCCCGCAGGGCCTGCTCCGGGGCACCGAGCTGACCGACCTCTTCCTGCAGATCCGGATCGGCGGCGACCAGGCGCTGTTCCGGCTGCTCAACAAGCTGGTCCTGGAGACGCCGGGCGCGGTGGACGAGGAGTTCGTCGCCGCGCACACGCACGGTTACGAGGAGTTCGCGGCGGCCGCGAAGGCCGCCGACTGGGACGAGACGCTGGCGGCGACCGGGCTGTCCCGGGCGGAGATCGAGCGGGCCCTGGAGATGGTGCTCGCCTCGGAGCGGACCATCGTGTGCTGGGCGATGGGCCTGACCCAGCACAAGCACGCGGTGCCGACGATCCGCGAGGTGGTGAACTTCCTGCTGCTGCGGGGCAACATCGGGCGGCCCGGCGCGGGCGTGTGCCCGGTGCGCGGTCATTCGAACGTGCAGGGCGACCGCACCATGGGCATCTTCGAGCGGCCGGCCCCGGCCTTCCTGGACGCCCTGGACAAGGAGTTCGGCATCGTCTCGCCGCGGCACCACGGCTATGACGTGGTGCGGTCGATCCGGGCGCTGCGCGACGGGGACGCGAAGGTGTTCTTCGCGATGGGCGGCAACTTCGTGGGGGCGACCCCGGACACCGAGGTCACCGAGGCGGCGATGCGCCGGGCCCGGCTCACGGTGCACGTGTCGACGAAGCTGAACCGCTCGCACGCGGTGACGGGCCGGCGCGCGCTGATCCTGCCCACGCTCGGCCGCACGGACAAGGACGTGCAGAAGGGCGGCCGGCAGTTCGTGACGGTCGAGGACTCGATGGGCCTGGTGCACGCCTCGCGCGGCAACCTGCCGCAGGCGAGCCCGCACCTGTTGTCCGAGCCGGCGATCGTGGCGCGGATGGCGCGGGCGGTGCTGGGCGAGGAGTCGCGGACGCCGTGGGAGGAGTTCGAGGCGGACTACGCGACGATCCGGGACCGGATCGCCCGGGTGGTCCCCGGCTTCGAGGACTTCAACGCGCGCCTCGCGGCGAACCCCGGCGGCTTCGCGCTGCCGCACGCGCCGCGCGACGAGCGCCGCTTCCCGACGGCGACGGGGAAGGCGAACTTCACGGCGGCCCCGGTGGAGTACCCGGCGGTGCCGGAGGGCCGGCTGCTGCTGCAGACGCTGCGCTCGCACGACCAGTACAACACCACGATCTACGGCCTGGACGACCGCTACCGGGGCATCACGGGCGGCCGGCGGGTGGTCCTGGTGCACCCGGAGGACGCGGCGGCGCTCGGCTTCGCGGACGGGGCGTACGCGGACCTGGTGAGCGAGTGGACGGACGGCACCGAGCGGCGGGCGCCCGGCTTCCGGGTGGTGCACTACCCGACGGCCCGGGGCTGCGCGGCGGCCTACTACCCGGAGACGAACGTGCTGGTGCCGCTGGAGTCGACGGCCGACGTCAGCAACACCCCCGCGAGCAAGTCCGTGATCGTGCGTCTGGAAGAATCCGCACCCGCCTAAGCGTTTGCTCAGGCGCGAGTGGAAGACCGGCCGTACGACGACGAACGGAGCCCGTCCATGGGTGAGCAGCAGCACGTGAAGTTCCCGCAGGAGGTCATCGACGAGTACGCCTCGCTGGGCGTGGACCTGCCGGCGCTGTTCTCCGCCGGACACCTGGGCAACCGGATGGGCGTGCAGATCCTGGAGGCCTCGGCGGACCGGGTCGTGGGCACGATGCCGGTGGAGGGCAACACCCAGCCGTACGGGCTGCTGCACGGCGGCGCCTCGGCGGTGCTCGCCGAGACCCTGGGCTCGGTCGGTTCGATGCTGCACGGCGGGGTGTCCCGGATCGCGGTGGGCGTGGACCTGAACTGCACGCACCACCGCGGGGTGCGCAGCGGTCTGGTGACCGGGGTGGCGACGCCGGTGCACCGGGGCCGCTCGACCGCCACGTACGAGATCGTCATCACCGACGAGCAGGACAAGCGGGTCTGCACGGCCCGGCTGACCTGCATGCTCAAGGAGGTCGGCGGCCAGGACGCGCAGCACCTCCCGGCGGCGGGCCGGGCGGCCACCGCCGGCGCCTGAGCCCCGCTCCCCCGCGGCCCGGTACGGATCTCCCGTACCGGGCCGCGGCGCGTTCCGGCCCGGACGAGCGCCCGCACCTTCCCGCCGGTATGCCAACTCCCTTACGGTCACGCCCCCTTGCCCTCGCGGGCGGCAGCCGCTTCACTGGCCAGCCTCCCCCACAGGAGAAGCCCGATCCGCTCGCACCCGAGTCCATCGACCAAGGGGTTCTTCTTGACCGCCGTACGCACCACGACCGTGGCGACCGCCGTGTCCGCCGCGGCCTGCGCTGCCGTTCTCGCCACCGCGATCCCGTCCGCAGCGATCAACTCGTACAACGCGACGCCCGCGCCCGAGCGCACCGAGGTCGGCGCCCTCGTCGCGACCTGGGACAACGACGACGACCCCGGCACGCCCGACCGGGTCGACTGGGTCTGTTCCGGGACCATGATCGACGCCGACACCTTCCTCACCGCGGCGCACTGCACCACCGACTGGCCGGCGAACGTGCGCTTCTACGTCTCGCTCGACCAGGACGTGCAGGCCGGCCTCGACAAGGCCGCCGCCGCGCACCCGGGCGACCCGGCGGCGGTGGCCCGCGCCGTGGCGGTCGAGGGCGTCGCGCACAGTCACCCGGCGTACCCCGGTCCGGCGGCCGACACCCATGACATCTCGGTGATCGAACTGCCCGCGGCCAAGATCGCGGAGCGCTGGAGCTTCAAGCCCGCGGCGCTGCCGAAGGCGGGCGCGCTGGGCGCGCTGGGGCCGCAGGGCCTGAACGACACCTCCTTCCTGGTGGCCGGCTACGGCACCCAGGAGGCCGAGCGCGGCCCCGGCGGCCAGACCCACCCGGGCGGCGGGGTGCGGATGAAGGCGCCGGTCACCTTCGACGCGCTGAACGACGCCTGGATCCGGCTCGGCATGACCGCGCCGCAGGGCAACGGCGGTGCCTGCTACGGGGATTCGGGCGGTCCGAACTTCGCCACGCTGGGCGGGCGGCTCACCCTGGTGGCGACCACGATCACCGGTGACACCCCCTGCTACGCCACGAACGTGGTGTACCGGCTCGACACCCCGGGCGCCCGCGACTTCCTGAAGCCGTACGTCCGACTGCCGTGATCCGTCAGGGTTTCCGCCCGGCCGGGGCCGCGCTCGCCGCGGCCCTGGCCGGCTGCGTTCTGGCCCTGTCGGCGGGCTGCGCGGGGACCCCGGAGCGGCCCCGCGATCCGGAGCCGACCGCGAGTTCACCCGCGGACGTGTGCACAAGTCTCGTGTCGTACTGGGTCAAAGAGGCTCTGAAGGGCAGCAAGTGGGCGGGGCTCGACTGGGAGCAGAAGGGGATGTCCAACGAGCAGTACGAGATCCACGACGAGGTCCTGGTCGCGGCGCGGGCGGAGGAGCGTCGGGCGGGTCGCCCGGCGGCCTTCGCGCTGACCGACCGCGAGACCCGGCGGAGGTGCGAGGCGGCGAAGGGCGCGACGGGCAGTTCGGAGAACTGGCGACCGCCCAGCGAACAGCGCGTACCCACCAGCGGTTCCCGGCCAAGCCCGTCGTGACTCTGCGTGACCTTCCCACGGGTTGGCATCCACGGCGGAGCGGAGCGTTCCGGTCAGCCGCTCCGTCCGCTGAGGTCAGGGCGGGTGTCCGATATCCGGAGACCCCCGCAATGATCTCGTCAGCACCATGAAGCGCTCAAGCCCCTTAGCCGAACTGGGCGTTCTCTGGGCGTTCTCAGCATGTGAACACCGCACTACGGACCGATGTGCCCGACTTTGCCCCCGGCCCGCACACCGGTTCCCCCTGTCGGCATAACAAGACAGTCACATCATCCCCTCGGCGCTCCCGGTCCTTCCCCGGCTGCGCTTAGAGTCACGGCCAGTCACCGCGCCGCCGGGCGCTTGCTCTGCACGGCCCGCTCCACCCCCGTACGGCCCGGCATCGAAAACGGCACCTCTCAGCTCCACAGCTTCACGGCACCGCCTCAGCTCGAGGGGGCCGCGCCAGGGAAAGGAAAACCTTCGTGCGACACCGTTCTTTGCTCATCCTGACCAGCGTCCTCACCACGGGTGCGCTCACCCTCACCGCCTGCGGTTCGCGCGACGAGGGCAAGGGCGGCGGCGACAGCGCCGGCGGCGGCACCACCGTGGTCATCGGCGTCGACGCGCCGCTCACCGGTTCGCTCTCCGCGCTGGGCCAGGGCATCAAGAACTCCGTGGACCTGGCGGTCCAGACCGCCAACAAGAACAAGGAAGTCCCGGGCGTCACCTTCAAGCTCGAGGCCCTCGACGACCAGGCGGTCCCGGCCTCCGGCCAGGCCAACGCCACCAAGCTGGTCGGCAACAAGGACGTCATCGGCGTCGTCGGCCCGCTGAACTCGGGCGTCTCCCAGCAGATGCAGGGCGTCTTCGCCGCCGCCAACCTGGCGCAGGTCTCCCCGGCCAACACCAACCCGTCCCTCTCCCAGGGCGACAACTGGGGCAAGGGCGAGTTCAAGCGCCCCTTCAAGACCTACTTCCGCACCGCCGCCACCGACGTGGTCCAGGGCAAGTTCGCCGCCCAGTACCTCTTCAAGGACGCGGGCAAGAAGAAGGTCTACGTCGTCGACGACAAGCAGACCTACGGCGCCGGCCTCGCGGCGATCTTCACCGACGAGTTCAAGCGCCTCGGCGGCCAGGTCGTCGGCACCGACCACGTCACCGTGAAGGAGACCGACTTCTCCTCCACCGCCGACAAGGTCAAGTCCTCCGGCGCCGACTCCGTCTACTTCGGCGGCCAGTACCCCGAGGGCGGCCTGCTCTCCGACCAGATCAAGAAGACCGGCGCCAAGATCCCCGTCATGGGCGGCGACGGCATCTACGACCCGGCCTTCATCAGCGCCTCCGGCGAGGCCAACGAGGGCGACCTGGCCACCTCCATCGGCTACCCGGTCGAGAAGCTCCCGACCGCCAAGAAGTTCATCGAGGACTACAAGGCGGCCGGCTACAAGGACCCGTACGCGGCCTACGGCGGCTACTCCTACGACGCCGGCTGGGCGATCATCCAGGCCGTCAAGGCCGTCGTCGCCGCCAACGGCGGCAAGGTCCCGACCGACGCCCGTGCCAAGGTCACCGAGGCCCTGGGCAAGGTGTCCTTCGACGGCGTGACCGGCAAGGTCTCCTTCGACGAGTACGGCGACACCACCAACAAGCAGCTCACGGTCTACAAGGTCGAGGGCGGCAAGTGGATCGACGTCAAGAGCGACACCTTCAACCAGTAAGCACCGTCCCGGCCCCGGGCCGGGAGCCCCGCACCAACTGAACCGAAGCCGCGCGAGGGCGCAAACAGCGCCCTCGCGCGGAGTCTTATCCGACAAGCTCATCGGAGGCCTGCGGTGAACGAACTGCCGCAACAGCTGGCCAACGGTCTGGCCCTCGGTGCCCTCTACGGCCTCATCGCCATCGGGTACACCATGGTCTACGGCATCGTCCAGCTCATCAACTTCGCCCACGGCGAGATCTTCATGATCGGGGGCTTCGGCGCCCTCACCACCTACACCGCTCTGCCGAGCGGAACGTCCCTGCTGGTGGCGATCCCGCTCATGATCGTCGGTGGTGCGATCGCCTCCGTGGCCGTCGCCACCGCCGCCGAGCGCTTCGCCTACCGCCCCCTGCGCAACGCACCCCGGCTGGCCCCGCTCATCACCGCGATCGGTCTGTCGATCGCGCTCCAGCAGCTGGTCTGGCAGTTCTACCCGGACGCCAAGAAGGCCGTCAGCTTCCCCGAGTTCAAGGGCGAGGCCTTCCAGCTGCTCGACAACCTCTCGATCCAGCGCGCCGACGCCTTCGTCCTCGTCCTCGCCCCGCTGTGCATGCTCGCCCTCGGCGTCTTCGTCTCGAAGAGCCGCAGCGGCCGCGCCATGCAGGCCACCGCGCAGGACCCGGACACCGCGAAGCTGATGGGCATCAACACCGACCGCATCATCGTCATGGCCTTCGCCATCGGTGCCGCGTTCGCCGCCGTCGCCGCGGTCGCCTACGGCCTCGACAAGGGCCAGATCAACTTCGAGATGGGCTTCATCCTCGGCCTCAAGGCCTTCACCGCGGCCGTCCTCGGCGGCATCGGCAACATCTACGGCGCCATGGTCGGCGGCGTGGTCCTCGGCATCGCCGAGTCCCTCTCGATCGCCTACATCCAGGACATCCCCGGCATGCAGCAGCTCGGCGGCGGTGCCTGGTCCAACGTGTGGGCCTTCGTCCTCCTCATCCTCGTGCTGCTCGTCAGGCCGCAGGGTCTGCTGGGCGAGCGCGTCGCGGACAGGGCGTGAGCGACATGACCGACACCACTCTCGACCAGACCGCCGCCAAGTCCCCGGCCACGCCCGCGGCCCTGCTCTGGACGGTCGTCGCCGGCTCCGTCGCGACCGCCGCCAGCACCTTCCTCGCCTGGACGTGGACCACCGCCTTCCCCGGCAACCTCACGATCTACGGCAACCCCGCCCCGCTCCAGCTCCTCACGCTGGTCGGCGCGGTCCTCACCGGCCTGTACGCGCTCTCCGCGCTGGGCATCAAGGGCCTCGGCTGGCTCGCTCCCACGGGCACCCGCAAGCCGCTGTGGCTGCTGGCCCTGGGCACCTTCGCCACCACCCTGTTCACCGCGATATCGATCATCGTGGAGCTGGGCGCCCTGGTGGACCTGGAGCCCGGTGCCGGTGTCGCCGTCATCGCCGCCGCCGTCCCGGCCGTCGCCGCGTACAAGCTGCCCGACGACAGCCACAAGGCCGCGCCCGCCAAGCGCCTGCCCTCCTGGGCCGAGGTGCTGATCATCGTCGGCGTGTTCGCCCTCGGGCTGTTCGTCGTGACCTTCGGGATCGACACCGACGACTCCGAGCCGCAGCTCTTCATCGCGTACCTGATCCTGGTCGGCTGCTCCGTCACCGCGCTGGTGAAGTCCGGCCTCACCGCCCGGCTCGCGCAGATCACCGCGCGGAACCGGCAGGTGACGATCACCGCCAGCCTGGTCATGGCGATCGCCTTCCCCTTCATCCAGCAGAGCGGCGACACGTACACGCTGATCGCGGTCAACATCCTGATCTTCGCGACCGTCGCCCTCGGCCTGAACATCGTGGTCGGCCTGGCCGGCCTGCTCGACCTCGGTTACGTCGCCTTCCTCGGCGTCGGCGCGTACACCGCGGCCCTCGTCTCCGGAGCCACCTCCTCCGCCTTCGGCGTCCAGTTCCCCTTCTGGGCCGCGGCCCTCACCGGCATGGCCGCCTCGCTCGTCTTCGGCGTCGTCATCGGCGCGCCGACCCTGCGACTGCGCGGCGACTACCTGGCCATCGTGACCCTCGGCTTCGGTGAGATCTTCCGCATCGCCATGGGCAACCTCGACGGCACCTCGGGCCCGCAGATCACCAACGGCCCGAACGGCATCCCGAACATCCCGCAGCTGGAGTTCTTCGGCTACAACTTCGGCGAGCCGCACACCGTCCTGGGCGTCGAGCTCGGCGCGTACGCCAACTACTACCTGCTCATGATCCTGATCATGGCGCTGGTCGTGGTGGTCTTCTCCCGCGCCGGCAACAGCCGGATCGGCCGCGCCTGGGTCGCCATCCGCGAGGACGAGACCGCCGCCACCGCGATGGGCATCAACGGCTTCCGCGTGAAGCTCGTCGCCTTCGCCCTCGGCGCGGCCCTCGCCGGCCTCGCGGGCACCGTTCAGGCGCACGTCAACACCACGGTGGTGCCGGAGAACTACGTCTTCGCCGGCCCCGTCCCGCCGAACTCCGCCTTCCTCCTGGCGGCGGTCATCCTCGGCGGCATGGGCACCATCTCCGGTCCCATCGTCGGCTCCGCGCTGCTCTTCCTGATCCCCGCGAAGCTGCAGTTCCTCCAGGACTACCAGCTGCTCGGCTTCGGCATCGCGCTCATCCTGCTGATGCGCTTCCGCCCCGAGGGCCTCATCGCCAACAAGCGGGCACAGCTGGAATTCCACGAGAACGACGACGAGGCCGGCGTACCGGAGCAGCGTCAGTCCGCGGAGGCGGACCCCGACGCGGAACCGGCCGCCGGTGCGGCGAAGGCAGGGGCGTGAACGCCATGACGACCACCACCGAGACCGGCACCCCGGCGACGGCCACCGGCGCCACCGTCCTCGACGCCAGCGGCGTGACCATGCGCTTCGGCGGTCTGACCGCCGTGCGCGGGGTCGACCTGACCGTCCGCGAGGGCGAGATCGTCGGCCTGATCGGCCCCAACGGCGCCGGCAAGACCACCTTCTTCAACTGCCTGACCGGTCTGTACGTGCCCACCGAGGGCCAGGTCAGCTACAAGGGGACGGTGCTCCCGCCGAAGCCGCACCTGGTCACCCAGGCCGGCATCGCCCGTACCTTCCAGAACATCCGTCTCTTCTCCAACATGACCGTCCTGGAGAACGTCCTCGTCGGACGCCACACCCGGACCAAGGAGGGCCTGTGGTCCGCGCTGCTGCGCGGCCCCGGCTTCAAGAAGGCGGAGGCCGCCTCCCGTGAACGGGCCATGGAACTCCTGGAGTTCGTGGGCCTGGCGAACAAGGCGGAGCACCTGGCGCGCAACCTGCCCTACGGCGAGCAGCGCAAGCTGGAGATCGCCCGCGCGCTCGCCAGCGACCCGGGCCTGCTGCTGCTCGACGAGCCGACGGCCGGCATGAACCAGGCCGAGACCCGCACCACCGAGGAGCTGGTCTTCGCCATCCGCGACCGCGGCATCGCCGTCCTGGTCATCGAGCACGACATGAAGTTCATCTTCAAGCTGTGCGACCGGGTGGCCGTCCTCGTCCAGGGCGAGAAGCTCGTCGAGGGCACGGCCGAGGTCGTCCAGGGCGACGAGCGGGTCGTGGCGGCGTACCTCGGTACGCCGTACGAGGACGCGCCCGGCGCGGCGGAGGTCGCCGAGGTCGAGGCGGCCGAGGCGCACGCCGCCGAGGAAGCGGCGGAGGAAGCCGCGGCCGAGGAGCCGGCGGAGCCGGCCTCCGAGGAAGGCGCGCCCGAGGAGCCGGAGTCCGAGGACCCCTCCGACGACGCCTCCGACGAGGACGCGGGCGAGGCCCCCGAGGAAGCGGCTCCGGCCGCCGACGCGGACAGCACCACCGAAGGAGACTCCAAGTGACCGCTCTGCTCGAGGTCGAGGACCTCAGGGTCGCCTACGGCAAGATCGAGGCCGTCAAGGGCATCTCCTTCTCCGTCGAGGCGGGCCAGGTCGTCGCCCTGATCGGCACCAACGGCGCCGGCAAGACCACGACCCTGCGCACCCTGTCGGGTCTGCTCAAGCCCACCGCGGGGAAGATCACCTTCGACGGGCAGCCGCTCAACGGCGTGCCGGCGCACAAGGTGGTCTCGCTGGGCCTGGCCCACTCCCCCGAGGGCCGGCACATCTTCCCCCGGCTCACCATCGCCGAGAACCTCCAGCTCGGTGCCTTCCTCCGCAAGGACAAGGACGGCATCGAGAAGGACATCCAGAAGGCCTACGACCTCTTCCCGATCCTGGGCGAGCGCCGCAAGCAGGCCGCGGGCACCCTCTCCGGCGGTGAGCAGCAGATGCTGGCGATGGGCAGGGCGCTGATGTCCCAGCCCAAGCTGCTGATGCTGGACGAGCCCTCGATGGGTCTCTCCCCGATCATGATGCAGAAGATCATGGAGACCATCGCGACGCTGAAGTCCGAGGGCATGACGATCCTGCTCATCGAGCAGAACGCGCAGGCCGCGCTCTCGCTCGCGGACCAGGCGTACGTGCTGGAGGTCGGCACGATCAAGCTGTCCGGCACCGGCCAGGAGCTGCTCGTGAACGACGACGTGCGCAAGACGTACCTCGGCGAGGAGTAGCACCACCCGCCCCTGGCAGAAGGCCCGCCCCACGACGACGTGGGGCGGGCCTTCTTCCGTACTGCTCGCGGGCGGGCCGACGGCCCTACGCGCGGGAGGTCACTGCTCCTTGGCCTTCGCGGCCTTCTTCTCCTCGGCGTCCTCGATGACCGCCTCGGCGACCTGCTGCATCGACATGCGGCGGTCCATGGAGGTCTTCTGGATCCAGCGGAAGGCGGCGGGCTCGGTCAGCCCGTACTGGGTCTGCAGGATCGACTTGGCGCGGTCGACGAGCTTGCGGGTCTCCAGGCGCTGGGAGAGGTCGGCGACCTCCTTCTCCAGGGCGCGCAGCTCGGCGAAGCGGGAGACGGCCATCTCGATGGCCGGGACCACGTCGCTCTTGCTGAACGGCTTCACCAGATACGCCATGGCGCCGGCGTCCCGGGCCCGCTCGACGAGCTCGCGCTGCGAGAAGGCGGTGAGCATGAGGACCGGGGCGATGGACTCGCCGGCGATCTTCTCGGCGGCCGAGATGCCGTCGAGGACGGGCATCTTCACATCGAGGATGACCAGGTCGGGGCGGTGCTCGCGGGCCAGCTCGACGGCCCGCTGCCCGTCGCCGGCCTCGCCGACGACGGTGTAGCCCTCCTCCTCCAGCATCTCTTTCAGGTCGAGACGGATGAGGGCCTCGTCCTCGGCGATGACGACACGGGTCGTCAGCGGCGGGACGTGCGACGCGGGCGCGGCGTCGTCGTCGGCGGCGGGCTGGGGCGACTCGGGGGCGGTCACGCGGGCTCCTCGTTCAAGGCCTCGTTCCCTCTGGAAGCGAGGCGGATACAGCTCCCCATGAGCCTACCCACCTCCTGTAAGGTAGGGGCACGGCGGGTGACCGCCCCCCTTCGTTTCGAAGGACGCCCCGGTAGCCCAGCGGTAGAGGCAATGGTCTCAAACACCATCCAGCGTGGGTTCGAATCCCACCCGGGGTACATTAACGAGATTTCCAAGGTCACGTCCGGGCTGCGGCTTCCGGGGGACGGTCCCGTGGCGGTCAGGTGCCGACCGGATCCCCGATGTGGTGCACCCGGACCAGGTTGGTCGAGCCCGTGACGCCGGGCGGGGAGCCGGCCGTGATGACGACGATGTCGCCCTTCTGGCAGCGGCCGATCCGCAGCAGTTCCTCGTCCACCTGGGCCACCATGGCGTCGGTCGAGTCGACGTGCGGGCCGAGGAAGGTCTCCACGCCCCAGGTGAGGTTGAGCTGGGCGCGGGTCGCCGGGTCCGGGGTGAAGGCGAGCAGGGGGATCGGGGAACGGTAGCGGGAGAGGCGCTTGACCGTGTCGCCGGACTGGGTGAAGGCGACGAGGAACCGGGCGCCGAGGAAGTCGCCGATCTCGGCGGCGGCCCGGGCCACCGCGCCGCCCTGGGTGCGGGGCTTGTTGCGTTCGGTCAGCGGGGGCAGGCCCTTGGCGAGGACGTCCTCCTCGGCGGCCGCGACGATCCGGCTCATGGTGCGCACCGTCTCGATCGGGTACTTGCCGACGCTGGTCTCGCCGGACAGCATCACGGCGTCGGTGCCGTCGATGACGGCGTTGGCGACGTCGGAGGCCTCGGCGCGGGTGGGGCGGGAGTTCTCGATCATCGAGTCGAGCATCTGGGTGGCGACGATGACCGGCTTGGCGTTGCGCTTGGCGAGCTTGATCGCCCGCTTCTGCACGATCGGCACCTGTTCCAGGGGCATTTCGACGCCCAGGTCGCCGCGGGCGACCATGATGCCGTCGAAGGCGGCGACGATCTCGTCGATGTTCTCGACGGCCTGGGGCTTCTCGATCTTGGCGATGACGGGGACCCGGCGGCCCTCCTCGGCCATGATCCGGTGCACGTCCTCGGTGTCCCGGCCGCTGCGGACGAAGGAGAGGGCGATGACGTCCACCCCGGTGCGCAGGGCCCAGCGCAGGTCCTCGACGTCCTTCTCGGACAGGGCGGGGACGGAGACGGCGACCCCGGGCAGGTTGAGGCCCTTGTTGTCGGAGACCATGCCGCCCTCGATGACCAGGGTGTGGACCCGGGGTCCGTCGACGGAGACGACCTCCAGGGTGACCCGGCCGTCGTCGACGAGGATGCGCTCGCCGGTGGTGACGTCGGCGGCGAGTCCGGAGTAGGTGGTGCCGCAGCCGTCCTTGTCGCCCTCCATGGGCTCGACGGTGATGGTGAACTCGTCGCCGCGTTCAAGGAGTACGGGTCCCTCGCGGAACCGGCCGAGGCGGATCTTCGGGCCTTGAAGGTCGGCCAGGACTCCGACGCTGCGGCCGGTCTCTTCGGCGGCCTTGCGGACGTGCCGGTAGCGCTCCTCGTGCTCCGCGTGGCCGCCGTGGCTGAGATTGAGCCGGGCCACATCCATTCCGGCCTCGATCAACGCCTTGATCTGGTCGTATGTTTCGGTGGCGGGCCCAAGGGTACAAACGATTTTTGCTCGGCGCATAAGGCGAGGGTATGCCTTACCGGCGGGTAGCGAGGCGGGTCCGCATGACGACCCAACAACCTTTCCGTGAAAGCTTGTTGACAACTCTTGAATATGTGCACGAGCCTGCTCCGATGAGCGGAATTCGGGGCCCGAAAGGAGTTGTCTCGAATTCCGGGCGTCACAGTTCCGGTGGGCTCATCACAAAACGTGCGACCACCTCCGCGACCACCGTCTGCCGCTGCGGTTCCACGTCCAGCGGCGCCGGCTCGTCCACCGACTCCGCCGCGAAGGCCGTCCGCGCCGCGCCGAGCGGGCGCCCCGGCGGGACCGCTCCCGCGAGGGCGGTGTCGGAGAGCTCCAGCAGCGCCATCAGCGAGGCGCCGAGCGCGTCGGCGTACTCCCGGCCCCGGCGCACCGCCTCCGCCACGGCCGCGCGGCGTGCCCGCGCGTACGCCGGGGAGTCCGGGCGCAGCGCCCACCACGGGCCGTCGACCCGGGTCCACTCCAGGTCGGCGAGACGGGTGGTCAGCTCGCCGAGCGCGGTGAAGTCGGCGAGCTCGACGGAGAGGCGGACCCAGCCGCGGTAGCCGCGCACCCGTTCGCCGCGCCCGTGCCGGGCCGGTTCGGGGGTGACGGAGAGCGCGCCGGTCTCCAGCGCGGTGACGGCCTCGCCGTACGAGCGGACCAGGGCGAGCGCCTCGGCGTTGCGGTCCGTCAGGGCGGCCAGCACCGCGGCCCGGTCGGTGCCGCCGGACCGTACGGAGACGTCGATCCGGGCGAGTTCGGGCTCCACCTCCAGGCGGCCCTCGCCGCGGACGGTCAGCTGGGGTGCCCCGGGGCTCGGGTGGTGCTGCGGTGTCATGCCGAACACTTTCCCACTCCGTAACCCGAAAGGTCTGTTGCGACGGTGCCGTCTGGGCCAGAATCTACGCGCGTTGTGCGCCCTGCGGGGCGCTTGATCATTGGGGAGAACACACATGCCGCTGAACCGCCGGGCCTTCTTGGAGAGCTCCGCCGCCGTCGGAGCCGGAATAGCCCTCACCGCCGGGGCCGCCGCCCCGGCCGAGGCCCACGGGGACCGTCCCCGGCCGGCCAAGCGGTACTCCTTCACCGTGATGGGCACCACCGACCTGCACGGAAACGTCTTCAACTGGGACTACTTCACCGACAGGGAATTCGACGACAAGGCCCACAACGACGTCGGCCTCGCCAAGATCTCCACCCTGGTGAACCAGGTGCGCGAGGCCAAGGGCCGCGGCAACACCCTGCTCATCGACGCCGGTGACACCATCCAGGGCACCCAGCTGTCCTACTACTACGCCAAGATCGACCCGATCACGAAGGCCGGCGGCCCGGTCCACCCGATGGCGCAGGCCATGAACGCCATCGGCTACGACGCCGCCGCGCTCGGCAACCACGAGTTCAACTACGGCATCCCGGTGCTGCGCAGGTTCCAGGAGCAGTGCGACTTCCCGCTGCTCGGCGCCAACGCGCTGGACGCGAAGACGCTGCGCCCGGCCTTCCCGCCGTACAGCATGCACCGGCTGCGCACCCCGCACGGCCGGGACGTGCGGGTCGCCGTGCTGGGCCTCACCAACCCCGGCATCGCCATCTGGGACAAGGCCAACGTCAACGGGCAGATGGTGTTCCCGGGCCTGGAGGAGCAGGCCGCGGTGTGGGTGCCCAAGCTGCGCTCCATGGGCGCCGACGTGGTGATCGTCTCGGCCCACTCCGGCTCCAGCGGCACCTCCTCGTACGGCGACCAGCTCCCGTACATCGAGAACGCGGCCGGTCTGGTCGCCGAGCAGGTGCCCGGCATCGACGCGATCCTGGTCGGCCACGCGCACACCGAGATCCCGGAGTACAAGGTCACCAACAAGGAGACCGGCAAGGACGTCGTCCTGTCGGAGCCGCTCAAGTGGGGCCAGCGGCTCACCCTCTTCGACTTCGACCTGGTGTGGGAGAAGGGCCGCTGGACCGTCGAGAAGGTCGGCGCCCAGGTCCTCAACTCCAACACCGTGGCGGAGGACCCGGAGATCACCGGGCTGCTCACCGACGAGCACAAGAAGGTCGTCGCGTACGTCAACCAGGTCATCGGCACCTCCACCACCGCCATGACCACGGCCGACGCGCCGTGGAAGGACGAGCCGATCATCGACCTGATCAACGTCGTCCAGGCCGAGACGGTGAAGGCCGCCCTGGCCGGCGGCGCGCACGCCGGGCTGCCGGTGCTCTCGCAGGCCTCCTGCTTCTCCCGCACCGCCCGCATCCCCGCCGGGCAGATCACCATCAAGGACGCCGCCGGGCTCTACCCCTTCGAGAACACCCTGGAGGCCCGTCTGATGACGGGCGCCCAGCTGAAGGACTACCTGGAGTACTCGGCGAAGTACTACGTCCAGACCCCGGCGGGCGCGCCGGTCGACACCGCGAAGCTCACCAACGCGGACAACACCCCGGACTACAACTACGACGCCGTGTACGGCCTGAGCTACGAGATCGACATCGCCAAGCCGGCCGGGCAGCGGATCGCGAACCTCTCCTTCGAGGGCAAGCCGCTCGACCCGGCGGCGAAGTTCGTCCTCGCGGTCAACAACTACCGCGCCAGCGGCGGCGGCGCCTTCCCGCACGTCGCCAAGGCCGAGCAGCTGTGGGCCAACTCGGACGAGATCCGCAACACGATCATCCAGTGGGTGCGGGCGAAGGGCACGGTCGACGCGGCGCGGTTCGCGGGCGTGGACTGGAAGCTGACCCGGGACGGCGTCCCGGTCTTCTAGTCACCCCTTCCGTCCCGCCGTCGGGGCGTTCACTGCTGTACGAGAGGCGTCAGCTTCCGGTCCTGGGCCGGAATGCCCGGCGCCTCTCGCGCGTCCAGGCCGAACCGGGTGAACGCGGTGCGGGCCGGCAGCGGGTACGGCTCCTTGCCGGTCACCGCGTTGAGGATGACCGCGCTGCGCCAGGCCGCGAGGCCCAGGTCGGGGGCGCCGACGCCGTGGGTGTGGCGCTCCGCGTTCTGCACGTAGACCGAGCCGGTGACGGACTCGTCGAGGACCATCCGGTACGCGGCGTCGATCCGGGGCCGGCCGGCGGCGTCGTGCCGCAGGTACGGGTCGAGGCCGGCCAGCATCCGGTCCACCGGGCGCTCCCGGTAGCCGGTGGCGAGCACCACGGCGTCGGTGACCAGCCGGGAGCGGCTGCCCTGCTGCACGTGCTCCAGGTGCAGCTCCACCTTGGTGGTGGCGACCCGGCCGGCGGTGCGGACCCGGACGCCGGGGGTGAGCACGGCGTCCGGCCAGCCGCCGTGCAGGGTGCGGCGGTAGAGCTCCTGGTGGATCGCGGCGATCGTCTCGGCGTCGATGCCCTTGTGCAGCTGCCACTGGCGGGGCATCAGCTCGCCCCTGACCTGCTCGGGCAGCGCGTGGAAGTAGCGGGTGTAGTCGGGCGTGAAGTGCTCCAGGCCCAGCTTGGAGTACTCCATGGGCGCGAAGGCCTCGGTGCGGGCCATCCAGTGCAGCCGCTCCGCCCCGGCGGGCCGGGCCCGCAGCAGATCGAGGAAGATCTCCGCGCCCGACTGGCCGGAGCCGATGACGGTGACGTGTCCGGCGGCGAGCAGCGCCTCGCGGTGGGCGAGGTAGTCGGCGGAGTGGATCACCGGCACGCCGGGGGCGTCGGCGAGCGGCCGCAGCGGCTCGGGGACGTAGGGCTCGGTGCCGACGCCGAGGACGACGTTGCGGGTGTACGAGCGCCCGAGCGCAGCGGCCTGCCCGTCGGCGTCGAGCTGGGTGAAGTCGACCTCGAACAGGCGCCGTTCGGGGTTCCAGCGGACCGAGTCGACCTGGTGGCCGAAGTGCAGTCCGGGCACCAGGCCGGCGGCCCAGCGGCAGTAGGCGTCGTACTCGGCGCGCTGGATGTGGAAGGTCTCGGCGAAGTAGAAGGGGAAGAGCCGGTCGCGGCTCTTCAGGTAGTTGAGGAAGGTCCAGGGGCTCGCCGGGTCGGCGAGGGTGACCAGGTCGGCGAGGAAGGGCACCTGGAGGGTGGCGCCCTCGATGAGCAGGCCGGGGTGCCAGCGGAAGTCGGGGCGCTGCTCGTAGAAGGCGGTGGCGAGGCCGCCGGGCACGCCGTCGGCGAGGGCGGCCAGGGAGAGGTTGAACGGACCGATGCCGACGCCGACCAGGTCGTACGGGCGGTCGGGGGCGGGCTGGGGGGTGCTGCCGGTCATCGGGGGGTGCTGCCTTCCACGAGGGTGAGGATGTCTGCCAGGTCGCCGGGGGCGGCGTGCGGGTTGAGCAGGGTGGCCTTGAGCCAGAGCCGGCCGTCGGCGGCGGCACGCCCGAGGACGGCGCGGCCGGTGGTGAGGAGGCGGCGGCGGATCGCGGCGACGTCCTCGTCCGGGGCGCCGTGCGGCCGGAAGAGCACGGTGGTGAGGGTGGGCCGGGCGTAGAGCTCCAGGCCCGGGGCCTTCTCCACCAGGTCGGCGAGGTGTCCGGCCAGCTCCATGCAGGTGTCGACGAGGGCGCCGAGGCCGTCCCGGCCGAGGGCGCGCAGGGTGACGGCGGTCTTGAGGACGTCGGGGCGTCGGGTGGTGCGCAGCGAGCGTCCGAGGAGGTCGGGCAGGCCGGCGTCGGTGTCGTCGTCGGCGTTCAGGTAGTCGGCGGTGTGGCCGAGGGCGGCGAGGTCGGCGGCGTCGCGGACGGCGAGCAGTCCGGCGGCGGCGGGCTGCCAGCCCAGCTTGTGCAGGTCGAGGGTGACCGTGCGGGCCCGGTCGAGGCCGGCGAGCAGTGGGCGGTGGGCGGCGCTGAGGAGGACGGGGCCGCCGTAGGCGGCGTCGACGTGGAGCTCGGCGCGGCCGTGGGCGGCGCACAGGGCGGCGATCTCGGGGAGCGGGTCGATCAGTCCGGCGTCGGTGGTGCCGGCGGTGGCGGCGACGAGGAGCGGGCCGCCGAGGTCGGTGAGGGCCTCGTCGAGGGCGACGGGGTCCATCGTGCCGCTGGGCGCGGGGACGACGACCGGCTCGGGCAGTCCGAGCAGCCAGGCGGCGCGGTGGAAGGAGTGGTGGGCGTGGGCGCCGACGACGGCGCGGACGGCGGGGCCGTGGCGTTCGCGGGCGAGGAGGAGGGCGAGCTGGTTGGACTCGGTGCCTCCGGTGGTGACGAGCGCGTCGGGCCGGGGGGCGCCGGGGAAGACCTCGGCGGCGAGGGCGGCCGTGACCAGCGTTTCGAGGGCGGAGGCGGCCGGCGCCTGGTCCCAGGAGTCCAGGGAGGGGTTGAGCGCGGAGGCGGCGAGGTCGGCGGCCGCGGCGAGGGCGAGCGGCGGGGTGTGCAGGTGGGCCGCGCACAGCGGTTCGGCGGGGTCGGCGGCGCCGGCGGCGACCGCCCGCACCACCGTCCGCAGCGCCTCCTCGGGCCCGGAGCCCCGCTCGGGGAGCACGTCCCCGAGCGCCTCCCGCACCCGCCGGTCGACCGCCTGGGGCCCGCCGGCGGGCAGCGGCCCGCCGCGCTCGGCGGCGCCGTCGTCGAGCGCGCCGAGGACGATGTCGAGCAGGGGACGCAGGGCGGTGGCCCCCTGGGGGCCACCGGCGAGGGGTGCGGCACGCATGGACGACAGGGTGCCGGGGCCGGCCGGGGGTTGTCCGGCGAGTGGGGCGCCGTGACCCGAACGAGGGACGGCGGGTTGCGGGCGGGAGGGGGGGTGAGGCGGGCTCACCCGCACCACCAGTGGCGTCCAGATGGTCCGGATGCCGGTCCCGATGGCCTTCACGCCGATGGTCGCGGCGCCGATCGTGTGCGTCGGCGGCCGGTCGTGGTCCGGGGCGGTTCCGGTCGTGTGCGTCGGCGGCCGGTCGAGGTCCGGTCGGTTCCGGTCGTGTTCCGGGGGTGGCCCTCTGCTCCCCTCCCCCGCGCGGGAGTTGGCGTGCGGTGACGGACGCACGCGGCGGCCGTGCGCGGGCCGGTTAGGGTGGCCGGGATCGGTACCGCTCTGGCCTCATGTCCCGGGAGTCACGATGGATCTGCACGCGCTCCGGCAGTTCCGGGTGGTGGCCCGGCTGGAGCACCTCAGCCGGGCGGCCGAGGAACTCCACGTGGCCCAGCCCTCGTTGAGCCGGACCATCGCCCGGCTGGAGGGCGAGCTCGGTGCCCCCTTGTTCGACCGGGCCGGGCGGCTGCGGCTCAACGACGCGGGGCGGGCGTTCCTGCGACACGTCGAGCGGGCGCTGGGCGAGCTGGAGGCCGGGCGCCGGGCCGTCGCCGACGTCGCGGAGCACGGCCCCGGCACCGTACGGCTCGCGTCGGAGACCTTCCTGACGCTCACCGCCCCGCTCGCCGCCTTCAAGGAGGCCCACCCGGCCGTCGAGGTCACCCTGCACCAGATGCCGGCCGAGCGGATGGCCCGGGCGCTGCGGGCCCGGGAGGTCGACCTGTGCGTGGCCTCGCAGCCGGTGCCGGCCGAGGGCCTGGAGGCGGTACGGCTGCTCGACGAGCCGGTGTGGGTGGTGACCCCGCTCGGGCATCCGCTCGCCGACCGCGCGTCGGTGAGCGTCCCCGAACTCGCCGGGGAGCCCTTCGTCAGCACCCGCACCGGGCACTGGCAGCGGCGCCTCCTCGACCGCCTGTTCGCGGCGGAGGGGCTGAACGCGCCGCGGATCGTGTGCGAGGGCGACGAGCCGAGCGCCACCGCGATCCTGATCGCGGCGGGGCTCGGCATCGGCCTGATCCCGGACATGGCCCGGCGCAGCGCGGCCCGCGCCCCGGTCGCCTGGATCGCGGTCGAGGCCCCGGCCTGCCGCCGGGTCCTCACCCTGCTGCACCGGGCCGACGACCGCCCCGGCGGCGCCGCGCGCCTGATGCGCGCGACGCTCACCGGCTGGGACTGGTCCTCCGGTCCCGTCGTCTAGCGAAGGACCGTCGGGCGGGTCAGCCGCGGGCGCGCAGGGCGCGACGGAGGTCGTCGAGCTGGTCGGCGACCTGGCGGCGGAGGGCCGGGATCATCGTGTCCTCGGCCAGGTGCCGCTCGCCGAGGGCGAGGGACTCCGCGTCGATCGCGTAGGCCGGGAAGGCGCGGCGGCCGGCGGCCTCCGCGAGGGCCGGGCCGCGGCGGGCGGCCATGGCGATCGCGGCCGGGTAGAAGCGGGCCACGTAGTCCCGGGTCAGCTCGGCCTGCTCGGGCTTCCAGAAGCCCTCGGCGGTGGCGGTGAACAGGTAGTTGGACAGCTCGTCGGTGTCGAACATGGCCGACCAAGCCGCCGCCTTGGCCTCCGCCGTGGGCAGCGCGGCCCGGCAGCGGGCCGCGCCCTCCTGGCCGGTGGCGCTGGGGTCGCGCTCCAGCTCGGCGGCGATCGCGGCCTCGTCGGTGGCGCCGAGGACGGCGAGCCGGGCGAGGATCCGCCAGCGCAGCTCCGGGTCGAGCTCGGGGCCGCCGTGGACGGTGCCCTCGTCCAGCCAGGAGGCGATCTTGTCGGGGGTGGTGGCGCTGTCGATGCAGGCGCGGACGGCGGTGAGGCGCAGCCCGGGCGCCTCGCCGTCCTCGGTGCGGCGCAGCAGCGCGCGGGTGATCTCGGTGAGCTTGGCGAGGGCGGCCGGGCGGTCGGCCTCGGAGACGTAACGGTCGGCGATCTGGGTGCGGGCGAAGCCGAGCACGCCCTGGACGACGGCGAGTTCGGTCTCCTCGGGGAGGTGGGCGAGGGCCGTCTCCAGGTAGGTGGCGGGCTCGAGTTCGCCGTCGCGGACCATGTCGCGCAGGGCGTTCCAGACGACGGCCCGGGTGAGGGCGTCGGGGATGCGGGAGAGCGCCCACAGGACGGTGTGCTGCGACGTGTCGTCGAAGCGCATCTTCGCGTAGGTGAGGTCCTCTTCGTTGAGGACGACGAGCGCGGGGCGCGGGCCGCTCAGCTCCAGCGGCGCCTGCTGCGGCACGTCGATCTCGTGCCGCTCGCGCAGCACGGGGGCGTCGACCGCGTCGCGGTCGTAGATCCCGACGGACAGGCGGTGCGGGCGGCTGCCGGCGCGGTCGACGGTGAGCCGCCACGTGCTGCCCTCGCCCTCCAGGCGCGGGGTGAGGGTGTCGACGCCGGTGGTGCGCAGCCACTGCTCGGCCCAGGCGTGCACGTCGCGGTCGGTGGCGGCGGCGAGGTTGTCGACGAAGTCGGCGAGGGTGGCGTTGCCGAACTTGTGCCGCTTGAAGTGGATGTTGATGCCGGCGAGGAAGTCCTTCTCCCCCATCCAGGCGACGAGCTGGCGCAGCGCGGAGGCGCCCTTGGCGTAGGAGATGCCGTCGAAGTTGAGCAGCGCGGAGGCGGTGTCGGGGACGGCGTCCGGGTCGGGGGCGACGGGGTGGGTGGAGGGCCGCTGGTCGGCCTCGTAACCCCAGGCCTTGCGGGTGACGCCGAAGTCGATCCAGGTGTCGGCGAAGAGCTCGGAGCAGGCCTCGTTGATGGTCTGGAAGCCCATGTACTCGGCGAAGGACTCGTTCAGCCAGATGTCGTCCCACCAGCGCAGGGTGACGAGGTCGCCGAACCACATGTGGGCCATCTCGTGGGCGATGACCATGGCGCGGGTCATGCGCTCGGTGGCGGTGACGGCGGAGCGGAAGACGAACTCGTCGCGGAAGGTGACGAGTCCGGGGTTCTCCATGGCGCCCGCGTTGAACTCGGGCACGAAGGCCTGGTCGTACGAGTCGAAGGGGTAGGGCTCGTCGAACTTCTCGTGGTAGCGGTCGTAGCAGGCCTTGGTGACGTCGAGGATCTCGTCGGCGTCGGCGTCCAGGTGCGGGGCGAGGGAGCGGCGGCAGTGGATGCCGAAGGGCAGGCCCGCGTGCTCGGTGCGCACCGAGTGCCAGGGGCCGGCGGCGACGCAGACGAGGTAGGTGGAGATGGGCGGGGTGGCGGCGGCGGTCCAGCGGCCGTCGGGCTGCTGCTCGGTGATGCCGTTGGACAGCACGGTCCAGCCCTCGGGGGCGGTGACCGAGACCTCGAAGACGGACTTGAGGTCGGGCTGGTCGAAGGCGGCGAAGACGCGCTGGACGTCCTCCATGAACAGCTGGGTGTAGACGTACGCCTCGCCGTCGGTGGGGTCGGTGAAGCGGTGCATGCCCTCGCCGGTGTGCGAGTAGCGCATGGTGGCGGTGATGCTCAGGGTGTGCTCGCCCTCGGTGAGGGTGAGCGGGAGCCGGTTGCCGTCGAGGTCCGCGGGGTCGAGCGGGGTGCCGTCGAGGGCGGCGGAGTGCAGGGCGTCCGGCTTGAGCTCGACGAAGGTGTTCCCGGCGGCGCGGGCGGTGAACCTGATGCGGGTGGTGGAGCCGAAGGTCTCGTCGCCGGTGGTGAGGTCGAGGTCCACGGCGTAGTGGTGGACGTCGAGGAGCTGGGCACGGGTCTGCGCTTCGTCGCGCGTCAGTACGGACATGGGGGCCATGCTGCCCGATGGGCTCCCGCCCTGGGGAGGGGCGTTCACCGAGAGCTCAGGAGTCGGTGCGGGGTGCACGGGGACGCACGGCGTTACGGGGGCGCGCGGGGGTGCGGGGCGCGCGGGTACGGGGGCGGGCGCTCAGGCGAGGCCGGCGCCGTCGAGGTGGGCGAAGGCGGCGGAGATGCGGGGGCGGTCGTAGCCGGCCGGGCCCTTGGCGCCGCTGGAGAGCAGGGCGTGCAGCAGCAGCCGGGCCTTGATGGGGCTGAGCGGTCCGGCCGGGATCAGGCCGCGGTGCAGCAGGTCGGTCTCGGAGCCGGGGCCGCGGTAGGTGTGGGAGAGGGTCGCGCCGGCGCCGGTGCGGGAGGCGAGGACGACCGGGATGCGGGCGGCGAGCGCGGCGAGCGGCTCGACGAGCCGGGCGGGGGCGTGTCCGGCGCCGAAGGCGGCGACGACGAGGCCGTCGTGCCGCTCGGGGTGCTCGGCGACGGCGTCCAGGAGTTCGCCGCGGTCGCCGAGGGAGAGGGTCAGCAGGGTCACCCGGACGGCCGGGTCGAGGCGCAGCGGGCAGGCCCGGGCGGGCACGGCGGGGCGGAGCAGGATCCGCGGCTCGCCCTCGACGACGGCGCCGAGGGGCCCGGCGCCCGGCGAGACGAAGGTGGCGACGGAGGTGGCGTGGCCCTTGTGGGCGAAGCGGGCGGCGTGGATCTCGTCGGCGAGGACGACGAGCACGCCGAGTCCTCGGCAGCCGGGGTCGGCGGCGACGGCGAGGGCGGCGGCCAGGTTGGCGGGGCCGTCGGCGCCGGGCAGGTCGGGGCGGCGCATGGCGCCGGTGAGGACGATCGGTTCCTCGGTGGTGCACAGCAGGTCGAGCAGGAAGGCGGTCTCCTCCAGGGTGTCGGTGCCCTGGACGACGACCACGCCGGAGCCGGCGGCGACGGCCGCGGCGACCTCGTCGGCGAGGGCGGCGAGGTCCTCGAAGGAGAGGGAGGAGCTGGGGACCCGGCGGAAGTCGCGCAGTTCCACGTCCACGCCCGGGGGCAGGACGCCGAGGCCGGCGAGCACCTCGTCGCCGCTCATCCGGGCGGCGTCGCCGCCCCGCGCGGAGATCGTGCCGCCCAGGGTGAATACGGTGACGCGGCTCATCGGTTCCCACTCCTCGGCGTGCGCTGACGGGCGTCGGCCGGCGGTGCCGGCACGGGGTCCTCGGGGCTGACGGTACCCGGGCGGGGGCCGCCGGGCGGAGATTCCCGGCCGGCGGTCGCGGGGCGGCGGCCCGGGCCCCGAAGGGCCGGGGGCCCGGCGCGCTCAGCGGGACTCGTCGGCGATCGTCTCGTGGTGGCGGATGACCTCCGCGATGATGAAGTTCAGCAGCTTCTCCGCGAACGCCGGGTCCAGCTTGGCGCTCTCGGCGAGTTCCCGCAGCCGGGCGATCTGCCGGGCCTCGCGGGCCGGGTCGGCGGGCGGGAGCTGGTGCTGCGCCTTGAGGACACCGACCTGCTGGGTGCACTTGAAGCGCTCGGCGAGCATGTGGACCACCGCCGCGTCGATGTTGTCGATGCTCTCGCGCAGCCGGGTCAGCTCGGCCCGTACGGACTCGTCGATCTCGCTCATGAGCAGGGACCCTATCCGGATCCGGTGAGGAGGGTGGGCGGGTGTTCGGGATCCGGAACGGTGGTGGACCAGCCGCCGTGGACGTTCCTCCCCTGCTGCTCGCGGAAGCGGATGGGGGCGGTGCCGACCCGGCGGGTGAAGAGGCGGGAGAAGTAGGCGGGGTCGTCGTAGCCGACCCGGCGGGCGACGGCGGCGACCGGCAGGTCGGTGGCGGCGAGGAGCTCCTTGGCGCGGCCGAGGCGCACGGTGAGCAGGTAGTCCTTGGGGCTGCAGCCGGCGGCGCGGCGGACGGCGGTGCGCAGCTCGGCGGGGGTCATGCCGTGCCGGGCGGCGTGCTCGGCGACCGAGAGGCGGGTGAAGGCGTCGCGGGCGAGGGCGGCGAGGACGGGGGCGCCGTCGGCGTTGGTGTCGGCGCGGGCGCGGCGCAGCGCGACGAGGAGTTCGTGGACGGCGGCGGCGGTCTCGACCTCCAGGAGGGGGTTGCCGGGGCGGGCGGCGCGGGCGATGCGGCCGATGGCGGCGCGGGCGGGGGCGGCGTCGGTGAGGGGGACGACGGGGCGTTCGGGTTCGATGTAGCCGAGTTCGGTGTAGGTGGCGGTGGCGGGTCCGGTGAAGTCGACGAAGGACTCGTCCCAGCCGGTGCCGGGGTCGGCGGCGTAGTGGTGCGGCACGCCGGGGGTGAGCCAGATCAGGGCGGGCGCGGTGACGGTGGTGCGGCGCCCGTCGGGGCCGCGGTACCAGCCGCCGCCGGAGCTGACGAGGACGGCGACGTGGTGGTCGAGGGTGCGCGGGCCGACGGTGGGCAGGGCGCCGTGCTGGAGGCCGACGCCGAGGCAGACCAGGCCGAGCCGGTGGTGGGCGGGGCTGGGCGTGAAGTAGCGCATCCAGGTGTGGTACACGGCGCGACCGCCTCCCTGACCTCGTATGAAGCCCCTCGGCCGGCCGTGCGCGGGACGGCGTCCGAAGGTCCAAACCGCCACGATCTTTGTCCATGGACCGGTCCGCCGCCAGAGGGCGAGGGTGAGGCCCATGAGCGAGTTCAGCCAGTTCGTGGTCGGTGACGAGGACTTTCTGCTCGACGGGCGGCCGGTGCGGCTGCTGTCGGGCGCGCTGCACTACTTCCGGGTGCACGAGGAGCAGTGGGAGCACCGGCTCGGGATGCTGGCCGCGATGGGCCTCAACTGTGTCGAGACCTATGTGCCGTGGAACCGGTACGAGCCGGAGCCGGGCCGCTGCGGGGACGTGGCGGAGCTGGGCCGGTTCCTGGACGCGGTGGCGCGGGCCGGGCTGTGGGCGGTCGTGCGCCCCGGCCCGTACATCTGCGCCGAGTGGGAGAACGGCGGGCTTCCGCACTGGCTGACGGGTCCGCTGGGTCGGCGGGTGCGGACCCGGGACCCGGAGTTCCTGGCGCCGGTGGAGCGCTGGTTCCGGCGGCTGCTGCCGCAGGTGGTGGCGCGGCAGGTGGACCGGGGCGGGCCGGTGCTGATGGTGCAGGTGGAGAACGAGTACGGGAGTTACGGGAGTGACGCCCGCTATCTGGAGTGGCTGGCGGAGCTGTTGCGGGAGTGCGGGGTGTCGGTGCCGCTGTTCACCTCGGACGGCCCGGAGGACCACATGCTGACGGGCGGTTCGGTGCCGGGGGTGCTGGCGACGGCGAACTTCGGCTCGGGGGCCCGGGAGGCCTTCGCGACGCTGCGCCGGCACCGGCCGACGGGGCCGCTGATGTGCATGGAGTTCTGGTGCGGCTGGTTCGACCACTGGGGCACGGAGCACGCGGTGCGGGACGCGGCGGACGCGGCGGCGGCGCTGCGGGAGGTCCTGGAGTGCGGGGCCTCGGTCAACGTCTACATGGCGCACGGCGGCTCGAACTTCGGCGGCTGGGCGGGGGCGAACCGGTCCGGGGAGCTGCACGACGGGCGGCTGCTGCCGACGGTGACCTCGTACGACTACGACGCGCCGGTCGACGAGTGGGGCCGGCCGACGGAGAAGTTCCACCGTTTCCGCGAGGTGCTGGCCGCGTACGCGGAGGGGCCGCTGCCCGAGGTGCCGGAGCCGCCGGCGCGGCTGGCGGCCCCGGTGCGGGCGGAGCTCGCGGAGCGGGCGTCGCTCGACGCGGTGCTGGGCGCGCTGGGCGGCGCGGAGACGGAGTGGGGGGCGCCGCCGTCCTTCGAGGAGCTGGGCGTGGACCGGGGCCTGGTGCGCTACCGCTTCTGCGTGCCGGGTCCCCGGCAGCCGTATCCGCTCGGGGTGACGGGGTTGCGGGACCGGGCCCGGGTGTGGGTGGACGGGGTCTTCGCCGGGGTGCTCACGGAGGAGGACGCGGTGCTGCCGGCGCCGGTGGCGGGTCCGGCCGTGGTGGACGTGTGGGTGGAGTCGCTGGGCCGGGTGAACTACGGGCCGCGGCTCGCCGAGCCGAAGGGGATCACCGGCGGGCTGCTGCACGAGCGCCAGTACGTGCACGGGGTGCGGGCCCGGGGGCTGCGGCTGGACGCGTTCACGGCGGAGGCGGTGGGCCGGGTGCCGTTCGGGGAGGCGGGCGGGCGGGGGGACGGGCGGGGGCTGTACCGGGCGTGGGTGGAGGTCGCGGGCGCGGGTGACGCGTCCCTCCGTCTGCCGGGCGGGACCCGCGGCTTCGTCTGGGTGAACGGCTTCTGCCTGGGCCGCTACTGGCCGGCGGCGGGGCCCCAGGAGGCCCTGTTCGTGCCGGGCCCGGTGCTGCGGGAGGGCGCGAACGAGGTGTGGGTGCTGGAGCTGGAGGGCTGCGCGGGCGGGGCGGTGGAGCTGTCCTGAGCGCGGGGATGCCCGGGGCCGCGAACGGCTCCGGGCATCCCGTACGTGCGCGAAGGGTGGGGCTACAGGGTGGCCGCGGCGGACTTGATCGCGGCGGCGAAGGTGGAGACCTCGGTGTAGACGCCGGGGTAGCCGGGCCGGGCGCAGCCCTCGCCCCAGCTCACGATGCCGACCTGGACCCAGGCGTTGGTGTTGTCCTTGCGGAACATCGGGCCGCCGGAGTCGCCCTGGCAGGTGTCGACGCCGCCCTCGTTGTAGCCGGCGCAGATCTCCTCGCCGGGCACGAGCGAGCCGCCGTACGCGGACTGGCAGTCGGCGTCGGAGACGAAGGGGACGGTCGCCTTGCGCAGGTAGCGCTGCTGCGATCCGCCCTCGCGGGTGGCGCCCCAGCCGGCCACGGTGAAGGTGCCGTTGTTGTAGGCGGTGGTCTCGGCGATCTTCAGGTTGGGGAGGCTGGTGATGGGCGAGGCGAGCTTGATGAGGGCCCAGTCCTTGCCCTGCCCGTTGTAGCCGGGGGCCTGGTAGACCTTGGTCGAGCGGACCTTGATGGCGCTGGAGGACTGCAGGTCGACCACGCCGGCGGTGGCGGTGATGCTGGTGTTGGTGCCGGAGCCGGAGACGCAGTGTGCGGCGGTGAGGACGACCTGAGGGGTGATCAGGGAGCCGCCGCAGCCCATGGAGAGCCTGACCATCCAGGGGAACTCGCCCTGGGCGGCGCGGGTGCCGCCGACGACCGGGGCGGGCGCGGCGGAGGCGGTGCTGGTGGGCTGGAGGCTGACGGCGGCGAGGACGACGGCACCGGTGGCCGCGAGCTTCTGCAGCGCGCGGACCAGTCTGTTCTTCTTCTGCATGCGACTGCCTTCTTTCGTGGGGGGTTCGATCTTGATGGCATGAGCCCGTCAAGATGTCGTCCGGATTATGGACAGCGGCCAACAGGCGTCACAAGAAGGCCTTTTCGGCCAGAGGGGCGGGCACGCCGGGGCGGGCGGGGGGCGGCGGAGCCCGCCGCCCGTACCCTGGACGCAGGGGGTGATCCGGGATGCCGCACAGGGACGAATCCTCCCCCGTGGTGCACGGCTTCCCGCACCTCGACACGGTCCGCTCCGCCATCACGGCGCTCTACCGGCGGCTCTCCCCGGACGGCGTGCGGCGCTACGACCTGAGCGTCCCGGCCTCCGACGTGCTGTTCGACCCCACCGACGGGGTCCATCTGGGTGCCCAGCGGGTGGCCCGCGCCCTGGTCCGCCATCTGGGGCTGCCCGAGGCGCGGATCGTGGTGAGCTTCCGGGCCATGGAGCACGCGGCGAGCGTGGAGCTGGGCGCGGGCCCGGAGTACTTCGTGGAGCTCAACGAGCGCTTCGCGCGGCCCGCGCACCAGCGGGACGTCGGGGCCGCGCTGGCCCACGAGATCACCCATGTGCTGCTGCACCGGCTCGGTCTGGAGCGCCCGACGGTCGCCGGCAACGAGATCCTCACGGACGTCGTCACCAGCTACCTCGGGGCGGGCTGGCTGCTCCTGGACGCCTTCCGGCAGGACGGGATGTCCCGCCAGAAGCTGGGCTATCTGACGCCGGAGGAGTTCGGGTACGTGCTCGCCAAGCGGGCCGAGGCCTTCGGCGAGGACCCCTCCCCGTGGTTCACCAGCGCGGTGGCCTACGAGGCGTGGCTACGGGGCCGGGCCGAGGCCGCGCGGGACTGGCGCAGGCCGCCGCTCGCGGGCGCGGGATGGGCGGCCCGGCGGCGGGCCCGGGCGGCCGGCGGGGAGGGCGCCGTGTTCCCCTGCCCGGTGTGCGGGCAGCGGCTGCGGGTGACGGGGACGCGGCGGGTGAAGGCGCGGTGCGGGGTGTGCGGGACGGTCCTGGACTGCGCGCCGTAGGGCCCGTCCGGACCCGGCGGGGTGCTCCGGGGCGCGGTGGCCCGTGTCCGCCCCGTATTCGTTTGCGCCGTTCGGGGGTTACGGGCGAGGGTCGGGCGCATGAGCACGTTGTTCGACTCGCTGGGTGACGGGGACGACGCGGTGGTCCGGGCGCTGCGCGCGGGCGCCGATCCGGACGCCCGGGACGCCGACGGGGAGACCCCGCTGTACCGGGCGGCCGTCTCCAACCAGCCCGGCGCCGTCCGGCTGCTGCTCGCCGCCGGGGCCGACCCCGGTCGGGCGAGCGGCCCCGACGAGGGGGACCTGCCGCTGTGCGGGGCGGCGTGCGGCGGGCACACCGAGGTCGTGCGGGCGCTGCTCGCGGCGGGCGCGGAGCCGGACCAGGAGGAGGAGTTCGGCTTCACCGCGCTGGCCTGGGCGGTGCGGCTCGGGCACACGGAGACGGCCCGGGCGCTGCTCGGGGCCGGCGCGGACCCGGACCGGCCGGGGCCCGACGGGCTCGCTCCGCTGACCGCCGCCGCCCGGCGCGGCTCGCCCTCGCTCGTCCGGGCCCTGCTCGCACACGGCGCGGGCGGCCTGCGGGCGGCGCTCGACGAGGCCCGGCGGTGGATCGGCGTCGACATGGCGGCCGTGCTGCGGCGCGGCCTGGTGGAGAGCGGCGGCGCCGGCGAGACGTACGAGGCGGTGGTGCGACGGGTGCCGGAGGACGGCGGCGTCACGGTGGTGGTCGAGCTACTGCGGGCGGACGGTGCGCCGAGCCGCGGCGACGAGCGGCAGACCGGGCACGCGGCGATCGCCACGCTCCTGGAGGGCGCGCTGGGCGAACCGGCGGCGCCGGAGGTGCTGGCGGAGCGGGCGCTGCGCTGCGGCGACCCGGCCGGGGAGGACTGGACGACGGCGGTGGACGCGCTGGCCGCCGGCGCGGACGGGACGGCCGAGACGGTCTTCGTGGCCGCCACGGCGTGGTGCGCGGGGCCGGACCCGCTGCGCCGGGCGCTGGGCGCGCGGGTCCTGGCGGCGCTCCCGGGCCACGCGGCGGGCGCGGTGCCGGTGCTGCGCCGGCTCGCGGCGGAGGCGGCCGGGGCGGGGGACGCCCGGGAGCCGGCGGCCTCGGTGGCGGCGGCGCTCGGACGGTGCGGGGACGGCGCCGCCGTGCCCGAACTCCTCGGCCTGGCCGGGCACCCGGACCCGGAGGTGCGGCGGGAGGTGGCGGCGGCCCTCGCGGGCATCGTGCCGCCGGGGCACGCCGAGGCGGTGCGGCGGATCACCGCGCTGAGCCGCGACCCCGATCCGCGGGTCCGTGACTGGGCCACCCTGGCGCTCGCCGAACTCCCCGACGACACCCCGGCCGTGCGGGAGGCCCTCGCCGCCCGGCTGGCCGACCCGGACCCGGAGACCGCCGCCGAGGCCGCCCGCGGTCTGGCCCTGCGCCAGGACCCGCGCGCCGTCGACGCCCTGGCCCGGCTCCTCGCCGACTCCGATCCGGAGGGCCCGGCCCGCGAAACGGCCCTCGCGGCCCTCCCCCACCTGGCGGACCCGCGCGTCCGCACCCGCCTGGAGTGGACGACGCCCCGCTGCCGCTAGCCGTCCCGTCCGGCAGGTTCCGCCCCGCGCCGGCGTGCCGGCGCCCCCGGGCCGGGTGGGCTCGGGGGCGGGGTGCGCGGGGGCGCGGGCGTCAGGCGGCGACGGCGTGGCGCGGGAGGCGGAGCGTCAGCAGGGCGGTGAGCAGGGAGACGACGACCACCCACGGCATCGCGTCGGCGAGGGACAGGTCGGTGAAGTAGAGGGTGCCGATCGCGGCCGCGCCCAGGGCGCCGCCGAACTGCTGGGCCGTGGAGAAGACTCCGGACGCGCCGCCCGCGAGGGTGGCGGGCACGGCGGACAGGACGATGTCGACGAGGGGGACGACCAACAGTCCGAGGCCGGCGCCGGCGACGAGGAGGCCGGGGACCATGGGCCAGGCGCCGGTGTGGACGGGGGCGGCCGCGTGGGACATGGCGTACCAGGTCCAGCCGTAGCCGGCGGCCATCAGCAGGGCGCCGGCCGCGAGCACCCACCGCCCGGCCTTGACGGCGAGCGGCACCGCGACCGGGGCGGTGAGGAAGCCGCCGGCAGAGAAGGCGACGAGGAGGACGCCGGCCTGCATCGGGGTGTACCCCTGGCCGCCCTGCAGCCAGATCGCGAAGACCAGGAAGAAGCCCTGCATGCCGACGGAGAAGAGGAGTTGGACGGCGAGGCCGTACGAGAACGCCGCCACCCGGAAGGCGCGGCCCGGCAGCACGGACCCGCGGGCCCCGAGCGCGGCCACCGTCAGGACGCCGCAGGCGAGCAGCAGCCAGCACCACAGCGGCCAGCCGTTGCCGCGGCCCTGGACGAGCGGGAGGACGATCGCGACGAGTCCGGCCGCGAGGACGACGCTGCCGAGGACGGGCGGGCGGGCCGCGACCCGCTCGCGGGTGGCGGGGACGAGGACGACGGCGGCGGCGAGCGCGAGCACGGCGACGGGGACGTTGACGAGGAAGACCGCGCGCCAGCCGAGACCGAAGAGGTCGGCGTCGGTGAGGACGCCGCCGAGCAGCAGTCCGATCGCGGAGGCGAAGCCGGCCACGGCCCCGTAGACGCCGAAGACCTTGCCGCGTTCCTTCCCCTGGAAGAGGCTGTGGAAGGAGCCGAGCACCTGGGGCATCAGGACGGCCGCGGCCACGCCCTGCACGGCGCGCGCCGTGACGAGCTGGCCGGGGGTCTGGGCGAGGCCGCAGGCGAGGCTGGCGAGGCCGAAGCCGGCGGTGCCGACGAGGAAGAGCGCCTTGCGGCCGTGGCGGTCGCCGAGTCGGCCGGCGACGATCAGGGTGGCGGCGAAGCCCAGCAGGTAGGCGGAGACCGTCCACTGCAGCACGCTCGCGGAGGCGCCGAGGTCGCGGCCGATGGACGGCAGGGCGACGTTGACGATGGTGGTGTCGACCAGGTCCATCAGGGCGGCGGCCGTCATCACGAGGGCGGCGGCCCAGCGGCGCGGGTGGGGCGGCTCGGTGGCGTGGTCGGGCGGGGCGGAGGTGAGGGCGGTCATGGCGGGCTCCTCGGCGGGACGGGCGGATTTATTTCGTTCGGCCGAACGAAATAGTTCCACGGCCACCTCCGCGCCCGCAAGTCTTTCGTTCGGCCGAACGAAATAAATCTTGCTAGGCTGCGCCCATGAGCAGCGCGCAGAGGGACGCCGGAACCGCAACCGACGACAGCGACACGCGGCCGAGCCGCGCCGAGATCGTCTCGGCCCTCGACACGGCGGGGCGCGACAGCAGCGCGGCCTCGGTCGCCTTCCACTCCGCCGTGGCGGCCCGGTACGACCTCGGGGCGAGCGAGACCAAGACGCTCGACCTGCTCGAACGGCACGGCGCGCTCACCGCGAAGGAGCTGGCCGAGCATTCCGGCCTGGCCCCCGCCTCGGTCACCGGGCTGGTCGACCGACTGGAGCGCAAGGGCTTCGTCCGCAGGGTGAAGCACCCGACGGACAAGCGCCGGGTGCTGGTCGAGGCGCGCCCGGCGAAACTCGCGGAGTTCGCGCCCCTGATGGCCGACTGGGCCCGTGAAGTGCACGAGCTCTACGAGGAGTTCACCGACGAGGAGCTGCTGGTCGTGCTGCGCTTCCTGACTGGCGCCTCGGCGCGGCAGCGCGAGGCCACCCGCCGGCTCACCCGGTAGCGCCTCACTCGCCGGCGCCGTACACCGGTTGCGGCGGCTCCGCCTCGGCGAGCAGCTTCAGGGCGGTCTCGCCCGCCTCGGCCGGGGTCCGGCGGGCGCCCTTGTCGGCGGTGGGGCCGGGGCGCCAGCCCTCCATGACGGTGAGCCGGCCGCCCTCGGCCTCGAAGACGCGGCCGGTGACCCCGGCGGAGGCGGGCGAGCCGAGCCAGACGACGAGCGGGGAGACGTCCTCGGGGAGGGCCTCGAGGCCGCCGAAGGTCCGCTCGGTCATGCGGGTGCGGGCGGCCGGGGCGACGGCGTTGACCTGGACGCCGTACCGGCCCAGTTCGGCGGCGGCGACGAGGGTGAGGCCGACGACGCCGGCCTTGGCGGCGGCGTAGTTGCCCTGGCCGACGCTGCCGAGGAGGCCCGCGCCGGAGGTGGTGTTGACGACCCGGGCGGTCACGTCCCGGCCGGCCTTGGACTCGGCCCGCCAGTACGCCGCCGCGTGCCGCAGCGGCAGGAAGTGGCCCTTCAGGTGCACCCGCAGCACCGCGTCGAAGTCGTCCTCGCCGAGGTTGACGAGCATCCGGTCGCGCAGGAAGCCGGCGTTGTTCACGAGGGCGTCGAGCCGTCCGTAGGCGTCGAGCGCGGTGCGCACGAGGGAGCCGGCGCCCTCCTCGGTGGCGACGTCGCCGCCGTGCGCGACGGCCTCGCCGCCGGCCGCGCGGATCTCCTCGACCACCCGGGCGGCGGGGCTGCCGGCGTCCGGCCGCCCGTCCAGGCCGACGCCGAGGTCGTTGACGACCACCCGGGCGCCCTCGGCGGCGAAGGCGAGCGCGTGGGCCCGGCCGAGCCCGCGTCCGGCGCCGGTCACGACGACGACCCGTCCGTCGCTGATGCCCATGTCAGTCCTCCTTGTTGACGGTTGCGGCGTCCAGGAAGGCGGGGCGTTCCCCGCCGCCGTGGACCAGGAGCGAGGCGCCGGAGACGTATCCGGCCCGGTCGGAGGCGAGGAAGACCGCGGCCTCGCCGATCTCGGACGGCTCGGCGAGCCGGCCGAGCGGGACGGTGCGGCCGACGGCCGCGAGGCCGTCCGCGTCGCCGTAGTGCAGGTGGGAGAGTTCGGTGCGGACCATGCCGGGGACCAGCGTGTTGACCCGTACCTCGGGGGCCCATTCGACGGCCATCGAGCGGGCCAGGTTCTCCAGGCCGGCCTTGGCGGCGCCGTAGGCGGCGGTGCCGGGCGAGGGGCGGGTGCCGCTGACGCTGCCGATCATCACGACCGAGCCGCGCGCGGCCCGCAGCTGCTCGTAGGCGGCGAGGGAGGCGGTGAGCGGGGCGGTGAGGTTGAGCGCGAGGACCCGGGCGTGCCGCTCCGGCTCCCCTTCCCCGAGCAGCCGGTAGGGCGTCCCGCCCGCGTTGTTGACCAGCACGTCCAGCCGCCCGTGGTCGCGCGCCACCCGCGCGAAGAACTCCCGTACGGCCGCCCCGTCGCGCAGGTCGAGCGGCCGGAAGCCGGCCGCGCGGCCGGCCGCACGGACCGGTTCGTCCGGTGGTCTGCGGGCGCAGACGACGACCTCGGCCCCGGCCCGCAGAAAGGCCCGGGCGATGCCCGCGCCGACCCCGCGGGTTCCGCCCGTGACGACGGCGACCCTCCCGTCCAGCTCCATCGGCTGCTACCTTCCTCCCAGCGTCACCTAACAAACGTTTGGTGGAAAGGTAGCTGATCCGTTCATGGGTGTCTCCACCGCACGCCCGGACCAGGGCATCGCGCTCGTCACCGTCGACTTCCCACCGGTCAACGCCCTTCCGGCACACGGCTGGTACGAGCTGGCCGACGCCGTCCGCGCCGCCGGGCGCGCCCCCGACGTCCGCTGCGTCGTGCTCGCCGCCGAGGGCCGCGGCTTCAACGCGGGCGTCGACATCAAGGAGCTCCAGCGCGATCCCGGCCACGGCTCGCTCCTCGCGGTCAACCGGGGCTGCGCGGAGGCCTTCGCGGCGGTCTACGACTGCGAGGTGCCGGTGGTCGCGGCGGTCGGCGGCTACTGCCTCGGCGGCGGCATCGGCCTGGTCGGCAACGCCGACGCGATCGTCGCCGCCGAGGACGCCGTCTTCGGCCTGCCCGAGCTGGACCGGGGCGCGCTCGGCGCCGCCACCCATCTCGCCCGGCTCGTCCCCCCGCACCTGATGCGCGCCCTCTACTACACCTCGCGCACCGCCACCGCCGCCGAGCTGCACGCCCACGGCTCGGTGTGGCGGGTGGTCCCGCGCGCCGGGCTGCGGGCCGCCGCCCTGGAACTGGCGGCCGAGATCGCGGCCAAGGACGGCACGCTCCTGCGGCTCGCCAAGGCCGCCATCAACGGCATCGACCCCGTGGACGTGCGCCGCGGCTACCGCTTCGAGCAGGGCTTCACCTTCGAGGCCGCCCTCAGCGGGGTCGCCGACCGGGTCCGCGACACCTTCGGGAAGGAGCCCCGGCCATGACCGACAAGACCATGACCCCCGAGGACGTGGTGGGACGGCTGCGCTCCGGGATGACGATCGGGATCGGCGGCTGGGGGTCGCGGCGCAAGCCGATGGCCCTGGTCAGAGCGCTGCTCCGGTCCGAGGTCAGCGATCTCACGGTGGTCTCCTACGGCGGCCCCGACGTCGGCCTGCTGGCCGCCGCCGGCCGGATCCGCCGCCTCGTCGCGCCCTTCGCGACCCTCGACTCCATCCCCCTCGAACCGCACTTCCGGGCCGCCCGCGAGCGCGGCGCCCTCGCGCTCACCGAGCTGGACGAGGCCATGTTCATGTGGGGCCTGCACGCCGCCGCCAACCGGCTGCCGTTCCTGCCGGTCCGGGCCGGCCTCGGCTCCGACGTCATGCGGGTCAACCCCGAGCTGCGCACGGTCGTCTCCCCGTACGAGGACGGCGAGGAGTTCGTCGCCGTGCCCGCGCTGCGGATGGACGCCGCCCTGGTGCACGTCAACCGCGCCGACCGGCTCGGCAACGGGCAGTACCTGGGCCCCGACCCGTACTTCGACGACCTGTTCTGCGAGGCCGCCGACACCGCGTACCTCTCCTGCGAGCGGCTGGTCGACTCCTTCCCGGCGGACACCGTCCCGCAGACCCTGCTGGTCTCCCGGCACTCCGTCACCGGCGTCGTCGAGACCCCGAACGGGGCGCACTTCACCTCCTGCGTCCCCGACCACGAGCGCGACGAGCCCTTCCAGAAGCTCTACGCGACCACCCCCTGGCCCGAGTTCGCCGCGCGCTTCCTGGCCGGCAAGAGCGAGGAGGACTACCAGGCCGCCGTGCGGGCCTGGCACGACGAGCGGACGGAGGAGCAGCCGTGAGCAACGACCCGATCACCCGCGCCGAGTACTGCGTGATCGCCTGTGCCGAGGCCTGGCGGGGCGACGGCGAGGTGCTGGCCAGCCCGATGGGCCTGATCCCCGGCATCGGCGCCCGGCTCGCGAGGCGCACCTTCTCCCCCGACCTGCTGCTCACCGACGGCGAGGCGCTGCTGGTCGGCCCCGACGGGCGGCCCGAGGGCTGGCTGCCGTACCGCCGGCACCTGACGATGGTCACCGGCGGCAAGCGGCACGTGATGATGGGCGCGAGCCAGATCGACCGCCACGGCAACCAGAACATCTCCTGCGTCGGCGACTGGGAGCGGCCGGCCCGGCAGTTGCTCGGAGTGCGCGGCGCACCCGTCAACACCCTGAACAACCCGGTGAGTTACTGGATCCCCCGGCACTCGCCGCGGGTCTTCGTGGAGCGCGTCGACATGATCTGCGGGGTGGGCTACGACCACGCCGTCGGCCCCTACCACCGGCTGCCCCGGGTGGTCACCGACCTCGCCGTGCTCGACTTCGCGACCCCCGACCAGCGGATGCGGCTCGCCTCCGTGCACCCGGGCGTCACCGTCGACGAGGTACGGGCCGCGACCGGCTTCGAGCTCGCGGTCGACGGCGACGTGCCGCTCACCCGCGAGCCGACCGCCGAGGAGCTGCGGCTGATCCGCGAGGTCCTGGACCCGGCCGGACTGCGCGAGCGCGAGGTCCCGGCCCGATGAGGACCGCGCTCACCGAGCTCGTCGGCGTCGAGCACCCGATCGTGCAGACCGGGATGGGCTGGGTGGCCGGCCCCCGGCTGGTCTCGGCCACCGCGAACGCGGGCGCGCTCGGCATCCTCGCCTCCGCCACCATGACCGTGCCCGAACTGCACGCGGCCGTGCGGGAGGTGAGGTCCCGCACCGACCGGCCCTTCGGGGTGAACCTGCGGGCCGACGCCGCCGACGCCCGCGAACGGGTCCGGATCGTCGTCGAGGAGGGCGTCCGGGTCGCCTCCTTCGCCCTCGCGCCCTCCCGCGAGCTGATCGCCGAGCTGAAGGACGCCGGGGTGGTCGTCATCCCGTCCGTCGGGGCCCGCCGGCACGCCGAGAAGGTGGCCGCCTGGGGCGCGGACGCCGTGCTCGTGCAGGGCGGCGAGGGCGGCGGGCACACCGGCGAGGTCGCGACCACCGTGCTGCTTCCGCAGGTGGTGGACGCGGTCGGCATCCCGGTGATCGCGGCCGGCGGCTTCCACGACGGGCGCGGTCTGGTCGCCGCCCTCTCCTACGGCGCGGCCGGCATCGCCATGGGCACCCGCTTCCTGCTCACCTCCGACTCGCCCGTGCCGGACGCCGTCAAGGCGAGGTACCTGGCGGCCGGCGTCAAGGACGTCACCGTCACCACGGCCGTCGACGGGCTGCCGCACCGGATGCTGCGCACCGAGATGGTGGCCGCCCTGGAGGGGGCGGGCCGGGTCCGGGGCCTGGCGGAGGCGGTGCGCCGGGCCGCGGGCTTCCGCCGGATCAGCGGCCTGTCCTGGGCCGCGATGATCCGCGACGGCCTGGCGATGCGCCACGGCAAGGACCTGTCCTGGAGCCAGGTCCTGCTCGCCGCCAACACCCCGATGCTCCTGAGGGCTTCCCTGGTCGAGGGCCGCACCGACCTCGGCGTCATGGCCTCCGGACAGGTCGCGGGGGTGATCGAGGACCTGCCCAGCTGCGAGGAACTCGTGACCCGCGTCATGGCCGAGGCCGCGCACGTGCTCCGTACCCTTCCATCCTCGTGAGGGAGTCAGCCATGTCTCTGTCGAGACGCGCACTGCTGAGCACCGCCGGCGCCACCGCGCTCCTCGCGGTCACCGCCCCGCCCGGCCTGGCCCGGCCCCGGGTCCGCACGCTGGGCGACGTCCGCCGGGTCCCGCTCCAGGGCGCGGTCAACGTCCGCGACCTCGGCGGCTACGGCACCTACGACGGCGCGCGGGTCCGCCACGGCCTCGTCTACCGCGGCGACCACCTGGCCAGGCTGACCGACGCCGACGTGGCGGTGCTGGGCGGCCTCGGGCTCGCCCGGGTGGTCGACTTCCGGATCACGCTGGAGGTGCGCTACGACGGGACGGACCGGCTGCCGGCCGGGGTGGCCGCGCTGTCCCGGCCGGTCACCGACAACGGGCTGTACGGGCAGCTGCTCGCCGCGATCGGCTCGCGCGACCCGGTCCGGCAGGAGGAGATGCTCGGCGGCGGCCGGGCCGCGGCCTTCATGACGGAGGTGTACCGCACCTTCGTCACCGGCGCCGACAACCGCGCCGGCTTCGGGGCGACGCTGCGCGAGCTGGCCGCCCCCGGCGCGGGCCCGCAGCTCTTCCACTGCACCTCGGGGAAGGACCGCACCGGGTGGGCGAGTTGGCTGCTGCTGGTGCTCGTGGGCGTCCCCGAGTCCCTCGCCACCGACGACTACCTGGCGTCCAACACCTACCGCGCCGCCTACGACGCCCGCGTCCGGGAGGGCCTGAGGCAGTCCGGGTACATGGAGAACCCTGATCTGATCATTCCGCTCCAGGAGGTCCGCCGGGAGTACCTGGACGCGGCGCTCGCCGAGGTCCGCTCCCGCTACGGCGGCCTCTACGCCTATGTGACCGACGGCCTGGGCCTGGACCTGCGGACCCTGGCCGCCCTCCGGAACCGTCTGGTGGGCTGACCGCCCCGGGGCCTGTCCGACCCCGATCCGCCGGACAGGCCCTCCAGGCGCTACAGGCGCTACAGGCGCTCGATGATGGTCACGTTCGCCTGTCCCCCGCCCTCGCACATCGTCTGCAGCCCGAACCGGCCGCCCGTGCGCTCCAGTTCGTGCAGCAGGGTGGTCATCAGGCGCACGCCGGTCGCGCCGAGGGGGTGGCCGAGCGCGATGGCGCCGCCGTTGACGTTGACGCGGTCCGGGTCGGCCCCGGTCTCCTTGAGCCAGGCGAGGACGACCGGGGCGAAGGCCTCGTTGATCTCGACCAGGTCGATGTCGTCGAGGGTCATGCCGGTCTTCTTCAGGGCGTGGGCGGTGGCCGGTATCGGCGCGGACAGCATGCGGATGGGGTCCTCGCCGCGCACCGAGAGGTGGTGGATCCGGGCCCGGGGCGTGAGGCCGTGCTCGCGCACCGCCCGCTCGCTCGCGAGCAGCATCGCGGCGGCGCCGTCGGAGACCTGGGAGGAGCAGGCGGCGGTGATGGTGCCGCCCTCGACGACCGGCGGGAGGGCCGCCATCTTCTCCAGGCCGGTGTCGCGGCGCGGGCCCTCGTCGACGGTCACGTTCCCGTAGGGGACGGTCTCCCGCACGAAGCGGCCCTCGTCGAGGGCGCGCAGCGCCCGCCGGTGCGAGCGGAGGGCGAACTCCTCCTGGTCGCGGCGGGTGATCCCCCACTTGGCGGCGATCAGCTCGGCGCCGTGGAACTGGTTGACCGGCGCGTCCCCGTAGCGGGCCCGCCAGCCCTCCGAGCCGGCGTAGGGGCCCTCGGTGAGGCCGAGGGGTTCGGCGGCCTGCCGGGAGGCGAAGGCGATGGGGACCATCGTCATGTTCTGGGTGCCGCCGGCGACGACCAGGTCCTGGGTGCCGGAGAGCACGCCCTGGGCGGCGAAGTGGACGGCCTGCTGGGAGGAGCCGCACTGGCGGTCGACGGTGACGCCGGGGACCTCCTCGGGCAGCCCGGCGGCGAGCCAGCAGGTGCGGGCGATGTCGCCGGCCTGCGGCCCGACGGTGTCGAGGCAGCCGAAGACCACGTCCTCGACGGCGGCCGGGTCGATGCCGGTGCGCCCGACGAGCGCCTTGAGGACGTGGGCGCCGAGGTCCGCCGGGTGGACGGCGCCGAGCCCGCCCCTGCGGCGGCCCACCGGGGTGCGGACCGCGTCGACGATGTAGGCCTCGGCCATGGCTGCTCCTCTGGAGGGGTCTAGGGGGTTCGTACGGCGATCCCGTCGAGCACCATCGACAGGTACTGGCGGGCGATCTCGTCCGGGCTGTGCTGTCCGCCCGGGCGGTACCAGCTCGCGGCGACCCAGACGGTGTCGCGCACGAAGCGGTAGGTGAGGCGGACGTCGAGGTCGGCGCGGAAGACGCCGGTCTCGACGCCGCGCTCCAGGGTGCCGAGCCAGGCCTTCTCGAACTTGACCTGGGAGTCGGCGAGGTAGTGGAAGCGGGGCTGGTCGGCGAGGTGCCTGGCCTCCTTCTGGTAGATGGCGACGGCGGGGCGGTGCCGGTCGATCTCCCGGAAGGACTCGGTGACCAGGGCCTCGATGGTCTCCCTGGGGCCGAGCCCGGCGGCGAGCACGGCGTCGTACCCGTCCCACAGCTCGTTCAGGAAGGTGGAGAGGATCTCGTCGAGCATCGATTCCTTGGAATCGAAGTGGTAGTAGAGGCTGCCGGCGAGCATGCCGGCGGCGTCGGCGATCTTGCGGACGGTGGTGGCGTTGTAGCCCTGGGCGGCGAAGACCTCGGCGGCGGTGCGGAGCAGTTCGGCGCGTCGCTCGGGCGTGGCGGTCACCTGGGTCTTCTTCTTCGTGGTCGGCACACGTCCATTGTTGTCCTACGCGTGCTGGCTGCTGACGGAGACCGTCTCCCCGGTCATGTACGAGGAGTAGTCGCAGGCCAGGAAGACGATCACGTTGGCGACCTCCCAGGGCTGCGCGTACCGCCCGAAGGCCTCGCGGGCGGTCAGTTCCTCCAGGAGTGCGGTGGAGGTGACCTTGGCCAGGTGGGGGTGCATGGCGAGGGAGGGGGCGACGGCGTTGACCCGGACCCCGTAGGCGGCGGCCTCGACGGCGGCGCAGCGGGTGAGGGCCATGACGCCGGCCTTGGCGGCGGCGTAGTGGGCCTGGCCGGCCTGGGCGCGCCAGCCGATCACGGAGGCGTTGTTGACGACGACGCCGCCGCGGCCGGTGTCGCGGAAGTGGCGCAGGGCGGAGCGGGTGCAGCGCATGGTGCCGTTCAGGGTGACGTCGAGGACCCGGTCCCACTGCTCGTCGGTCATGTCGACGAGGGCGGCGGTGCCGCCGAGGCCGGCGTTGTTGACGAGGATGTCGAGGCCGCCGTGGAGGCGTACGGCGGTGTCGTGGAGGGCCCGGACCTGGGTCTCGTCGGTGACGTCGCAGGCCTGGGCGGCGACCCGGCCGGCGCCGAACTCGGCGGCGAGGGCGGTCTCGGTCTCCTTGAGGCGGCGGGCGTGCGCGTCGCTGACGAGCACGCGGGCGCCCTCCTCCAGGAGGCGGCGGGCGGTGGCGCCGCCGATGCCGGCGCCGGCAGCGGCGGTGACGACGGCGGTGCGGCCGGCGAGCAGGCCGTGTCCGGGGACGTACGGGGGCGGGGCGCTCATGCGCGCGGCTCCTTCGGGAGGCCGAGCACCCGCTCGGCGAGGACGGTGCGCTGGATCTCGCTGGATCCGGCGTAGATGGTGTCGGCCCGGGAGAAGAGGAACAGGCGCTGCCACTCGTCGAGTTCGTAGGGCTCGCCGGCGGCGAGGGTGGCGGCGGCGCCGCGCACGTCCATGGCGAGTTCGCCGAGGTCGCGGTGCCAGTGCGACCAGGAGAGCTTGGCCATCGAGGGTTCGGCGCCGGTACGGGCGTGGGCCCGCAGGGCGCGCAGTCCGGCCCAGGCGCGCACCAGCCGGTCGCGGATCAGCGGGTCGGCGGCGGCGCCGTTGGCGCGGGCGAGGGCGACGAGGGCCTCGAACTCGCGGCGGAAGCCGACCTGCTGGCCGAGGGTGGAGACGCCGCGCTCGTAACCGAGGGTGGCCATGGCGATCCGCCAGCCGTCGCCGGGGGCGCCGACCACGTGCGCGGCGGCCGTGCGGGCGCCGTCGAAGAACACCTCGTTGAACTCGCTGGTGCCGGTGAGCTGCGTGATCGGCCGGATGTCGACGCCGGGCTGGTCGAGCGGGACGAGCAGATAGGAGAGCCCGGTGTGCGGGCGGGCGCCGGGGGCGCGGGGTTCGGTGCGGGCGAGGACGAAGCACCACTGGGCGGCGTGGGCGAGCGAGGTCCAGGTCTTCTGGCCGTGCACGACCCACTCGTCGCCGTCGCGGACGGCGCGGGTGCGGACGGCGGCGAGGTCGGAGCCGGCCCCGGGCTCGCTGTAGCCCTGGCACCAGAGTTCCTCCACGGCCCGGATCGGGGGCAGGAAGCGGGCCTTCTGCTCCTCGGTGCCGTGGGCGATGAGGGTGGGGCCGAGGAGCTGTTCGCCGATGTGGTTGACCCGGGCGGGGGCGTCGGCGAGGGCGTACTCCTCGTGGAAGGCGATCTGCTGCTCGATGCTCGCGCCGCGTCCGCCGTACTGCTCCGGCCAGCCGACGCAGGTCCAGCCGTGGGCGGCCATGTGCCGTTCCCAGGCGAGCCGTTCGGCGAAGGCCTCGTGCTCGCGACCGGGGCCGCCGAGTCCCTTCAACGCGGCGAACTCGCCCGCGAGGCGGTCTTTCAGCCAGTCGCGTATCTCGGTGCGGAACTCCTCGACGCTGCTCGTGGCGCTGCTCATGACAGGCACGGTAACCTACCAAACACTTGTTAGGGAAGGATGAGCCCGTGTCTGACGATCCCGTCCTGTACGAGCGGCGCGGCCCGGTCGCCCACGTGACGATGAACCGCCCCCGCTACCGCAACGCCCAGAACTCGGCCATGACCTACGCCCTCGACACCGCCTTCTACCGGGCCGCCGAGGACCCGGAGGTGAAGGTCGTGGTGCTCGCCGGCGCCGGCGAGCACTTCTCCGCGGGCCATGACATCGGCACCCCGGAGCGCGACGCGCACCTGCCCTTCCAGCGGCGGGCCGGGCTGTGGTGGGACCACTCGGAGCGGCCCGGCGCCGAGTCGCGCTTCGCCCGCGAGTCCGAGGTCTACCTGGGCATGTGCCGGCGCTGGCGGGAGCTGCCGAAGCCGGTGATCGCCTCGGTGCAGGGGGCCTGCGTCGCGGGCGGCCTGATGCTCGCCTGGATCTGCGACCTGATCGTGGCCAGCGAGGACGCCTTCTTCGCGGACCCGGTGGTACGGATGGGGATCCCGGGCGTCGAGTACTTCGCGCACCCCTGGGTCCTGCCGCCGCGGATCGCCAAGGAGCTCCTCTACACCGGCGACCGGATGCCGGCCGGGCGGGCGTACGACCTGGGCATGGTCAACCGGGTGGTGCCGCGGCACGAACTCGGCCCCGCCACCGAGGCGCTGGCGCTGCGGATCGCCGGGATGCCGCAGTTCGGCCTGGCGCTGACCAAGCGGGCGGTCAACCAGGCCGAGGACCTCCAGGGCCTGCACACCGGCCTCGACTCGGTCTTCGGCCTGCACCACCTCGCCCACGCGCACAACGCCGACACGGCCGCCGACCCGCTCGGCGGGATGGACGTCACGGGCATGAAGGAAGCCGCGAAGCGGGCGGTGCGCTGATGGACCTGACCCCCGACGCGGGCACCGAGGCGTTCCGGGCGGAGGCCCGCGCCTGGCTGCGCGCCCATGTGCCGGCCGCGCCGCTGCCCTCCCTGGAGACCGCCGAGGGCTTCGCCGCCCACCGCGCCTGGGAGGCCGAACTCGCCGCCGGCGGCTGGTCGGTGGTCTCCTGGCCCGAGCGGTTCGGCGGCCGGGACGCCGGCATCTTCCGCTGGCTGGCCTTCGAGGAGGAGTACTGGGCGGCCGGCGCGCCCGGCCGGGTCTCGCAGAACGGCATCAGCCTGCTCGCCCCCACCCTCTTCGAGCACGCCACCGAGGAGCAGCGGGCCCGGGTGCTGCCGGCCATGGCGACCGGCGAGACGATCTGGGCGCAGGCCTGGTCCGAGCCCGAGGCAGGCTCCGACCTGGCCGCGCTGACCTCGCGGGCGGTGCGCACGGACGGCGGCTGGCTGCTGTCCGGGCAGAAGACCTGGTCCTCCCGGGCCGCGTTCGCCGACCGGGCCTTCGGGATCTTCCGCACCGACCCGGCGCCGGCCGCCGAGGGCCGGCCGCACCGCGGGCTCACGTACCTGATGTTCGACCTGCGCGCGCCCGGCGTGACCGTGCGGCCGATCGGGCGGCTCGACGGCAGGCCCGCCTTCGCCGAACTGTTCCTGGACGAGGTCTTCGTACCGGACGAGGACGTCGTCGGCGAGCCCGGCGAGGGCTGGCGGATCGCCATGTCCACCACCGGCAACGAGCGCGGGCTCACCCTGCGCTCCCCCGGCCGCTTCCTGGCCGCCGCCGACCGTCTCGTACGCCTGTGGGAGAAGCGGGCGGATCCGCGGGACACGGCGCTGCGCGACCGGGTCGCGGACGCGGTGATCGGGGCGCGGGCCTACCAGCTGTTCACGGCCGCGGGCGCCTCGCGGTTCGCGGCCGGCGAGCGGATCGGCGCCGAGTCCAGCCTCAACAAGCTGTTCTGGTCGACGTACGACATCGCCCTGCACGAGACCGCGCTCGACCTGCTCGGCGCGGACGCCGAACTGGCGGACACCGACTGGGCCGAGGGGCACGTCTTCGCGCTCGCCGGACCGATCTACGCCGGCACCAACGAGATCCAGCGCGACATCGTCGCCGAGCGGCTGCTCGGCCTCCCGAAGGGCCGCCGCTGATGCGCTTCCTGCCGACCGACGAACAGCGCGCCTTCGCGCGCTCCCTGGACGCGATGCTGACCGCCACCGGCACCCCGGCGGCGGTCCGGGCCCGGGCCGCGGGCGACGACGGCCCGGCCCGGGCGCTGTGGACCCGGCTGGGCGGGGCGGGCGTGTTCGCGCTCGCCGTGCCCGAGGCGTACGAGGGGGTGGGGCCGCTGCCGGTGGAACTCGCCCACGCCTTCGTCGAGCTCGGCCGGCACGCCGTGCCCGGGCCGCTGGTGGAGACGGTCGCGGCGGGCGCGCTGCTCGCGGAGCTCGCCGCCCGGGGCGAGAGCGGCCCGGCCAAGCGCTTCCTGCCCGGCATCGCGGAGGGCACGACGCCGGCGACGCTCGCGATGGCCGAGGTCTCGCCCTACGCCCTGGACCCGGACCTCGCCGGTGTGCTGTTCGCCGTCGAGGGCGAGGAGCTGCGGCTCGCGCCCGGTCACGGCGAGCCGCGGGCGTCCGCCGACCCGGCGCGCCGGCTCGCCCGGCCCGCGCCGGGCGGCGAGCCGCTGGCGGCGGGCCCGGCCGTGGTCGCCGCCGCGCGCACGGCCCGGCGGTGGGCGCTGCTCGCGACGGCGGCCCAGTCGCTGGGGGTGGGCCTTGCCCTGCTCGACCGCTCGGTGGCGTACGCGCGGCAGCGCACCCAGTTCGGCCGGCCGATCGGCTCCTTCCAGGCGGTCAAGCACCGGCTCGCGGACACCCTGCTCGCCCTGGAGTTCGCCCGCCCGCTCGTCTTCGGAGCGGCGCTCTCGTCGGCGAGCGGTGATCTGGCGGCGGCGAAGGTCGCGGCCGGCGAGGCCGCCCACACGGCGGCCTCGACCGCCCTCCAGGTCCACGGCGCCGTCGGCTACACCGAGGAACTCGACCTCTCCCTCTGGCTGCGCAAGGCCCGCCCGCTCCGCGACGCCTGGGGCACCCCGTCCTGGTGCCGCGGCCAGGTGCTCGCGGAGCGCGGCTAGGTCGTTCCTTTCGGATCAGGCCGGATCGAGGGGCACCTCCCGTGCCCGAAGGGCTACGGGGGGGGAGCGGCGTCCGGTGCACGTGGCCTCCCCGGGCCCGCCAGGGCCGAGGGCCGGGGCCTCGCCGAGGGCCGGGGCCTCCCCAGGCCCGCCAGGACCCAGGGCCGAGGCCCCCAGACCCGCCAGGACCCAGGGCCGAGGCCTCCCCCGGGCCCGCCAGAACCCAGGGCCGAGGCCTCCCCCGGGCCCGCCAGAACCCAGGGCCGGGGCCTCCCCCGGGCCCGCCAGGACCCAGGGCCGAGGCCCCCAGGCCCGCCAGGACCCGGGGGCAAGATCGCAAGGCGGAGGTGGGGGTACCTCCCCGGCCGCCGGGCGGACCGAGGGGCGGAAGCGATGCGGTGGGGGACTCCCCCAGGCTCCGCCGGGGGCACCCCCATCCAGGCGAAGCTCTGGGGGGAGTCGAGAGCCGGCAAGATCCGGAAGAGACGGCCTAGGCCGGGTCCTCGCGGGGCGGGGAGGCGTCGTTGCCGCGGCGGAGGGTGCGCGGCGGGCGGCCCGGCCACCAGGTGCGGAAGAGGATCTCCTCGCCCTCGACGAAGGTGCGCACCACCTCCGTGAGCTCGACCCGGAAGAGGTGGAACGGCTGCGGCGCGCCGGCCTCCCGCCCGTACCGTTCCAGTCGCGCGGGGTCGGTGATCTCGACCGCGCGGCCGGAGATCCGGACGTCGCCGCCGCCCATGGAGGTGCCCTCGCCGGGGTTGGCGAGCAGCGCGAGGCGCGGGTCGCGGCGCACGTCCCGGGCCTTGAGCGAGTTCGGCATCATGCCCAGGTAGAGCTCGCCGTCGCGGAAGTCGGCCTCGATGCCGCTGAGCCGCGGCGAGCCGTCCTTGCGGAGGGTGGCGAGGGCGTGGTGGGTGTACTGCCCGAAGCGCTCGCGGACCGTCGCGGCGAACTCGGGTTCGGCGGCCTCGAAGGCCGCCCAGCTGCTGGGGGTTGTGGTTCCGGTGTCTCCCATGGCTCCAGGAGACACCGGAATCCCGACACCTTCCGTCCGGATTACTCCACCGGTCCGGCCGCCGGGATCACTCGCCCCGCTCGGCCTTCGAGCGCTCGACGCAGAACTCGTTGCCCTCCGGGTCGGCGAGCACGACCCAGCCGGTGCCGTCGGGGCGCCGCTGGTCGTCCACGAGGGTGGCGCCGAGCGCGAGGACCCGCTCGACCTCCTCGTCGCGGGTGCGGTCCTGCGGCTGGAGGTCGAGGTGGACCCGGTTCTTCACGGTCTTCTTCTCGGGGACCCGGATGAAGAGCAGGCCGGCGCCCGGCGTCTCCAGGAGGGCCTCGGGGTCGCCGGGCTTGTCGTCCTCGGAGAGCGTGGCGTCGAGCACCCCGGCCCAGAAGGACGCGAGGGCGTAGGCGTCGGAACAGTCGATGGTGACGTGGCGCACGAGTGAACTCATGCGGCCACTATCGCCCGCACGCCCGCTCCAGACCAGTGGATTCCGGCCCGTCAGGCCCCGTCGGCCCCCCGTCGTACCTTCCTCGTGCCTCCGTCGGGCCCCTCCCGTCGGGACCGCGCTTCAGGACCGGACGATCCCCTGGGCGCGGGCGGCGGCGAGCCAGGCGGGGAAGCCGGCGACCAGCCGGTCGTACAGCTCCTCGTCGGGGACCCGGCGCGGGTCCCGGCCGGCGTGGAAGAAGCCGGCGTTGTCCACCACCCGCTTCCCGGGGACCGCGAGGTCGTCGAGCCTGCGCAGGAAGTCGAACTGGCGGCTGTCCGGGTCGCCGAAGCCGACGAACTGCCAGAACAGCGGCAGCCGGGCCGCCTTGCAGACGTACCGCTCGGCGGCGGGCCTGCTGATCGGACCGCCGTCGGTCTGGAAGACGACGAGCGCGGGCGCGTCCGTGCCGCTGTCCAGGTAGTGGTCGATGACCGCGTCCATGGCCAGGTGGTAGCTGGTCTTCCCCATGTGCCCGAGCCCGGCGACGATCCGTTCGATCCGGCCCTCGTGGGCGTCGAGGGCGATCTCGGTCTCGGCGTCGATGTCGGTGGAGAAGAAGACCACGGGGATCCGCCCGTCGTCGTCGAGCTGCGCGGACAGGCCGAGCACCCGGTCGGCGAGGGCCTGCACGGAGCCGTCGGCGTAGTACGGCTTCATGGAGCCGGAGTAGTCGACGACGAGATGAACGGCGACCCGCTGCCCGTCGATCCCGTGTCTGCGGAGCGACTCGCCCGCCTTCTTGTAGAGGCTGACCAGCGCGGGAGCGCTTTCCTCGACCTTGCGCAGACTCAGGGCCACGGGCGGCCCCCCTCCCTCATCGCGTACCGGCTGCCGAGGGTACGGGATCCGGCCGGGGGTCACGGCCCGGCTGGGTACCCTCACCGGGTGACCCGGCCCCGGACCCCGTACCGCCCGCTCGACATCACCGTCCCGTTCCCCGAGCTGTCCGCCCACGCCCGCACGGCGACCCGGCTGCACCCGCGCCCGGGCACGCCGACGGCGGCCGGCAGCTCGGTGGGCGGGCCACTGCTGTGGCCGGCGGCGGAGGCGTGGCCGGTGTGCGGGGAACACGGCGGCGCCCCGCTGCTGCCGCTCGCCCAGTTCCACGTCCGCGACGTCCCGGACCTGGCCCCCTTCGCGCCGCCGGGCACGGACCTGCTCCAGGTCCTGTGGTGCCCGCGGTACGCGCACGAGGACGGCCCCTTCAGCCACTTCGGCCCGTACACCCGCCTGGTGTGGCGCCGGGCGGCCGAGGTGACCGGCCCGCTCGCCGTACCGTCGCCGCCGCCCGTGGCCGAGGAGCGGTACGTACCGGTGCCGTGCGTGCTGCATCCCGAGCAGGTGGTCGAGTACCCGTGGGCGGACTACCTGCCCGGCCCGCTCGTCGCCCGGATCGACGCCTGGGAGGACGGCCTCCGCGCCCGGACCGGCGACGCCGCCCCCTGCTACCAGTACGACCTCTCCCTCGCCCCCGGCTGGAAGATCGGCGGCTGGGACTCCTGGCACAGGACGGACCTGGTCCCGCTCTTCTGCGCCGCCTGCGGGACGGAGATGCGGGTGCTGCTGACGCTCGACGCGTACGAGAGTGACGGCAGCTGGGGCCCGTATCCGGACCCGCGCGTCCACGCCCCGACCGGCGTCGACCTGGGCCGCGACTACCGCGCCTTCGTCTGTCCGGCCGATCCCACCCACCCGCACCGGATGAGCATGCAGTGAACGCGCCGCGGCGCCTACCCAGTCGTCCAGGTCGGGGACAGTGGGGCAAGCGCCGCGCTCAGTTCCGCACGTCGTTGTGCGGGACGGATGAGGGGTGATCCGCGGGATCAGACCGTCAGGGCACGGTCCGTCGGGCGGATCGGGGCCGGCAGGGAGCTGGCGCCCGTGAGGAAGCGGTCCACGCCGCGGGCGGCCGAGCGGCCCTCCGCGATGGCCCACACGATCAGGGACTGACCGCGGCCGGCGTCACCGGCGACGAAGACGCCATCGACGTTGGTGGCGAAGTCCGCGTCACGCGCGATGTTACCCCGCTCGTCGAGGTCCAGACCAAACTGCGCGACCAGGCCGTTCTCCACGTCCGTGCCGGTGAAGCCCATCGCGAGCGTGACCAGCTGGGCGGGGATCTTCCGCTCCGTGCCCGGCTTCTGGGTCAGCTTGCCGTCCACGAACTCGACCTCGACCAGGTGCAGGAACTGGACGTTGCCGTCCTCGTCGCCCTCGAAGTGGGTGGTGGAGACGGAGTAGACCCGCTCGCCGCCCTCCTCGTGGGCCGAGGTGACCTTGTAGAGCATGGGGAAGGTCGGCCAGGGCTGGCCGGCGCTGCGCTCCTCGCCCGGCCTCGGCATGATCTCCAGCTGGGTGACGGAGGCCGCGCCCTGGCGGTGCGCCGTGCCGACGCAGTCCGCGCCGGTGTCGCCGCCGCCGATGACGACCACGTGCTTGCCCTCGGCGGTGATCGGCGGGGTGACGAAGTCGCCCTCCTGCACCTTGTTGGCGAGCGGCAGGTACTCCATCGCCTGGTACACGCCCTTGAGTTCGCGGCCCGGCACGGGCAGGTCGCGGGCGGTGGTGGCGCCGGCGGCGACCACGACCGCGTCGAAGCGCTTGCGCAGGTCGGTCGCGGTGATGTCGCGGCCCACCTCGATGCCGGTGCGGAACTTGGTGCCCTCCGCGCGCATCTGCTCGATGCGGCGGTTGATGTGCCGCTTCTCCATCTTGAACTCGGGGATGCCGTAGCGCAGCAGACCGCCGATGCGGTCGGCCCGCTCGTACACCACCACGGTGTGGCCGGCCCGGGTCAGCTGCTGGGCGGCGGCGAGTCCCGCCGGGCCCGAGCCGATCACGGCGACGGTCTTGCCGGAGAGGCGCTCGGGCGCCTGCGGCCTGACGTCACCGCCGTCCCACGCCTTGTCGATGATGGAGACCTCGACGTTCTTGATGGTGACGGCCGGCTGGTTGATGCCGAGCACGCACGCCGCCTCGCACGGGGCCGGGCAGAGCCGGCCCGTGAACTCCGGGAAGTTGTTCGTGGCGTGCAGCCGCTCCGAGGCCGCCTGCCAGTCCTCGCGGTAGGCGTAGTCGTTCCACTCGGGGATCAGGTTCCCCAGCGGGCAGCCGTTGTGGCAGAACGGGATGCCGCAGTCCATGCAGCGGCCGGCCTGCTTGCTGATGATCGGCAGCAGGGAGCCGGGGACGTAGACCTCGTTCCAGTCCTTGACGCGCTCGGCCACGGGGCGGGTCTTGGCGACCTCGCGACCGGTGGTGAGAAAGCCCTTCGGGTCAGCCATGGGTCGCCGCCTCCATCATCTTCTCGGTGGTCTCGGCCTCGGAGAGGCCGGCGAGCTCAGCGGCGTCCTTGGCGGCGAGCACTGCCTTGTACGTGGTGGGGATGATCTTGCTGAAGCGGGCCGCGGCGGCGTCCCAGTCGGCGAGCAGCTTCTCGGCGACCGTGGAGCCGGTCTCCTCGTGGTGACGGCGCACGACGTCGTGCAGCCACGCCTTGTCGGCGTCCGAGGGGGCCTCGATGGCGCCCAGGTTGCCGGAGTTGACGTTGTCCCGGTTCAGGTCGATCACGTAGGCGACGCCGCCGGACATGCCGGCCGCGAAGTTGCGGCCGGTCTCGCCGAGGACGACCGCGGTGCCGCCGGTCATGTACTCGCAGCCGTGGTCGCCCACGCCCTCGGAGACGACCAGGGCGCCGGAGTTGCGGACGCAGAAGCGCTCGCCGGTGCGGCCGCGCAGGAACAGCTCGCCGCCGGTCGCGCCGTAGGCGATGGTGTTGCCCGCGATGGTCGAGTACTCGGCCAGGTGGTCGGCGCCGCGGTCCGGGCGGACGATCACGCGGCCGCCGGACAGGCCCTTGCCGACGTAGTCGTTGGCGTCGCCCTCCAGGCGCAGGGTGACACCGGCCGGCAGGAAGGCGCCGAAGGACTGGCCCGCGGAGCCCGTGAAGGTGATGTCGATGGTGTCGGCCGGCAGGCCGGCGCCGCCGAAGCGCTTGGTCACGTGGTGGCCGAGCATGGTGCCGACGGTCCGGTTGATGTTCCGGATCGCGACCTGGGCGCGGACCGGCTGGGCCTCCTCGGCGGAGGCGGCGTTCAGGGCCTCGGCGGCGAGCTCGATCAGCTCGTTGTCGAGGGCCTTCTCCAGGCCGTGGTCCTGCTCGACCAGGGCGTGGCGGACCGCGCCGTCGGGCAGCGCCGGCACGTGGAAGAGCGGCTCCAGGTCCAGGCCCTGCGCCTTCCAGTGGGAGACGGCACGGCTGGTGTCGAGCAGCTCGGCGTGGCCGACGGCCTCCTCGATCGAGCGGAAGCCCAGCTCGGCGAGGAGCTCGCGGACCTCCTGCGCAATGAACTCGAAGAAGTTGACGACGTACTCGGCCTTGCCGGAGAAGCGCTCGCGCAGCACCGGGTTCTGGGTGGCGATGCCGACCGGGCAGGTGTCCAGGTGGCAGACGCGCATCATGACGCAGCCGGAGACGACGAGCGGCGCGGTGGCGAAGCCGAACTCCTCGGCGCCGAGCAGCGCGGCGATGACGACGTCGCGCCCGGTCTTGAGCTGGCCGTCGGTCTGCACGACGATGCGGTCGCGCAGGCCGTTGAGCAGCAGGGTCTGCTGGGTCTCGGCGAGACCGAGCTCCCAGGGGCCGCCCGCGTGCTTCAGCGAGGTCAGCGGCGAGGCGCCGGTGCCGCCGTCGTGGCCGGAGATGAGCACGACGTCCGCGTGGGCCTTGGACACGCCGGCCGCGACCGTGCCGACGCCGACCTCGGAGACCAGCTTCACGTGGATGCGGGCCGCCGGGTTGGCGTTCTTGAGGTCGTGGATCAGCTGCGCCAGGTCCTCGATGGAGTAGATGTCGTGGTGCGGCGGCGGGGAGATCAGGCCGACGCCCGGCGTCGAGTGACGCGTCTTGGCGACCCACGGGTAGACCTTGTGGCCGGGCAGCTGGCCGCCCTCGCCGGGCTTGGCGCCCTGGGCCATCTTGATCTGGATGTCGTCCGCGTTGACCAGGTACTCGCTCGTCACGCCGAAGCGGCCGGAGGCGACCTGCTTGATCGCGGAGCGGCGCGCCGGGTCGTACAGGCGCTCCGGGTCCTCGCCGCCCTCACCGGTGTTGGACTTGCCGCCCAGCTGGTTCATGGCGATGGCGAGGGTCTCGTGGGCCTCGCGCGAGATGGAGCCGTAGGACATGGCGCCGGTGGAGAAGCGCTTGACGATCTCGGAGACCGGCTCGACCTCGTCGACCGGGATCGGGGTGCGGCCCTCGGTGGCGAAGCCGAAGAGGCCGCGGAGCGTCATCAGGCGCTCGGACTGCTCGTCGACCCGCTGGGTGTACTTCTTGAAGATGTCGTACCGCTTGGCGCGCGTGGCGTGCTGGAGGCGGAAGACGGTCTCCGGGTCGAACAGGTGCGGCTCGCCCTCGCGGCGCCACTGGTACTCGCCGCCGATCTCCAGGGCGCGGTGCGCCGAGGGGATGCCGGTGGCCGGGTACGCCTTGGCGTGGCGGGCGGCGACCTCGCGGGCGATGACGTCGAGGCCCGCGCCGCCGATCTTGGTGGCGGTGCCGTTGAAGTACTTCTCGACGAAGGCGGTGTCGAGGCCGACGGCCTCGAAGACCTGGGCGCCGCGGTAGGAGGCGACGGTGGAGATGCCCATCTTGGACATGACCTTGAGGACGCCCTTGCCGAGGGCGTAGATCAGGTTCCGGATGGCCTGCTCGGGCTCGATGCCCTCGATGAAGGTGCCGGCCCGGACCAGGTCCTCGACGGACTCCATGGCCAGGTACGGGTTGACGGCGGCGGCGCCGTAGCCGATGAGCAGGGCGACGTGGTGGACCTCGCGGACGTCGCCGGCCTCGACCAGCAGGCCCACCTTGGTGCGCTGCTTGGTGCGGATGAGGTGGTGGTGGACGGCCGCGGTGAGCAGCAGCGACGGGATCGGCGCCTGCTCGGCGTCCGAGTGCCGGTCGGACAGGACGATCAGGCGGGCGCCGCCCTCGATCGCCGCGTCGGCCTCGGCGCAGATCTCCTCGATGCGGGCGGCGAGCGCGTCGCCGCCGCCGGAGACCCGGTAGAGGCCGGACAGGGTCACGGCCTTCATGCCGGGCATGTCGCCGTCGGCGTTGATGTGGATGAGCTTGGCCAGCTCGTCGTTGTCGATCACCGGGAAGGGCAGGGTGACCGAGCGGCAGGAGGCCGCGGTCGGGTCGAGCAGGTTGCTGCCCGGGCCGAGGGAGGAGCGCAGCGAGGTGACGAGCTCCTCGCGGATGGCGTCCAGCGGAGGGTTGGTGACCTGCGCGAACAGTTGGGTGAAGTAGTCGAAGAGCAGCCGCGGGCGCTCGGACAGGGCCGCGATCGGCGAGTCCGTGCCCATGGAGCCGATCGGCTCGGCGCCGGTGCGGGCCATCGGGGCGAGGATGACGCGGAGCTCTTCCTCGGTGTAGCCGAAGGTCTGCTGGCGGCGGGTGACCGAGGCGTGGGTGTGCACGATGTGCTCGCGCTCGGGGAGGTCGGAGAGCTCGATCTCGCCGGTCTCCAGCCACTCGGCGTAGGGCTGCTCGGCGGCGAGGGCGGCCTTGATCTCGTCGTCCTCGATGATCCGGTGCTCGGCGGTGTCGACGAGGAACATCTTGCCGGGCTGGAGGCGGCCCTTGCGGACCACCTTGGCGGGGTCGATGTCGAGGACGCCGACCTCGGAGGAGAGGACGACGAGGCCGTCGTCGGTGACCCAGTAGCGGCCGGGGCGCAGACCGTTGCGGTCGAGGACCGCGCCGACCTGGGTGCCGTCGGTGAAGGTGACGCAGGCCGGGCCGTCCCAGGGCTCCATCAGGGTGGAGTGGTACTGGTAGAAGGCGCGCCGGGCCGGGTCCATGGAGTCGTGGTTCTCCCACGCCTCGGGGACCATCATCAGGACCGCGTGCGGGAGCGAACGGCCGCCGAGGTGGAGCAGCTCCAGGACCTCGTCGAAGGAGGCCGAGTCGGAGGCGTCCGGGGTGCAGACGGGGAAGATGCGCTCGATGCCGCGGCCGTCGGCGCCGGTCCCGAAGACGTCGCCGGCCAGCTGGGCCTCGCGGGCGGTCATCCAGTTGCGGTTGCCCTTGACCGTGTTGATCTCGCCGTTGTGGGCGACGAAGCGGTACGGGTGGGCGAGCGGCCAGCTCGGGAAGGTGTTGGTGGAGAACCGGGAGTGGACGAGGGCCACGGCGCTGGCGCAGCGGCGGTCCGACAGGTCCGGGAAGAAGGGCTCCAGCTGGCCGGTGGTCAGCATGCCCTTGTAGACGATGGTGCGGGCGGAGAGCGACGGGAAGTAGGTGCCCGCCTCGCGCTCGGCGCGCTTGCGCAGGACGAAGGCCTTGCGGTCGAGGGCGATGCCCTCGGCCTCGCCGGCCGCGTCGGCGACGAAGAGCTGGCGGAAGACCGGCATGGTGGCGCGGGCGGAGGCGCCGAGCAGGTCGGGGGCGACGGGGACCTCGCGCCAGCCGAGGACGTTCAGACCCTCCTCGGACGCGATCGTCTCGATCTGCGAGACGGCCTGTGCGGAGCCGTCCGCGGGGAGGAAGGCGATGCCGACGGCGTACGAGCCGGCCGCGGGGAGCTCGAACCCGGTGACCTCGCGGAGGAAGGCGTCCGGGACCTGGAACAGGATGCCGGCACCGTCACCGGAGTCCGGCTCGGAGCCGGTGGCGCCGCGGTGCTCGAGGTTGCGCAGTACGGTCAGCGCCTGCTCGACCAGCTCGTGGCTGGCAACACCGGTGAGGGTGGCCACGAACCCGACACCACAGGCGTCGTGTTCGTTACGGGGGTCGTACATCCCCTGCGGGGCGGGGCGACCGTCCATGGGCGACCAGGCGTCGGAACGCATCGGCTCTCCCGTCGTCGTCGTGGCATATGCAGCAGCCGAGGGACGACGTTGGCCCTCCGCGAAATTTCGTGCAGGTTACATGATGGCTGGCTTCTCGGGAAGCGGATAGCGCATTCCAGCATGCGGACACCGTCGATACGGGCGGTGGCGGGTGGTTCAGCTGTGGGACACGGGAACGACGGCGTTTCCGTGGGGGACGGAGCGAGGAATCCGGGGTGATGCGGATCCTGGGCCGATCCGTCGCAGAGCGGGCTTCATTGCCCGCGGCGCTTGTGCCTCATGCCCGGCGAACGGAACTTCGAAACCGTCCGGTAACCGGCTAGATATGTGGAGCTCCGCATAGTGTCTCACCGGAGCGGCCGATCCGCCCAGGGAGATACGTCACAGAGACAGAACCGCCGGTCACGTGCGGGGGCGCGGTGCGGAGGCACGCCGGAAGCCCCCGGCACGGGCGGGCGCCGGGGGCTTCGGGAAGGTGCGGGGGGCTCCTGACGGGCGCGGGGCCGCCGGATGGGCGCGGGGCCTACAGGGCCGCCCCGAAGAGCATGCCGAGTCCGTACGTGACGGCGGCCGCGGCCCCGCCCAGGACGAGCTGGCGCAGCCCGCTGAACCACCAGCTGCGGGCGGTCACCCGGGCGACCAGGGCGCCGCAGGCGAAGAGCCCGAGGAGCGCGAGCAGCACCGCCGGCCAGAGCGCGGTGGCTCCGAGCAGGTACGGCAGGACGGGCAGCAGGGCGCCGAGGGCGAAGGAGGTGAAGGAGGACACGGCGGCGACCGTCGGCGACGGCAGGTCGTCGGGGTCGATGCCCAGCTCCTCGCGGGCGTGGATCTCCAGGGCCTGCTCCGGGTCGCGGGAGAGCTGCATCGCGACCTCGCGGGCGAGCGCGGGCTCGACACCCCGGGACACGTAGAGCGCGGCCAGCTCCTCCATCTCGTCGACCGGATGCTTGCGCAACTGGCGCCGCTCGACGTCGAGTTCGGCCTGCACCAGCTCGCGCTGCGAGGCGACCGAGGTGTATTCGCCGGCGGCCATCGAGAAGGCGCCGGCGGCCAGTCCGGCGAGACCGGTGATGACGATCGTCTGCGAGGAGACCGCGCCGCCGGCCACACCGGTCATCAGCGCCAGGTTGGAGACGAGTCCGTCCATCGCGCCGAAGACGGCGGGGCGCAGCCAGCCGCCGTTGACGTCACGGTGGGTGTGGTTGTCGCGGTGGGCCTCGTGGAGCGGTGCGACGGCTTCGATGATGGACATGCTTCTCCCCTGTGTGCGCTGCGGGTTCGGCAGCCCCGCCCCCTTCGACACCCTCGAAAATACGCCCGATGTAAGGGGCGCGCCAGCAAGGCAGGCCGTACTTAGTAAGGCTGACCTTGGTGTTTACGGGCGGGTGTCGACATGCTGACAGCACCTTGACGTCGCGCCTGACACGCCGTCACCCGGGTGACAGAAACGTTTCCGTGAGCGGTCGGGACCCCCGCGTGGCAGAGATGGGGCAGAGCACGGAAGGGGTACGGCATGACGACCGGCGACACGACTGTCACGGCGGGAACGACGGGGCCGGCAGGCGCGGCGGGGGCGGGGCGCGCGACGGCGGCGGAACCGGCGGGGGCCGCGGGCGAGGTGCGGGAACGCGGGCGGGGCGCGCTGCTCGGCCTCGCGGTGGGCGACGCGCTCGGCGCCCCCGCCGAGAACCTGCGCCCCTCCGAGATCCGCCGACGCTGGGGCCGGATCGAGGGCTTCGTGACGGACCGGCCGGCCGGCACCGACGACACCGAGTACGCGATCTTCTCGGGCCTGTTGCTCGCCCGGCACGGCTCGGCCCTCACCGTCGCCCATGTCGAACGCGCCTGGCACCACTGGATCGCCGACCTCGACGAGGGCCCGTTCCGGGGCGCGGGCTTCTCCGAGCGCGGCACCCTGGAGAACCTCCGCCGTGGCCTCGCCGCGCCGATCTCGGCCCAGCACCGGCACGCCTGGAGCGACGGCCTCGCGATGCGGGCGGCGCCCTTCGGGGTCTTCGCGGCGGGCCGCCCGGCGGAGGCGGCGCGGCTCGTCGCCATCGACGGCAGCGTCAGCCACGAGGGCGAGGGCATCTACGGCGGCCAGGCGGTGGCGGCGGGGGTCGCGGCGGCGATGGGCGGCGCGAGCGTCACCTCGGTCATCGCGGCCGCCCTCTCGGTGGTCCCGATGGACTCCTGGACCGCCCGCTCCATGCGCCGCGCGGTCGTCGCGGCGCAGCGCGTCGAGCCGGACCCGCTGACCCGCGAGCGCGCGGTCCGCTCGGCGGTCGTCATCGGCGGCTACCCCTGGACGGACCTCGCCCCCGAGGCCGTCGGCCTCGCCTTCGGCGCGTTCGCGGCGGCCCGCGGCGACTTCCGCACCGCGGTCCTCACCGCCGTCAACATGGGCCGCGACGCCGACACCACGGCCGCCGTCGCGGGCGCCCTGGCCGGCGCCCTCGGCGGCGCCGCCGCCATCCCGGACGGCTGGGCCTCCGCGATCCCGCCCGTCGCCGGCTCCTGCCTCCCCTCGATGCGCGGCTACCACGTCCTGGACATCGCCGACTTGCTCACCCCGGAGGTGGACGCCTGATGAGCGCGGACCTGACGACCACGACACCCACGACGCTGCCGGACACGACGACGGCGAACACGACGACGGCGACCGCGCCGCACGCCGGCGGCGAGGAGGCGGGCGACGGGAACCGTACGGGGACCGGCGGAAGGGTGCGGCGGGCGCCGGTGCTCGGGCTCGGGCCACGGGGCACGGGGCGCCGGGAGGGCATCGAGGGGGTGCTGCTGGGGCTGGCCGCGGGGGACGCCGCCGGGTGGCCTGCGGCGCGGCACCGGGCGGCCCGGATGCCGGAGTGGACCCGGCGGCTCACCCGGGAGCTGGACACCTTCGCCGAGGAGAACGCGACGACCACGCTGCCGGTGCCGATCGCGCTGAACCAGCCGCCGGAGCCGCTCCGGCTCGGTCCCTCGGACGACGCCGAGTGGGCGGTGTTCACCGCCGAGGCGCTGCTCGCGGCGACGGGGCCGCTGTTCCGTACGCTCGCGCCGGAGCGGCGGCTGCGGGCCGCCGTCGACCTCGCCTGGAACGCGCTCGCGAGCCAGGTCGCCGCGGCCGCCGACCGCGCGCCCGAGGTCGAGTCCGCGGTGCTCCCGCTGCGGGCCCGGATCTCGGTGCGGGCCGGGCTCGGCAATCTGGCGACCGGGCTGCGGCCGCCCGCGACCGGCCACGACAACCCGCACTACTTCGACGACGCGGCCTGTGTGCGCGCCGCCGTCCTGGCGCTCGTGCACCCCGGGGACCCGCACGCCGCCGCGGCCCTCGCCGAGTTCGACGCGCGCTACACCCAGGACGGCGACGGCGTGCACGGCGCCCGGGCCATGGCGGCGGCGGTCGCGGCCGCGCTCGGCGGGGCGCCCGCCGGGGAGGCGGTGGAGGCAGCGCTCGCACAGCTCCCGGCCGCGACGGAGATCGGCCGCAACGCCCACCACGCCCTGCGGCTCGCCCGCACCGCCGCCACCGCCTTCGAACTGGTCCCGCTCCTGGAGCACCAGATCGTGGACCACGTCTACAGCTACGGCATCGCCGCCGCCGAGACCCTCCCGGTCACCCTCGCGCTCGCGCTCGCCGCGCGCGGCGACATGACCGCCGCGGTGCCGGCCGCCGCCTGCCTGTCCCGGGTCGCCGACTCCGCCCCGGCGCTCGTGGGCGCGCTCACCGGCGCCCTGGGCGGCGGGAGTTCGGTGCCGGCGACCTGGCGGGCCGCCTGCCGCACCCTCGCGGGCTGCGCCCTGCCCCGCCTCGCGGGCACCGACCTGGTCGAACTCGCCGGTCTCCTGGCAGCCACGGAACCGGCCACCCCGGGTGGACAATTCCGGCATGACACCGCAAAGCAACCCCACGCTGGATGACCGGATCACCGGCAGCCTCCTCGGGGCCGCCGTGGGTGACGCCCTCGGCGGCCCCGTCGAGGGCTACACCCCGGAACAGATCGTGCGGCGCCACGGCGGCCGCGTCACCGGCATCGTCGGCCCCTGGAACGGCGACGACTGGCGCACCGCCCGCCCCATCGCCCCCTACCACAAGGGCGACGGGCACGTCACCGACGACACCCTGATGACCCACGCCCTGATCAGGGTGTACGAGAAGGTCCGCGACCACCTCGACGCCTACGCGATCGCCGAGCACCTGGTCCCCGAACTCATCGGCCGCCCGGTGTGGATCCCCGAACTGGAGGCGGAGGCCCTGCCCCTCCAGCGGGTCTTCCTGGCCGAGAAGTGGATCGTCGCCCGGCTCCACTACGGACACGCCGACCCGCGCGAGGCCGGCACCGGGAACATCGTCAACTGCGGGGCGGCGATGTACATGGCCCCGGTCGGCCTGGTCAACGCCGCCCACCCGGCCGCCGCCTACGCCGAGGCGCTGGACGTGGCCGGCGCCCACCAGTCCTCGTACGGCCGCGAGGCCGCCGGCGTCTTCGCCGCCGCCGTCGCCGCCGCCTGCACCCCCGGCGCGACCCCGCGCTCGGTGGTCGAGACGGCGCTCGCCCTCGCCAAGGACGGCACCCGCGCCGCCATCGAGGCGGCCTGCGAAGTCGGCGACGCCCACCGGGACTTCGAGACCGCGCTCGCCCCGCTGCGCCGGGCCGTCGCCCCCTTCGACTCGGTCGGCCCCGACTACCGCGCGCCCTCCCTGGACGCCCGCCGCCCCTCCCGTACGCACGCCATCGAGGAACTGCCCGTCGCCCTCGGCATGCTCCTGGTCGGCGACGGCGACTACCGCCGCTCCGTGCTCGGCGCCGTCAACTACGGGCGCGACTGCGACTCCATCGCCACCATGGCCGGCGCACTCGCCGGCGCCCTGCACGGCGAGTCCGCCGTCCCCGCCGAGTGGGCCAAGCGGGTCGCCGAGGCCAGCCGGCTCGACCTGCACGCCCCCGCCACCGCGCTCACCGCCGTCGCCCACGAGGTCTTCGCCCGCGACACGGCCCGCCGCTGCGCCCACGAGTCGGCCTGGGCGACCCTGACGGGCACGGCCCGATGACACCCCCTCCCCCCGCCCCGCTCCGGCTCACCTGGGTCCAGCCCGAGGACCTGGTGGGGCACGAGCTGCGGCAGGCGGCGGAGGACGGCCGGGACGCCCGCGCGCTCGCCGACCGCTGGCACGCCGCCGGCGGCCGGCCCGCACCGCCCTCCGCCGGCGCCTCCCCCACCCCGCGCCCGGAACTCCGCCCCCTGGCGGAGCGCCTCCTCGACGCCCTCGCCGCACTCCCCTCCCCCCTCGCCGCCCTGGAACCCACGCCCCTCGACGCGATCGTCGCCGCCTGCCCCGACTGGCCGTCCCCTCCCCGAAGCCCGGGCGCGGCGCGCCGGGACGGTGCCCTCCTCGACCGGCTGCACGCCGCCTGGCTGGGCCGCGCCGCCGGCTGCCTCCTCGGCAAGCCCGTGGAGAAGCTGCCCCTGCCCGCCATCCGCGCCCTCGCCCGCGCCACCGGCAACTGGCCGCCGCGCACCTGGTTCACCGCCCGCGGCGTCCCCGCCGAACTCCTCGCCGCCCACCCCTGGAACCGGCGCTCCGCCGCCACCTCCCTCGCCGAGAACATCGACGGCATGCCGGAGGACGACGACCTCAACTACCCCCTCCTCGCCCTGCTCCTCCTCCGGCGCCACGGGCGCGACTTCGACACCGCCGACGTCGCCCGCCTCTGGCTGGACGAACTGCCCGCCGGCCGCACCTTCACCGCCGAGCGGATCGCCTACCGCAACCTCCTCGACGGCGTCGAACCCCCGCACACCGCCTCCCGCCGCAACCCCTTCCGCGAGTGGATCGGCGCCCAGATCCGCGCCGACGTGCACGGCTGGACCCATCCCGGCGACCCCGGCGCCGCCGCCCGCCAGGCCCACCGCGACGCCGTGCTCACCCACACCGGGAACGGCGTGTACGGCGCGATGTTCGCCGCCGCCACGATCGCCGCCGCCGCGGGCGGCACCGCCGACGTGCACACCGCCCTCGCCGCGGGGCTCTCCGTCGTCCCCCCGGAGTCACGGCTCGCCCGCGCCGTGCGCTCGGCCATCGAGACGGCCCGCGCCCACCCGGACTTCGACACCGTCGTGGACCGGCTCCACGCCGAGCTCGGCGGGTATCACTGGGTCCATGCCGTCCCCAACGCCGCCCTGCTCGCCGCCGCGCTCACCCATGCCGACGGCGACTTCACGCGCTCCATCGGCGCGGCCGTCTCCGGCGGGTGGGACACCGACTCCAACGGCGCCACCGCCGGCTCGGTCGCCGGACTGCTCGCCGGACACCCCGACCGGCTCCCCGACTCCTGGACCTCCCCCCTCAAGAACCGGCTCTCGACCTCGGTGCCGTCCTTCGACGGCATCGGCTTCGACGCCCTGGCCGCACTGACGCACTCGGAGGCAGTACGCCCATGACCAGCAGCATCGTCGTGCTCGGCAGCACGAACATGGACCTCGTGGCCTACGTGGCCAAGGCACCCGCCCGCGGCGAGACCGTCACCGGCCGCGAGTTCCGCACCGTGCCCGGCGGCAAGGGCGCCAACCAAGCCGTCGCCGCCGCCCGGGCCGGCGCCGAGGTGTCGATGATCGGCGCGGTCGGCGCCGACGACTTCGGCGTCCGGATGCGGGCCGCGCTCGAACACAGCGGCGTCGACACCGATCTGCTGCGCACCGTCGAGGGCCCCTCCGGCACCGCCCACATCGTCGTCGACGACGAGGGCGGCAACGCGATCGTCGTCGTCCCCGGCGCCAACGGCACCGTCACCTCCCTCGACCACGGCGACGAGGCCCTGATCGGCACCGCCGACGCCCTGCTCCTCCAGCTCGAACTCCCCCTCTCCGTGGTCGTCGAGGGCGCCGTCGCCGCCCGCGAGCGCGGCGTCCGCACCCTCCTCACCCCCTCCCCCGTCCAGCCCCTCCCTCCCGAACTCCTCGCCGCCACCGACCTCCTGGTGCCGAACGAGCACGAGGCCGCCGCCCTCACCGGCGAGACCGACCCGGCCGCCGCCGCCCGCGCCCTGCTCGACCAGGTGCCCGAGGTGGTCGTCACCCTCGGCGCGGCCGGCTGCCTCCACGCCGTCCGCGGCGGCGAACCGCTGACCGTGCCCGCGCCCCGCGTCCGGGCCGTGGACACCACCGCCGCCGGCGACACCTTCGCCGGGGTCCTGGCCGTGGCCCTCACCGAGGGCCGCCCCATGCCGGAGGCCCTCGCCTGGGCCTCGGCGGCCGCCGCCCTCTCGGTGCAGCACGAGGGCGCGTCGACCTCGATGCCGTACCGCGCCGCGATCGAGGCGGCCCTCTCATGACCGCCCGCACGAGCCCCGCCCCCGCCGGCCCCGCCGCCGCGGACGGGCCGCGCCCGCCGCTCCACGGACTGCGCGTCCTCGACCTCGCCACCCTCTTCGCGGGCCCGCTCGCCGCGATGATGCTCGGCGACTTCGGGGCCGAGGTCGTCAAGGTCGAGCACCCCCGCAAGCCCGACCCCTCGCGCGGCCACGGCCCCGCCAAGGACGGCGTCGGACTCTGGTGGAAGGTCCTCGGCCGCAACAAGCGCACCATGACCCTCGACCTGTCCACCCCCGGCGGCCGCGACACCCTGCTCCGGCTCGCCGCCTCGGCCGACGTGATCGTGGAGAACTTCCGCCCCGGCACCCTGGAACGCTGGGGCCTCGGCTGGGAGGAACTCTCCACCGTCAACCCGCGTCTGGTGCTCGCCCGGGTCACCGGCTTCGGGCAGTTCGGCCCGTACGCCCACCGGCCCGGCTTCGGGACCCTCGCCGAGGCCATGAGCGGCTTCGCCGCCATCACCGGCGAGCCGGACGGACCGCCGACCCTGCCGCCCTTCGGCCTCGCCGACTCGATCGCCGCCCTCGCCACCGCGTACGCCGTGATGACCGCGCTCACCGCCAGGCACACCACCGGCCAGGGCCAGGTCGTCGACATGGCCATCATCGAACCGATGCTCTCCGTCATCGGCCCCCACCCCCTCTGGTACGACCAGCTCGGCTACGTCCAGCCGCGCACCGGCAACCGCTCCCGCAACAACGCACCCCGCAACACCTACACGACCTCCGACGGCTCCTGGGTCGCCGTCTCCACCTCCGCCCAGTCGATCGCCGAACGCGTGCTGCGCCTGGTCGGCCGGCCGGAGCTGATCGACGAGCCCTGGTTCGCCACCGGCACCGGCCGGGCCGAGCACGCCGACGTCCTCGACGAGGCCGTGGGCTCCTGGATCGCCCGCCACACCCGCGACGAGGCCATGGCCGCCTTCGAGAAGGCCGAAGCCGCGATCGCCCCCGTCTACGACGTCCGCGACGTCCTCGACGACCCCCAGTTCCAGGCCCTCGGCACCGTCACCGAGGTGCCGGACCCGGAGCTCGGCCCGATCCGGATGCAGAACGTGCTCTTCCGGCTCTCCGACACCCCCGGCGCCATCCGCTGGACCGGCCGCCCGCACGGCGCCGACACCCACGCCCTCCTCACCGAACTCGGTCTCCGCCCCGACGAGATCGCCGCCCTGCGCGCCGAAGGAGCCGTATGACCCCCGACCGGCCCGTCCCGCTCACCTGGCTCTACGCCCCCGGCGACCGCCCCGACGTGGTCCGCAAGGCCCTGGCCTCCGGCGCCGACGTCGTCATCGTCGACCTGGAGGACGCGGTGGCCCCCGACCGCCGGGGCTACGCCCTCGCGGCCACCCGCGAACTGCTCTCCGACCCCCAGCCCGTACCGGTCCACGTCCGTGTGCACGCACCACGCGACATCCCCTCCCTGGTCTCCCTGCCCGGACTCGTCGCTCTGCGTGTTCCCAAGGTGACACACCCCACTGACATCGCCCGGATCGCCGAGATCTCCGCGGGCCTCCCGCTCTACCCGCTCCTGGAGAACGCCCTCGCCGTCGAGCACGCCCACGCCATCGCCGTCGCCCACCCCTCGGTCCACGGCATCGCCCTCGGCGAGGCCGACCTCGCCGCCGACCTGGGCGTACGCGAGGACCGCGGGCTCGACTGGCCGCGCAGCCGGGTCGTGGTCGCCGCCCGCGCCGCCGCCCTGCCGCCGCCCGCGCAGTCCGTCCACCCCGACGTCCGCGACCTGGACGGGCTCGCCGCGAGCTGCGCCCGGGGCCGCGCGCTCGGCTTCCTGGGGCGCACCGCGATCCACCCCCGCCAGCTCCCGGTGATCGAGCGGGCCTATCTGCCGGCCCCCGACGAGATCGCCGCGGCCGAGGAGGTGGTGAAGGCGGCCGAGGCCCAGGAGGGCGCCCTCGCGCTGCCGGACGGGCGCTTCGTCGACGCGGCCGTGGTGACCCGCGCCCGCCGGGTGCTCGCGCTGGCCGCCCGGAGGTCCTGAGCCCGGGAACGGCGGAGGGCCGCCGGAACCCTCGGTCCCGGCGGCCCTCCGCCCCGTCCTGTGCGTGCCGTGCGGGTCAGCGCCCGCCGGCCCCGGCCCCGTTCCCGGCGCCGTCCTTGCGCTTCTCCCCGGCCTGGTCGGCGTCCTCGTCCGCGCCCGGCACCTTGTCCTCGGCGGCCCGGTCCCCGGCGGCCTCCGCCGGCTCGGCGTCCCGGTCCGTCGCGGCGTCCTCGGCACCCTCCGCGGGCTTCTCCCCCGCCTCGGCGGCCTTCCGCGGCTCCACGGTCTCCTCGCGGCCCGGGCGGACCTTCGCCGAGACGACCATGTACACGACGGCGAGCAGGAAGACGATGATCGCGGTCCACACGTTCAGCCGCAGGCCGAGGATGTGGTGCGCCTCGTCGACGCGCATGTACTCGATCCAGCCGCGGCCGGCGCAGTAGGCGGCGACGTACAGCGCGAAGGCGCGGCCGTGGCCCAGCTTGAAGCGGCGGTCGGCCCAGATGACCAGGAGCGCGACGCCGACGCACCACAGCGACTCGTAGAGGAAGGTCGGGTGGTAGAGGCCGGCCTCGCGGTTGGGGCCCGCGGTGATCTTCAGCGCCCACGGCAGGTCGGTCGGCCGGCCGTAGAGCTCCTGGTTGAACCAGTTGCCCCAGCGGCCGACGGCCTGGGCGAGGGCGATGCCGGGCGCGATGGCGTCCGCGTACGCCGGGAGCGGGATGCCGCGGCGGCGGCAGCCGATCCAGGCGCCGACGGCACCGAGCGCGATGGCGCCCCAGATGCCGAGGCCGCCCTCCCAGATCTTGAAGGCGTCGACCCAGTTCTCACCCTCGCTGAAGTACAGCTGGTAGTCGGTGATCACGTGGTAGAGGCGGCCGCCGACGAGGCCGAAGGGCACCGCCCAGACGGCGATGTCGGCCACCGTCCCGGCGGTGCCGCCGCGGGCGATCCAGCGCTTGTTGCCGAGCCAGACGGCGACGAAGACACCGATGATGATGCAGAAGGCATAGCCGCGCAGCGGGATCGGTCCGAGGTGGATCACGCCGGTCGACGGGCTGGGAATGTAGGCAAGGTCCATGGCAGGTCCGACGCTACCCTGCCGGGCGGGCCCCACGGCAGCCAGCCCGGCAACTTCTCCGTAACGCCGTCAGCGGGTGGGTGACCCGGCGGCCGGGGAGGCGGTGCCGGGCTTCTTGCCCTTGTTGGCCTCGGCGACCCACTTCTTCAGGTTCTCCGTGGAGATCTGTTCGCCGCCCTTCTGCGGGAAGATCGATTCTCCGTTGAGCAGCACCGACGGGGTGCCGTTGAACTCGCTCTTCTTGAAGGCGTCGTTCGACTTCTTCACCCAGCTGTCGTGCGTGCCGTCCTCGACGCAGGAGCGGAAGGCGGGGGTGTCGAGCCCGGGGACCTTCGCGGCGAGCTCGATCAGCTTGTCGTTCTTCGCGTAGGCGTCGTCGGTCTCCTGCGGCTGGTTGGTGTACAGCACGTCGTGGTACGCGGTGAACTTCCCCGCGTCCTGGGCGCAGGCGGCGGCGTTCGCGGCGCGCAGCGAGCCGCTGCCGCCGAGGTTGCCGTCGATGAGGGTGGCGAGGTGGTACTCGGCCTTGACCGCGCCGGCCGCCTCCAGCTCGTGGACGGTGTCCCGGAAGTACGTCTCGAACTGGGCGCACGCGGGGCAGCGGAAGTCCTCCCAGATCTGGAGGGTGGACGGGGCGTCCGGCCGGCCCTGCGGGATGGCGGGCTTCTCGCCGGTGATCGCCCCGGCCGGGTCGACGACCGGGCCGGCCTTGTCGGAGCTGTCCTTGCCCCCGCTGTTGGCGGCGATCACGCCGACGACCGCGGCAAGGCCGAGGACGCCGACCACCGCCGCCGACACGATGAGGACGCGCCGCTGCTTCTCCCGGGCCCTGTCGCGCTCGCGCTGCTGCTGAAGGCGCTCCCGCGCGCTCCGATTACCGTCACGGTTCTTCTCGCTCACGCCCACGAGAACGAACCGGGGAGGCACCCGCGTGCCTCCCCGGTGACGAATCCACCCGTATGGGTTACTTCCTGCGGCGGACGCCCTCGGCGAGTTCGGCCGCCAGTTCCCTTACGCCGGCGAGACCGGCCGCCTCGTCGCCGTCGGCGTCGAGGATCCGCTTGACGAAGGCGGAGCCGACGATGACGCCGTCGGCGAAGCCGGCGACCTCCTCGGCCTGGGCGGCGTTGGAGACGCCGAGGCCGACGCAGACCGGCAGCTCGGAGGTGGCCCGGGTGCGGCGGACCAGGTCGGCGGCCTGCTCGCCGACCGACTCGCGGGTGCCGGTGACGCCCATCAGCGAGGCGGCGTAGACGAAGCCGGAGCCGGCCGCGGTGATGGTGGCCAGCCGCTCGTCCTTGCTGCTGGGGGCGACGACGAAGACGGTGGCGAGACCGTGCTTCTCGGCGTGCTCGCGCCACAGGGCGGACTCCTGGACCGGCAGGTCGGGCAGGATGCAGCCCGCGCCGCCGGCCGCGGCGAGCTCGGAGGTGAAACGCTCGACGCCGTAGCGGTCGATCGGGTTCCAGTAGGTCATCACGAGGACCGGCTTGCCGGTGGCCTCGTACGCCTCCTTGACCGTGCGCATCACGTCGGCGATCTTCAGGCCGCCGCGCAGCGCGATGTCGTCGGCGGTCTGGATGACGGGGCCGTCGAGCACCGGGTCGCTGTGCGGCAGGCCGACCTCGACGACGTCGGCGCCGCCGTCGAAGGCCGCCTTGACCGCGGCGATGCCGCCGTCCACGGTCGGGAAGCCGGCCGGGAGGTACGCGATGAGCGCGGCCCGGTTCTCCGCCTTCGCCTTGGCGAGGGTGTCGCTCAGGAGCTGGATGGTGCCGGTCACTTCGCGTCCCCCTCGATCTCGGCGGTGTCGGCGGCGTCCGCGGCCACCTCGGCGTCGGTGTCGTACAGCCCGAAGTAGCGGGCGGCGGTGTCCATGTCCTTGTCGCCGCGGCCGGAGAGGTTGACGACGATCAGCCCCTCGGGGCCGAGCTCCCGGCCGAGCTCCAGCGCGCCGGCGAGGGCGTGCGCCGACTCGATGGCCGGGATGATGCCCTCGGTGCGGGACAGCAGGCGCAGCGCCTGCATGGCGGCGTCGTCGGTGACGGCCCGGTACTCACCGCGGCCGCTGTCCTTGAGGTAGGCGTGCTCGGGGCCGATGCCGGGGTAGTCGAGGCCGGCCGAGATCGAGTACGGCTCGGTGATCTGGCCCTCCTCGTCCTGGAGGACGTAGCTCCGGGAGCCGTGGAGGATGCCGGGCTCGCCGGCGGTCAGGGTCGCGGCGTGCTCGCCGGTCTCCACGCCGTGGCCGGCCGGCTCGCAGCCGACCAGGCGGACGGAGGCGTCCGGGATGAAGGCGTGGAAGAGGCCGATGGCGTTCGAGCCGCCGCCGACGCAGGCGACGGCCGCGTCGGGCAGGCGCCCGGTGCGCTCCAGGATCTGGCGGCGGGCCTCGACGCCGATGACCCGGTGGAAGTCGCGGACCATGGCGGGGAAGGGGTGCGGGCCGGCGACCGTGCCGAAGAGGTAGTGGGTGCGGTCCACGTTGGCGACCCAGTCGCGGAACGCCTCGTTGATGGCGTCCTTGAGGGTGCGGCTGCCGGACTTCACGGCCACGACCTCGGCGCCGAGCATCCGCATCCGGGCCACGTTGAGGGCCTGCCGCTGGGTGTCGACCTCGCCCATGTAGATGGTGCAGTCGAGGCCGAAGAGGGCGCAGGCGGTGGCGGTGGCGACGCCGTGCTGGCCGGCGCCGGTCTCCGCGATGACCCGGGTCTTGCCCATGCGCTTGGTGAGCAGGGCCTGGCCGAGCACGTTGTTGATCTTGTGCGAGCCGGTGTGGTTGAGGTCCTCGCGCTTGAGGAACACCCGGGCGCCGCCGGCGTGCTCGGCGAACCGCGGGACCTCGGTGAGGGCGCTGGGCCGGCCGGTGTAGTTGACCATGAGCTCGTTGAGCTCGCGGGCGAACTCGGGGTCGCTCTTGGCCTTGTCGTACTCGACGGCGACCTCGTCGACGGCGGCGACGAGGGCCTCGGGGATGAACTTGCCGCCGTAGGCACCGAAGTAGCCCTCGGCGGACGGGACCTGACCCTCCGGGTCGGGAATGAAGAACTCGCTGGACATGCGGTTGCTCCTCGCGGGGCGGGTGCCCCGGGATCACGTGTGGTCGATGGTCACGTTATGCGCGCGCCTGACTCCCGCCGCGCAGCCGGCCGGGCACGTCGCCCTGGCGGGACGCGGTGCCTCGCCGAGCCCGTTGCCGGCGGCCGCGCCACTCCGTGGCGGGCGCCGCCGTCCCGTTGTGGGCTGCCGCGCCATTCCGTTGTGGGCATTCGTTCCGCTGGGGCGGAACGGGTGGGCACAACGGACGGCGCCCCTTGCCGGGCCCAGGCATTCCGCGCCTGGACCCGCACCACGAGGGCGCCGCACCGGTGGTGCGGGCAGGTACGGGGAGCGGAGGCGCCCGCAAGGGCGCCGTCCCGTGTGCCCACCCGCCCCGCCCTGCGGGACGAATACCCACGACGGGAACGGATCGGGCGGGCGGCGCACCCGGCCGTACGGGGTGCGGGGGTCAGGAAGCGCGCGCGGGGCGCGGGCGCCATCGCATGCCGTTGACCTGGCCCGGCTCGTCGCCGATCACGTAGCGGACCCGGCGGCCGTGCACACGGCGGGCGGGCGCGCGGCAGCCGCGCGGGCGGCAGCCTCGGGCGAGCGGGGCGTGGCGGCGGTCGCTTCCGTCCGTGTGCACGTCGACCGCGCCCCGGGCGATGCGGCCCGGGACGTGCGGCGTGTCGTGGCGGAAGCGGACGCTCATGGCGGGGTCAGCCCCGCCCGTGGCGCAGCGCCGGGTGGGCGCCGGCGGCGACCAGGTCGGCGACGGCGGACTTCGGGTCTCGGCCGGTGACCAGGGACTCGCCGACCAGGACCGCGTCGGCGCCGGCGTTGGCGTACGCGATCAGGTCGTGCGGCCCGCGGACGCCGGACTCGGCGACCTTGACGATGCCGGCCGGGATCTCGGGCGCGACGCGCTCGAAGGTGGACCGGTCGACCTTGAGGGTCTTCAGGTTGCGCGCGTTGACGCCGATGACGCGGGCGCCGGCGTCGACGGCCCGCTCGACCTCCTCCTCGTCGTGCACCTCGACGAGCGGGGTGAGTCCGATGGACTCGGCGCGCTCGATGAGGGAGACCAGGGCCTCCTGCTCCAGGGCGGCGACGATGAGCAGCGCGAGGTCCGCGCCGTAGGCCCGGGCCTCCCAGAGCTGGTACGCGGTGACGATGAAGTCCTTGCGCAGGACCGGGATGTCGACGCGGGCGCGCACGGCCTCCAGGTCGGCCAGCGAGCCGCCGAAGCGGCGCTGCTCGGTGAGGACGGAGATGACGGCGGCGCCACCCGCCTCGTAGTCGGCGGCCAGTCCGGCCGGGTCGGCGATGGCGGCGAGCGCGCCCTTGGACGGGCTGGAGCGCTTGACCTCGCAGATCACCTTGACGCCGTCGCCGCGCAGGGCGGCGACTCCGTCCTTGGCCTGCGGCGCCTTGGCGGCGCGCTCCTTGAGCTCGTCGAGGGAGACCCGCGCCTGCCGCTCTGCGAGGTCGGCGCGCACGCCGTCGATGATCTCGTCGAGCACACTCACGCGAGAGGCCCCCTTCCGGGATTCGATGAACACGGTTCAGCCAGGTCGATGGTATCCGCAGGTGGGCCGCTGACTCGCATCGGTTGACGACACGTCCCAACTGCTGGGACTTCGCGGGGGCGCCCGGCGGGTCCTCAGGGGGCGAGCGCGGCGCCGAACGGCAGGTTCCGGACCAGCGTGAACGCGGTGAGGACGGCCCCGACGCCCCACCACCAGGCCGGGGCGACGGCGAGTCGCATCGGCAGTCCGCGGACGGCGCGAACCAGCCAGAGGACCATCACGACGGCGAAGATCCCGTAGCCGAGGACGGCGAGCGCGTTGGCGCCGAGGGCGGTGGCGAGGTCGCCGTGGACGAAGGCGTGGGCGCTGCGCAGTCCGCCGCAGCCGGGGCAGTAGAGGCCGGCGAAGCGCAGCAGCGGGCAGACGGGGTAGTGGCCGGGTTCGTTGGGGTCGACGGTGCCGACGTACGCGAAGGCGGCGGCGACCCCGGCGAGGGTGCCGAGCGGGGCCAGGAGGCGCCGGGCGAGCGGCCGGGGCGCCGGGGGCGGTCCGGCGGGCCCGTAGGCCGCGTACGGGCCGTGGGGGGCGTACGGGGCCGGGAGGGGCACGGCGTGGCCGGGGTGCGGCGCGCTCGCTGCTGCGGTGTGCGGGGGCGTCGGGGCCGGGCTCGGGTTCGGGTCCACCCGCAGATTCTCGCCCGTACGGCGCGAAGGCGCAGCCCCGCGTCGGGGGGCTGCGCCTTCGGGGTGAACCGGGGTGCGGCGGAGGGTCAGGCCTTGCCGAGGGCGGCCCGGGTGGCGGCCTCGCGGGCGGCCACGACGTCGTCCGAAGCCTTCGGCATGCCCATGCCGGCGAGCTTCATGGCGCCGCCGACGACACCGCCGAGGAGGATGACACCGACACCGGCCCAGAAGCCCGGCACGTTGGCGGCCACCATGAAGACGCCGGCGATGCAGAAGCCGATGAAGGAGATGATGACACCGGTCCAGGCGGCCGGGGTGTGTCCGTGGGCGCTGCCCGCCATGAGTTGCTCCTCGTTGGTGTTGCTCGGTGGTGACGCCTCATTCTTCCGCACACGCGGGCGCCGTGATGCATCGGGGTGCCCGAACGATCACGCGTCGCGGTCACCGTACCGGGTCAGCCGCCGTGCGTCGGGTCCTCGCCGCGGTCCAGGGCCTTCCAGAGGTCCTCGGGGCGGTCGGGGTCGACGCGGGCGGGGCGGCGGGCGGCGCGGGGCGCGCCGGAGCGCTCGTAGCGGCCGCCCATGGCGGGCCAGGCCTTGCCGAAGCGCAGCGCGAAGAGCCCGGCGGCCAGGATGAGGACGGCGCCGGCGGCGGTGACGTACGGCCAGACGGTGTGGCTGAGGCCGTTCACGGCGGCGGCCGTGTTGCCGGTGATCCGGGCGGCCTCGGCGTCCAGGGCGGCGCTGTCGGAGGCGCCGAGGACGGCGGCGAGGGCCGCGCCGGCGCCGCTCAGGGCGAGCAGCGCGGCGACCATGGTGCGGCCGGTGCGGCGGACCGCGAAGACGGCGACGAGGGCGGCGAGGCCGACGATCGCGAGCGCGGTCGGGACGCCGGTGACGGTGCCGCCGTCGGCCTCGACGGGGACGGTTCCGCCGCCGACCGACGCGGTGCCCTCGGCCCAGATCTGGCCGGCGGAGAGCAGTACGACGGTGGCTCCGAGGGCGCCGAGCAGCAGGGCGGCGGCCAGGCCGCGGCGGGCGCCGGAGGGGGCGGCGCCGCCCGTTCGGGCGGCTCGGGGCTGGGGTACGGGTACAGCACTCACGTACCCCACTATCCCCTACCGGCTCGCCGTTCGTTCATCCGGTCGTGTGCATCCGGTTCGCCGTGTGGACGGCGCGGAGCACCGCGGCGGCCTTGTTGCGGCACTCGTTGTCCTCGGCGACCGGGTCGGAGTCGGCGACGACGCCGGCTCCGGCCTGCACGTAGGCCGTGCCGTCGCGCAGCAGCGCGGTGCGGATGGCGATGGCGGTGTCGGAGTCGCCGGCGAAGTCGAGGTAGCCGACGCAGCCGCCGTACAGGCCGCGGCGGGCGGGCTCCAGCTCCTCGATGATCTGCATGGCGCGCGGCTTGGGCGCCCCGGAGAGGGTGCCGGCCGGGAAGCAGGCGGTGAGGACGTCGAAGGCGGTGCGGCCCTCGGCGACCCTGCCGGTGACGGTGGACACGATGTGCATGACGTGCGAGTAGCGCTCGATGGACATGAAGTCGACCACCTCGACGGAGCCCGGTTCGCAGACCCGGCCGAGGTCGTTGCGGCCGAGGTCGACGAGCATCAGGTGCTCGGCGCGCTCCTTGGGGTCGGCGAGCAGCTCCTCGGCGAGCTCGTTGTCCTCCTGCGGGGTGGCGCCGCGGTGCCGGGTGCCGGCGATCGGGTGCAGCATCGCCCGCCCGTCCTCGACCTTGACCAGGGCCTCGGGCGAGGAGCCGACGACGTCGAAGCCGTTCTCGAAGCGGAAGAGGTACATGTACGGGGACGGGTTGGTGGCCCGCAGCACCCGGTAGACGTCGAGCGCGGAGGCGGTGCAGGGGGTCTCGAAGCGCTGCGAGGGCACGACCTGGAAGGCCTCGCCTGCCCGGATGCGCTCCTTGATGTCCTCGACGGCGTCCTGGTAGGCCGGGCCGCCCCACTGGGCGGTGTACGCGGGCAGCTCCGAGGCGGGCAGGGCGGCCGGGGTGGTCGCGACGGGGCGGGCCAGGTCGGCCTCCATCGCGTCGAGCCGGGCCACGGCGTGCGCGTACGCCTCGTCGACGCCGGTCTCCAGGTCGTTGTGGTTGATCGCGTTGGCGATCAGGAGCACGGTGCCGTCCCAGTGGTCGAGGACGGCGAGGTCGCTGGTGAGCAGCATGGTCAGCTCGGGCAGCCTCAGGTCGTCCCGGCCGTGCTCGCCGATGCGCTCCAGGCGGCGCACGATGTCGTAGCCGAGGTAGCCGACCATGCCGCCGGTGAAGGGCGGCATGCCGGAGGCGAGGTCGCGCGTGGGGGTACCTCCCATGCCGCCAGGCATAGGGGGAGTGTGCAGGGTCTCGACGGTGGCGCGCAGCGCGGCGAGCGGGTCGCCGTCCACGGGGACGCCGACGGGCGGGGTGCCGAGCCAGTGGGCCTCGCCGTCCTGCACCGTCAGCGTGGCGTCGCTGCGGACCCCGATGAAGGAGTAGCGGGACCAGGAGCGCCCGTTCTCCGCGGATTCGAGGAGGAAGGTGCCGGGGCGTTCGGCGGCGAGCTTGCGGTAGAGCCCGACCGGGGTGTCGCCGTCCGCGAGGAGCCGGCGGCTGACGGGGATGACGCGGCGGTCGGCCGCCAGCTTGCGGAAGGTCTCGAGATCCATGGCGCCAGACCCTACTCGGCCGCGAGCAGCACGTCGGTGTCGAAACAGGTACGGGTCCCGGTGTGGCAGGCGGCGCCCACCTGGTCGACCTTGACGAGGATGGTGTCGGCGTCGCAGTCGAGGGCGACGGCCTTGACGTGCTGGACGTGCCCGGAGGTGTCGCCCTTGACCCAGTACTCCTGGCGGCTGCGGGACCAGTAGGTGGCGCGGCCGGTGGTGAGGGTGCGGTGCAGCGCCTCGTCGTCCATCCAGCCGAGCATGAGCACCTCGCCGGTGTCGTGCTGCTGGGCGATGGCGGGCACGAGCCCGTCGGCGCTGCGCTTGAGGCGGGCGGCGACGGCGGGGTCGAGGTCGCTGGGGGTCCGGGGCGTGCTGCTCATGGGCCCATTGTGCCGCGACCGGGGGTGGTGACCGGGGGACGTCCACTGGGCGGGACGACGGGTCCGGTCGGCGGGCATCCGCTGGGCGGGGCCGCCGCCCCGGCCGTACGCTGGCGCCCATGTCGACCCATGCCAAGCGTGAACGTCTTCTGCTCGCCGACCTGTTGGAGGCGGCCGGTCCGGACGCGCCGACGCTCTGCGAAGGGTGGCGGACCCGGGATCTGGCGGCGCACGTGGTGGTGCGCGAGCGCCGGCCGGACGCCGCGGCCGGCACGCTGGTCCCGCTGCTCAGGGACCGGCTGGAGCGGGTGCAGGCGGAGTTCGCCGAGAAGCCGTACGAGGAGCTGATCGGGCTCATCCGTACGGGTCCGCCGCGGATGTCGCCGTTCACGATCAAGCAGGTCGACGAGGGCGCGAACGTGGTGGAGTTCTACGTGCACGCCGAGGACGTGCGCCGGGCGCAGCCGGACTGGTCGCCGCGCGAGCTGGACCCGGTGTTCGCGGACGCGCTGTGGTCGCGCCTGGAGAAGTCGGCGCGGCTGCTGGGCCGGAAGGTGCCGGTGGGCCTGGTGCTGCGCCGCCCGAACGGGCAGACGGTGGTGGCGCACCGCGGGACCCCGGTGGTGACGGTGTCCGGGGAGCCGGGCGAGCTGACCATGTACCTGTTCGGGCGGCAGGACGCGGCGAAGGTGGCCATGGAGGGCGACCAGGCGGCGGTGGAGCGGCTGCGGGAGACGAAGCAGCTGGGGATCTGAGCCACCGGCGGGGCGGCTCGGGATCCGGGCTACGAGCGGGGCAGCTCGGCCGTGCGCAGGGCCGGGACGAGCAGGGCGTAGACCCCGCTCAGGGCGCAGACGCCGGCGCTGACGGCGAAGACCGGGCCGGCACCCCAGAGGCCGATGGCGGCGCCGGTGAGCGGGAAGGTCAGCGGGGCGAGGCCGAGCGAGCAGAGGCTGGACACGGCCGAGACCCGGCCGAGGTACGCGGGGTCGCACTCGGTCTGCAGGAGGGCGTTGCACAGCGCGCCGGAGAGTCCGGCGAGCAGGCCGACGGAGAGGGCGACGCCGACGGCGGCGGGCAGCAGGGGGACGTGGGCGAGGGCGCCGATGGACAGCGCGCCGAGCACCATGGTCCAGCCGCTGACGGCGCCGGCGCGCGGGACGCGCCCGCACACGGTCAGGAGCAGGGAGGCGGCGCCGGCGCCCGCGCCGAATCCGAAGAGGATCCAGCCGATGCCGGAGGCGCCCCAGCCGCGCTGCTGGGCGAGGAGGGCGAGGCCGACGTTGAGCGGGCCGACGAAGCCGAGGTCGGCGAGCAGCACGACGATCATCAGCGGGCCGAGGACCCGGTGGCGGCGGAGGTAGCGCAGTCCGTCGGCGAGGTCGCGCAGGGCGGTGCCGTCCGTCCGCTCCTCGGTGGGCAGCGGGCGGAGCTTCAGCGCGCACAGCAGCGGCAGGGAGAGCGCGAAGAGCACGCCGGCGACGGTGAAGGCGGTGGCGGAGCCGCCGAGGGCGACGGCGAGGCCGCCGAGCGGGGAGCCGAGGACGGCGCCCATGCGGTACGCGAGGCCGCGCATGCCCTGGACGCGGGCGAGCTGGTCGCGGTCGGCGATCCGGGGCGGCAGGGCGCCCACGGCGGGCAGGAAGAGGGCGTCGACGGTGCCGAAGACGACGGCGACGGCGGCGAGCACCCACAGCCCGGGCAAGGAGAGGAAGAGGATCGCGGCGAGGCCGAGGGCGGACAGGCAGCGCACGGTGTCGGAGGCGATGACGACCCGGCGCGGTCCGAGCCGGTCGGCGAGCACTCCGCCGACGAGCATCAGCAGGGCGCGGGGCACGGCGGCGACGGTCATGACGAGGCCGGCCTGGGCGGGGCTGCCGCTGCTGACGGCGGCCCAGGAGAGGGCCAGGTAGTAGACGCTGTCGCCGAGGGTGGAGGCGGTGTAGGCGCCGAGCCAGCGCAGGACCTGGGGGCTGCGGGCGGCGGGTCGGGAGGTGGGCTCGGCCACCGTGGCGGCGGTCACGGGCGGTAGGGGAAGCCGTGGACGTGGACGGCGACGTTCTCGCGGCCCTCGGTGTCGCCGGCGGCCTCGGCGGCGCGGGCGGCCTGGTCGTACTTCCTGATGACGGCCTCCAGCTCCCGGCCCAGGGCGTCGAGTTCGCCGGCGGTGAGCCGGGGCAGCCACTCGGAGCTGATCGAGGCGGAGCGCCACTCCTCGGACCAGGTGAGGCGCTCGTCGAGGAAGCGGGCGTGCAGGGCCGCGCGCTGCTCGGTGACGGTACGGCCGAAGGCGGCGCTGGCGGCGGCGAGTTCGGGGGCGTCCTTGAGGTCCTCCTCGTGGATGCTGAAGCCGTACGAGCTGGGCTGCCACCAGCGTTCGCGGCCGTCGGCGGACTGGGGCTCGGCCTCCTCGACGAGGCCGCCGGCGGCGAGCTTGCGCAGGTGGTAGCTGACCAGGGACACGGCCTCGTCGACCTGCTCGGCGAGCTGGGAGGCGGTGGCGGTGCGGGCGACGAAGAGGGCCCGGTAGAGGCGCATCCGCAGCGGGTGCGAGATGGCCTTGAGGGTGCCGAGGTCGGTGATCCGGCGGGTCTCGGAGGAGGTCATGCCCACGACCATAGATACGAAAGAAAAGTTGCGCAACAGAAGTTGCACAAATTTTCCTGCACTTCTCGGGAGGGGCTCCCGGACGGGGCCGGGAACGGCCCGGAAAGGAAGAAGGGCCCCCGCGGGGGCCCTTCGACAAACGGAACGGGGTCTCAGCGGACCTCGTGGCCCGTCTCCCTCAGCGTCTGCTTGACCTCCGAGATCCGCAGGTCGCCGAAGTGGAACACGGAGGCGGCCAGCACCGCGTCCGCGCCCGCGTCGATCGCCGGCGGGAAGTGCGCAAGCTTCCCGGCGCCGCCGGAGGCGATCACCGGCACGGTCACGTGCTTGCGCACGGCCGCGATCATCTCGGTGTCGTAGCCGTCCTTGGTGCCGTCGGCGTCCATCGAGTTGAGCAGGATCTCCCCCGCGCCCAGCTCCGCGGCCCGGTGCGCCCACTCGACGGCGTCGATGCCGGTGCCCTTGCGGCCGCCGTGCGTCGTCACCTCGAAGGAGCCGGTGGCGGTGCGGCGGGCGTCCACGGACAGGACGAGCACCTGGCGGCCGAAGCGCTCGGCGATCTCCTGGATCAGCTCGGGGCGGGCGATGGCGGCCGTGTTCACGCCCACCTTGTCGGCCCCGGCGCGCAGCAGCCGGTCGACGTCCTCCGCCGAGCGCACGCCGCCGCCCACGGTGAGCGGGATGAAGACCTGCTCGGCGGTGCGGCGCACCACGTCGTAGGTGGTCTCGCGGTTGCCGGAGGAGGCGGTGATGTCGAGGAAGGTCAGCTCGTCGGCGCCCTCGGCGTCGTACAGCTTGGCCATCTCGACGGGATCGCCGGCGTCCCGCAGGTTCTGGAAGTTGACGCCCTTGACGACCCGGCCGTTGTCCACGTCCAGGCAGGGGATCACACGTACGGCGAGACTCATGACGACGCTCCTCGGTATGCCTCCAGCTCGACCTCGACCAGGATGCGCGGGTCGACGAAGCCCGCCACGACCATCAGGGTGGTCACCGGGCGCACCTCGCCGAAGACCTCCTGGTGGGCGCGGCCGACCGCGTCGATGTCCCGGGCGTGGGTGAGCAGCATCCGGGTCCGGATCACCGACTCGGGGCCGAGCCCGAACTCGGCGATCGCCTCCAGGGCGGTCCCGAAGGCCGCCCGGGCCTGCTGGTAGGGGTCGCCCTCGCCGTGCAGCACCGAGCCCTTGAAGGAGGTGGTGCCGCCGACGACGACCCGGTCGCCGGCGGCGACGGCGCGCGCGAAGCCGAAGGCGTCCTCCCAGGGGCTGCCGCTCTTCACCCGCTCGATGCCGGTCATGCGGCGGCCACCGCCTCCAGGGCCTCTTCGAGGGTGAAGGCCTTCGCGTAGAGCGCCTTGCCCACGATGGCGCCCTCGACGCCCAGCGGGACGAGGCCGGCCAGGGCCCGCAGGTCGTCCAGGGAGGAGACGCCGCCGGAGGCGACGACGGGCTTGTCGGTGGCGGCGCAGACGTTCCTCAGGAGCTCCAGGTTGGGGCCCTGCAGGGTGCCGTCCTTGGCGATGTCGGTGACGACGTAGCGGGAGCAGCCCTCGGAGTCGAGGCGGGCGAGCGTCTCGTAGAGGTCGCCGCCGTCGCGGGTCCAGCCGCGGCCCTTGAGGGTGGTGCCGCGCACGTCGAGGCCGACGGCGATCTTGTCGCCGTGCTCGGCGATGACCTTGGCGACCCACTCGGGGGTCTCCAGGGCGGCGGTGCCGAGGTTGACCCGGGTGCAGCCGGTGGCGAGGGCGGCGGCCAGCGAGGCGTCGTCGCGGATGCCGCCGGACAGCTCGACCTTGATGTCCATGGCCTCGGTGACCTGGCGGACCAGGTCCCGGTTGTCACCGGTGCCGAAGGCGGCGTCCAGGTCGACCAGGTGGAGCCACTCGGCGCCGGCCCGCTGCCAGGCGAGGGCGGCCTCCAGCGGGGAGCCGTAGGAGGTCTCGGTGCCGGACTCGCCGTGGACGAGGCGGACGGCCTGGCCGTCGCGGACGTCGACGGCGGGGAGGAGTTCGAGCACAGACGGCACAGTCACAGGGTTCCGATCCAATTGGTGAGGAGCTGGGCGCCGGCGTCGCCGGACTTCTCGGGGTGGAACTGGGTGGCCCACAGGGCACCGTTCTCGACGGCGGCCACGAAGGGCTCGCCGTGGGTGGCCCAGGTGACCTTGGGGGCCCGGAGGTTCGGGTTGCCGATCTCCAGGGTCCAGTCGCGCACCGCGTAGGAGTGGACGAAGTAGAAGCGGGCGTCGGCGTCCAGGCCGGCGAAGAGCTCGCTGCCCTCGGGGGCGTCCACGGTGTTCCAGCCCATGTGGGGGACGACCGGGGCGTTCAGCGGCTCGACCGTGCCGGGCCACTCGTCGAGGCCCTCGGTCTCGACGCCGTGCTCGATGCCGCGGGCGAAGAGGATCTGCATACCGACGCAGATGCCCATCACCGGGCGTCCGCCGGACAGCCGGCGGCCGACGATCCAGTCGCCGCGGGCCTCCTTGAGGCCCTGCATGCAGGCGGAGAAGGCGCCGACGCCGGGCACGAGGAGCCCGTCGGCGTTCATCGCCCTGTCGTAGTCGCGGGTGATCTCGACGTCCGCGCCGACCCGGGCGAGCGCGCGCTCGGCGGAGCGCACGTTGCCGAAGCCGTAGTCGAAGACGACGACCTTCTTGGAACCGTTCGCACTCATGACCACACGTCCAGCCGCAGTACGCCGGCGGCCAGGCACATGGCCGCGCCGAGGGAGAGCAGCACGATGAGGCCCTTGGGCATCTGCTGCTTGACGAAGGAGTAGATGCCGCCGAGCAGGAAGAGCCCGACGACGATCAGGATGGTGGAGAGGCCGTTCACGGTCAGAGGGCGCCCTTCGTCGAGGGAAGGATGCCGGCCGCGCGCGGGTCGCGCTCGGAGGCGTAGCGCAGGGCGCGGGCGAGGGCCTTGAACTGGCACTCGACGATGTGGTGCGCGTTGCGCCCGTACGGCACGTGCACGTGCAGGGCGATCTGCGCCTGGGCCACGAAGGACTCCAGGATGTGCCGGGTCATCGTGGTGTCGTAGGAGCCGATCATCGGCGCCATGTTCTCCGGCTCGGTGTGCACCAGGTAGGGACGGCCGGAGAGGTCGACGGTGACCTGGGCGAGCGACTCGTCCAGCGGGACGGTGCAGTTGCCGAAGCGGTAGATGCCGACCTTGTCGCCGAGGGCCTGCTTGAAGGCGGCGCCCAGCGCGAGGGCGGTGTCCTCGATGGTGTGGTGCGAGTCGATGTGGAGGTCGCCGTCGGTCTTCACGGTCAGGTCGAACAGACCGTGCCGGCCGAGCTGGTCGAGCATGTGGTCGTAGAAGCCGACCCCGGTCGACACGTCGACCTTTCCGGTGCCGTCGAGGTCGATCTCGACGACGACGGAGGTCTCCTTGGTGGTGCGCTCAACGCGGCCTACGCGGCTCATGCGTCCTGCTCCTTCTTCAGCTCACGAACCGCGTCGAGGAACGCGTCGTTCTCTTCGGGGGTGCCGGCGGTGACCCGCAGCCGGCCCGGTACGCCGTTGTCCCGGACCAGGACGCCCCGGTCGAGGATCTTCCGCCAGGCCTCGTGGGAGCCCTCGGCTCCGTCGAAGCGCCCGAACTGGACGAAGTTGGCGTCGGAGTCGGTGACCTCGTAGCCGAGCGCGCGCAGCTCGGTGACCAGGCGGTCGCGCTCGGCCTTGAGCTGCTCGACGTAGCCGAGGAGGGTGTCGGTGTGCTCCAGGGCGGCGAGGGCGGTGGCCTGGGTGACGGCCGAGAGGTGGTACGGCAGTCTCACCAGCTGGACGGCGTCGACCACGGCGGGGTGCGCGGCGAGATAGCCCAGGCGCAGTCCGGCGGCGCCGAAGGCCTTGGACATGGTCCGGGAGATCACCAGGTGCGGGCGGCCCTCGATGAGGGGCAGCAGCGAGTCCCGGTGGCTGAACTCCACGTACGCCTCGTCGACGACCACCAGCGAGGGCTTGGCGGCCTGGGCGGCCTCGTAGAGGGCGAGGACCGTCTCGGCCCCGACGGCGGTGCCGGTGGGGTTGTTGGGCGAGGTGACGAAGACGACGTCCGGCGCGTTCTCGGCGATGGCCTGCTCGGCCGCCTCGACGTCGATCGTGAAGTCCTCGTTGCGCGGACCGGAGATCCAGCCGGTGCCGGTGCCGCGGGCGATCAGGGCGTGCATCGAGTACGAGGGCTCGAAGCCGATCGCGGTGCGGCCCGGGCCGCCGAAGGTCTGGAGCAGCTGCTGGAGCACCTCGTTGGAGCCGTTGGCGGCCCACACGTTCTCCAGGGAGACCGGGTGCTTGCCGGTACGGGTGAGGTAGCGGGCCAGCTCGGTGCGCAGCTCGACGGCGTCGCGGTCGGGGTAGCGGTTGAGGCCGCGGGCGGCCTCGGCGACCCGCTCCGCGATCCGGGCCACCAGGGGCTCGGGCAGCGGGTACGGGTTCTCGTTGGTGTTCAGCTGGACGGGCACGTCGAGCTGGGGCGCGCCGTAGGGCGACTTGCCCTTCAGCTCGTCGCGGATCGGCAGGTCGTCGATCCCGATGGTGTCGTTCTTGTCGCTCACTTGCTCTCGGGCACCTTCCAGCCGAACCTCGCCTTGATCGCCGCGCCGTGCGCGGGCAGGTCCTCCGCCTCGGCGAGGGTGACCACGTGGTGGGCGACCTCGGCGAGGGCGTCGCGCGTGTAGTCCACGATGTGGACGCCGCGGAGGAAGGACTGCACGGACAGGCCGGACGAGTGGCAGGCGCAGCCGCCGGTGGGCAGCACGTGGTTGGAACCGGCGGCGTAGTCGCCGAGCGAGACCGGCGCCCAGGGGCCGACGAAGATCGCGCCCGCGTTGCGGACCCGGTCGGCGAGGGCGGCGGCGTCGGCGGTCTGGATCTCCAGGTGCTCGGCGCCGTAGGCGTCGACGACCTTGAGGCCCTCGTCGAGGCCGTCCACGAGGACGATCGCGGACTGCTTGCCGGCCAGCGCCGGGACGATCCGGTCGTCCACGTGCTTGGAGGCGGCGACCTGGGTCTTCAGCTCGGCCTCGGTGGCCTCGGCGAGCTCCTCGGAGTCGGTGACGAGGACGGAGGCGGCCATCGGGTCGTGCTCGGCCTGGCTGATCAGGTCGGCGGCCACGTGCACCGGGTCGGCGGTGGCGTCCGCGAGGATCGCGATCTCGGTGGGGCCGGCCTCGGCGTCGATGCCGATGCGGCCCTTGAGGAGGCGCTTGGCGGCGGCCACGTAGATGTTGCCGGGGCCGGTGACCAGGTTGACCGGGGCGCAGCCGGGCTCGTCGGCGGTGCCCTCGGTGCCGTACGCGAACATGGCGACGGCCTGGGCGCCGCCGGCCGCGTAGACCTCGTCCACGCCGAGCAGGGCGCAGGCGGCGAGGATCGTCGGGTGCGGCAGTCCGCCGAACTCACGCTGCGGGGGCGAGGCGACGGCCAGGCCCTCCACGCCGGCCTCCTGGGCCGGGACGACGTTCATCACGACGGAGGACGGGTAGACCGAGCGGCCGCCCGGCACGTACAGGCCGACGCGCTCGACCGGGATCCACTTCTCGGTGACCGTGCCGCCGGGCACGACCTGGGTGGTGTGGTTCGTGCGCCGCTGGTCGCGGTGGACCAGGCGGGCGCGCCGGATGGACTCCTCCAGGGCCGCGCGGACGGCCGGGTCGAGCTCGTCGAGGGCGCGGGCGAGCGCCTCGGCGGGCACGCGCAGGGCCGGAACGCGGACGCCGTCGAATTTCTCCCCGTAGTCGATCACCGCGGCCGCGCCATGATGCCGGACGTCCTCGCAGATCGGCCGCACCTTCTCCAGAGCGGCTTCCACGTCGAACTCGGCACGGGGCAGCAGGTCGCGCAGGGCGGAACCCTCGGGGAGGGCCTCACCGCGCAGATCGATTCGAGAGATCACGGGTCAATTCTCTCAGACGGCCCACAGGGCCGGTCTTCCGTATCACTGGCTGATACGAACCACTCTGACGTCTGATACGCACCACTGGCGTCTTGTCGCCACTCCTGACCGTTAGCGTTCAGTCCGTCACGCACCGGGAAGAACGGCTGTACGAATCCGGGGAAGCGGAATCGTGGAAAGCGAGGGGGCGGCAGTGACCGAGCCGCGCGAGGACGACGGGATGCCGGAGGGCCTGACCCGGCCCGAGCGGGTCATGTGGAGGGCGTTCCGGGTGGGTGCGATGTGCGATCTGAGGGAGGGGGTCCCCGAGCGGGACGATCCGTTCGCGGCGCGGCGGGTGTGGGGCGCGGAGCGCTGCGTGCGGGCGGAGGTGGTGCAGCTGCTGCTGCTCGACGGGCCGCCGGCGGTGTCCGGGCGGGTCGCGGCGCTGAAGCTGCGCGGGGCGCGGATCACCGGGGTGCTGAATCTGGCCGGCGGCACGATAGGGCCGTACGTGGAGCTGAACGGCTGCCGCTTCGACGGGGAGGTGGTGCTGCCGGAGGCGCACTTCGGCACGCTGCGGATGGTCGAGTGCGCGATACCCCGCCTGGAGGCGGCCCGACTGCACACGGCGGGCGACCTGCACCTGCCGCGCTGCCGGGTGGAGCGGGGCATCCGGCTGACGGACGCGCAGATCGGCACGGACCTGCTGATCAACCAGATCCGGGTGTGGCCGGACCGGCGCGGCCGGGCGATCACGGCGGACGGCATGGTGGTGGCCCAGGACCTCCAGGCCGAGCTGATCGAGACGCACGGGGAGCTGAGCCTGCGCGGCGCGAAGGTCGGGGTGTCGCTGAGCCTGCGGGGCAGCGTGCTGCGCGGCGCGCAGCAGCGCCGCGCGCTGAACGCGCCGCAGCTGACCGTCGAGCGCACCCTCTATCTGAACGCGGCGTGGGTCTACGACTCCTCGGGGCAGGCGACGGCCACCCCGCCCTACGGGGTGACGCCGGCCCAGGGCGCCCGGCGCAAGCCGCTGGAGTGCCACGGCGGGGTGCGGCTCGACGACGGGCGCTTCGGCGACTCCCTGGACCTGCACTACGCCCGCTTCGTGCTCGACGGCTCGCGCCGCGAGGAGCTGTCGCTGCGCCGGATCGTCACCCCGGAGCTGCGCTTCAACGGGGAGCGGCCCGAGGAGGGCCGGGTGGTGCTCAACGGGGCGAAGGTGGTGACGCTGATCGACCTGTCCAGCAGCTGGCCGGGCCCCGGCGGCCTCGCGATGGGCGGTTTCGTCTACGAGAACCTCGTGCCGTACGGGCACTTCCCGCTGGCCCGGCGCCTGGAGTGGGTCGCGGCGGCCACCCCGGAGTACGCGCCGGAGCCGTACGAGCGCCTGGCGACGGTGCTGCGCAACAGCGGGGAGGACGCCGACGCGCGCGAGGTGCTGCTCGCCAAGCAGCGGAGGCGCCGGGAGACGCTGCCGGTGGCCGGGAAGCTGTGGGGCTGGGTGCAGGACCTGACCGTGGCCTACGGCTACCGGCCGGGGCGGGCGGCGCTGTGGATGGCGGTGCTGTGGGCGGCGGGCGCCTTCGTGTTCTCCCGGCACGAGCCCGAGCCGCTGAAGCCGGGCGAGGCCCCGCACTGGAACGCCTCGCTCTACGCCCTGGACCTGCTGCTCCCGGTGATCGACCTGGGGCAGGTGGGCTACTGGCGCCTGGAGGGCTTCTGGCAGTGGGCGTCGACGGCGCTGGTGCTGCTCGGCTGGGTGCTCGCGACGACGGTCGCGGCGGGGGCATCACGGCTGCTGCGCCGGGGCTGAGACCGGCCGGGGAGGGCCGGGGCGGGCCGGGGCGGGCTGCGGGCGGATCGGGAGGGGCCGGGCAGGGGTCGCCGGGCGGCGCGGAAGGGGGTCGCCCGGACACCGTTCCACCCCTTTCTTTACGCTGTCTTGACCCCTGTCGGTACAACCTTCCCGCCGCTACGAAAGCTTCACAGTCCGCCACTGGCGCGGCTCTCACCTGCGGTTTTCAATGTTTCGCACGATGTCACTGCTCCGCGCCCTGATCGGCACCTCCCGTCTGGTCCGGCACACCCCGCGGCTCCTCGCCGCGCTCCCGCCGGACGACGACGTGCTGCTCGACCCGCCGGACAGCCGACTGGCGCCGGCCCTGGTGGCCGCGGCGCTCGACGACCCCGAGCCGGCCGCCAAACTGCTCGCCACCACCCGGGACGCCGCCGAGTGGGAGGACCGGGACCGCTACGCGATCCGGCTGAGCACCTTCGCGTACCGCAGGGACGGCTGGCTGGAGCACTGGCTCGCGACCGCGCCGGGGGACCCGGACGCCCTCCTCGTGAAGGCACAGCTGGCGGTCCGCCGGGCCTGGGAGTCACCCGCCCGGGCCGAGCGGCTGGCCGAGGTCGGCCCGCTGATCGAGGCGGCGGCCGCGGCGGCGCCCGAGGACCCGGTGCCGTGGCGGCTCGCCCTGGACCACGCGCGCGGCACCCACGCCTCCCCCGCCGTCTTCGAGACCCTGTGGGAGCAGGCGGTCCGCCGCGCACCGCACCACTACGGCAGCCACGTCGCCGCGCTCACCTATCTGTCGGCCCAGTGCTGCGGGCTGCGCGGGGAGACCCCGCGCACGCCGCACGCCGCGCACCACGAGTGCTTCGACTTCGCCGAGCAGGCCGCCGAGGACGCGCTGCCCGGCTCGCTGGTGCAGGCGCTGCCGGTGCGGGCGGCCTTCGAGCAGCTGGTCGCCGGGCCGCGCGCCGGGCACCCGGTGTGCGGGGACCGGATCGACGCGGCGGCCGACCGGGCGCTCGCCCTGTCGGCCCGCCATCCGGCCGGTCACCTGTGGCCGGGCGAGGTGCGCAACCTGCTCGTGTACGTGCTGGCGGCCCGGGGCCGCTGGCCGGAGGCGCTGGCCGAGTTCGGCCGGATCGGGCCGCACGCCAGCACCTTCCCCTGGTCGCTGACGGCCGAGGACCCGCTGCGCGGCTTCCTGGACGCGCGGTCCCGGGCCGTCCGCGAAGTGGCCCGGCGCACCCCGCTGCGGGCCGCCCGGCCGGAGCCGTACCCGGCGGGGTGGGGCGAAGCGGACGGGGACGGCCGGGCCGGGCCGTCCGGCCATTACGCTTGACCGCTGTGACCACCGCCCGTCTGCCCCTCTTCCCGCTGAACACGGTGCTGTTCCCGGGTCTCGTGCTGCCGCTGAACGTCTTCGAGGAGCGGTACCGCGCGCTGATGCGCGCGCTGCTTGCCACGGACGAGTCCGAGCCGCGGCGCTTCGCCGTCGTGGCGATCCGGGACGGCCGTGAGGTCGCGCCGACCGCTCCCGGCATGCCGGACCAGACGGCGCTGCCGGAGAAGGGCCCGGCCGCCGGCTTCGGCCCGGACCCGATCCAGGCCTTCCACCGGGTCGGCTGCGTGGCCGACGCGGCGTCGATCCGGCAGCGCGCGGACGGCGGCTACGAGGTGATGGTCACCGGCACCGTCCGGGTGAAGCTGCTGTCGGTCGACGCGAGCGGACCGTTCCTGACCGCCGAGACCGAGGAGATCCCGGAGGAGCGGGGCGAGGAGGCCGAGGCGCTCGCCGAGAGCGTGCTGCGCGCCTTCCGCAGCTATCAGAAGCGGCTCGCCGGGGCCCGCGAGCGCTCGCTGACCACCAGCGAGCTGCCCGACGACCCGTCGGTGGTGTCGTACCTGGTCGCGGCGGCGGCCGTGCTCGACATCCCGGCCAAGCAGCGGCTGCTCCAGGCGCCGGACACGGCGACCCGGCTGCGCGAGGAGCTGGCGCTGCTGCGCGCGGAGACGGCGGTGCTGCGCCATCTGCCCTCGCTGCCGGCAGTGGACCTCACCCGCGCGCCGACCAGCCCGAACTGACCGGCCCGGACCGGGCCCGTACCGAACCAGACTGTCGCGAGGAGAGCCCTCCGTGGCGAAGAAGCAGAAGAAGAACAGCGGCGGGACCCCGGCGACGGTGGCCCTGACCGCGGCCGGCACGGCGTACACCCTGCACGCCTACGAGCACGACCCGGCCGTCGCGAGCTACGGCGAGGAGGCCGCGGTGGCCCTCGGCGTCTCCCCCGACCGGGTGTTCAAGACCCTGGTCGCGGACGTGGACGGGGAGCTGACGGTCGCCGTCGTCCCGGTGGCCGGGCAGCTCGACCTCAAGGCGCTCGCGGCGGCCGTCGGCGGCAAGCGGGCGGCGATGGCGGACCCGGCGGCGGCCGAGCGCACCACCGGCTACGTCCGCGGCGGCATCTCGCCGCTCGGGCAGCGCAAGCGGCTGCGCACGGTCCTGGACGACTCGGCCGCCGCGCACGAGACGATCTGCGTCTCGGCCGGGCGGCGCGGTCTGGAGGTCGAGCTGGCCCCGGCGGACCTGGCGGCCCTCACCGCCGCGGTGCTCGCCCCGATCGGCCGCGGCTGAGCCGTCCCGTACCCCTGACGCGCGGAAGGGCCCGATCCGGTGGATCGGGCCCCTTCCCTTCACGTGGGGCTACGGGGTGGTGGTCTTCGGCTCCGGCGGCCACGGGCCGTCCTCCGGCTCCGGGTCGCGCGGGCCGAACAGGGCGGTCAGCGCGAGGTGGACGACCATCGCGGCGATCGGCCAGGCCAGCATCGCGGCGGCCCACATGTCGAGCTGCAGCGGGGCATCGAAGGTGACGTCCGGGCCGACCGCCTTGGCGTGCGCGACCACGTTCCGCTCCGGGCCGAGCCAGACGCCGACGCCCCAGCCGAGCAGCGAGCCCAGCACGCCGCCGGTGGCGAGCCCGAGGACCAGGGCGATCCCGCCGTGCCGGTGGACCAGGAAGACGAGCAGCGCGGCGAGCGCGCCGAAGCCCAGGGCGAGCAGGACGAACGTTCCGTCCGAGCCGATCGCCGCCTCCCCCTCGCTGTCCTTGAGGAAGACCGCCTTGCCGTCCGAGAACAGCTGGATCCGGGGCGCGAGCCACAGCCACAGCAGCCCGAGCAGTGCTCCGGCCACCACGGACGCGGCGACCACCACGGCGGACTGCCGCAGCTCGGCGGCCGTGCCGGGGGCGCCGTCGGACCCGGGCGGCTCCGGCAGCGGCTCGGGCCGGTGGTGATCGTGCGGCGAGGGCTGGTGCGGCGGAGTCAGAGGTGCGGTCACCACGCCATCGTGCCAGGTGTCCCTGTGCGCCGCCTCAGCGGACCGGAGGAAGCGGGCCGCGCCGGGTCAGCGCACCGCGGCCCTGCGGTAGGCCCAGGTCGCCACGGCCAGCGAGACCACGCCGACCGCCCCGCACACCGCCAGGTCCAGGCCGACCGCGGTCCAGTCCGGACGCGCGTCGAAGGTACGGGCCAGGGCCTCCACGCCGTACGTGGAGGGCAGCAGGTCACGGGCCCAGCCGACCGGTCCGGGCAGCCGGTCCGCGGGCAGCACGCCGAGCAGCAGCGCGGCGGACATGCCGAGCTGGCCGAGCAGCGTGGCGAGCTCCTGGCGGGGCGCGAGCAGGCCGAGCGCGGCGCCGAGCCCGGAGAGCGCGGCCCCGGCGAGCGGCACCACCGCCGCCAGGATCCACAGGTGCCCGAGCGGCAGCCCGAAGAGCACCGAGCCGGCCACCGCGGTGACCACGGTGCCGGGCACGGTGAAGGAGGCGTACGCGCCGGCCGCGCCGAGCACGACGGCCGCGGGCGGCACGGGCAGCGTGGCGTAGTGGTCGAGCCCGCCGCCGGCCCGCAGCTGCCCGAAGTACTGGGCGAGCAGATTGAGCGCCACGAAGGCGACCACGAGCACGGCGGAGCCGGCCACCACGGCGCGGGCCTCCGCGCCGCCGTCGACCACTCCGCGCATCAGGACCATGATCCCGACGGACTGGAAGGTCGCCACGAACAGCAGCGGGATCCGGGCCACCCGGGCCCGGCTGAGCTGCGCCCGGTAGACGGCGCCGAGCGCGGGCAGCAGCCGGGCGCGCGGCGCGAGCGGGGCCGCGGCGGGCTCCGCTTCGCGGGCCGGGGCGACCGGGGCGGTGCCCGTCAGGGCCTCCGCGGGCAGGGTGCTCAACTCGTCCAGCTCCTGAGGTCTTCTCGCTGACTCACGCCTTCACCAGCCCCCGGGTCTCGCCGCCGAGCGCCAGGTACACGTCCTCCAGGCTCGGCGTCGCCAGGGTGAAGTCGTCCAGGGCGGCGAAGGCGGCGCCGCCGGTGACGGCGGCGACCGCCGCCCGGGCCTCGTCCGGGGCGAGCCGGAGCACCCAGCGGCGCCCGGACTCCTGGGCCGAGGTGCGCAGCGCGGCGACCTCGGGGACGTCGAGGGGCGGGCGCTCGCGCCAGACCAGCTCGACCCGGACCTCGCCGGCGACGCGTTCCTTGAGCCCGGCGGGGGTGTCGCAGGCGATGACCCGGCCGCGGTCGATCACGGCGACCCGGTCGAGGACGGTCTCGGCCTCGATGACGTTGTGGGTGACGAGCAGCACGGTGGTGCCGTGCTCGGCGCGCCGCCGGTCGACGGCGGCCCAGACGGCACGGCGGGCGACCGGGTCCATGCCGGTGGTGGGCTCGTCGAGGACGAGCACGGGCCGCTCGCCGACGAGGGCGGCGGCGAAGCAGGCGAGCCGGCGCTGCCCGCCGGACAGCTTCTTCAGGGGGCGGCCGGCGATCTCGTCGAGGCCGAGCTCGCCGAGGACGGCGTCGCGCTCGGCGCGGGCCGCGGCGGCGCCGAGGCCGCGCAGCCGGCCGGTGGTCTCGGCGGCGAGGGCGACGGTGAGCTCGTCGAGGGCGGTGGACTCCTGGCCGAGGTAGGCGAGGAGGCGGGCGGCCCGTTCGGGGTGGCGGACCAGGTCGTGGCCGAGCATCCGCACGGTGCCGGAGTCGGGGCGCATGAGGCCGGTGAGCTGGCGCACCAGGGTGGACTTGCCGGCGCCGTTGGGGCCGAGCAGACCGAAGATCTCGCCGCCGCGCACATCGAGGCTGATCCCGTCGGTGGCCCGTACCTCGGGGGTCGCGGGGGCTCCGCGTCTGCCGCGTGTGGCGGGGTACGTCTTGACCAGGTCCCGCACCACGCACACCGTACTCACGAGGGATGAGCCTACGGGGTCCCCCGGCTCTCCTCGGGCGCGGGGGCGTGTTGCGCGGCGGCGTGGACGTCGATCTCGCGCCAGAATCCGGCCCGGATCGCGTAGCGGTCGTGCTCGTCGATCTGGTCGTCCTTGTGGGCGAGCAGGCCGAAGCGGGCGGCGTAGCGGAGGAGTTCGCCGTCGATGCGGTGCGGGATGCGCGGGTACATCGTGGCGAGCTTGGGGACGTGGCCGGACTCGGGGAGCCGGTCGAGCCAGCGGCGGGCGAAGACCTGGCCGACCTCGTAGGGGTCGCCGCCGACGGTGGTGATGTCCTCCTCGCGGTCGGCCCAGCGCTGCTCGGCGCTGGTGAGCTGGGCGAGGGTGGGCAGGGAGGCGGTCTCGGCGGGCTCGCCGAGGGGTGCGGCGGGGCGGTCGATCCAGCCGCGGTCGGAGGACCAGCGCAGGGTCGCCGCGGGCGGCGGCGGGGGCGGCACGCTGGGGCCGCGGAGCGCGGCGACGTCCTTGGGGGTGGGCACGGAGCGGGTGGCGGGCTGCGGGGCGGCGGTGCCGTCGGCCGGCTCGCCCGCGGCGGGCTCCGGGGTGCGCGCCGGGGCGGGCGCGGGCGGGCGGGTCCCGTTGTGCGCGGCGGAGCGTTCGGCGGAGGCGGCGAGGCCGGACTCGGGCAGCGGCGCGGAGAGGATCGCGGCGATCTCGGGGCGCGGCGCGGGCGGCGGGGCGCAGACGCCGCTGAGGTCCTTGGCGCGGACGGCGCGGGTGATCCAGGCGCGGTCGAGGACGCGCCGCTCGTCGGCCTCGGCGACCAGGTCCTCCGACTGGTTGTAGTCGCCGTCGGCGGCCTGGACGGCCCAGAGGTGGACGGCGACGCCGTGTTCCTTGGCGGACATCAGGCCGGGCAGCAGGTCGCCGTCGCCGGTGACGAGCACGATGTCGGAGCAGGCGCGGTTGCGGGAGAGCTCGGTGAGCTCGGTGTGCATGGCCGCGTCGACGCCCTTCTGGGCCCAGCGGCCGTCGCTGCGGGTCAGCGCGCCGAGCCGGACGGTGACCCGGGGCAGCACGCGCAGCCGGCGGTGCTCGGGCTGGGGCACCCGGTCGGGGGCGCCGTCGAACCAGTAGATCCGCAGCAGCGGCAGCTGGGTCTCGGCCTCGGCGCGGGCCCGCAGCTGCTGGATGAGGACGGCATGGTCGACGGTGATCCGGGAGCGGGCCGGTTCGCCGGCGAGCAGGCTGGCGGCGGCGCCGAGCAGATAGCCGGCATCGACCAGGACGACGCATCGGTCCACGTGTTCCACCCTCTTTCGCCGAACGTGCCGGAAACCTCGGGATCGGAAGCGCTCCGGGTCCCCCCGAGTCTGCCCGACGGGGCTGGTCCTGACGTCCGAAACTGGATCATCGGCGTGGCGGATGTCACCCCCGACCCTGCTCACTGTCGGTAATGATCCAAAATGCGGCGGTTTCTGCGGTGTGTGAGTCTGACAGCGGCCCTGGCCCCCAGACCCCCTTGAGGAGGCATCATCACCATGGCCAAGAATCGCAAGCAGGATCGCAGTCAGCAGCGCGGCTCCCAGGCGGAGCGCGGCCAGCAGCAGGCCGAGCGTTCGTCGATGGAGGCCCAGGCGGAGCAGCGCATGAGCCAGGTCACCCCGGGTGACATGGCTCGCAAGGGCCGGCAGAAGCGTTTCGGCCACAACTGAGGCCACTGACGAGCCGTAGGCAGTACGGCGAAGGGGCGCGCCCGTGACGACGGGCGCGCCCCTGGCGCGTGTCCGGGGCCCGGCAGGGGCCCTGCCGGGATCCAGCCGGCTGGCCGGCTAGCCGGCCAGGCAGGACGGGCCGAGCAGCACCTTCAGGTCGCCGAAGAGGGCCGGGTCGGGCTGGACGCGGTGCCGGTCGAGCCGGAGCACCGTGGTGGAGCGGGGGCCCTGGAGCTTGATCCGCACCTCGGTGTTGCCCTTGTGGTGCTGGAGGATCTCGCCGAGCCGGCTGACCATCGGCGGGGTGACCTTGACCGTGGGGATGGTGAGGACCACCGGGGCGTTGCTGCCCGCGTTGGACAGGTCGGGGACCATCAGCTCCATGGCGACCAGGCGGGGCACGTCCTCGCGCTTGTCGAGCCGGCCCTTGACGAAGACGACCGCGTCCTCGACCAGCTGGGTGGAGACCAGCTGGTAGGTGGCCGGGAAGAACATGCACTCGATGGAGCCGGCCAGGTCCTCGACGGTGGCGATGGCCCAGGCGTTGCCCTGCTTGGTCATCTTCCGCTGGAGGCCGGAGATGATGCCGCCGATGGTGACGACCGCGCCGTCCGCGTGCTCGCCGCCGGTGAGCTGCGAGATGCCCGCGTCGGTCTTGTCCGACAGCACGTGCTCCAGGCCGAAGAGCGGGTGGTCGGAGACGTAGAGGCCGAGCATCTCGCGCTCCTGGGCGAGCAGGTAGGACTTCTCCCACTCGACGTCGGAGAACTCCACGTCCAGGCCGAAGCCGGGCTCGCTGCTGTCCTCGTCGCCCATGCCGCCGAAGAGGTCGAACTGTCCCTCGGCCTCCTTGCGCTTGACCGCCACCACGGTGTCGATCATGGGCTCGTGCTGGGCGACCAGGCCCTTGCGGGTGTGGCCCATGGTGTCGAAGGCGCCGGCCTTGATCAGCGACTCGACGGTGCGCTTGTTGCAGACCACGGCCTCGACCTTGTCGAGGAAGTCGGGGAAGGAGCTGTACTTCCCCTTGCTCTTGCGGGTCTTGATGATCGACTCGACGACGTTGGAGCCGACGTTGCGGACGGCGGTGAGGCCGAAGAGGATCACGTCGTCGCCCTGGGCGGCGAAGTTCGCCTCGGACTCGTTCACGTTCGGCGGGAGCACCTTGATGCCCATGCGCCGGCACTCGTTCAGGTAGACGGCGGACTTGTCCTTGTCGTCCTTGACCGAGGTGAGCAGTCCGGCCATGTACTCGGCCGGGTAGTTCGCCTTCAGGTAGGCGGTCCAGTAGGAGACCAGGCCGTACGCGGCGGAGTGCGCCTTGTTGAAGGCGTAGCCGGCGAAGGGGACCAGGACGTCCCAGAGGGCCTGGATGGCCTCGTCGCTGTAGCCGTTCTTCTTGGCGCCGGCCTGGAAGATGGTGAAGTTCTTCGCCAGCTCGTCGGGCTTCTTCTTGCCCATGACGCGGCGGAGGATGTCGGCCTCGCCGAGCGAGTAGCCGGCGATGATCTGGGCGGCCTTCTGCACCTGCTCCTGGTACACGATGAGGCCGTAGGTGACGTCGAGGACCTCCTTGAGGGGTTCCTCGAGCTCCGGGTGGATCGGGGTGATCTCCTGCTGCCCGTTCTTGCGGAGCGCGTAGTTCGTGTGCGAGTTCATGCCCATCGGGCCCGGGCGGTAGAGCGCGGACACGGCGGAGATGTCTTCGAAGTTGTCGGGCTTCATCAGGCGCAGCAGGGAGCGCATGGGGCCGCCGTCGAACTGGAAGACGCCGAGGGTGTCGCCGCGCTGGAGCAGTTCGAAGGTCTTCGGGTCGTCCAGCGGCAGGGCGAGCAGGTCGAGGTCGATGCCCTTGTTGGCCTTCACCATCTTGACGGCGTCGTCCATGATGGTGAGGTTGCGCAGGCCGAGGAAGTCCATCTTCAGCAGGCCGAGCGACTCGCACTGCGGGTAGTCCCACTGCGTGATGGTGACGCCGTCGGTGTGCCGCACCCAGACCGGGGCGTGGTCGACGATCGGCTCGCTGGACATGATCACGCCGGCGGCGTGCACGCCCATCTGGCGGACCAGGCCCTCGACGCCCTTGGCGGTGTCGATGACCTTCTTGACGTCCGGCTCGTTCTCGTACATCGCGCGGATCTCGCCGGCCTCGCTGTAGCGCGGGTGGCTCGGGTTGGTGATGCCGTCGAGGTCGATGCCCTTGCCGAGGACGTCGGCGGGCATGGCCTTGGTGAGCCGGTCGCCCATCGCGTACGGGTAGCCGAGGACGCGGGCGGAGTCCTTGATCGCGTTCTTGGCCTTGATCTTGCCGTAGGTGCCGATCATGGCGACCTTGTCGGCGCCGTACTTCTCGGTCACGTACCGGATCACCTCGACGCGCCTGCGCTCGTCGAAGTCGATGTCGACATCGGGCATGGAGATGCGCTCGGGGTTGAGGAAGCGCTCGAAGATCAGGCCGTGCGGGATGGGGTCGAGGTCGGTGATGCCCATGGCGTACGCGACGATCGAGCCGGCCGCGGAGCCTCGGCCGGGGCCCACGGCGATGCCCTGCTTCTTGGCCCACATGATGAAGTCGGCGACCACGAGGAAGTAGCCCGGGAAGCCCATCGAGATGATGGTGTCCATCTCGTACTCGACCTGCTTCATGCGGTCCTCGGGGATCCCGTTCGGGAAGCGGCGGTGCATGCCGCGCATGGTCTCCTCGCGGAACCAGGTGACCTCGGTGTAGCCCTCGGGGATGTCGAACTTCGGCATGAGGTCGCGCTTCTCGAACATGCCGGTGGTGTCGATCTGCTCGGCGACCAGGAGCGTGTTGCGGCAGCCCTCCTGCCAGGCGTCCGAGGAGTCGATGGCGTACATCTCGTCCGTCGACTTCAGGTAGTAGCCGGTGCCGTCGAACTTGAAGCGGTCCGGGTCCGAGAGGTTCTTGCCGGTCTGGATGCACAGCAGGGCGTCGTGGGCGGCGGCCTCGTGCGCGTAGGTGTAGTGCGAGTCGTTGGTGACCAGCGGCGGGATGCCGAGCTTCTTGCCGATCTCCAGGAGTCCGTCGCGGACCCGGCGCTCGATCTCGATGCCGTGGTCCATCAGCTCCAGGAAGTAGCGGTCCTTGCCGAAGATGTCCTGGTACTCGGAGGCGGACTTCAGGGCCTCGTCGAACTGGCCGAGGCGCAGCCGGGTCTGCAGCTCGCCGGAGGGGCAGCCGGTGGAGGCGATCAGGCCCTCCGACCACTGGGAGATGGTCTCCTTGTCCATCCGGGGCCACTTCTGCAGCCAGCCCTCGGCGTAGGCGTCGGAGGAGAGCCGGAAGAGGTTGTGCAGTCCGGTGTTGTTCGCCGCCCAGATGGTCTTGTGGGTGTAACCACCCGAGCCGGAGACGTCGTCCTTCTTCTGGTGCGGCTGGCCCCACTGGATCTTGCGCTTGTTGCGGCGGGACTCGGGCGCCACGTACGCCTCGATGCCGATGATCGGCGTGACGCCGGCCTTCTGGGCGCTGTGGAAGAAGTCGTAGGCCCCGTGCAGGTTGCCGTGGTCGGACATCGCGATGTGGGTCATGCCCATCTCGTTGCACGCGTTGAACATGTCCTTGAGCCGCGCGGCACCGTCCAGCAGGGAGTACTGGGTGTGGACGTGGAGGTGCGTGAAGGGCGGCTTGGTCACGGGGGATGCCTCCTGTGAACTTCTGGGGGGACAGCGACGAAGTCTACGTCGCTCCACTGACAGGGGCGGGGCACTCCGCTGTACCGTCGCGCGTTGGGAGACGGGGAACACCTGTCCCATTTGTCATGCACAGTTTTCAGCCAGGAGGCACCTTCGATGTCGGTCCCGCAGCCCACCGCCGCCGAGCGCGGTGAGCAGATCCTCGCCGTCTTCGACACCGCCTTCGGCGAGCTGCTCGCCGCCGACCCGGCCGCCTTCAGGGTCAAGTTCCGGAAGATGGCCGGCTCGGCCTTCGCCTTCTACCGGGGCACGGCCTGCCTCTTCTACCAGGACCTGGAGCGGGAGGCGCACGGCGGGCCGTACCTGGACGAGCGCACCGGCCGGGTGTGGATCCACGGCGATCTGCACGCCGAGAACTTCGGCACCTACATGGACGCCAACGGGCGCCTGGTCTTCAACGTCAACGACTTCGACGAGGCCTACGTCGGCCCCTTCACCTGGGACCTCAAGCGGCTCGCCGCCTCCCTGGCGCTGATCGGCTACGCGAAGGCGCTCTCCGACGCGCAGATCACCCACCTGGTGCGGATCTTCGCGGCGGGCTACCGGGAGCGCATCCACGACCTGGCGACCGGCGCCAAGAGCGACGAGGTGACCGGCTTCACCCTGGAGACGGCCGAGGGCGCCCTGCTCGGCGCGCTGCGCGAGGCCCGCTCGCTCACCCGCTTCGGGCTGCTCGACTCGATGACCGAGATCCGCGAGTACGAGCGCCGCTTCGCGGCCGGCGGCGGTGCGATCGAGCTGGACGCGGCCACCCGCTACAAGGTGCTGGCCGCCTTCGACGGCTACCTGGAGACGCTGCCGGAGTCGAGCCTGGCCCGCCCGGACTCGTACCGGGTCAAGGACGTCGTGGGCCGGCGCGGGATCGGCATCGGCTCGGCCGGCCTGCCCTCGTACAACATCCTCCTGGAGGGCAACAGCGACGCCCTGGAGAACGACGTCGTGATCTACCTGAAGCAGGCCCAGACGCCGGCGGTCTCGCGGCACGTGCGGGACGCGGCGGTCCGGGACTACTTCCACCACGAGGGCCACCGCACGGTGATCTCGCAGCGGGCGCTCCAGGCGCACGCCGACCCGTGGCTGGGCTGGACCGAGCTGGACGGCGCCGGCCAGCTGGTCGCCGAGGTCTCGCCCTACGCGGTGGACCTGGACTGGTCGGACATCGACGACCCCGAGGACATCGCGGCGACCGTCGCCGACCTGGGCCGGGCGACCGCGACCATGCACGCCGCGGCCGACGACTCCAGCGGCCAGTCCCTGGTGCCGTTCTCCACCGAGCGGGCCATCGACGCGGCCATCGCCGCCGACGAGGAGGGCTTCGCGGAGCTCCTGGTGGACTTCGCGCACGGGTACGGCGCACGCGCGCGTGCCGACCACCAGATCTTCGTGGACCTGTTCCGCAACGGCCGGATCCCCGGCCTGTAAGCACCTCTCACAGGCTGCGCTTAGGGACGCCTTATGTCCCTTCGTGGCACACTTCGACGGCGATGAACACGGTGGGAATCCAGCTGCGGGCCCTTCGGGCGGCGCTCTTCACGACACTGGTCGTGGCGCTGTCCGTGGCCTCGCACGTCCTGCTGTCCGGGGTGCCGCTGCCGCTCGGCACGGTGGCCCCGGTCGCCGTCGCCGTCTTCGGCACGGCCTTCGCGCTCGCCGGGCGCGAGCGCGGCTTCGGCCCGATCGCCGCCCTCCTGGTCCCACTGGAGCTGGCCGCCGACACCTTCTTCACCAGCGGCCAGACCGCCTGTTACGGCCCCGCCGGCGGCCCGGTCGCCGGATCGCTCAAGGCCGTCGGCCTCGACCTGGACGCGCTGTGCGGCGGCGCCGTGGGCACCCCGCTGCCCGGCGTGGCCGCCCCGGACGGGGGCACGGCCTCCGCCCTGCTGAGCTCCCCCGAGCCGGCCGTGCCCTGGCTGCTGCTCGCCGCCCACGTGGTGGTCGGGCTGACCGCGGCCGCCTGGCTGCGCGGCGGCGAGCGGGCCCTCGCCCGGCTGCTGCGCGCGGCCGTGGCCCTGGCCTTCCGGCCGCTGCTCCTGGCGGCCGCCTTCCTGCGCTCCGCCGCGGCCGCGCCGCGGCGCGCCGGGCACCCCGTGGACCGGCCGCGCCGGTCCCGTGCCCGGCTGTGGGCGCACTCCGTGGGACGACGGGGACCGCCCGTGCTCGCGCTCGTCTGAGCGGCACGCGCATCCCTGTTCCTTTCCCTCCCCGACACGGAGACCTTCAGCATGAGCAAGCGCAACAGCCAGGCCAGCAAGGCAGCCGCCCGCGAGCGGCTGCGGATCGAGCGCGAGAAGCAGGCCCGGAAGGAGAAGGCCCGCCGGCAGGTGGTCGTGGCCGCCTCGGCGCTCGGCATCCTCGCCGTCGCCGGCGGCGTCGGCTTCGCCGTCGTCCAGGCCAACAAGCCGTCCGCCTGGGAGACCGCGGCCGACGCCAAGCAGGTCTCGGCCCCGAGGAACACCGAGGGCACGGACGGCACCACCGTGATCGTCGGCAAGCCCGAGGCCAAGAAGACCCTGGAGATCTACGAGGACTCGCGCTGCCCGGTGTGCGCGACCTTCGAGCAGAGCGTGGGCTCCACGGTCGAGAAGGACGTCGCCGACGGCAAGTACAGGCTCAAGTACGTGGGCGCGACCTTCATCGACAACGCCGACCAGGGCGAGGGCTCCAAGAACGCCCTGTCCGCGCTCGGCGCGGCCCTGGACGTGAGCCCGGAGGCCTTCCTGAAGTACAAGGCCGCGCTGTACTCCACCGAGTTCCACCCGGAGGAGAGCGAGGACAAGTTCGCCGAGGACTCCTACCTGCTGAAGGTGGCCGACTCGGTGCCGGCCCTGAAGGGCAACGCGGAGTTCCGCAAGCACGTCGAGGACGGCACCTTCGACGCCTGGGCGATGAAGATGTCGAAGACCTTCGACGGGAGCGGGGTGCGCGGCACCCCGACGCTGAAGATGGACGGCAAGACCCTGACGGCCGAGGGCAGCGAGAACCCGCCACTGACGGTGGATCAGTTCAACGCGGCCCTGGGCAAGGTCCTCAAGGGCTGAGCCCCCGGGGGCGGCGGATTCGGGGGACGGCGCGGGCCGGGGCGGAACGGCACGGGAAGGTTCGGCGAACATTGCGCACGGGTCTGCCCGCGCGCCCTACCTGTCGGTAATCTGACGGGCCGTGACCAGTCGTAACCACATATCCGCCCCCACCCGCCGTTCCGTGGTGAAGGCCGCCGCCGTGACCGCCGTCGCCGCGCCGGCACTGGCGGCCGCCGCCTCCCCCGCGAGCGCGGCCGCCGGGGCATCCGCCTTCCTGCACGGCGTCGCCTCCGGCGACCCGCTGCCCGACGGCGTCCTGCTCTGGACGCGCGTCACCCCCACCCCCGACGCCCTGCCCGGCTCCGGCCTGGGCCCCGACCTGACGGTCGGCTGGGAGCTGGCCGAGGACCGCGGCTTCGCCCGCACCGTGGCGAGCGGCAGCACCGTCGCCTCCGCGAGCGCCGACCACACGGTGAAGGTGGACGTACGGGGACTTCGCCCGGCCACCTCGTACTGGTACCGGTTCACCGCCGACGGCACCGTCTCCCCCGCGGGCCGCACCCGCACCGCGCCCGCCGCCGACGCGGCCGGTCCCGGCGTGCGCTTCGGCGTGGTGTCCTGCGCCAACTGGGAGGCGGGCTGGTTCTCGGCCTACCGCCACCTGGCCGCCCGGACCGACCTGGACGCGGTGCTCCACCTCGGCGACTACATCTACGAGTACGCCGCCGGCTCCTACCCGGAGGCGAAGTACGGGGTCCGGCAGCACCAGCCGGCGCACGAGATCGTCTCGCTGGCCGACTACCGGCTGCGGCACGCCACCTACAAGAGCGACGCCGACCTCCAGGCGCTGCACGCGGCGCACCCGGTGGTGGCGATCTGGGACGACCACGAGTTCGCCAACGACGCCTGGTCGGGCGGGGCGGAGAACCACACGCCCGGCGCCGAGGGGGCCTGGGCGGACCGGGTCGCGGCGGCCAAGCGGGCCTACTTCGAGTGGATGCCGGTGCGCACCTCGACCGAGGGGACGGTCTACCGGCGGCTGCGCTTCGGGCGCCTCGCCGATCTGCACCTGCTCGACCTGCGCTCCTTCCGCTCGCAGCAGGCGGGCGTGGGCAGCGGGAAGGTGGACGACCCGGAGCGCTCGATCACCGGGCGGGCGCAGCTGGACTGGCTGAAGTCGGGGCTCTCGGCCTCGGACGCGGCCTGGCAGCTGGTGGGCACCTCGGTGATGATCTCGCCGGTGGCCTTCGGGGCACTGCCGGCCGATCTCCTGGCGCCGCTGGCGGAGCTGCTGGGGCTGCCCAAGGAGGGTCTGGCGGTCAACGTCGACCAGTGGGACGGCTACACGGACGACCGGCGCGAGCTGCTGGCCCACCTGACGGACCGGGGCATCCGCAACACGGTCTTCCTGACCGGTGACATCCACATGGCCTGGGCGAACGACGTGCCGGTGAAGGCGTCGACCTATCCGCTGTCCCCGTCGGCGGCCACCGAGTTCGTGGTGACCTCGGTGACCTCGGACAACCTGGACGACCTGCTGCACGTGGCGCCGGGCACCCTCTCGGTGGTGGCCGCGGGCGCGGTGAAGGCGGCCAACCGGCATGTGAAGTGGGTGGACATGGACCACCACGGGTACGGGGTGCTCGACGTGACCGCCGAGCGTTCGCAGATGGACTACTACACCGTGTCGAACCGGGCGGACCGGGCCGCGACGGCGGCCTGGGCGCGCTCGTACCGCACGCTCAGCGGAACGCAGCGTGTCGAGCGGGTGTACCAGCCGGTCGGCTGACCGACTATTTTCAGCCAAGATCCCATTTGTTAACGGGAGATCACGCGGCTACGGCGGGTGGTGGGTCCGGAGCATCGAATCCGGACACACTGCCCGCCTTCGGCGGTTCTTCTGTTACGCCCACGTCTCAAACCCCGGAATCGGCGCAAGTTTTTCTTCTCGTTGCCCCGATTTGCCCCTCGAATGATTGGGCTTGATCACTCCTCAACGGTGTCTGACATGGACGCGTAATCTCCGGGCCGTGGCGAGGAAGTACCTCCCACGACCCCCACGAGGAGTCCCCCGTGCGCGCTCTTGCTCGTATATCGCCGCGTATGTCCCGTCGCCTGCTCGGCACCGCGGTCATGGCCGGAACCCTGGCCCTGGCCCCCCTGTCCGCCCCGGCGGCCGCCCCGTCCACCGGCACCACCACCCTGGCCTCGGCCGAGAAGTGCGCCGACGAGGCCGGCGTGTCCGCCGCGCGCAAGGCGAAGGACGGCGCCCACAAGGCCGAGCCCAACGAGGTCACCGCCGCCCAGGCGCTGGCCATGGACGCCGACCTGAAGAAGAAGGTCAACGAGGCCCGCCTGTCCGGCCGTTCCTCCGCCCCGGCCCTGGGCGCCACCGCGGTCTCGATCCCGGTCTACTTCCACGTGATCCACAGCGGCACGACGGGCAAGCTCAGCGCCACGGACGTCAACAACCAGATCGCCGTGCTCAACGCCGCCTACGCGGGCCAGGGCACCGGCAACGTGAACTCGGGCTTCCAGTTCACCCTGGCCGCGACCGACTACACGGACAACGCCACCTGGTACAACCTGTCCTCCGGCTCGCAGGCCGAGAAGGACATGAAGAACACCCTCCGCAAGGGCGGCGCGGGCGCGCTGAACATCTACACCGCCAACCTCGGCGGCGGCCTGCTCGGCTGGGCGACCTTCCCGTCCTCCTACGCCTCGCAGCCGAAGATGGACGGCGTCGTCATCCTCGACTCCTCGCTGCCCGGCGGCTCCGCCGCCAACTACAACGAGGGCGACACCGCCACCCACGAGGTCGGCCACTGGATGGGCCTGTACCACACCTTCCAGGGCGGCTGCACGGGCAACGGCGACTACGTCGCGGACACCCCGGCCGAGAAGAGCGCGGCCTACCAGTGCCCGACCGGCCGTGACACCTGCGCCTCCAAGGCGGGTGTGGACCCGATCCACAACTTCATGGACTACACGTACGACTCCTGCATGTACCAGTTCACCTCCGGCCAGGTGGCCCGGATGAACGACGCCTGGACCGCGTACCGCGCCTGACGCACCGTCCACGCACACGAGTGTGGCCCCCGGGATCCCTCCCGGGGGCCACACCCCTTTTCCGGCGTCCTACAGGCTGTCGAGGAAGTCCAGGGCGACCGCCCAGGTGCGCTCCGCCGCCTCCGCGTCGTAGTCCGGCAGCTCCGGGTCGGTGTACAGGTGCCCGGCTCCCCGGTAGCGGTAGATCTCCACGTCCGCGCCCGCCCGGCGCATCTGCAGGTACCAGGCCGACAGCCAGTCGTCCGTCTCGAACGGGTCCGGCTCGGCCACGTGCAGCTGCACCGGCAGCTCGTCCACGGCGGCCGACTCGGCGATGTCCGAGGTGCCGTGGAACAGCAGCAGCCCGCGGGCCCGCTCGTCGCCCAGCGCCAGCGTCTGGGCCACCGAGGCGCCGAGCGAGAGGCCCATGTAGACCAGGCCGCGCTCCGAGTAGGGCGCGGCGGCCAGGACGGCGCGCTTCAGCAGCTCGTCCTTGCCGATCTCGTCCCGGATCGCCATGCCCTCCTCGACGGTCCCGGCCGTCCGCCCGTCGAAGAGGTCCGGGGTCCAGACCTGGTGCCCGGCGGCCCGGAGCCGTTCGGCCGCGGCCTCCACCGCGGGACGCGGCCCGTAGGCCGAGTGGAAAAGCATGATGTCCATGCGCCCCATCCTGCCACCCGGCCCTCCCCCGACCCGCCTGACGGGCCCCGGTCAGCGCAGGCTGCGCACGTCCAGGTGCCGCAGCACCCGGTCCACCACCTCCGGGTCCGCCCCGGGCTCGCTGCGCGCCGAGAGCACCGCGTGCCGGGCGGCCGACAACATCTCCTTCTGGATCCGCTGCACCGAGCGCAGCCGCTCCACGCGCTGGGTGAACGCGGCCCGCCGCTCCTCGTCGACCATGTCCGGGCTGATCCGGGCCCCGATGTCGAAGGCGCCGCGCTGCAGCCGCTCGGCCACCTCCTCCGGCAGGTCCTCCTGCTCCTCGATCTCCTTCAGCCGGTGCCGGGCCGCCTTCGCCGCCCGGACCGCCAGCTCGCGCTCGAAGGCCCGCTCGGCGTCCGAGTCGGCCCGCACCCCGAGCCACCTCACCAGCCGGGGCAGGGTGAGGCCCTGCACCAGCAGGGTGGAGAGGATCACGCAGAAGGCGATGAAGACCAGCTCGTCGCGGCCGGGGAAGGGCGTGCCGTCGTCGGTGCGGAGCGGGATGGCGAGCGCGAGCGCCACCGAGGCCACCCCGCGCATCCCGGCCCACCACATGACCACGGACTCCCGCCAGCTCATCGGGACCTCCTCTGCGTAGTCCCGCCGGTCGTGCAGCTTCCTGGCCACCCAGGCGGCCGGCAGCAGCCACAGCAGCCGCACCCCGACCACCACGCCCACGACGGCCGCGCCCCAGCCGACCATCTCCCCGCCGCGGCCCTCGGCGACCCCGAAGACGTGCACCAGCTCCAGGCCGATGAGCCCGAAGGCGATGCCGGTGACGAGGGTGTCGACGACCTCCCAGAAGGCCTGCCCGGCGAGCCGGCCCATCACGTCGTCGGCGTCCAGCGCGTGCTCGGCCAGGAAGAGCGCGGTGATGAGGACCGCGAGCACCCCCGAGCCGTGCAGCTCCTCGGCGAGCACGTACGCGACGAAGGGCACGAGCAGGGTGAGCCCGGTCTGCAGGGTGGCCTCGCCGAGGAAGCCCATCAGCTTGTTGGCGGCCCAGCCGAGGGCGAGGCCGACCGCGACCGCGACGACCGCGGACAGGACCAGCTCGCCGAGCGCCCGCGGCCAGGAGAAGTCGCCGGTGACCACCGCCGTGATCGCCACGTGGTAGAGCACGATCGCGGTCACGTCGTTGAACAGGCCCTCGCCCTCCAGGATCGACACCAGCCGGCGCGGCAGCCCGAGCGAGCCCGCCACCGCGGTGGCGGCGACCGGGTCCGGTGGCGCCACCAGCGCCCCGAGGGCCAGCGCGGCGGCCAGCGGGATGCCCGGCACGAGGGCGTCCGCGACGGCGCCGACGGCGGCCGTGGTGACGAAGACCAGGGCCACCGCGAGCAGGAAGATCGGCCGCCGGTTGGCCGCGAACTGGCGCCAGGAGGTGCGCTGCACCGAGGCGTAGAGCAGCGGCGGCAGCACCAGCGGCAGGATGAGCTCGGGCGGGATGTCGACGTTCGGTACGAAGGGCAGGAAGGCCAGCACGGCCCCGACGAGGGTCATCAGGACGGGGGCCGGCAGCCCGAGCCGTTCCCCGAGGGGCACGGTCAGGACGGCGCCGAGGAGCAGCAGGAAGAGCAGGGCCAATTGATCCACGGCCCTACCCTGTCACGTACGTCCGTTTCGCCCGCGATTGCCCCCGCTGGAGCCGTCAACGGGCACGGCTAGGCCGTTTCCTTCGGATCAGGCCGGATCCGGGGGCACCTCCCGTGCCGGAAGGGCTACGGGGGGGGAGCGGCGTCCGATGCGTGGGGTCTCCCGGGCCCGCCAGGGCCCAGGGTCGGGGTCTCCCCGGGCCCGCCAGGGCCCAGGGTCGGGGTCTCCCCAGGCCCGCCAGGGCCCAGGGTCGGGGCCTCCCCAGGCCCGCCAGGGCCCAGGGGAAGGACCGCAAGGCGGAGGTGGGGGCACCTCCCCGGCCGCCGGGCCGAGGGGGCGGAAGCGATGCGGTGGGGGCACTCCCCCTGGGCTCCGCCGGGGGGGCGCCCCCACCCGGGCGAAGCCCAGGGGGCCATCGGCGACCGACGACAACGCGGCGAGGCGCGGTGCCGGGGGGGCCTCCCAGGCGAAGCTCCGGGGGAGTCGAGAACCCGGCACGATCCGGAAGAGACGGCCTAGAGCGCCCTGCGCATCGCCCGGTGCGGCATGCCGGCGTCCGGGAACTCGGGGCCGTAGGCCGTGTAGCCGAGCCGCTCGTAGAAGCCGAGGGCGTGGGTCTGGGCATGCAGGTCGACGGCGGCGAGCCCGCGCTCGCGGGCCGCGTCCTCGATCGCCCGCACCAGCGCCGCGCCGACCCCGAGACCGCGGGCCGCCTTGGACACCGCGAGCCGCCCGAGCGAGCCCACCGAGGCGTCGGCGCCGGTCTTGCCGGTCGCGTCGGCCCCGAGGAGGAGCCGTCCGGTGCCGAGCGGGACCCCGTCGGCGCGGACCGCGAGGACGTGCACGGCGGTCTCGTCGTACGTGTCGTACTCCAGCTCGCGCGGGACGCCCTGCTCCTCGACGAAGACCTCGCGGCGCACCGCGAAGCAGGCCTCCCGGTCGGCGGGACCGGCGGCCTCGCGGACCGCGTAGCCGACGCTCACCGGCTCTCCGCCTCGATGCGGTCGAGCGCGGTCTGGAGGTCGGCCGGGTAGGTGCTGGAGAACTCGACCCACTGCCCGTCGGCCGGGTGCTCGAAGCCGAGCCGGACCGCGTGCAGCCACTGCCGGGTGAGGCCGAGGCGCTTGGCCATGGTCGGGTCGGCGCCGTAGGTGAGGTCGCCGACGCAGGGGTGGCGGTGGGCCGACATGTGCACCCGGATCTGGTGGGTGCGGCCGGTCTCCAGCTTGATGTCGAGCAGCGAGGCCGCGCGGTAGGCCTCGATGAGGTCGTAGTGGGTCACCGAGGGCTTGCCGTCGGCGGTCACGGCCCACTTGTAGTCGTGGTTCGGGTGCCGGCCGATCGGCGCGTCGATGGTGCCGCTCAGCGGGTCCGGGTGGCCCTGCACCAGGGCGTGGTAGCGCTTGTCCACCACGCGCTCCTTGAACTGGCGCTTGAGCGAGGTGTACGCGTACTCCGACTTCGCCACCACCATCAGGCCGGAGGTGCCGACGTCGAGCCGGTGCACGATGCCCTGGCGCTCGGCGGCGCCGGAGGTGGAGATCCGGTAGCCGGCGGCGGCCAGGCCGCCGATCACGGTGGTGCCGGTCCAGCCGGGGCTGGGGTGCGCGGCCACGCCGATCGGCTTCATGATCACGACGATGTCGTCGTCGTCGTGGATGATCTCCATGCCCTCCACGGGCTCGGCGACCACCTGCACCGGCGCGGGCGCGCCGGGCATCTCGACCTCGAGCCACGCGCCGCCGCTGACCCGCTCGGACTTGCCGACGACGGCGCCGTCGACCTGGACCTTCCCTGCGGCGGCCAGCTCGGCCGCCTTCGTACGGGAGAACCCGAACATGCGGGCGATGGCGGCGTCGACGCGCTCGCCCTCCAGGCCGTCGGGTACGGGCAGCGTGCGGATCTCGGGACTCGTGCTCACCCGTCGAGTATGCCTTGTCAGTCCTTGTGGACGGTCCCGTCGGGGTCCAGGCCCCGGAAGGACAGCAGCACGATGAGGATGCCGCCGCAGACGATCGCCGAGTCGGCGAGGTTGAAGACGGCGAAGCCCTTGGGGGCGATGAAGTCGACGACCGCGCCCTCGAAGACGCCCGGCGAGCGGAAGATCCGGTCGGTGAGGTTGCCCAGCGCCCCGCCGAGCAGCAGGCCGAGCGCGATCGCCCAGGGCAGGCTGTAGAGCTTGCGGGCGAGTCGGATGATCACCGCGATGACCACGGCCGCGATCACGGTGAAGATGATCGTGAAGGCCTCGCCCATGCCGAAGGCGGCGCCGGGGTTGCGGACGGCCTCGAAGCGCAGCAGGTCGCCGATCACCTCGATCGGCTCGTGCCCCTCCAGCTTCGCCACGACCAGCATCTTGCTGCCGAGGTCGAGGAGGTAGGCGAGGGCCGCGACCACGAGCAGCGCGACGATCCGCCGCCTGCCCCTGGGCCGCTCCTCGGGAGCGGCCGCCTGGTCGGCCCCTGCTGAATCCGGCGTACCGATGACGCTCTCCGCCTCTGCCACGTGAGTGAGTCCCTCGACCTCGATGCCTGACTGTGCACCGAGGGTACGTCACACCCCTGCGGCCGGGTCAGCCCCGGCGCTCCTGCTTCTGCTTGTCCTCCACGCACAGCGTGGCCCGCGGGAAGGCCTGCATGCGCGCCTTGCCGATCGGCTTCCCGCACACCTCGCACAGGCCGTAGGTGCCCGCGTCGAGCCGTTCGAGGGCGTGCTCGGTCTGTTCCAGCATCTCGCGGGCGTTCGCCGCCAGGGCGAGCTCGTGCTCGCGCGTGATGTTCTTGGTGCCGGTGTCGGCCTGGTCGTCGCCCGCCCCGTCGCCGGAGTCGCGCATCAGGCCGGTCAGCTCCTCCTCGGAGTGCGCCAGCTCGCTGCGCAGCCGCAGCACCTCGGCCTGCAGCTCGTTGCGGGCCTCGGCGACCTCCTCGGGGGTCCACGGCTCCTCACCGGGGCGTACGGCGAGCTCCCCGGCACGGGCCGGGGGCACCGCGGCCCCGGCCGCGCCGGCCGTCGTGACGCCGACCGCGGTCTTCTTCGCTGCCACCGTGCTGGCTCCTGTCTTCCGGTTCGTCGGGGCGGCCGTCTTCGCCGCCGTCTTCTTCGCCGGCGCCTTCTTCGCTGCTGCCTTCTCGGCCGGCTTCTCGGCGGGCGCCTTCTTCACGGCCGCCTTCTTCGCGGGCGCCTTCTTCGCCGCCGTCTTCTTCGCGGGTGCCTTCGTCGCGGGTGCCGCGGGTGCCGCCCGCCCGGCCGGCTCGGCCGGCGGCTCGGCCTCGTCGGCGGTGGCCGCCGGCTTCCGGGCGGCGGTCTTCTTCGTGGCCGTCGTCCTCTTCGCGGCGGTCTTCTTCGCCACCATGTCGCGGCCCCTTCACATTTTGTGATCTTGCTCGCGAATCGTGCTGGGACGATAAATCGGCCCAGGGCCCGCGGCAACGGGGCACGCCGCCCGATCCGCCCGCCCCGGCGACCTGCGGGGCGGACCTGCCTCGGTTGTGCCCAGCTCCCCGGCGGGTTATCCGCCCCGGGCCTCCCCCACTTGGCCGCAGCGCAAGTCCGTGCCGGGCCGTGTGGCCATTCGGGTCACCCGGGGCGCCCCGGCGAGCCGGGGAAATCCGGTCGGCCGACCCCCCGCGCGCCCCGTACACTGGGCTGAGCGAAAGGCTTGGATGGGGACGAGTAGCGTCGTACGCAGCCATGAGCGACCCGGGGACGGTGCGAGCCCGGGGGCGAGCGCGAGGTGAAGCATCACCCCGGAGCTGCCGGAAGAAAGCCGCGAGGACCGTGAGGGCCGCGCGGCGACTAGACCCGGCGTCGCGACCCCAATGAGGGGGCTCAGGGCGTCCGCGCCCGGGGCCAAGGAGGGTGGTACCGCGGGAGCAGTGCTCTCGTCCCTCCGGACGGAAACGTGGCACATCCGCCGGAGGAAGATCGATGTCTTCGCAGTACCGCCAGGTACCCGCCCAGGTAGACCTGCCCGCGCTCGAGCACGCCGTGCTCGACTTCTGGCGCGAGAACAAGGTCTTCGCCAAGACGCTGGAGCAGTCCGAGGGACGCCCCGAGTGGGTGTTCTACGAGGGCCCGCCCACGGCCAACGGCATGCCGGGCGCCCACCACATCGAGGCCCGCGTCTTCAAGGACGTCTTCCCCCGCTTCCGCACCATGCGCGGCTACCACGTGGCCCGCAAGGCCGGCTGGGACTGCCACGGCCTGCCGGTCGAGCTCGCCGTCGAGAAGGAGCTCGGCTTCTCCGGCAAGAAGGACATCGAGGCGTACGGCATCGCCGAGTTCAACGCCAAGTGCCGCGAGTCCGTGACCCGCCACACCGACGCCTTCGCCGAGCTGACCACCCGCATGGGCTACTGGGTCGACCTCGACGACGCCTACCGCACCATGGACCCCTCGTACATCGAGTCGGTCTGGTGGTCGCTCAAGCAGATCTTCGACAAGGGCCTGCTGGTCCAGGACCACCGCGTCGCCCCCTGGTGCCCGCGCTGCGGCACCGGCCTGTCGGACCACGAGCTGGCCCAGGGCTACGAGACGGTCGTCGACCCGTCCGTGTACGTGCGCTTCCCGCTGACCTCCGGCCCGCTGGCCGGCAAGGCGGCGCTCCTGGTCTGGACGACCACCCCGTGGACCCTGGTCTCCAACACGGCCGTCGCCGCCCACCCGGAGGTGACCTACGTGGTCGCCACGGACGGCGACGAGCGGCTCGTCGTCGCCGAGCCGCTGCTCGACAAGGCGCTCGGCGAGGGCTGGGTGACCACCGGCGAGTCCTTCACCGGCAAGGAGATGGAGCGCTGGACCTACGACCGGCCCTTCGAGCTGATCGAGTTCCCCGAGCCCGCGCACTACGTGGTCAACGCCGAGTACGTGACCACCGAGGACGGCACCGGCCTCGTCCACCAGTCCCCCGCCTTCGGTGAGGACGACCTCAAGGTCTGCCGCTCCTACGGCCTGCCGGTGGTGAACCCGGTCCGCCCCGACGGCACCTTCGAGGAGGACGTGCCGCTGGTCGGCGGCGTCTTCTTCAAGAAGGCCGACGAGGCGCTGACCGCCGACCTGGACGCGCGCGGCCTGCTCTTCAAGCACATCGCCTACGAGCACAGCTACCCGCACTGCTGGCGCTGCCACACGGCGCTGCTCTACTACGCGCAGCCGTCCTGGTACATCCGCACCACCGCGGTCAAGGACCGTCTCCTGGAGGAGAACGAGAACACCAACTGGTTCCCGGACTCCGTCAAGCACGGGCGCTTCGGCGACTGGCTGAACAACAACATCGACTGGGCGCTCTCCCGCAACCGCTACTGGGGCACCCCGCTGCCGATCTGGCGCTGCGAGGACGACCACCTCACCTGCGTCGGCTCGCGCGCGGAGCTCACCGAGCTGACCGGCGCCGACCAGTCGGACCTCGACCCGCACCGCCCGTACATCGACGACGTCACCTTCGCCTGCCCGGCGGAGGGCTGCGGCAAGACCGCGACGCGCGTGCCGGAGGTCATCGACGCCTGGTACGACTCGGGCTCGATGCCGTTCGCGCAGTACGGGTACCCGTACCGGAACAAGGAGCTGTTCGAGAGCCGCTACCCGGCGCAGTTCATCTCCGAGGCCATCGACCAGACCCGTGGCTGGTTCTACACGCTGATGGCGGTCGGCACCCTGGTCTTCGACAAGTCCAGCTACGAGAACGTGGTCTGCCTGGGCCACATCCTCGCCGAGGACGGCCGGAAGATGTCCAAGCACCTGGGCAACATCCTCCAGCCGATCCCGCTGATGGACCAGCACGGCGCCGACGCGGTGCGCTGGTTCATGGCGGCCGGCGGCTCGCCGTGGGCGGCCCGCCGGGTCGGCCACGGCACCATCCAGGAGGTCGTCCGCAAGACCCTCCTGACGTACTGGAACACGGTCGCCTTCCAGGCGCTGTACGCCCGGACCTCCGGCTGGGCCCCGTCCGCCGCCGACCCGGCGCCGGCCGACCGCCCGGTCCTCGACCGCTGGCTGCTCGGCGAGCTGAACACGCTCGTGACCGAGGCGACCGAGGCGATGGAGGCGTACGACACCCAGCGCACCGGCAAGCTCCTGTCGGCCTTCGTCGACGACCTGTCGAACTGGTACGTGCGCCGCTCGCGGCGCCGGTTCTGGCAGGGCGACAAGGCGGCGCTGCGCACGCTCCACGAGGTCGTGGAGACGGTGACCCGGCTGATGGCCCCGCTGACCCCGTTCATCACCGAGCGGGTCTGGCAGGACCTGGTGGTCCCGGTCACCCCGGGCGCCCCGGAGTCGGTGCACCTGGCGACCTGGCCCGAGCCGGACGCGGCGCTCGTCGACCCGGTCCTCTCGGAGCAGATGCTGCTGGTCCGCCGCCTGGTCGAGCTCGGCCGGGCGACGCGCGCCGAGTCGGGCGTGAAGACCCGTCAGCCGCTGTCCCGCGCGCTGGTCGCCGCCAACGGCTTCGCCGCCCTGTCCGAGGAGCTCCAGGCGCAGATCACCGAGGAGCTCAACGTCTCCTCGCTGGCCTCGCTCTCCGAGGTGGGCGGCTCGCTGGTGGACACCACCGCCAAGGCGAACTTCCGGGCCCTGGGCAAGCGTTTCGGCAAGGGCGTGCAGGACGTCGCCAAGGCGGTCGCCGCGGCCGACGCGGCGGCGCTCTCGCTGGCCCTGCGCGCGGGCGAGGCCCCGCTGGAGGTGAACGGCGAGACGATCACCCTCACCCCGGAGGAGGTCATCATCACCGAGACCCCGCGCGAGGGCTGGTCGGTGGCCTCCGACTCCGGTGCCACGGTCGCCCTCGACCTGGAGATCACCCCGGAGCTGCGCAAGGCCGGTCTCGCCCGCGACGCGATCCGCCTCATCCAGGAGGCCCGCAAGAACAGCGGCCTCGACGTCGCGGACCGGATCGCGCTGCGCTGGACCTCGGCCTCGGCCGAGACGGTGGCGGCCCTGACGGACCACGCGGGCCTGATCGCCGACGAGGTGCTGTCCACGGACTACGCCCAGGGCGAGGCCGACGACAGCTTCGGCCCCGCGTTCGAGGACGAGGGCCTGGCCCTCTCCTTCCGCCTCCGCAAGGCGTAACACCGCACCGCGCCGCGCCGAAGGGCCCGGCTCCCCCACGGGGGCCGGGCCCTTCGGCGTACCCCCGGCGCCCTGCCCCGAACGAACGTGCGGGCACGCCGAAGGGCCGGCCCCCCTCGCGGGGAGCCGGCCCTTCAGGACTGCCGACGACGGCTACGCGCTCAACACGCGTTGACCGGCCGGCCTCAGTTGTCGTCCTCGTCGATGAGGAAGCCGCGCATCGGCGCCGGGGCCTGCTGCATCGGCTGCGGGGCCTGCGGACGGACCGGGGCCATCGGCTGGGTCATCGCCGGGGACATCTGCTGCTGGCCGCCGTAGGACGGGGCGCCGCCCATCGTGCCGTTGCCACCGAAGGACGGGGCGCCGGCGCCGGCCGGGGCCATCGACGGGGACGGCGGCAGGGACGCGGTGGCCGGGGTGCGCGGCGGGGCCAGCGAGTCGTCGGCCTGGGTCTCCAGCTGACGCAGCTGCGACTCCAGGTACGACTTCAGGCGGGTCCGGTACTCACGCTCGAAGCCCCGCAGGTCCTCGACCTTGCGCTCGAGGGTGGCGCGGGCGGACTCCAGGGAGCCCATCGCGACGCGGTGCTTCTCCTGGGCGTCCCGCTCCAGGGCGTCGGCCTTGGCGCGGGCGTCCCGCTCCAGGCCCTCGGCGCGCGAGCGCGCCTCGCCGACGATCTTGTTGGCCTCGGAACGGGCCTCCGCGATCGCTTGGTCGGCGGTCTGCTGCGCGAGCGACAGGACACGCGCGGCGCTGTCGCCGCCCGGGCCCTGGGCCGGCTGCATGGGCTGCATCGGCTGCTGCTGCGGGTGACCCATGGGGCCGCCCTGCATCGGGCCGGGACCCATCGGGCCGCCCTGCATCGGGCCGGGGCCCATGGGGCCGCCCTGCATGGGGCCGCCCTGCATCGGGCCGGCGGGAAGCGCGGGGGCACCGGACGGCAGCTGCGGCGGGCCCTGCATGGGGCCGCCCTGCTGCTGGGCCGGCGGTCCGGATATGGCGGCGGGCACGGGAGCGCCGGGACCGACGGGACGATCCTGCGGCTCCGGCGGCTTGCGCATGCCCTGCTGCTGGTTCTGCGCGGCGGCACGAGTCGCCGCGGCCAGCTTGGCGCGCAGGTCCTCGTTCTCGCGGAGCAGTCGCGTCAGTTCGGCTTCGACCTCGTCGAGGAAGGCATCGACCTCGTCCTCGTCATAGCCTTCTCGAAGGCGGACGGTCGTGAACTGCTTGTTCCGCACGTCCTCGGGGGTCAGCGGCATCTCTTCTTCACCTCTACGTAGTCGTCGGCAGTCGGCAAGACCGTATCGTCCACAGTTCCCTCCACCATCACCTCGCGAAGCTGCTCACGATGGAGATCAGGATGTAGACGATGATCATCAGAACGAAGAAGGACAGGTCGAGTGCCACGCCCCCGAGGCGCAGCGGCGGGATGAGCCGCCGCAGAAGCTTGAGCGGTGGATCGGTCACAGTGTAGGTGGCCTCGAGGACCACCACCATCGCCTTGCCGGGTTGCCATGACCGGGCGAACTGGAAGACGTAGTCCATGACCAGCCGGAAGATCAGAAGGACGAGGAAGCACATCAGCGCGATGTAGACCACCTGCAGTGCGACGCCCATCCCGCGGTTCCCTCTCCCCTGGCTCTCGTGCTCTCACTTGTCCGGCCGCTCCCGCGGCCGGCCGTTCTCGGTCTCGTGTTCTCAGCTCTGGTTGAAGAATCCGCCCTCTGCGATGCGGGCCTTGTCCTCCGCCGTGACATCGACGTTAGCAGGCGACAACAGGAACACCTTCTGCGTCACGCGCTCAATGCTGCCATGGAGCCCGAACACGAGACCGGCCGCGAAGTCGACAAGTCGCTTCGCGTCGGTGTCGTCCATCTCCGTGAGATTCATGATCACCGGGGTGCCCTCACGGAAGTGTTCCCCGATGGTACGGGCCTCGTTGTAGGTCCGCGGGTGCAGCGTGGTGATGCGGTAGGGCTCCCGCTCGGACACGACCTTGGGCATGATCACCGGCGCGTTCTTCTCCAGGCTCGGACGTTCGGGTGTGATGGATGCCACGGGGGCAATTCGGGCAGGACGTCCGCTTTCCGCGTGTACCGGTACAGACTGAGCAACGGGCTCGCGCGGCGCGGGCGGCTGCACGACCCGCACCGGCTCCTCCCGCTCGATCTGCCGGGGGGGCTGGTGGCGCCGGTCGCGCTCGGGCTCCGGCTCCAGCTCGGGTTCGAAGTCGTCGTCGGGATCGAATCCCCGGCCGTCGTAGCCATCGTCCTCCACGAGGCCGAGGTAGACCGCCATCTTGCGCATCGCGCCGGCCATTCTCTGCATCCTCCGCTCTGTGGTGGATCGCCCTTACCGAATGTCGCAGTGTCACCAAGTGCCCGCGATCCACGGGTCCCTCCGCCTTCCTGGCGGAATGACCATATTTTCTGCTGTGGTCCGACTTGCTTCGCGACGTTACCCGAGCTTCGGGCGGACTCCGAGTACCGCCGTACCGATGCGCACGTGTGTCGCTCCGGCCGCCACGGCCTCCTCGAGGTCCGCACTCATCCCTGCTGACACCATGTTCGCAGTTGGACGGGTCGCGCGCAGGACAGTCGACAAATCCATGAGCCGCTCGAAGGCGGCGCGTTGCCGGCCCGCGTACGGACCGGCGAGCGGCGCGACCGTCATCAGGCCGTCGAGCCGCAGGCCCGGAGCGGCGTCGACCGCCGCCGCCAACTCCTCGATCCCGTCCGGCGCGACCCCGCCGCGGTCCCCGCGCTCGCCCGACTCGGCGTCGAGGGCGACCTGGACCAGGCAGCCGAGTTCGCGCCCCGCCTTCTCCGCCGCCGCGGAGAGCGAGGAAACGAGCTTCAAACGGTCGACGGACTGCACCACATCGGCATAACCCACCACGGAACGGACCTTGTTCGTCTGCAACTGGCCCACGAAGTGCCAGGTCAGATCGAGGTCCGCGCAGGCAGCGGCCTTGGGGGCCGCGTCCTGGTCCCGGTTCTCCGCCACGTGGCGCACACCGAGTTCGTGCAGCAGCCGCACGTCGCTCGCGGGGTAGGTCTTGGTGACCACGATCAGGGTCACGTCCTCCCGCTTCCGTCCGGCGGCGGCGCACGCGGCGGCGATGCGCTCCTCCACCCGGGCGAGGTTCTCGGCGAGTTCCGACCTGCGGCCGGCCAGAGGGTCCGTCATATCTCTTCTCAGATCAACCAGACATATCCCGCGAGTCGCCCCGTGGTGCGATCGCGGCGGTACGAGTAGTGGTCGCGGGACTCCAGGGTGCAGACCCCGGCGTCCTCGACGTCCCGGACGCCGAGACGCTCCAACTGGGCGCGCACTCCGGCGGCCACGTCGACGGCCGGGGTGCCCCAGCTGGTCTCCGCATAGGCGGCCGGCTCGACCGCGGCGACCTCGGCGCGCATCGCCTCGGGCACCTCGTAGCAACGGCCGCAGACCGAGGGCCCGGTGCGGGCGGTGATCCGGGAGGGGTCGGCGCCGAGCCCGGCCATCGCCTCGACCGCGGCCGGGACGACCCCGGCGACCATGCCGGGCCGCCCCGCGTGGGCGGCGGCCACGACCCCGGCGACCGGGTCGGCCAGCAGGACCGGGACGCAGTCCGCGGTGAGCACCGCGAGGGCGAGTCCCCGGGTGGCGGTGACCAGGGCGTCGACCGCCGGGACGGGACCCCCGGCCCACGGCCCGTCGACCACGGCCACGCCGGCGCCGTGCACCTGGTTCATCCACACCACGCGCGCCGGGTCGAGGCCGAGCGCGTCCGCCGCGCGGGCCCGGTTGGCCCGTACGGCCTCCGGCTCGTCCCCCACCGCGCCGCCGAGGTTGAGCTCCTCGTACGGAACGGCGCTCACCCCGCCCCACCGGTCGGTGAAGGCGAAGTGGGCGCCGCTCGTGTCGAAACGCTGTCCTATCAAGGCGTCACTTCAGGAAGTCCGGGACATCCAGCTCTTCGGCCTGGGTGTCCGGGTACGGGCGGGCCGGCGGGACCACCGGCGGGGCGACGGGCGGCAGCGGGGTCTCGCTGACGGCCGGCGCGGGCTCGGCCGGGGCGGCCGGCTCCTCGCGCGGGGTCACGGTGCCCAGGCCGCCGAGCGGACGGGCGGGCTCGGTGACGCGCGGGGCCGGGGCGGGCTCCTCGCGCTTGGCGGAGACCGAGCCGATGATGTTGTCGCGGCGGGCCGGCGGCTGGCCGCCGTCGAAGCCGGCCGCGATGACGGTGACCCGGACCTCGTCGCCGAGGGCGTCGTCGATGACGGCGCCGAAGATGATGTTCGCCTCGGGGTGGGCGGCCTCGCTGACCAGCTGGGCGGCCTCGTTGATCTCGAAGAGACCGAGGTCGCTGCCGCCGGAGATGGAGAGCAGCACGCCGCGGGCGCCGTCGATGGACGCCTCCAGGAGCGGCGAGGAGATCGCCATCTCGGCGGCGGCCACGGCGCGGTCGTCGCCGCGGGCGGAGCCGATGCCCATGAGGGCGGAACCGGCCTCGGACATGACCGACTTGACGTCGGCGAAGTCGAGGTTGATCAGACCCGGGGTGGTGATGAGGTCGGTGATGCCCTGGACACCGCTGAGGAGCACCTGGTCGGCCGACTTGAAGGCGTCGAGCACGGAGACCTGGCGGTCCGAGATCGACAGCAGCCGGTCGTTGGGGATGACGATGAGGGTGTCGACCTCTTCGCGGAGCTCGGCGATGCCGTCCTCCGCCTGGTTGGCGCGACGGCGGCCCTCGAAGGTGAACGGGCGGGTGACCACGCCGATCGTGAGGGCGCCCAGCGAGCGCGCGATGTTGGCGACGACGGGCGCGCCGCCGGTGCCGGTGCCGCCGCCCTCGCCGGCGGTGACGAAGACCATGTCGGCCCCCTTGAGGACCTCCTCGATCTCCTCGCGGTGGTCCTCTGCCGCCTTGCGGCCGACGGCCGGGTTGGCCCCGGCCCCGAGGCCGCGGGTCAGTTCACGGCCGACGTCGAGCTTGACGTCGGCGTCGCTCATCAACAGCGCCTGCGCGTCGGTGTTGATGGCGATGAACTCGACGCCCTTGAGACCGACCTCGATCATTCGGTTGATGGCATTGACACCACCGCCGCCGACACCGATGACCTTGATGACTGCGAGGTAGTTCTGCGGTGCTGCCACGTCGAAGGCCTCTCGCCTCGAGTTACGTGTCGCCGCTTCGCGGTGGTTGACGCGTCGCGACGACGGATGCCGATTGGGACGGTCCATGACGCCGACCCAAACCCTAACGTTGAAGTTTAGGGTTACCAGTGTCTCTGTTCGCTGGACTCTTCCGAACAGGACACTAAGTCGACAAGTGGCGCACGTTCAACGAACACGCCGAACCTCCCGTTTTTCTTTTCACCCTATGTGATCACCCGTAGCGCTGGCCAACCAGGGTCCTGGCCAGCGGTGATGGGCGTCAACTTCCCGACGAGGCGGGTGCGGTGGGGGCACTTACATCGAAGTGCCCCGCTTTGGGAGTCGCTTTCATGAGAGCGGTGAGAACGCGCGCCTTCGCGGGCCCGTCCTCGCCGCTGCCCCAGAAGACGCTGCGGCCCTTGCCGAGTTCCAGAGTGATCGAATCGAAGGACGTGATCCGGACGACACGGACGTCCTGGGCGATTTTCTCCGGGAGTTCGCCCGTCACGCCTACGGCCGCGTCGAGCAGGCGCTCGGCGTCGAAGCGGCGCAGGCTCGGCGAGGCGGCGGCGTCGAGCACCAGGCGCGGCACGCCGGGGGGCGGGGTGGTGACGGTGGCGAACCGGACCGCCCCGGCGTCCACCTCGTCGAACTTTCCACCGTTCCGCAGGAGAAGGACCGGGCGCCGTTCCGTCACTTTCAGACCGATTCCGTGCGGCCAGGACCGCACCACGTCCACCGAGTCGATCCGGGGCAGTGCGGCGCGCAGCCGGGCCTCGATGGCGTCCGTGTCGACGGAGACGAGCGGCGCGCCGACGGGGACCGCGGCGACCCGCTCGACCTCGGCCGGGGTGAGCACCTTCGTCCCGGAGGTGCTCACCTTCTCGACCCGGAACCAGTCGGAGCCGTACAGCGCCCAGACGGCGCCGGCGGTGAGCAGGACGAGGCCGAGGGCGATCAGGAGGGCGCGCGGACCGGGCACCGTGAACCTCCGGGTGCCGGGCGGGGACGGACGGCGCGAAGCGCCCTGGGGCCTGCTGGTCGTGCCCGTCGCAACCACGTGCGCTCCTGATCCTCGGATCGCTACGCCTGACGGCCGGCGATCGCCTCGTACACCATGCCGACGAGCAGTTCGTCGGCGTCCCGGCGGCCGAACTCGGCGGCGGCGCGGGACATCTCGTACAGCCGGTGCGGATCGGCCAGTACGGGCAGCACGTTGGTCTGCACCCACTGCGGCGACAGTTCCGCGTCGTCGACGAGGAGTCCACCGCCGGCCTTGACCACCGGCTGGGCGTTGAGCCGCTGTTCGCCGTTGCCGATGGGCAGCGGGACGTAGGCGGCCGGCAGTCCGACGGCGGAGAGCTCGGCGACGGTCATCGCGCCCGCGCGGCAGAGCATCATGTCGGCGGCGGCGTACGCGAGATCCATCCGGTCCACGTACGGTACCGGCACGTACGGCGGCATTCCGGGCATGTTGTCGACGCGCGGAAGTTCGTTCTTCGGGCCGACCGCGTGGAGGATCTGGATGCCGGAGCGCTGGAGCACCGGGGCGATCTGCTGGATGACCTCGTTGAGCCGGCGCGCGCCCTGGGAGCCGCCAGAGACGAGCAGGGTCGGCAGGTTCGGGTCCAGGCCGAAGGCGGCGCGCGCCTCGGGGCGCACGCGGGCGCGGTCGAGGGTCGCGATGGTGTGCCGCAGCGGGATGCCGATGTAACGGGCGTTGCGCAGCTTGGAGTCCGGGGTGGCGACGGCGACCCCGGCCGCGTAGCGCGAGCCGATCTTGTTGGCGAGCCCGGGCCGGGCGTTGGCCTCGTGGACCACGATCGGCACGCCGAGCCGCTTGGCGGCGAGGTAGCCGGGCAGGGCCACGTAGCCGCCGAAGCCGACCACGCAGTCCGCCTTGGTGCGCTCCAGGACCTGCTCGGCGGCCTTGATGGTGCCGCGCAGCCGTCCGGGGACGGTGATCAGCTCGGGGGTGGGCTTGCGGGGCAGCGGCACGGCCGGGATGAGCGCCAGCTCGTAGCCGCGCTCGGGCACCAGCCGGGTCTCCAGACCGCGCTCCGTGCCCAGCGCCGTGATCCCCACGCCCGGGTCCCGCCTGCGCAGGGCGTCCGCGAGGGCGAGCGCGGGCTCGATGTGGCCGGCGGTACCTCCGCCGGCGAGGACGACATGCACCGAAATTCACCGCTCTCCGGACGGCCGCTTCTTGACGCGCCGTCGCATCGACTTCCATCTCCCCCCGACCCGCTTGCCCCAGCCGGGGCGGCGCATGGCCAGGGCCGCTCTCGCGGCGGGTTCCTGTCGCGCGAAGGCGATCAGGAGCCCGACGGCGAACATGGTCGGCAGCAGGGCCGAACCCCCGTAGGAGAACAGCGGGAGCGGGACTCCGGCGATCGGCAGCAGACCGAGCACCGCACCGATGTTGATCACGGCCTGCGCCGTGATCCAGGTGGTCACGCCTCCCGCGGCATACCTGACGAAGGGGTCCTCCGTGCCTCCGGCCACGCGGATACCCGCATAGCCTAGAGCCGCGAACAGGGCGAGCACCGACAGCGTCCCCGCCAGGCCCAGTTCCTCCCCGGTGACGGCGAAGATGAAGTCGGTGTGCGCTTCGGGGAGTTGACCCCATTTTTCCACACTTGCCCCGAGTCCGGAACCGAACCATCCGCCCGAGGCGAGAGCATAGATGCCGTGCGCGGCCTGCCAGCAGGGGTCCCCCGCGCCGCCCGGGTCGCTGGCGCCGAGGCAGCCGAAGCGTTCGAGCCGGTGCGGGCTGGTCTTGATGAGCACCCCGCCGATGACGGCGGCGACGGCGAGCACGCCGACGAAGAGCCGGGTGGGGGCGCCCGCGGTCCACAGCAGGCCGAACAGGATCGCGGTGAGGATGATCGCCGTCCCCATGTCGCCGCCCAGCATGATCAGGCCGAGCAGCAGGAAGGCCCCGGGGACCAGCGGCACCAGCATGTGCTTCCACTGCGTGAGCAGCTTCATGTCCTGTTTGCGGGCCAGCAGGTCGGCGCCCCACAGGATCAGCGCCAGCTTGCCGAACTCACTGGGCTGGAGCATGAACGGCCCGCCCAGCGAGATCCAGTTCTGGTTGCCGCCGACCGCGACCCCTATCCCCGGCACCTGCACCAGCACCATCAGGAAGATCGCGCCGACCAGGATCGGGTAGGCGAGCGCCCGGTGCAGCTTCACCGGCATCCGGGAGGCCAGGAAGAGCAGGCCGGCGCCGAGCAGGGCCGCGAAGAACTGCTTGCGGAAGAAGTAGGAGGGCACCAGGTCGTAGCGCAGCGCCGTGATCATCGACGCGGAGTACACCATCACCAGGCCGAGCGCGGTGATGAGCAGCCCGGCGCCGACGATCACGTAGTACGCCGTCAGCGGCCGGTCCCAGGCCCTGCGGGCCCGCTCGTAGAGCCCCCGCGGGCCGCCCGCGCGGGGCCTCCTCGGCGCCGCGGGAGCGCGGCCGGCGCCGCGGGCGGCGGGCGGCCGGCGCGGCCCGGCTGTTCTGCTCGGCATGGTCCCTGTCCCCTCCAGTCGTGTCCGGCCGTGCCGGACCCCCTTGCTGGTCAGGTCAGGCGTCGCCGGTGGCGGCGAGGGCGCGGACGGCGTCCGCGAAGGCCTCGCCCCGCTTGTTGTAGTTGGCGAACATGTCCATCGACGCACAGGCCGGGGCGAGCAGGACCGTGTCCCCCGGCCGGGCGAGCGCCGCCGCCTCCCGGACCGCCGCGGACATCGCCCCAGTGTCGGTCCGGTCGAGGTCCACCACCGGGACCTCGGGGGCGTGTCGCGTCAGGGCTTCGCGGATCAGCTCGCGGTCCCGGCCCATCAGCACGACGCCGCGCAGCCGCTTCGCGGACTTCGCGACGAGCTCGTCGAAGGTGGCGCCCTTGGCGAGGCCGCCGGCGATCCAGACGATCGGGTCGTAGGCCGCCAACGACGCCTCCGCGGCGTGGGTGTTGGTGGCCTTGGAGTCGTCCACGTAGACGACGCCCTGGATCTCCTCGACCAGCTCGATCCGGTGCGGGTCGGGCCGGAAGGCGCGCAGCCCGTCCCGTACGGCCTTCGGCTCGACGCCGAAGGCGCGGGCGAGGGCGGCGGCGGCGAGCGCGTTGGCGATGTTGTGCGGGGCCGGCGGGCGGACGTCGGCGACCTCGGCCAGCTCCTGGGCGTTCTTGTGGCGGTTCTCCACGAAGGCCCGGTCGACGAGGATGCCCTCGACCACGCCGAGCTGCGAGGGGCCGGGGGTGCCGAGGGTGAAGCCGATGGCCCGGCAGCCCTCCTCGACGTCGGCCTCGCGGACCAGGTCCTCGGTGGCCTTGTCGGCCACGTTGTAGACGCAGGCGACCCGGTTGCCCTCGTAGATCCGGCCCTTGTCGGCGGCGTACGCCTCCATGGAGCCGTGCCAGTCGAGGTGGTCGGGCGCCAGGTTGAGCACGGCGGCCGAGTGGGCGCGCAGCGAGGGCGCCCAGTGCAGCTGGTAGCTGGACAGCTCCACGGCGAGGACGTCGTACCGCTCCTCGCCGAGGACGGCGTCGAGCAGCGAGACGCCGATGTTGCCGACGGCGGCGGTCCGCAGGCCGGCCGCCTCCAGGATGGAGGCGAGCATCCGCACGGTCGTGGTCTTGCCGTTGGTGCCGGTGACCGCGAGCCAGGGTGCCGCTTCCGGGCCGCGCAGGCGCCAGGCCAGTTCGACGTCGCCCCAGATCTCCACGCCGGCCGCCTCGGCGGCCCGGAAGAGCGGCTTGTCGGGCTGCCAGCCCGGCGCGGTCACGATGAGCTCGGTGCCGGGCGGCAGGGTCGCCCCGTCGCCGAGGCGGACGGTGATGCCCGCCGCCTCCAGCTCCGCGGCCTGCGCCCGGGAGCGCTCGTCGTCGCCGTCGTTGACGACCGTGACGACCGCGCCCAGGCCGTGCAGGGCGCGGGCGGCGGGGATGCCGCTGACGCCGAGCCCGGCGACGGTGACGTGCTTGCCCTGCCAGTCCAGCTGTTCGCTCACTTTTCGGATGCCCATCCCGCGTAGAAGATGCCCAGGCCCACGATCACGTAGATGCCCTGGATGATCCAGAACCGGACGACGACCAGGACCTCGGACCACCCCTTGAGTTCGAAGTGGTGCTGGAGCGGTGCCATCCGGAAGACCCGCTTGCCCGTCAGCTTGAAGGAGCCGACCTGGATGACCACGGACATGGTGATCATCACGAACAGGCCGCCGAGCAGGGCGAGCAGCAGCTCCGTCCGGGAGCAGATGGCGAGACCGGCCAGCGCGCCGCCGAGGGCCAGGGAGCCGGTGTCGCCCATGAAGATCTTGGCGGGCGAGGTGTTCCACCACAGGAAGCCGAAGCAGGCGCCCATCAGGGCGGAGGCGACGACCGCGAGGTCGAGCGGGTCGCGGACCTCGAAGCAGGCGTTCGGGTTCGTCAGGGTCATGGCGTTGGCGCACGACTCCTGGAACTGCCAGAGCCCGATGAAGGTGTAGGCGCCGAAGACCATCACGGAGGCGCCGGTGGCCAGGCCGTCCAGACCGTCCGTCAGGTTCACGCCGTTGGACATGGCCAGGATCATGAAGAGCGCCCAGACCACGAACAGCACCGGACCGATGGACCAGCCGAAGTCGGCGATGAAGGAGAGCTTCGTGGAGGCCGGGGTGTTGCCGCGCAGGTCCGCGAACTGCAGCGAGAGCACGGCGAAGGCGATGCCGACGATCAGCTGGCCGGCCATCTTCGCCTTGGCCCGCAGACCGAGCGAGCGCTGCTTGACGATCTTGATGTAGTCGTCGAGGAAGCCGACCAGACCCATGCCGGCCATCAGGAAGAGCACGAGGACGCCCGAGTAGGTCGGGTCCTCGCCGGTGATGACCTTGGCCAGGGCGTACGCGATGAGGGTGGCCAGGATGAAGGAGATGCCGCCCATGGTGGGCGTGCCCTTCTTCCCGAGGTGGCCGCGCGGGCCGTCGTCGCGGATGAACTGGCCGTACCCCTTGCGGGCGAGCAGCTTGATGAGCAGCGGGGTGCCGATCAGGGTCAGGAAGAGCCCGATGGCCCCCGCGAAGAGGATCTGCCTCATCGGCCCGCACCCTCACCCTCGGCGGTGTTCTCGAGCAGTGCCAGGGCGACCCGCTCCAGACCCACCGACCTGGAAGCCTTCACCAGGACGATGTCCCCCGGGCGCAGCTCACTGCGCAACAGGTCGACCGCCGCCTGCGCGTCGGACACGTGCACCGACTCCTCACCCCACGAACCCTCGTTATAGGCGCCCAGTTGCAGCCAGGACGCTTCCCTGTCCCCGACCGCGACGAGCTTGCTGACGTTGAGCCGGACGGCGAGCCGTCCGACCGCGTCGTGCTCGGCGAGCGAGTCGTCGCCGAGCTCGGCCATCTTGCCGAGCACCGCCCACGTGCGGGACCCCTGGGCCTGTGCAGACCTGCCCATGGCCGCGAGCGCGCGCAGGGCGGCTCGCATGGACTCGGGGTTCGCGTTGTAGGCGTCGTTGACGATCGTCACGCCGTCCGGACGCTCGGTGACCTCCATGCGCCAGCGCGACAGGGTGCCTGCCTCGGAGAGCGCGGTGGCGATCTCCTCGACGGGCATGCCCAGCTCATGGGCGACGGCGGCCGCGGCGAGCGCGTTCGACACGTGATGCTCACCGTACAGGCGCAAGGTCACGTCGCTGCACCCGGTGGGTGTGTGAAGCCTGAAAGAAGGCTGTCCGCTTTCCGTGAGGCGGACGTTCTCGGCCCGTACGGCCGCTTCGTCCGCCTCTCCGAACAACGTCACCTTGGCCTTGGTGCGGGAGGCCATGGCGCGCACGAGGGGGTCGTCGGCGTTGAGCACGGCGATGCCGCCGTCCTCGGCGGCCGGCAGGGACTCGACGAGCTCGCCCTTGGCCTGGGCGATCTGCTCGCGGCCGCCGAACTCGCCGATGTGGGCGGTGCCGACGTTGAGCACGAGGCCGATGCGCGGCGGGGTGAGACCGGTGAGGTAGCGGATGTGGCCGATTCCGCGCGCTCCCATCTCCAGGACGAGATGGCGGGTCTCGGGCCCGGCGGTGAGCGCGGTGAGCGGCAGCCCGATCTCGTTGTTGAGCGAGCCGGGCGTCCACACGGTCGGCGCGTGGTGCTGGAGGACCTGGGCGATCAGGTCCTTGGTGGAGGTCTTGCCGGCCGAGCCGGTGAGCGCGACGACATCGGTGCCGAGGCGTTCGACGACCGCGCGGGCGAGGGCCCCGAGCGCCGTCTGGACGTCGTCGACGACGAGCGCGGGCACGCCGACGGGGCGGGCGGCGAGCACGGCCACGGCGCCCGCCTCGACGGCCCGGGCCGCGTAGTCGTGCCCGTCGACCCGCTCGCCGGCGAAGGCGGCGAACAGGCTGCCGGGCTTCACCTCACGGGAGTCGATGACGACGGGACCGGTGACCCGGGCGGCCGGATCCGGTATGTCGTGCGGCCGCCCGCCGACGATTTCGGCGATCTCGGCGAGGGAGAGGGCGATCACTGCTTCATCCCTGACTGTTCTGGTGACGACTGTTCTGCTGACGGGGTGCGTCCTGCCGGTCCTGCCGGTCGAGGATGGCCTCGCGCAGGACCAGGCGGTCGTCGAAGGGGCGGACCACGCCGCCGGCCTCCTGGCCCTGCTCGTGGCCCTTGCCCGCGACCAGGACGGTGTCGCCGGGCTCGGCGCGGGCCACGGCCGCGGCGATGGCGGCGGCGCGGTCGGCGTCCACGAGGACGGTGCCGCGCTCGGCCGGCGGCACCTCGGCGGCGCCGGCCAGCATGGCGGTGAGGATCGCGAGCGGGTCCTCGGAGCGCGGGTTGTCGGAGGTGAGCACCGCGGTGTCGGCGAGCCGGGCCGCGGCGGCGCCCATCGGGCCGCGCTTGGTGGTGTCGCGGTCGCCGCCGCAGCCGAGGACGACGTGCAGCCGGCCGCGGGTCACCTCGCGCAGCGAGCGCAGCACCGACTCGACGGCGTCGGTCTTGTGCGCGTAGTCGACGACGGCGAGGTACGGCTGGCCGGCGTCGACCTTCTCCAGGCGGCCGGGCACGCCGGGGACGGCGGCGACGCCGTCGGCGGCGGTCCGCGGGTCGATCCCGGCGGTGGCGAGGGTGACGATCGCGGCGAGGGTGTTGGCGACGTTGAAGGGGCCGGGCAGCGGGGCGGTGGCGGGGATCCGCACCCCGTCCGGGCCGACGACGGTGAAGACGGAGTCGGCGGCGCGGCTGACCACGTCATCGGCGCGCCAGTCGGCGGCGGGGTCGCCGGCGGCGGAGAAGGTGACGACGGGGACGCCGGACTCCTTCGCGAGCCGGCGGCCGTACGCGTCGTCGAGGTTCACGACGCCGCGCCGGCTGCGCCGGGGCGTGAACAGCTGGGCCTTGGCCTGGAAGTAGTCCTCCATGTCGGAGTGGAACTCCATGTGCTCCGGGCTCAGGTTGTTGAAGACGGCCACGTCGAAGACGCAGCCGTCGACCCGGCCGAGCACCAGGGCGTGGCTGGAGACCTCCATGGCGACCGCCTCGACGCCGCGTTCGCGCATAACGGCGAACAGGGCCTGGAGGTCGGTGGCTTCGGGGGTGGTGCGCTCGGACTTGATGCGCTCGTCGCCGATCCGCATCTCGACGGTGCCGACCAGTCCGGTGCGTTTCTCCGCGCCGCGCAGGCCGCCTTCGACGAGGTAGGCGGTGGTGGTCTTGCCGGAGGTGCCGGTGATGCCGATCTGCAGCAGGTGCTCGCCGGGCCGCCCGTAGATCTCGGCGGCGAGCTCGCCCATCCGCCCGCGCGGGTCGTCGACCGCGAGGACCGGCAGGCCGGTCGCGGCGGCGCGCTCGGCGCCGGCCGGGTCGGTCAGCACGGCGGCGGCGCCGAGTCCGGCGGCCTGGGCGACGAAGTCGGCGCCGTGCAGCCGGGCGCCGGGCAGGGCCGCGTAGACGTCGCCGGGGCGGACCGCCCGCGAGTCGTGGGTGATGCCCGAGACCTCGACGCCGCGGCCGGCGGCGGAGAGCTCGGTGCCCAGCCGGTCGGCGAGTTCGCCCAGGGGTGTCGGGCGGACCCGCTCGGGGCGGGGCGGGGTGGTTCGGGACTGATCAGCGTGTGGCACGGCGGTGAGCGTACCGGGCGCACCCTGCGCAGGGCTAAATCGGGCCGATGCGTCGCCGGAGTTCGATTTCCGGTTCCCGGAACGGGGGGTGATCGTTGTCACTGGAGCTCCCGGAGTGTCACGCGAGTCACGGTTGTACGGAGTGGGGGGAAAGGGCGTACGGGTACGGGGTCGGGTTCGGGTGCCGGTGACGGCCCGGCGGGACCGGCCGGGCCGGTCCGGTTCAGGGCTCGAAGGTCACCGGCAGCCGGGCGGGCCCGCTGCCGGTCGGCGGGACGCGCAGGGTCTTGAGGGCGAACTCCATGACCTTCTTGTAGATGGGGCCGCAGATCTGTCCGCCGAAGTAGCTGCCCTTGGTGGGGTTCTGGATGGCGCAGTAGACGGTGACCCGGGGCTGGTCGGCGGGGGCGAAGCCGGCGAAGGAGGCGGTGTAGCCCTTGTAGCGGCCGAGTTCGGGGTCGACCCGGTTGGCGGTGCCGGTCTTTCCGGCGACGCGGTAGCCGGGGATGGCGGCCCGGGTGCCGGTGCCCTCCTCGTCGTCGACGACGGACTCCAGCATCTGGGCGAGGGTGGTGGCGGTCTTCTCGCTGATCACCCGGCTCTCCTTGGGAGCGGGCGCGGCGCTGAAGCGCCCGTCGGGTCCCTTGGTGCCGCGGACCAGGCTGGGCTCGACGCGGACGCCGCCGTTGGCGATGGTCGAGTAGACGGAGGCGGCCTGCATGGCGCTCACCGAGAGGCCCTGGCCGAAGGGGATCGTGTACTGCTGCGAGGTGGACCAGTCCTGGGGCTTGGCGAGGATGCCGGGGGTCTCGCCCGGGTAGCCGAGGCCGGTGGGGCTGCCGACGCCGAACTTGCGCAGGTAGTCGTAGAGCACCCGGTTGGCCTCGGGCTGGGTCCTGCCCAGCTGGCCGGTGGCCAGGATGGTGCCGATGTTGCTGGACTTGGCGAGGACGCCGTTGAGCGTGAGGTACCAGGTCTTGTGGTCGACGTCGTCCTTGAAGAGGCGGTCGCCGCGGTGCAGCCGGTTGGGCACGGTCACCCGGGTGTCGGGGGTGGCGGCGCCCTCCTCCAGGACGGCGGCCATCGACATGACCTTGGCGGTCGAGCCGGGCTCGTAGGCGTCCTGGAGCGCGGCGTTGCCCATGGCGGTGGCGTTGGCCTGGGAGAGGTCGTTGGGGTCGAAGCCGGGGGCGTTGGCCATGGCGAGCACCTCGCCGGTGCGCACGTCCTGGACGACGACGTAGCCGCGGTCGGCCCTGGACTTCTTCACCTGCTCGGTGATGGCCTGCTGGGCGGCCCACTGGATGTCCCGGTCGATGGTGAGCTCGATGTCCGAGCCGGGGACGGCGGGGGTGCCCTGGGAGCCGGCGGTGGGGACCCGGCGGCCGCCGGACTGGGCGTAGCGGATCTTGCCGTCCTGGCCGGCGAGTTCCTTGTCGAGCATGGACTCGATGCCGCCGGCGCCGCGGCCCTCGGCGTTGACGTATCCCAGTATCCCGGCGGCGAGTTCGCCGTTCGGGTAGACCCGCTTGGTGCTGGGCTCGCCGAGGACGCCGCCGAGCAGGTTGACGCCGTTGCCGCCGTTGGCGGGCTTGGCCTTCTGCTCGTAGACCTTCTTGAGGTCCTTGATCTGGTTCCAGACCTGCGGGGTCTGCTTGCGGGCGAGCAGGGTGTAGCGGGACTTGGGGGTGCGCAGCTTCTTGGCGAGCTCGGCGGGTTCCTTGCCGAGGAGCGGGGCGAGCAGCGCGGCGGCCTGTTCCGGGGCGTCCTGGACCTTGGACTCCTCGGGCGTGAACAGCTTGGGGTCGGCGGTGACGTCGTACGCGTCGACGCTGGCGGCCAGCGCGACTCCGTTGCGGTCGGTGATCTCACCGCGGTCGGCGGAGAGCGTGTACTCCTGGTAGCGGTGCTTCTCGGCCTTGGCGGCGTACGCGTTGGCGTCGACGGCCTGGACCTGGAGCAGCCGCACCACGAAGACCAGCAGCACCAGGGTGAGGCCGAGGGAGACCAGGCGGAGCCGGGGCTTGGGGCTGCCGAGCCGGATGGTGCGGGCCTTCGGGGCCGGGCGGGGGGCCGGGCGCCGGGGCGGCGCGGGCCTCGCGGCGGGCCGGCCGGCGGCCGCGGGGCGGGGCCGGGCGGGCCGGGCGGGGCCGGGGACGCGGCGGCGCGGGGGCTCCTTGGGGGGCACGGGTCACCTGCCGGAGGTCGTCGGGGCGGTCGCGGTGGGAGGGGGCGTCGTCGGGCCGGTCGCGGTGGGGGTGGCGGGCGGCGCGGGCGTCGGGCTCGCGGTGCCGGCCGCTCCCTGCTGCGCCGGGGTCCGCGTCGCGGCGGCCCCGCCGGCCGGCGGCGTGGCGGGCGGCGTGGTGGCGGCCGGCGGGGTGGGCCGGGGGGACGGCTTCGGGGAGACCGCCACGGAGGGCACGCCCCGGACCTTGCCGTCGGGGTCGAGGAAGGCGGGGGTGCCGCCGGGGACCATGCCGAGCTCGCGGGCCCGGCGCTCCAGGGCGTCGGGGGCGGCGCTGTCGTCCACGTCGTGCTGGAGCGCCTGCTCCTCGTCGGTGAGCTCGGTGGTCCGCTTCTTCAGCTCGCTGAGCTCGAAGGAGCCCTGGTTGAGGGCGGAGTTGAGCAGCAGCAGGGTGATCAGGCCGCCGCCGAGCAGCAGCACGACGAGCAGGACGAAGGGGGTGCGGGCCGCGGTGCTCGTCCCGGACGGCATGAACCGCCCGAGCCGGGCGGCCCGTCCTTTGAGCGGCCCCTTCCGGTTCACGGCTGCACGTCCTCCCTGATCCGCTCGGCACCCCTCAGACGCGCGGGGGCCGCCCGGCGGTTCTCGGCGATCTCCTCCTCGGTGGGGAGCTCGGCACCGCGGGTGAGCAGCTTGAGGCGGGGCTGGTACTGCTCGGGCACGACGGGCAGCCCGGGCGGCGCGGTGGTCGCGGCGCCCGCCGCGAAGACCTGCTTGACCAGCCGGTCCTCCAGCGAGTGGTACGAGAGGACGGCGATCCGGCCGCCGACGGCGAGGGCCTTCACGGCCGCCGGGATCGCCCGCTCCAGGACCGACAGCTCGCCGTTGACCTCGATGCGCAGGGCCTGGAAGGTGCGCTTGGCGGGGTTGCCGCCGGTGCGCTTGGCGGCCTGCGGGAGGGCGTCGCGGATCAGCTCGACCAGCCGGGCGCTGTTGCTGAAGGGCTCCTTCTCGCGCTCCCGCACGATCGCGGAGACGATCCGCTTGGCCTGCTTCTCCTCGCCGTAGGCGCGCAGGATGCGGACCAGCTCGCCGGCCGGGTAGGTGTTGAGGACCTCGGCGGCGCTGATGCCGGTCGTCTGGTCCATGCGCATGTCGAGCGGGGCGTCCTGCGCGTAGGCGAAGCCGCGGTCGGCCTCGTCGAGCTGCATGGAGGAGACGCCCAGGTCGAACAGGACGCCGTCGACGCGGGCGATGCCGAGCCGGTCGAGGACCTCCGGCAGCTCGTCGTAGACGGCGTGCACCAGGGTGGCGCGGTCCCCGTAGGGGGCGAGGCGTTCGCCGGAGAGGCGCAGGGCCTCCTTGTCGCGGTCGAGGGCGACGAGCCGGGCCTCGGGGAAGCTCCGGAGCAGCGCCTCGCTGTGCCCGCCGAGGCCCAGGGTGCAGTCGACGACGACGGCGCCGGGCTGCTGGAGGGCGGGCGCCAACATGTCCAGGCACCGCTGGAGCATCACCGGGACGTGTCGGTCGTTGCTCAATGCGCCCTCTCAGATCCGGCGGGACAGGCACCGCCGGCGAGCGGATGGGGCCGAGCCGTGGGTACCGCCGCGTACATAGGGGGAGAATCGTGGGAGATCAGGGGAAATCGCTCGATGTCTCCGTGAACTTCGCGTCACTCTAGTCCACCGGACCCGCCGGTCAACCAACCGGCTGGCGCGTCGCGCGCCCCGCGACCGGGGGCCCGGACGATTCGCGCGGTTCACCCGGACGGCCCTGGTCCCGGCGGTCTGTGGAGTCGCTCACAACAAGGATCATTGACGCTCTTTGTCCGCTCTCACAGCGGGCTTCCGGGGCCGGTGCCCCTTAACGTCGGAGACATGTCGACCCCTGCGCACCCCTCCGCCGACGCGATAACCACCGCGAACCCGGTCATCAGCCGCCTCGTCGAGGCCAACGCGCGCTATGCCGCCGACTTCACCGACCCCGGCATGGACGCGCGCCCCGTGCAGCGCGTCGCCGTGGTCGCCTGCATGGACGCCCGCCTCGACCTGCACGCCGCGCTCGGGCTCGAACTCGGCGACTGCCACACCATCCGCAACGCGGGCGGCGTGGTCACGGACGACGTGATCCGCTCCCTCACGATCAGCCAGCGGGCGCTCGGCACCCGCAGCGTGATGCTGGTGCACCACACCAACTGCGGCCTCGAGTCGCTCACCGAGGACTTCCGGCACGAGCTGGAGGACGAGGTCGGACAGCGTCCCGCCTGGGCCGTGGAGGCCTTCCGGGACGTCGAACAGGACGTCCGGCAGTCGATGCAGCGGGTCCGCACCTCCCCGTTCCTGCCGCACACCGACGACGTGCGGGGCTTCGTCTTCGACGTGACGACCGGTCTGCTGCGCGAGATCGACCCGGCCTGACCGGTCCTTCACGCCGGCGCAAGCCCACAAACCCCGGCAATTCGCCCCGCGTTGTCCACAGGCCTGCCGCGGGCAAGTGACACGACCCGGTCGCGCCAACAAGAATGCACGGGTGACACCCCCCGGCCCTCGTGCCGGGGGCAGGTGTCGGTGCTGCGGAAAGGGCCGAGGAGGGCCGGGTGACGACCTATGACGACCGAGCGAGCCTCACAGATCTGACCACGACCGCGGAGCGGGTCCGCGGATCGGTGGAGGGTGTGATCGAGGGCAAGCCCGAGGTCGTACGGCTTGCGCTGACCGTGCTCCTCGCCGAGGGACATCTCCTCATCGAGGACGTCCCCGGCGTGGGCAAGACCATGCTGGCCAAGACGCTGGCGCGGTCCATCGACTGCTCGGTCCGCCGGATCCAGTTCACGCCCGACCTGCTGCCCTCGGACATCACGGGCGTGTCGATCTTCGACCAGCAGCGGCGCGAGTTCGAGTTCAAGCCGGGCGCGATCTTCGCCCAGATCGTGATCGGCGACGAGATCAACCGGGCCTCCCCCAAGACCCAGTCCGCGCTCCTGGAGTCCATGGAGGAGCGCCAGGTCACGGTGGACGGCCAGACCTACGAGCTGCCCAGCCCCTTCATGGTGGTCGCCACGCAGAACCCGGTGGAGATGGAGGGCACCTATCCGCTGCCCGAGGCCCAGCGGGACCGCTTCATGGCCCGCGTCTCCATCGGCTATCCGAACGCCGAGGCCGAGCTGAAGATGCTCGGCGTGCACGGCTCGGTCTCCCCGCTGGACGACCTCCAGCCGGTGGCGCACGCCCATGACGTGCTCAAGCTGATCGAGGCCGTCCGCGCGGTGCACGTCGCGGAGCCCGTGAAGCGGTACGCGGTGGACCTGGTCGCCGCCACCCGCACCCACCCGGAGCTGCGGCTCGGCGCCTCCCCGCGCGCCACGCTGCACCTGCTGCGGGCCGCGAAGGCCTCCGCCGCGCTCAGCGGCCGGGAGTACGTGCTGCCCGACGACCTCCAGGCGCTCGCCGCCCCGGTGCTCGCCCACCGCCTGCTGCCCACCGCGCAGGCCCAGCTGAGCCGCCGCACCGCGGAGCAGGTCGTCCACGACATCATCCAGCGCACCCCGGTGCCGGCCGCGGCGCCGCCGGTGCCGCCCGCGCAGCCCTCCGGTCCGTACTACGGCCACGGCCAGCAGCCCGGCGTCCGGCGGCCGTGATGAGCGCCGCCGCTCCGCAGGGGCAGTCCCCGGGGCAGTGGCAGGGCGGTGACCGGGGCAGCCTGCGGGCCGCCCTGGCCGGGCTCACCACCCGCGGCCGGTCCTTCCTCGCCGCCGGGATCGCCGCCGCCGTCTGCGCCTACGTGCTGGGCCAGGCCGACCTGCTGCGCGTCGGGCTGCTGCTCGCCGTGCTGCCGCTGGTCTGCGTCCTGGTGCTGCACCGCACCCGCCACCGGGTCGCGGCGAGCCGCCGGCTCGCCCCGCAGCGGGTCGAGACCGGCGCCGAGGCCCGGGTCCACCTCCGGATGGACAACGTCTCCCGGCTGCCCACCGGCCTGCTGATGCTCCAGGACCACGTGCCGTACATGCTGGGCCCCCGGCCCCGCTTCGTGCTCGACCGGGTCGAGGCGGGCGGTCGCCGCGAGGTGTCCTACCGGGTCCGCTCCGACCTGCGCGGACGCTTCCCGCTCGGCCCGCTGCAGCTGCGGCTCACCGACCCCTTCGGGATGTGCGAGCTGACCCGCTCCTTCAGCGCCCAGGACCTGCTCACCGTGATCCCCCGCACCGAGGCGCTGCCGCCGGTCCGGCTCGGCGGCGAGTCCGCCGGGTACGGGGAGGGGCAGCAGCGGGCCCTCGCGCTCGCCGGGGACGACGACATCATCCCGCGCGCCTACCGGCACGGCGACGACCTGCGCCGGGTCCACTGGCGCTCCACCGCGCGGTACGGGGAGCTGATGGTCCGCCGCGAGGAGCAGCCGCAGCGGGCCCGCTGCACCGTGCTGCTCGACACCCGGGACCTGGCGTACGAGGGCGGCGGCCCCGACTCGGCCTTCGAGTGGGCGGTCTCCGGCGCCGCCTCGGTGCTCACCCACATGCTGGAGCGGGGCTACGCGGTCCGGCTGCTCACCGACACCGGCAGCACCGTGCCCGGCGAGGGCGCCGAGGGCTTCGCCGGCGCCGGCCAGGACTCGGCCGAGGCCGCCGGGCTGATGCTGGACACCCTCGCGGTCGTGGACCACTCGGAGGGCGCCGGGCTCTCCCGCGCCCACGACGTGCTGCGCGGCGGGCACGAGGGCCTGCTCGTGGCGTTCTTCGGCGACCTCGACGAGGAGCAGGCGGCGCTCGCGGCCCGGATGCGGCACCGCGGCGGGGCGGCGGTCGCCTTCCTGCTCGACTCCGGCACCTGGCTGACCGGCGGCGCCGTCCCCGGCGCCGTCGAGGACCGGCTGCGCCGGCTGCGGGAGGCCGGCTGGCAGGCCTTCGCCGTGCGCCCGGGCGCCCGGCTCGGCGATCTGTGGCAGCACGCGGGCGGCGCGGCGGCGCAGGCCCCCGGCGCCGACACCTACGGAGGATGGTCATGAGCGGGCGCACACGGCTGACGCTCGCGGCGTACGCGGCGACGCTGGCGGCCTCGCTGGCCCTGCTGCCGCTGGTCAAGCCGGCCACCTGGATCTTCACGGCCGCCCTGGTGCTGGGCCTGCAGAGCGCGGCCGGCTGGGTCACCCGGCGGGTGCCGCTGGCCCGGCCGCTCACCATCGCCGCCCAGGCGGTGCTGACCCTGCTGGTGCTGACGGTGATCTTCGTCCGCGAGCAGGCGGTCCTCGGCGTGCTGCCGGGTCCGCAGGCCCTGGCCGCCTTCGGGGGCCTCTTCGAGGCCGGGGTGAGCGACGTGGGCACCTACGCCCCGCCCGCGCCGAACACCCCGGGCATCCGGCTGCTCCTGGTCACCGGTGTCGCGGTGATCGGGCTCCTGGTGGACACCCTCGCGGTGACCTTCCGGAACGCGGCCCCGGCGGGGCTGCCGCTGCTCGCGCTGTACTCGGTGGCCGCCGGCCTGTCCGGCGGCGGCGCCGGTCTGGTGGCCTTCTGCGTGGCGGCGACCGGCTATCTGGTGCTGCTGCTCGCCGAGGGCCGGGACCGGCTGTCGGCCTGGGGCCGGGTGTTCGGCGGGGCGCAGCGCTCCGGCCGGCCGGGCTCCCCGATCGGCGAGGGCGGCTCCGCGTCCGCGCCGGCCCGCACCGGGATGCGGATCGGCGCGGTCACGCTGGGCGTGGCGCTCCTGGTGCCGTTCGCTCTGCCCGGTCTGGGCGGCGGCTTCCTGGGCGGCGGCGCGGGCGAGGGCGAGGGCCGGGGCGGCAAGGGCGGCACGATCTCGGCGGTGAACCCGCTGGTCTCGCTGCAGAACGACCTGCGCCAGCCGGAGGACCGGGAGGTCCTGCGCTATCGCACGAACGCGGTCGACAAGAGCGGGCTGTACCTGCGGCTGGTGGCGCTGGACCAGTTCGACGGCACCTCGTGGAAGTCCTCGGTCCGCCCGGTGCAGGACGTGCCGGATCAGCTGCCGTGGCCGGACGGTCTCGCGCAGGACGTCCGGGTCACCGAGGTGACCACCAATTTCGTGGCCTCCGCCGAGTACGACCAGAAGTGGCTGCCGATGCCCTATCCGGCGTCCCGGGTCTCCCTCAGCGGCAGCTGGCGCTACGAGCCGGCCGGCCGGATGCTCGTCGGCGACGGGCAGTCCACCCGCGGCGCCCGCTACTCGGTGACCAGCCTGGACGTGCGGCCGACCGGCGAGCAGCTGGCGGCGGCGCCGGCGGCACCGGAGAAGCTGGTCCGGGAGTACACCCGGGTGCCGGCCTCGCTGCCGGCCGACGTGCGGACGACGGCCCAGGAGGTCACCCGCGGCGCGCGCAACGACTACGAGCGGGCGGTGCGGCTGCAGGACTGGTTCGCCGAGGACGGCGGCTTCCGCTACGACGTGAACGTGAACTCGGGCACCGGTGCCGGGGCGGTCTCCCGCTTCCTGAGGGACAAGGAGGGGTTCTGCATCCACTTCTCCTTCTCGATGGCGGCGATGGCCCGCTCGCTGGGCATCCCGGCCCGGGTCGCGGTCGGCTTCATGCCGGGCACCCCGCAGCCGGACGGCTCCGTGTCGGTCGGCATCCGGGACGCCCACGCCTGGCCCGAGCTGTACTTCCAGGGGGCCGGCTGGATGCGCTTCGAGCCGACGCCCTCGCGGGGCACGGTGCCGGACTACACCCGGGAGCAGTCGACGGGCGGGGCGTCCACCCCGACGGCGCGGCCCTCGGCCGGTGCCTCGGCGCAGCCCTCGGCGGTGCCGAGCGCCTCGGAGAGCTGCAGCCCGCAGCAGCGCAGGCTCGGCGAGTGCGGCCAGGACAAGGCCGTGGCGGGTGCCGTGGACGGTGACGGCGGCGGCTTCGACTGGCGGAAGGCCGGGCTCGTGGCCCTGGTGGTGCTCGTGGTCCTCGGGCTGCCGCTGCTGCCGTGGCTGTGGCGCGGCCGGGTGCGGGCCCGCAGGCTGGGCCCGGCGCCCGACCCGGTCGCCCGGGTGCTGGCGGTGTGGCAGGAGATCAACGACACGGCCTGGGACTACGGAATCCTGCCGGACGAGTCCCGGACCCCGCGGCGCACGGCGGCGCGGCTGGTCCGGGAGGGCGAGCTGACCACGGACGCGGCGGACGCGGTGCACCGGGTGGCCCGGGCGGTGGAGGAGGCGCTGTACGCGCCGCGTCCCCGGCCGGCCACCGGGCTGACCGAGCAGGCCGAGCTGGTCCGCCGCGGTCTGCACGCCTCGGCCTCCGGCCCGGCCCGTCTGCGCGCCCGTCTGGCCCCGCGTTCCGCCGCCCGGGTGACCCTGGCGGCCCGGCAGCGCACGGAGGCCCTGCGCACGAGCTGGTCCGACCGCACCCGCGCGGCGACCCGCTCGCTGCGCCGGAAGCCCTCGTCGAAGCCCTCGTAGAAAAGAGGGGGCGGCGGCCCGTACCGCTCCGGGGACGCCCGTGGGCCCGCACCCGGAAGGGTGCGGGCCCACGGAAGGCTCGGGGCGAGGAGACGACCTAGTGGTGGCCGCCGCCCTGCTGTTCGTCGCGGCGGCGCTGCCACCGCTCTTCGATGCGGGTCATCATCGAGCGGCGCTGCCGGGCCTGCCGGCCGCCGCCGGCGGACCGCCCGTGTTCTCCGGGCTTGGGCGCCTTGCGCCATCCGGTGACCGCCAGGACCGCACAGCCCAGCATGATGAGGAAGCCCACCACGCTGATGATCCAGTACTCCTGGACGATCATTCCGGCCATGAGGAGCGCGATACCCACCAGGAAGCCGGCGACCGCCTGGTAGACCCGTCGCCGGGTGTACGTACGCAGCCCGCTTCCCTCGAGCGCTGTCGCGAACTTGGGATCTTCGGCGTACAGCGCTCGCTCCATCTGCTCGAGCATTCGCTGCTCGTGCTCCGAGAGCGGCACGGAGTCCTCCTCGTCGTCGGTCGCGGGGGCGACCGGTTTGCGGCCCTTTCAGGATAGGCAGGGAATCGCCCCCGTGAAACCCGCCCTCAATGCCAAATCGCCAACCGGGCCGCCATGCGGTTCGGATGCTGAGGCGTTGATTCCCCAGGCCCTTCCCCGTCATGCCGGATGGTGTCCCTCGATCATACGGGGACACGTCCCCGTACGGGCGGCCTGTGGCGTACTCCATCCGCGACTGCGCCGCTGCTCAGCGCATACGGCGGTGGCCCCGGGGCGCGCCCCCCGGGCCCCCCCCGGCGGGGGGGCGGGGCGGGGCGCCGCCCCCCCCCCCCCCCCCCGCGCCCCCCCCCGGGGGGGGGGGCCCGGGGGCCGCGCCCCGGGGCCACCGCCGTGCGGGTGGACGGGCCGGTCAGCCGCGCTTCTCGCCCAGAACGTGCAGCTGGGTCGCGACCGAGTGGAAGGCGGACAGCTCCGCGGCGGCGGCCTCAAGCCGGAGCAGCGCCTCGGCCGCGCCCGGCTCGGTGTCGACCAGGACGCCGGGGACCAGGTCGGCGAAGATCCGCACGCCGTGCACCGCGCCGACGTCGAGCCCGGCCTGGCCGGCCAGGGCCGTGAGCTGCTCGGCGGTGAACCGCCGCGGCACCGGGTCGCCCTCGCCCCAGCGTCCGTCCGGGTCGCCGAGCGCGTGCCGGGCCTCGGTGAAGTGGCCGGCGAGCGCCCGGGCCAGGACGGCTCCGCCGAGTCCGGCGGCGAGCAGGCTGAGGCTGCCGCCGGGGCGGAGCGCGGCGACGGCGTTGCGGACGCCCTCGGCGGGGTCGTCCACGTACTCCAGGACGCCGTGGCAGAGCACCGCGTCGAAGCCCTCGCGCTCCACCACGTCGAACAGGCCACGGATGTCCCCCTGCACGCCCTGCACCCGGTCGGCGACGCCGGCCTCGGCGGCGCGCCGCTCCAGGGCGAAGAGCGCGTTGGGGCTGGGGTCGACGACGGTCACCCGGTGGCCGAGCCGGGCCACCGGGACCGCGAAGTTGCCGGAGCCGCCGCCCGTGTCGAGGACATCGAGGCTGTCCTTCCCGGTGGCCTTGACCCGGCGGTCCAGGGCGTCTTTGAGGACGTCCCAGACGACGGCGGTGCGCAGGGAGGCGCGCGACGGGCGCGAAGTCGCCTCTCGACCGGAGGCGGGGGAAGGGTCCGACACGGCTGTTGACTCCTCGGTGACGGGTGCGAACGTCCCCACCCTATGGCCTGGGACGGGCCGCGCGGATCATCCGGCGGCCTCCTCGGCGCCGGGCTGGCGCGGCAGCACCGGCTGGAGCACGAGCATGCGCTCCACCAGGCGCAGGAACACGCCCGCGTCCCTGATCAGGTCGTCGGCGTCGCGGTGGGTCGCCGCGCCGGTGATGCCGGCCTCGGCGCGGGCGCGCCGCTCGGCGCCCGCGGCGAACAGCGCGCTCCACTCGCCGAGCTCGGGGGCTATCTCGGGCAGCACGTCCCAGGTGCTGCGGATGCGCGCCCGCTTGCGGGGGTCGCGCTCGGGCCGGCCGCGGGCGGCGAGCACGGCGGCGGCGGTGCGCAGGGCGGCGAGGTGGGCGGTGGCGTAGCGCTCGTGGGGCATGTCCAGCGCGGCGGCCTCGTCGAGTCCGGCCCGCGCCTTGGCGAGCAGGTCGAGGGCGGCGGGCGGTGCCGAGGTGCGGCGCAGGACCGGGTGGATGTCGGACGCGGGTCCGAGCTGGGCGGGGGCGGAGCGGCGCGCGCTGGGGCGCCGGGATGCGGCTGCGGCGGAGTGGCCGGCCATGACGAGCCTCCTGTCGTCGGGTGACGGCGCTGTGGCCGTATGTGTTCATCGTGCACCGCACCACTGACAATCCCGCTGACCTGGCCTTTTGCCAGTTCGCCGACTCGGCGGTAACTTTTTGCACTGACTGGTCAGTTCAAAAGAGGGGGGATGGTGGAAGCGAACCACGGCGCCGCCGTCGTCGCGGACGGATTCGGGCTGAAGGGACCGCGCGGCTGGGCGTTCCGGGGGATCGGCTTCGAGGCCGCGCCCGGCAGCCTGGTGGCGATCGAGGGCCCGTCCGGTTCCGGCCGCACCTGTCTGCTGCTCGCGCTCACCGGCCGGATGAAGACCCACGAGGGCCATGCCGAGGTGGCCGGGCTCCGGCTGCCCCGCAAGATGGCGGCCGTGCGCCGGATCAGCGCGCTGGGCCCGGTCCCCGGGGTCAGCGAGCTCGACCCGGCCTTCACGGTCGCCGAGCACCTGCGCGAGCGGGCCCTCCTCCAGCGCCGCTTCGACGGCAGCCTGAAGGGCCTGCTCCGCCCGCCCTCCGAGCGGGCCGCCGCCACCCGGGACCGGATCGACGCGGCCCTGGCCGCCGCCGGGCTCGACACCGCGAGCCTGCCCAAGGCCGAGCGGACCTCGGTGCGCGACCTGGAGCGCCTGGAGGCGCTGCGGCTCTCCGTGGCCCTGGCGCTGATCGGCCGCCCCCGGCTGCTGGCCCTGGACGACGCCGACCTCAAGCTCTCCGACGCCGACCGCGCCGAGGCCTGGGAGCTGCTGCGCTCCGTCGCCGCCGCCGGCACCACCGTCCTCGCGGTGTGCAGCGAGGCCCCCGAGGACGCCCTGAAGGTCTCCACCACCTCGACCCCGGCGCCGGCCCCGGCCGCGCGGCCCGCCGAGCCGGAGCCCGACCCGAAGCCGAAGCCGGAGCCCAACCCGAAGCCGGAGCCCGAGCCCGCGGAGCCCGCCGAGGCCGACGCCGAGAACCCGGCCGCCGACACTCCCACGCCAACGCCCACGCCCACGACCACGACCGAGAAGAACAAGGGGGAAGCCGATGCGCTCGCCTGAGCTCGCCGCGCTCGAGCTGAAGCGGTTCGGCAGGGGGAAGCTCCCGCGCGCCGCGATGGTCGCGATCCTGCTGCTGCCGCTGCTGTACGGCGCGCTGTACCTGTGGTCGTTCTGGGACCCGTACAGCAGGCTCGACAAGATCCCCGTCGCCCTGGTCAACGAGGACAAGGGCGCCACGGCCGGTGGTCAGCGGATCACCGCGGGCGCCGACATCACCGAGAAGCTGCGCGAGAGCGCCGTCTTCGAGTGGCACGAGGTCAGCGACGCCGAGGCGGCGAAGGGCGTCGAGGACGGGACGTACTACCTGTCCCTCACCATGCCGTCCGACTTCAGCGCGCGGATCGCCTCCAGCTCCGGTGACTCCCCCGAGACCGGCGCCCTGCGGGTCCGTACGAACGACGCCAACAACTACATCGTCGGCCAGATCTCCCGGACGGTCTTCTCCGAGGTGCGCACCGCCGCCTCCACCAAGTCCTCCCGGAGCTTCCTCGACAAGATCTTCATCTCCTTCTCCGACCTGCACGACGCCACCGCCGAGGCGGCCAAGGGCGCCGGCGAGCTCAAGGAGGGCGCCGACAAGGCCAAGGCGGGCTCCAAGAAGCTGGCCGACGGCCTGAAGGACGCCAAGAAGGGCAGCGGCGACCTGGCCTCCGGCATCACCAAGCTGGACAAGGGCGCCAAGGACCTGGAGTCCGGCTCGCGCAAGGTGGCCAACGGCACCCAGCAGCTCGCCGACAAGGTGAACGGCACCGCCGACAAGGTCCGCCCCTACCTCGCGAACAACGGCAGGTCGATCCGCGACAGCGCCCGGCTGGTCTCCGACTCGGCCACCGCCGTCCAGCACAACCTGAAGGAGCTGACGCGCGCCGCGCCGGTCGCCCGCGCCGCCGCCCACAAGGCCGACGACGACCTCTCCGCGTACTACGCCACGCACTGCACGAACAACCCGCTGCCCGACACCAAGGGCTGCGAACTGCTCAAGAAGGCCTCGGTCAGCGCCGACGACGTCGCCAGGATCGCCGACGACCTGCACGAGCTGACCAAGGACAGCAAGGGCGACCTCAAGGCCCTCGACGCCCGGCTCACCAAGCTGAAGAAGGACGCCGACGAGCTGGCCCGGCGCGCCCCGCACCTCGACGAGGACGTCGAGGGCGCCATCAAGAAGATCAACGAGCTCAACCGGGGCGCCCACCAGGTCGCCGCCGGCGCCGACCGGCTGCACACCGGCCTGACCCAGGCGCGCACCGGTTCCACCAGCCTCGACACCGGCGTCGGCCGGCTCAAGAAGGGCGCGGGCGAGCTGAACGGCGGCCTGTTCAAGCTGGCCGACGGCTCGGGTGAGCTGGCCACCGGGCTCAGCGACGGCGTGAAGCAGATCCCCGACTACGACAAGCAGGACCGGGACCGCCGCACCGAGGTGATGTCCGACCCGGTCAAGCTGGCCGCCCAGTCGATGCACAAGGCGCCCAACTACGGCACCGGCTTCGCCCCGTACTTCATCCCGCTCTCCCTCTGGGTCGGCGCCATGGTCGCGTACATGATCATCCAGCCGCTCAACCGGCGGGCGCTCGCCGCCGGCGCCTCCGCCTGGCGGATCGCGCTCGCGGGCTGGCTCCCGGTCGCCGCGATCGGCGTGCTCCAGGTGGCCGCGCTGATGTCGGTGCTGCACTGGGGCCTGGGCCTGCAGATGGCCAGGGCCGCCGGCACCGTCGGCTTCCTCGCCCTGGTGACCTGCTGCTTCGCCGCCATCATCCAGTGGCTCAACGCCCGCTTCGGCGCGGCCGGCCGGATCCTGGTGCTCGCGGTCCTGATGCTCCAGCTGACCTCGGCGGGCGGCACCTACCCCGTCCAGACCAGCCCGGGCTTCTTCAACGCGATCCACCCGTACCTGCCGATGACCTACGTCGTCGAGGCACTGCGCCGGCTCATCACGGGCGGCGGCATCGGACCGGTCTGGCAGGCCGTCGCCGTCCTCGCCGCCTTCACCGCGGGGGCGCTCGCCCTGACCGCGCTCTCCGCCCGCCGGAAGCAGGTGTGGACCCTGGACCGGCTCCACCCCGAACTGTCGCTCTGAACCTGTGAGAATCAAGGCCATGGACAGCAGCAGCACCAGACGGCAGACGACCCGCGCCAAGCTCTACGAAGCCGCCGTCACCCTCATCGCCGAGCAGGGCTTCTCGGCGACCACGGTGGACGAGATCGCCGAGCGGGCGGGCGTCGCCAAGGGCACGGTCTACTACAACTTCAAGAGCAAGACCGAGCTCTTCGAGGAGCTGCTGCGGCACGGCGTCTCGCTGCTCGCCGGATCGCTGCGGGCGGCGGCCGAGGAGACCGCGGAGCGCGGCGGCAGCCGGATCGAGGCGCTGGACGCGATGATCCGGGCCGGTCTGGTCTTCATCGACCGCTACCCGGCCTTCACCCAGCTGTACGTGGCCGAGCTGTGGCGCACCGGCCGGGCCTGGAACTCCACCCTCCTGGTGGTGCGCCAGGAGGCGGTCGCGGTGGTCGAGAACGTGCTGCGCGAGGGCGTGGCGGCGGGTGAGTTCGACGGCGGGATCGACGTGCCGCTGACCGCCTCCGCGCTGGTGGGCATGGTCCTGGTGGCCGCGCTCGACTGGCAGGCCTTCCAGAGCGAGCGGTCCCTGGACGACGTGCACGCCGCGCTCTCCCGGCTGCTGCACGGGCGCGTCAGCGGCGGCTGCTGACCGCGACAAGGACGTCGAAAGGACCGGACAAGGGGCCGGGACACGGACCGGGAAAGGGACCAGGGAAAGGAAAGGCGCCGGTCCGGCGAGGCTCGATCCCCCCGAGCCTCGCCGGACCGGCGCTTCTTCCGTTCCCCCGTGTCCCCCGTGCTTCCCCCGTGCCGGCAGGCGCGCGGCCCCGTTCCGCCGCCCCGTGCCGGCGGTCCCGGAGCCGCGCCCCTCCCGTGCGCTCCACTCTCCCCTCCGCGCAGGTCACGGCCCATCCGCGCACCTACTCATCTCGACGCCTAGGTACGGATACTCAGAGCTGGCTACGATCGCGGGCGTGTCCGTACTCCCCCTGGTCTTCACGAGCGGCTGGGCGAGCGGGATCAACGCGTACGCGGTGGTCCTGCTGCTCGGCGTCTTCGGCGTCACCGGCCTCACCGACGAGGTGCCCGAGGCGCTGCAGCGCCCCGACGTCCTCATCGCCGCCGGCGTCCTCTTCCTGTGCGAGGCGGTGGCGGACAAGATCCCGTACGTCGACTCGGTATGGGACTCCGTCCACACGGTGATCCGGCCGATCAGCGGGGCGGTGGTGGCGGCGCTCCTCGCCGGCCAGTCCGGTTCGCTGCCGGAGCTGGCGGCGGGGGCGGTCGGCGGCACGACGGCGCTGCTGAGCCACTTCGTCAAGGCCGGCACCCGGATGGCGATCAACACCTCGCCCGAGCCCGCCTCCAACATCGTGGTGTCCACGGCGGAGGACCTCGGTGTCGCCGCGATCGTCACCTTCGCGATCTTCCACCCGGTCGCCGCCGCGGTGATCGCGGCGACGCTGCTGGTGCTGGGCCTGGTGATACTGGCCTTCCTCGCCCACCGGATCCGGCGGTTCTGGCGGCGCAGGGCGCAGCGCCGGGAGGAGAAGCGGCTGGCGGCCGCCCAGGCGCACCCGCCTTCCCGCTGAGCCGTCGGCGGGGACCTATAGGGTCCCTGACATGGCAAGGATTGTGGTGATCGGCGCGGGTCTGGGCGCCATGGCGGCGGCCGCGCGACTGGCGGTCGCCGGGCACGCGGTGACGGTGTACGAGAAGACGTCGACGTACGGCGGCGCGGTCGGGCGCTTCGAGCGCGACGGCTTCGCGTTCGACACCGGCCCTGGGCTGCTGCACCTGCCCGCCGTCTACCGGGACCTGTTCGTGAAGACGGGCAAGGAGCCGCTCGAGGAGTGCGTCGCGCTGACGCAGGTCGATCCGGCGGCCCGCCACGTCTTCGCGGACGGCACCCGCGTCGACCTGCCGAACGCCTCGCGGGCGGGCACGGTCGCCGCCCTGGACGCCGCGCTCGGCGCCGGCGCGGGCGAGCGCTGGGGCGACTTCCTGGTGCGGGCCCGCGAGGCCTGGGACCGGACCCGGCGCCCGCTCCTGGAGGAGCCGCAGCCGGCCGACCCGGCCCCGCTCGCCCGCGAGCCGTACCCGGCCCTGAAGGCGGGCCTGCTGCGCCGCCCGACGACGACGCTCGCGCAGGTCGGGGCGCGTGAGCTGCGCGACCCGCGGCTCGTCGCGCTGCTCGACTCGTACGCGTGGAGCTACGGATTCGACCCGGCGACGGCCCCGGCGTCGGCGGCCGTCCTGCCGTACATGGAGCAGACCTTCGGCAGCTGGTACGTGGCCGGGGGCCTGCGGGCGCTGGCGGACGCGGTGTACGAGCGGTGCCGGAAGCGGCGGGTGGAGTTCGTGTTCGACGCGCCCGTCGTGGAGGTCGTGGAGAAGGACGGTCGGGCGGCCGGCGTCCGGCTCGCCGGGGGCGAGACGGTCGAGGCCGATCACGTGGTGTCCGGGGCGCCGGTGCCGGCGCTCCGCCGCGACCAGGTCGTGGCCGGCGGGCGCGGCGGTGACCGGCTGGGCGACCAGGCCCCCGGCACGGGCCGGGTGACGGTCTGTCTGGCGCTGCGCGGGGCCCGGGAGGCGGACGCGGTCCACCGGACCGTCGTGCACGCCTCCGCCGACCTGCCGACGGTGACCGTGCTCCGGCCGGACGACCCGGCGCTGCGCCCGGACGGTGCGTACGAGTCGGTGACGGTCACGGCGACCGTGCGGACGGGCCCCGGCCCGTACGGGGAGTCCTTCGCCGGCCGGATGGTCGAGGCGGCCGGGCGGGCGGTGCCGGGGCTCGCGGACCGGCTGCTCTGGCGGCACGTGCGCACCCCGGACGACACGCTGCACGACACCGGCGTCGCCGAGGTGCCCGGTCCCGCGCTGGCCGGGGCGGGCGGGCGGTACCTCCCGGCGGCCAACGTCTCCCCGCTCACCGGCCTCCACTTCGCCGGCGGCTGGGCCCACCCCGGCGGCGGGCTCGCCCACGCCGGGATGTCCGGGGCCCTGGTGGCCGGGCTGATCGTGGAGGGCGCGGACTTCCGCGGCTCGCAGTGAGCGGCCGGCCCCGGCGGCGGGGTCAGCGGTACTGCTGGTGGTCCCCGCCGTTGCCGTAGTAACCCTGCTGGTCCTGGTAGTGCGGGTCCTGCTCGGTGTCCCGCTGCTGCGGGACCCAGACGCCGCCGGGCGGGGTGTCGTAGGTGTACGAGGGGGCGTACGGGTCGGCGTACGGCTGCTGGTAGCCGCCGTCGTACGGGCCGGTGGCCGCGTACTGCTGGCCGCCGATGTACGGGTCGGAGTAGGCCGCGTAACTCTGCTGGTCGCCGGTGCCGTAGTCGTAGACGGGCTGCTGCTGGTCGTAGCCGGCGGCGTAGGGGGCCGCGTACGGGTCGGCGTACGGCTGCTGCTGGTCGTAGGAGGTGCCGTAGACGCCGTACTGCCCGGTGTCCTCGGGCATCGGCTCGGGCTCGTACACGGCGGCCGGATCGGCGGCGTGCCCGGCCGGATCGCCGTAGCCGCCCTGCTCCCGGTCCTCCGGGTCCCGGTCGTGGCCCTCGTCGTAGCTGAGGTCGGTGACCTCCAGGGTCGGGCCGGTCTTGCGCTCGGCGGCCTTGGCGGACCTGCGGCGGCGGCTCGCACCGGGGTTGCCGCCGAGGGCCCAGCCGGTGGAGAAGCCGCGCCGGAAGGAGAGCGTCACATAGGTCTGGCCGACGGCGAAGACGCCCGCGCCGATGACGATCACCACGGTCGACGGGATCAGGACGCCGATGACGACGCCGAGGAACCCGGCGAAGGCGAGCAGCCGCCAGCGCAGTCGCGCCTTGTACTGGAGCAGCACCTCACCGAGGAGCCACAGCGCGACCACGCCGAACGCGATGTAGAGGACCGTCCACCCCATGCCCGCCCCTCTCCTACGGCCTCCGCCGCGGGTCGGGGCGGCTGTGGCCGGTCACGACTGCTGGTGCAGTCCGAGATTCTCGTAGATCTCGAGCGTCGCCCTGGAGTTGTTCAGCGTGATGAAGTGCAGCCCGGGGACACCCTCGGACAGCAGCCGCGCGCAGAACTCCGTCGCGAACTCGATGCCCATGGAGCGTACAGCGGCCGGATCGTCCTTGACGGCGAGGATCCGTTCTTTCACGTCCGCGGGGAAGACGGCGTTGCTCAGGGTGGGCAGCCGGTCCAGGGTCTTCACGCTGACCACGGGCATGACCTCGGGGATGATCGGGGTCTCGCAGCCGGCCTTCTGCACGCTGTCGCGCAGCCGCAGATAGGCCTCTGGGTCGAAGAACATCTGGGTGATCGCGTAGTCGGCGCCGGCCCGGCACTTGTCCACGAAGTGCCGGACGTCGGTGTCCCAGTCCTCGGAGCGCGGGTGCATCTCGGGGAAGGCGGCGACGCCCACGCAGAAGTCGCCGGACTCCTTGATCAGCCGCACGAGGTCGGCGGCGTAGCGCACGCCCTCGGGGTGGGCTACCCACTCGCCGAGCGGGTCGCCCGGCGGGTCGCCGCGCACGGCGAGCATGTTGCGGATGCCGGCGTCGGCGTACTGGCCGAGGATGTTGCGCAGTTCGGCGACCGAGTGGTCGACGGCGGTGAGGTGGGCGACCGGGGTGAGGGTCGTGTCGGAGGCGATCTTCTGGGTGGCCTTGACGGTGCCGCCGCGGGTGGAGCCGCCGGCGCCGTAGGTCACGGACACGAAGCTGGGTGCGACCGCCTCGATCCGGCGCATGGCGTTCCAGAGGCTCTGCTCGCTCTTCTCGGTCCGGGGCGCGAAGAACTCGAACGAGTACGAGGTCTCCCCGGAGGCGAGGATGTCGCGCACGGTGCGTGCGCGGTCCGAGCGGACGGAAGCGGTTCCAAGGGCCATACGGGCAGGTTAGACGGAGTCCAGAAGAGCGGTGAAGCAGCGTCCGCCCTGTGGACACGTTTCCGGACACGCCGGGTCGTCCGGAACGGCCCGGTCAGGCCAGGCGCTCGCGGACTCGCTTGGCGAGGGCGGCCGCGGCGGCGGCCGGGTCGGCGGCCTCGGTGATCGCGCGGACCACGACGATCCGGCGGGCGCCGGCGTCCAGGACCTCGTCGAGGTTGGTCTCGTCGATGCCGCCGATGGCGAACCAGGGGCGGTCCTGGGCGAGGCCGGCGGCGTGCCGGACCAGGCCGAGGCCGGGGGCGTGCCGCCCGGGCTTGGTGGGGGTGGGCCAGCAGGGGCCGGTGCAGAAGTAGTCCACGCCGGGCTCGGCGGCGGCCGCGTCGACCTCGGCCTCGGCGTGGCAGGAGCGCCCGATGAGGACGTCCGCGCCGAGGATCGCGCGGGCGGCGGGCACCGGCAGGTCGCCCTGGCCGAGGTGCAGCACGTCGGAGCCGATGGCGTGGGCGACGTCGGCCCGGTCGTTGACGGCGAGGAGCTTGCCGTGCCGGCGGCAGGCCTCGGCGAACACGGCGAGGTGCTCCAGCTCCTCGGCCGCCTCCATGCCCTTGTCGCGCAGCTGCACGATGTCGACGCCGGAGGAGAGCACCGCGTCGAGGAACTCGGGCAGGTCGCCCTGGCGCCCACGGGCGTCGGTGCACAGGTAGAGGCGGGCGTCGGCGAGCCGCTCGCGAGGCGTGGACATTGGGTTCCCCCCGTCGGGTGGTGCCGGTGCCGGGCCGGCCGGTGGGGCCGGCCGGCCCGGCACCGCTGGTGGTGTCTTCGGTGCGTGCGTGCCTGGGGACCCTAACGGGTCAGACCGCGAGCGCCTGCGCGCGGCGCTTCACCTCCGTGCCGCGGTTCTCGTTGAGCGCCTGCGCCGGGGTGCCGGGCAGGGAGGGATCCGGGGTGAAGAGCCACTCCAGCATCTCCTCGTCCGTGAAGCCGTCGTCCCGCAGCAGCGTCAGCGTGCCGACCAGGCCCTTGACGACCTTGTCGCCCTGGATGAAGGCGGCCGGCACCTGGAGGATCTTCTCGCCGGGGCGCACCTCGCGGCGCACGGCGATGAGCTGGCCCTCCTTCACCAGCTGCCGCACGCGCGTCACCTCGACGTCGAGCATCTCCGCGATGTCCGGGAGGTAGAGCCAGTCGGGGACGAGAGCATCGGTCTTTGCGTCAATCTCGGTCACGGGACAAGCCTGCCATCCCGGACTGACAGCCGGTAGTCGAGCCCTATCGGACCGCCGCCTTCAGGGGTACGGCGGGGTCGGCGGCCCGCGCCGGGTCGACCGGGACGCGCTGCTCGATCAGCCGGCGGCCCTGGGCCAGGTCGCGGGGGCGGCCGACGGCGAGCAGGGCGACCGGGGTCCCCTCGCGCAGCCAGAGCACGGACCAGGCCGCGTCCGCGGGGTCGCCGCGCCACAGCAGGGTGTCGGCGGCGCCGTGGTGCCCGGCGTACTGGACGAAGCGCCCGAACTGCTCGGACCAGAAGTACGGGACGGGGTCGTACGGTTCGGGCGCGGCGCCGAGGATGTCGGCGGCCACGGTGCGGGGGCCCTGGAGGGCGTTGTCCCAGTGGTGCACGAGGAGCCGCTCGCCGTAGCGGGCGGAGGGGAAGGAGGCGCAGTCGCCGACCGCGTACACGTCGGGCAGGGAGGTGCGCAGCCGGTCGTCGGCGGTGAGCGCGCCACCGGGGTCGAGGGCTGCGCCGGAGCCGGTCAGCCAGTCGGTGGCGGGGCGGGCGCCGATGCCGACGACGACGGCGTCGGCGGGCAGGACGCGCCCGTCGGAGAGCCGCACCTCGCCGGGGGCCAGATGGGCCACGCGGGCGCCGGTGAGCAGGTCGGCGCCGCTCTCGGCGTACCAGGCGCGCATGGGGGCGGTGACCTCGGCGGGCAGGGCGCCGGCGAGGGGGCGGTCGGCGGCCTCGACGACGGTGACGGCGCAGCCGGCCTCGCGGGCGGCGGTGGCGAACTCGGCGCCGATCCAGCCGGCGCCGACGACCACGACGTCGTGGCGGCGCTCCAGGACGGGGCCGAGGCGGACGGCGTCGTCGAGGGTGCGCAGCAGGTGGACGCCGGGGACGCCTTCGGAGCCGGGCAGGGTGAGCGGGTGGGCGCCGGTGGCGACGACGAGGACGTCGTAGGGCACGGGGCCGTGCTCGGTGTCGACCTCGTGGTCGGCGGCGCGCAGGGCGGTGACCTCGACGCCGAGCCGGAGGTCGATGTCGAGGGCGGTGAAGTCGACGTCGAAGGCGGAGTCCTCGGCCTTGCCGAGCAGCACGGCCTTGGACAGCGGGGGCCGGTCGTAGGGCTGGTGGGGTTCGGCGCCGATGAGGGTGACGGGGCCGGTGAAGCCCTGTTCGCGCAGGGCGACGGCGGTCTGGACGCCCGCCATTCCCGCGCCGGCGATCACGACGCGCCGTTCGGTCGAGGACGGTGTCTGCTTCTGCTCGCTCACCCGACCACCTTACGCACCTGACGGACCGTCAGGAAGGGAGGGCCCCTGCGGGGGTCCGCGCCCTGCCGTTAGTCTGGCGGGCACGAAGCACTCGCGGGAGCCCGGACGCACCGGGCTGAGAGGGAGGCTGGCCGGCCTCCGACCGTACGAACCTGATCCGGGTCATGCCGGCGAAGGGAGGGGCTGGACGCCCATGTCGCGTACATCCGGTTCATCCGGCACATCCAGCACGTCCGCGGTCGACGAGACGCACGACGTCCTCGTCGTCGGGGGCGGCGTCATCGGCCTGGTCACGGCCTGGCGGGCGGCCCAGCGCGGCCTGCGGGTCGCCGTGGCCGACCCCGAACCGGGCGGCGGCGCCGCCCGGGTGGCGGCCGGGATGCTCGCCGCCGTCACGGAGCTCCACTACGGCGAGGAGACCCTGCTCGGCCTCAACCTCGCCTCCGCCCGCCGCTATCCGGCCTTCGTCGCCGAGCTCGCCGAGGCCACCGGGCACGAGGTCGGCTACCGCGCCTGCGGCACCCTCGCGGTCGCCCTGGACGCCGACGACCGGGCCCACCTGCGCGAGCTGCACGCCCTGCAGACCCGCTGCGGGCTCGCCTCCGAGTGGCTCAGCGGGCGCGACTGCCGCCGCCTGGAGCCCCTGCTGGCCCCCGGCGTGCGCGGCGGGCTGCGGGTGGACGGCGACCACCAGGTCGACCCGCGCCGGCTCGCCGACGCGCTGGTCACGGCCTGCGAGCGGGCCGGGGTGGCGCTGCGCCGGACCCGCGCCGAGCGCCTCACGGTGCACCGGGACCGGGCGGCCGGCGCGGTCCTCGCGGACGGCACCCGGATCGCCGCCGACCAGGTGGTGCTGGCCGCCGGCAGCCTGAGCGGCCGGCTCGACGGCGTGCCGTCCGAGGTGCTGCCGCCGGTGCGTCCGGTCAAGGGCCAGGTGCTGCGGCTGCGGGTGCCGCCCGCGTACGCGCCCTTCCTGTCCCGGACCGTCCGGGCCGTGGTCCGCGGCAGCCACGTCTACCTCGTCCCGCGCGAGAACGGCGAGCTGGTCGTCGGCGCCACCAGCGAGGAGCTCGGCTGGGACACCACGGTGACCGCCGGCGGGGTCTACGAGCTGCTGCGCGACGCGCACGAGCTGGTCCCCGGCATCACCGAGCTGCCGCTCACCGAGACCCGCGCCGGGCTGCGCCCCGGCTCCCCCGACAACGCGCCGCTGCTCGGCCCGAGCGCCCTGCCCGGCCTCCAGCTGGCCACCGGCCACTACCGCAACGGGGTGCTGCTCACCCCCGTCACCGGCGACGTCATGGCCGAGGCCCTGACCACCGGCGCGCTGCCGGACGAGGCCCGCGCCTTCACCGCCCGCCGCTTCTCCCCCGTACACCTGGAGCACGCATGAACGTGTCCGTGAACGGAGAGCCGCGAGAGCTCTCCCCCGGCCTGGCCCTCGACGCCCTGGTCGCCACCCTCACCACCGCCCCCTCCGGAGTGGCCGCCGCCGTCAACGAGACGGTCGTCCCGCGCAGCCAGTGGGCCGCGACGGCGCTCGCCGACGGCGACCGGGTCGAGGTGCTGACCGCGGTGCAGGGAGGCTGAGCACGATGTCCGACGACGTCTTCGCCCTCGGCGGCACCGACTTCTCCTCCCGCCTGATCATGGGCACCGGCGGGGCGCCCAGCCTCGACGTGCTCGAACGCGCGCTGGTCGCCAGCGGCACGGAGCTCACCACCGTCGCCATGCGCCGCCTGGACCCCGGGGTGCGCGGCTCGGTGCTCTCGGTCCTGCAGAAGCTCGGCATCCGGGTGCTGCCCAACACGGCCGGCTGCTTCACCGCCGGCGAGGCGGTGCTGACCGCGCGGCTCGCCCGCGAGGCGCTCGGCACCGCCTGGGTCAAGCTGGAGGTCATCGCCGACGAGCGGACCCTGCTGCCGGACCCCGTGGAGCTGCTCGACGCGGCGGAGACCCTGGTCGACGAGGGCTTCACGGTCCTGCCGTACACCAACGACGACCCGGTCCTCGCCCGCAAGCTGGAGGACGTGGGCTGCGCCGCGATCATGCCGCTCGGCTCGCCGATCGGCTCCGGCCTCGGCATCCGCAACCCGCACAACTTCCAGCTGATCACCGAGCGGGCCGGGGTGCCGGTGATCCTCGACGCGGGCGCCGGCACCGCCTCCGACGCGGCGCTCGCGATGGAGCTGGGCTGCTCGGCGGTCATGCTCGCCTCGGCGGTCACCCGCGCCCAGGAACCGGTCCTCATGGCCGCCGCCATGAAGCACGCCGTCGAGGCGGGCCGGCTGGCACACCGGGCGGGCCGCATCCCGCGCCGCCACTTCGCGGAGGCCTCCTCGCCGCAGGACGGCCTGGCCCGGCTCGACCCGGAGCGCCCCGCGTTCTGACCGCGCCGCGCCGACGGGGGTGCGTCACAGGTGCGCTGCAGTCGGGGCCGTACGGGAGGGGCCGCGGGCGGCGGCTCGTAGACTCGTCGCCGTGGACACGACCCTTCAGGACCCCCTCGTCGGGCGGCTGCTCGACGGCCGCTACCGCGTCGACGCGCGCATCGCCGTCGGCGGGATGGCCACGGTCTACCGGGCCGTCGACACCCGGCTCGACCGGGAGCTCGCGCTCAAGGTGATGCACCCCGACCTCGCCACCGACGCGGCCTTCGTGGAGCGCTTCATGCGCGAGGCCAAGTCGGTGGCGCGGCTCTCCCACCCCAATGTCGTCGGCGTCTTCGACCAGGGCGCGGACGGCGCGTACGTCTATCTCGCGATGGAGTACGTGGCCGGCTGCACCCTGCGCGACGTGCTGCGCGAGCGCGGGGCGCTGCGCCCGCGGGCGGCCCTGGACGTCCTGGAACCGGTGCTCGCCGCGCTCGGCGCCGCGCACCGCGCCGGGTTCGTGCACCGCGACATGAAGCCGGAGAACGTCCTGATAGGGGACGACGGCCGGGTGAAGGTCGCCGACTTCGGCCTGGTCCGTGCCGTGGGCTCGGCCACCGACACCACCGGCGCCGTCCTCGGCACCGTGTCCTACCTGGCCCCGGAGCAGATCGAGCACGGCACCGCCGACACCCGGGCCGACGTGTACGCGTGCGGGGTCGTCCTCTACGAGATGCTGACCGGCGCCAAGCCGCACTCCGGGGACACCCCGGCCCAGGTGCTCTACCAGCACCTCAACACCGACGTGCCCGCGCCCTCCGCCGCCGTGCCCGGCCTCGCGGTCGAGCTGGACGAGCTGGTGGCGAGCGCCACCGCCCGCAACCCCGAGGTCCGCCCGCACGACGCGGTCGCGCTGCTCGCACAGGCCCGCGAGGCGCGCGCCGCGCTCAGCGAGGAGCAGCTGGACGCCGAGCCGCCGCTCGCCCGGCCGGCCGCCGAGGGCGCCGGCCCGGAGGACCGCACCAGCGTGATCCCGCGGGTCCGGCCGCTGCCGGTCGAGCACATGCCGGTGGCGTCCGCTGCGGACCGGATGCCGGTCGAGCACACCAGCCTGCTGCCGGCCCCCGAGCCGACGCCGACGGCCCCGCCCGGCCGGCCCGGCGCGGGCGGGGCGGCCCGCCGCCGGCCACCGCGCGGCCCGCTGCTGATCGTCGCCGCCGTGCTGCTGGCCCTCGGCCTCGGCGCCGGCGTCTGGTACATCAACTCGGGCCAGTTCACCCGGGTCCCGGCCGTCCTCGGCCAGACCGAGGCGCAGGCCACGAAGCGCCTCGCGGACGCGGGCCTCGAGGTGGCCTCGACCAAGCGCGCGTTCAGCGACGTGTACGAGCGGGGCACGGTCATGGCCGTCGACCCGGGCCCGGGCGAGCGGATCCGCGGCAACGGCGCGGTGACCCTCACCCTGTCCCGCGGCCCGCGGGTCGTGAAGGTGCCCAACCTGAAGGGCACCCCGCTCGCCGAGGCGAAGAAGGTGCTGGCCGAGGAGGGCCTCGCGCCCGGCGTCGTGACGTACTCCTTCAGCGACTCGGTGGCCCAGGGCGCCGTGATCGGGACCGACCCGGAGCCGGGCACCGAGCGCAGCCCCGACTCGGCGATCGCGCTGGAGGTCAGCAAGGGCCGTCCGATCGACGTCCCGGACGTCCGGGGCGAAGCGGTCCCGGACGCCACGGCCGAGCTCCAGAAGGCCGGTCTGAAGGTGGTCGTCGCCACCGAGCGGGTCAACTCCCCGGAGCCCGCCGGCACGGTCGCCGCCCAGTCGCTGGCCGAGGGCAGCCGGGCCGCGCAGGGCGACACGATCACCCTGACCGTCTCCAAGGGCCCTCGGATGGTCGAGGTCCCCGACGTGGTCGGCGCCACGGCGGACGAGGCCCGGGCCGAGCTGGAGGCCGCGGGCTTCGAGGTGAAGGTCGAGAAGGAGTTCCCCTTCCTCGGCGACACCGTCGCCCGCCAGTCGGTCAGGGGCGGCGACACGGCCGCCGAGGGCTCCACCGTCACCATCACGCTCAAGGGGCTGTAGACCGCATGACCGAGCCCGCACAGGACCCGACCCGCGGCCGCGCCCGCAACCCCGTCGGCGGCCACGTCCCGGTGGCCGGCGGCCTGGCCAGGACCGGCCTCGCCTACGCGCGGGAGCTGGGCGCCGAGACCGTACAGGTCTTCGTGGCGAACCCGCGCGGCTGGGCCACCCCGGCCGGCAACCCGGCCGAGGACGAGCTGTTCCGCGCCGGGTGCGCCGAGCAGGGCCTCTCGGCCTGGGTGCACGCCCCGTACCTGATCAACTTCGGCTCGCACACCGGGGCCACCGTGGAGAAGTCGGTGGACTCGCTGCGGCACTCGCTGCGCCGGGCCCGGGCGATCGGCGCCCGCGGCGTGGTCGTGCACACCGGCTCGGCGACCGGGGGCCGGCCGCGGACGGAGGCGCTCGCTCAGGTGCGGAAGCGGATGCTGCCGCTGCTCGACGAGCTGACCCACCCGGACGACCCGGACCTGCTCCTGGAGTCCACGGCCGGGCAGGGCTCCTCGCTGTGCTCGCGGACCTGGGACTTCGGCCCGTACTTCGACGCGCTCGACCACCACCCCAAGCTGGGCGTCTGCCTGGACACCTGCCACGTCTTCGCCGCCGGGCACGACCTGGCGGGCCCGCACGGGGCCGGGCAGACCCTCGACCTGCTGGTCGGGACGGTCGGCGAAGGACGGCTGAAACTGATCCACGCCAACGACTCCAAGGACGTCGTCGGCGCGCACAAGGACCGGCACGCGAACATCGGGGCCGGCCACATCGGCCAGGAGGGCTTCCGCGCCCTGCTGCGGCACCCGGCCACGGCCGGGGTGCCGCTGGTCATCGAGACTCCGGGCGGCCCGCAGGGGCACAAGGCGGATGTGGAGCTTCTGAAGAAGCTGCGCTGAGGAAAACCCTTTTGAGGAATACCCTAGGGGGGTATAGCGTTTCCTGAGTACGGAGGAACCGCTACCCGAGCTTGGGGGCACTCATGGAGCACGACGCGCACGCCCACCACGAGCACCACGACACCCACCAGCAGCACGGGCACCACCAGGACCACACGGCACACGAGCACCACGAGGCGCACCAGCATCACGGTCACGACGGCCACCATGGTCACCACGGCCACGGCAAGGTGTCCTGGTCGATGGCGGCCCAGGCGACCCTGCACTGCCTCACCGGCTGCGCCATCGGCGAGGTCCTCGGCATGATCATCGGCACCGCGCTCGGCTGGGGCAACGTGCCGACCATGGTCCTCGCGATCGCCCTGGCCTTCTTCTTCGGCTACGCGCTCACCCTGCGCGGCATCCTGAAGGCCGGCGTCGACTTCACGACCGCGTTCAAGGTCGCGCTCGCCGCCGACACCCTGTCCATCACGGTCATGGAGATCATCGACAACAGCGTCATCGCGCTCTGGCCGGGCGCCATGGACGCGCACCTGTCGGACGCACTCTTCTGGATCGTCCTGGCGATCTCGCTCGCGGTCGCCTTCGTCCTGACGACCCCGGTCAACAAGTGGATGATCGGCCGCGGCAAGGGCCACGCGGTCGTGCACCAGTACCACTGACCGCCGGGGGCGGCTCAGAGCTCGGGGCCGTCGCCCGGCTCCTCCTGGTACGAGTAGCGCTGCTCCGTCCACGGGTCACCGATGTTGTGGTAGCCGCGCTCCTCCCAGAAGCCGCGCCGGTCGGCGGCCATGTACTCCACGCCCCGGACCCACTTGGGGCCCTTCCACGCGTAGAGGTGGGGCACCACGAGCCGCAGCGGGAAGCCGTGCTCGGCGGTGAGCAGCTCGCCGTCCTTGTGGGTGGCGAAGATCGTGCGGTCCGAGGCGAAGTCGGCGAGCCGCATGTTGGCGCTGTAGCCGTACTCGGCCCAGACCATCACGTGCGTGACGTTCGGCGCGGGCGGGGCCAGCTCCAGGAGCGTACGGGCGAGGACCCCGCCCCACTCGGCGCCCAGCATGCTGAACTTGGTCACGCAGTGCAGATCGGCCACGACGGTGGCGAAGGGCAGCGCCGAGAACTCCTCGTGGTTCCAGCAGCGCTTGTCGCCGTCGGCGGTCGCCCCGAAGACCCGGAACTCCCAGCGCTCCGGCTTGAAGCGCGGCACGGGTCCGTAGTGGGTCACCGGCCAGCCGCGCTGGAGCCGCTGGCCCGGCGGAAGCTCCGACGCCGCCGCCCCTCCTGATTCCCGGCGTGCTCCGCCCTCCGGCTGACCCATGTCCTCCATGGTGACAGACGGCGAGGGGTGGTCATGACCAGCCATGCACCGACATCCCCCGGACATCCCGGCATTCGAGGACAACTGTCGGTAAGCCTGTGCTTACTGGACGCCATCCGGGCGTACTGGAAGGATGCGGCCATTCCCGCCCAGTGGCGGCACCGACTTGCGTGGAAGGATCCTGAAGCGATGCAGGGCGACCCCGAGGTCCTCGAGTTCCTCAACGAGCAGCTGACCGGCGAGCTGACCGCGATCAACCAGTACTGGCTGCACTACCGCATCCAGGACAACAAGGGCTGGACCAAGCTCGCCAAGTACACCCGCGAAGAGTCCATCGACGAGATGAAGCACGCGGACAAGCTGACCGAGCGCATCCTGATGCTCGACGGCCTGCCCAACTACCAGCGCCTGTTCCACGTGCGGGTGGGCCAGACGGTCAAGGAGATGTTCGAGGCCGACCGCCAGGTGGAGGTCGAGGCGATCGACCGCCTCAAGCGCGGGATCGAGGTCATGCGCGCCAAGGGCGACATCACCTCGGCCAACCTCTTCGAGGAGATCCTCGCGGACGAGGAGCACCACATCGACTACCTGGACACGCAGCTGGAGCTGATCGAGCAGCTGGGCGAGGCGCTGTACTGCTCGACGCTCATCGAGCAGCCGAGCTGAGCCGCGGCCGGGCGGGCCGCGGGCGGGGGCGCGACTACGCGGCCTCGGGAAGTCCCTCGGGAAGGTCCTCGGCGACGGCGAGCTCGGCCGCCAGGGCCGGCATGCCCTGGTCGAGCAGCTCGCGGCGGGGGCAGTTGCCGCGCCCGAGAATGGCCTGAATTCGACGGACGCACGAGCCGCAGTCCGTGCCGGCCTTGCAGGCCGAGGCGATCTGGCGAGGGGTGCAGGCGCCGTTCTCCGCGTGCTCCTTGACCTGCTTCTCCGTGACTGCGAAGCATGAGCAGACGTACACGCGGTTCACCTCCCGCCGAGATCAATAAGGCTAACCTAACCTTACCCGGCGGGTGGGGGGCGCAAAAGCCCCCGGTACGACGATGGGGCGCGGATCACAAGGATCCGCGCCCCACTGTCGTAGGAAGCTCCTTACTGATCGCGGTACATCTCCGCGACCAGGAAGGCCAGGTCGAGCGACTGGCTCCGGTTGAGCCGCGGGTCGCAGGCCGTCTCGTAGCGCTGGTGCAGGTCGTCGACGAAGATCTCGTCGCCGCCGCCCACGCACTCCGTGACGTCGTCACCGGTGAGCTCGACGTGGATGCCGCCCGGGTGGGTGCCCAGCGCCTTGTGGACCTCGAAGAAGCCCTTGACCTCGTCGAGCACGTCGTCGAAGCGGCGGGTCTTGTGGCCGGAGGCCGCCTCGAAGGTGTTGCCGTGCATCGGGTCGGTCACCCAGGCGACCGTCGCGCCCGAGGCGGTGACCTTCTCGACCAGCTCGGGCAGCCGGTCGCGGACCTTGTCGGCGCCCATGCGCACGATGAAGGTCAGCCGGCCCGGCTCGCGGTCCGGGTCCAGGCGCTCGATGTAGGTGAGCGCCTCCTCCGGGGTGGTCGTCGGGCCCAGCTTGATGCCGATCGGGTTGGCGATCCGCGAGGCGAACTCGACGTGCGCGTGGTCCAGCTGGCGGGTGCGCTCACCGATCCACACCATGTGGCCGGAGGTGTCGTACAGCTTGCCGGTGCGCGAGTCGGTACGGGTCAGCGCGCCCTCGTAGTCGAGCAGCAGCGCCTCGTGCGAGGAGTAGAACTCCACCGCGCGGAACTCGGCCGGGTCGGTGCCACAGGCCTTCATGAAGTTCAGCGCGTTGTCGATCTCGCGCGCCAGCTGCTCGTAGCGCTGGCCCGACGGGGAGGACTTCACGAAGTCCTGGTTCCAGGCGTGCACCTGGCGCAGGTCGGCGTAGCCACCCGTGGTGAAGGCGCGGACCAGGTTCAGCGTCGAGGCGGAGGCGTGGTACATCCGCTTCAGGCGCTCGGGATCGGGGACGCGGGCGGCCTCGGTGAAGTCGAAGCCGTTCACGGAGTCGCCCCGGTAGGTCGGGAGCGTCACCCCGTCGCGGGTCTCGGTGGGCTTGGAGCGCGGCTTGGAGTACTGGCCCGCGATGCGGCCGACCTTCACCACGGGCACGGAGGCCGCGTAGGTCAGGACGGCGCTCATCTGGAGCAGCGTCTTCAGCTTGGCGCGGATGTGGTCCGCGGACACGGCGTCGAAGGCCTCGGCACAGTCGCCGCCCTGGAGCAGGAACGCCTCGCCACGGGCGACGGCTCCCATCCGGGCGCGCAGCTGGTCGCACTCGCCGGCGAAGACGAGCGGAGGATACGACTCGAGGTCCGCGATCACATCGCGCAGAGCCTCGGCATCGGGGTACTCGGGCTGCTGCGCCGCGGGCAGGTCTCGCCAGGTCGCCTGGGCGACGGCGTGGGAATCAGCGTTCACGGTCACAACCACCACATTACGGTGTCGGACGGCCCGCCCAGGGCAGCGCCCAGGTACTGAGACGGAGATCAAGGCCCCGGCCGGTGCGCTGCCCCGCGCGCGGGGGTGTTACCCTCACGCGCTCTTGAACGTTTGACGAAGAAGCAGAGACGATCCGATTCCACAGGGGTGGGCGTGAGGCAAGGTCACCGCAGGGACCGCAAGAAGAGACGTCTGCTGTACGGCGCGGCCGCGGCCGTCGTCGCCACCGCGACCATCGGGACCATCGCCGTGGCATCGCCCGGCGTCCTGGGCTCCTCGGACGACAAGAACGGCGCGAGCGCGTCGCTGCAGGAGCAGTTCGCGGCGGCGGCGGACGAGTTCGACGTGCCGCGGAGCGTGCTGATGGCGGTGTCGTACCGCCAGACGCGCTGGGAGTCGCACGACGGCGAGCCGAGCACGACCGGCGCGTACAACGTCATGGGGCTGACGGACGTCGACCCGGAGGACATCGAGCCGGAGGCGGACGAGCACCGCCTCGAGCACATGAACCGCAGCGGTGACCCGAACGTCGAGAAGCACTTCGACGCGGCCAAGGCGCTGCGCACCACGCCGAAGGAGACCGTCGACACCGACGACCCCCGGCTGCACACCCTGGACCGTGCCGCCGAGCTCGTCGACGGCTCGGCGGAGTCCCTGAAGGACGACACCGCCCAGAGCATCCGGGCCGGCGCGGCGCTGCTCGCCGACTACCAGAAGCAGGCGACCGGCGACCTCCCGGACGACCCGGGCCAGTGGTACCCGGCCGTCGCGCGCTACAGCCAGGCGCCGGACAAGAAGGGCGCCGACCTCTTCGCGAAGCGCGTCTTCGAGTCGATCAAGACGGGTGAGCGCGAGGTCACCGCGGACGGCGAGCAGGTCGTCCTGCCCGCCGACCCCTCGGTCGAGCCGGTCAAGCCGCGCAACGTCCCGCTCGCCGCGACCTTCGCGGCCACCACCGCGACGGCCGACTGCCCGGTGGGCCTGAACTGCAACTTCGTTCCGGCCGGCTACCGGCAGAACAGCACGACCGACGCGACGGACTACGGCAACTACAACGTCGCCAACCGCCCCGAGGGCGGCTACGACATCCGCTACATCGCCATCCACGACACCGAGGGCGGCTACGACGGCTCGCTCGCCGTCTTCCAGAACCCCTCGTCGTACGCGAGCGCGCACTACCTGATCCGCGCCTCGGACGGTCTGGTCACCCAGATGGTCGAGAACAAGAACGAGGCCTGGCACGCCGGCAACAAGACCCTCAACATGCACTCGATCGGCATCGAGCACGAGGGTTACGCCATCAAGTCCGGCGCCTGGTACACCGAGCCGCAGTACGAGTCCTCCGCCGCCCTGGTGAAGTACCTGGCGGCCAAGTACTCCATCCCGCTGGACCGCCAGCACATCATCGGCCACGACGAGATCCCCGGCGTGCTCGACGAGAAGGTCGGCGGCCAGCACTGGGACCCCGGTCCGTACTGGGACTGGAACCACTACATGTCCCTGCTCGGCAGGCCGACCGGCGTCGGCGGCGCGGGCGGGCTGCTCCAGGCGGGCCAGATCGTCCGCTACGTCCCGCCGTTCACGACGGACAACCAGCCGGCGCTGACGTACGGCGGCGCGACCGTCGCCCCGCGCCCGTCGAACTTCAACTACCTCTACACCTCGCCGTCCACCTCGGCGACGACGCTGTCCGACCCGTACCTGGGAGCCCAGAAGGCCACCGACGGCCCGAACTGGGCGAACAAGCTGGTCGCGGGCGGCGAGTACGTGGTCGCGGAGAGCCGGTACGACTGGACCGCGATCTGGTACGGCGGCCAGAAGGCCTGGTTCTTCAACCCCGGCGGCCAGTGGACCGTCCCCGTGGCCACCGGCACCAGGACGGCGGTGACGCCGAAGGCCGGGCTGAGCTCCGTCAAGGTGTACGGCCGTGCCTACCCCGAGGACGCCGCCTACACCGGCACGAACGTGCCCGTCCAGGCGCGCGGCCAGGAGTCGCTGACCAAGTACAGCCTGACCGCGGGCCAGAAGTACGTGCAGGGCGGTGACACGGTCGCCGGTGACTACTACTACGGCGGCACCTTCGACGGCACGGGCGCCGGCTCGCGCACCCTCGTCAAGGGCACGACGAACCAGTTCGTCCCGATCCGGTTCAACCACCGCATCGCCTGGGTGAAGGCCTCCGACGTGGACGTCGTCCCCGCCGCCGCCCCCGTCACGGCCACCAACCGCTACAACGTCATCGCCCGCGACAGCTCCGGCGTGATCTGGCAGTACCAGGGCACCGGCGACGCCAGCTGGCAGTTCCTGCGGCGCTACCGCATGGGCACCGGCTGGCACGTCTACAACCTGGTGGCGCCGCTGTCCGCGCTGCGGGCCGACGGGACCGGTGACGTGGTGGGCCGGGACAAGGACGGCGTGCTCTGGTACCACCAGGGCAGCGGCAACCCGAACGCCGCGTTCAAGGGCCGGCTCAAGGTCGGCACCGGCTGGGGCCGCTTCGACAGGATCGTCGGCGTCCGGGACCTCACCGGCGACGGCCGCGCCGACCTCCTTCTCCGCGAGCCCAGCGGCGCGCTGTACCTCTCCCAGGGCACCGGCAACCCGTCCGCCGCGTTCACCGCTCCCGCCCGCATCGGCAGCGGCTGGCACGTCTACACCGCGATCATCGGCGCCGGCGACCTCACCGGTGACGGCAAGGCCGACATCCTCGGCCGGGACAGCTCGGGCGTGCTGTGGATGCACCGCGGCACCGGCAACGCCACCGCGCCGTACACCAGCCGGGTCAAGGTGGGCACCGGCTGGAACATGCACAACGTCATCCTCGGACCGAGCGACCTGAACCGCGACGGAAAGGTCGACATCCTCGCCCGGGACACCACCGGCGTCATGTACCTGTACCTCGGCACGGGCGACGCCACCTCCCCGATCGGCACGCGCATCCGCGTGGGCCCGGGCTGGGGCGGCTACAACATGATCTTCTGATCCGTCCTCCGGATCGGCCGGTCGTGCGAACGGGGGCCCGGGCCCGCACATCCACAGTGCGGACCGGGCCCCCTCTCCGTACCGGGCTGGGTTACAGTGCTCGCATGTTCGCGCACTCGAACCAGAACTGGTGGTGGACCGCTCATCCGGCGGCCCCCTGACTGCGCGTACTCCCAGACACACGCCAAGGCCGCCCGAGGGGCGGCCTTTCTCGTACCCGCGAGGCCGTTCCTCTCCCCCGATCTCCACGATCCCCGGAAGGAACGACGCCCCATGGACCTCTCCCGTCTCCTCGACCCCTCCAGCCCGCCCTTCGCCCTGCTGCGCCGGCGCAGCCCCGGCCGGGACCACGACACCGTCGAGGTGCTGATCGGCCGGGTGCACGAGGCCGAGCGGCTCGCCGAGCTGCCGGTGGGCGAGCGGCCGGCGCTGGCGCTCGTGCCGTTCCGGCAGATCCGGGAGCGCGGCTTCGACGTGCGCGACGACGGCACCCCGCTCTCCGTGCTCGTCGCCGACGAGACGTACGAGCTGCCGCTCGCCGAGGTCCTCGACCGGCTCCCGGCCCACCGGGTCGAGGTCGAGGGCGGAGCCTTCGACGTCTCCGACGAGGAGTACGGGCGGATCGTGCGCCGGGTGATCGACGAGGAGATCGGGGCCGGCGAGGGCGCCAACTTCGTCATCCGCCGCACCTTCACCGGCGCGATCCCCGGCTTCGGCCGGGCCGACGCGCTCGCCCTGTTCCGCCGGCTGCTGACGGCCGAGCGGGGCGCGTACTGGACCTTCGTCGTGCACACCGGAGAGCGGACCCTGGTCGGCGCCAGCCCCGAGGTGCACGTGCGGATGTCCGGCGGGACGGTCGTCATGAACCCGATCAGCGGCACCTACCGCTACCCGGCCGGCAGCGCGCCGACCCCCGAGGACCTGCTCGCCTTCCTGGCCGACCGCAAGGAGACCGAGGAGCTGTCGATGGTGGTCGACGAGGAGCTCAAGATGATGTGCACGGTCGGCGACCGGGGCGGGGTGGTGATCGGACCGCGTCTCAAGGAGATGGCCCACCTCGCCCACACCGAGTACGAGCTGCGCGGGCGGTCCTCGCTCGACGTGCGCGAGGTGCTGCGCGAGACGATGTTCGCGGCCACCGTCACCGGCTCCCCGCTGCAGAACGCCTGCCGGGTGATCGAGCGCCACGAGGTCGGCGGCCGCGGCTACTACGCGGGCGCGCTCGCCCTGCTCGGCACCGACGAGAACGGCGCCCAGACCCTGGACTCCCCCATCCTCATCCGGACCGCCGACATCGACGCGGACGGCGCCCTGCGGGTCCCCGTCGGCGCCACGCTCGTGCGGCACTCCGACCCGGCGGGCGAGGTCGCCGAGACCCACGCCAAGGCGGCGGGCGTGCTCGCGGCGCTCGGCGTGCGGGAGGGGCGGCCGCGGCAGGAGGCGGCGGCGCCGGCCCGGCTCGCCGAGGACCCGCGGGTGCGGGCGGCGCTCGACGCGCGGCGGGCCGACCTGGCGCCGTTCTGGCTGAGGATGCAGGTCCGGTCGGCGGAGCTGTCCGGCCACGCCCTGGTGATCGACGCCGAGGACACCTTCACCGCGATGCTGGCCCATCTGCTGCGCTCCTCGGGCCTGGAGGTCTCCGTGCTGCGCTACGACGAGCCGGGCCTGCGCGAGCTCGCCCTCGCCCACGAGGGCCCGGTCGTCCTCGGCCCCGGCCCGGGCGACCCGCAGGACGCGGCCGACCCGAAGATGCGCTTCCTGCGCGGGCTGACCGCCGACCTGCTCCGGGACCACCGGCACGGCCTGCTCGGGGTGTGCCTCGGCCACGAGCTGATCGCCGCCGAGCTGGGCCTGGAGATCGTGCGCAAGCGGGTCCCGTTCCAGGGCGCGCAGGTGCGGATCGACCTGTTCGGGCAGGAGCGGACGGTCGGCTTCTACAACAGCTTCACGGCGCGGTGCGACGACGAGGCGGCACGGGAGCTGGCCGCGCACGGCATCGAGGTGAGCCGGGACCCGGCGACGGCGGAGGTACACGCGCTGGCAGGCCGCGGCTTCGCGTCGATGCAGTTCCACCCCGAATCGGTGCTCACACTCGACGGAGCGGCCGTCGCCACTCGGCTGCTGGCGTCAGCCGGCGCCGTGGCGACCGTAACCGTATCGGGGGACGTTCGTTAGTCCCGGACCATCCCCGCGACAGCGGGGATGGTCCCTGGACTCCCGCAAAGCCGGGACCGCGCAGTGCGTGCTCCCCGCACCGGCGGGGATAGTCAGCCCCGCGGCACCAGGACGTTCTCGTTGCGCCGGCCGGCGAGGTGGTCGAGGACGTTGCGGAGGGTGGTGTCGATGATCTGGCCGACCGCGTCGGCCGTGTAGTACGCCTGGTGGGAGGTGACCACCACGTTCGGGAAGGTCACCAGGCGGGCCAGGGTGTCGTCCTCGATGCCGGCGAGCGACTTGTCGAGGAAGAACAGGCCCGCCTCCGCCTCGTACACGTCGAGGCCCACCCCGGCGAACCGGCCGGCGCGCAGCTCGCCGACCAGGGCCTCGGTGTCGACGAGGCCGCCGCGGCTGGAGTTCACCAGGAGGGCGTCGTCCTTCATGGAGCGCAGCGCGGCGGCGTCGACGAGGTGGTGGGTGGCGGGCAGCAGCGGCACGTGCAGGCTGATCAGGTCGGCCTCGGCGAAGAGGCGTTCCTTTTCGACGTACTTCATGCCGAGCGCGGTGCAGGCCGGGTTCTCGGCGATGTCCCAGCCGAGCAGGTTCATGCCGAAGCCGTGGGCGATCCGCGCGAAGGCCTCGCCGATCTTGCCGGTGCCGACCACGCCGACGGTGCGGCCGTGCAGGTCGCGGCCCATCAGCCCGTCGAGCCGGAAGTCGAAGTCACGGGTGCGCTGGGAGGCGCGCACGATCCGGCGGTTGACGGCCATGGCGAGGGTCCAGGCGAACTCGGCGACGGAGTACGGCGAGTAGGAGGAGACCCGGGCGACGGTGAGGCCGAGCCGCTCTGCCACGTCGAGGTCGATGTTGTTGAAGCCGGTCGAGCGCTGGGCGATCAGCTGGGTGCCGCCGGCCGCCAGGGTCTGCAGCACCCGGTGGTTCAGGTCGGCGTTGACGCTGGTGGAGACGATCTCGTAGCCGGCGGCGATGGGCGCGGTGTCCTCGGTGAGGAAGACGTCCAGACAGCGGACCTCGTGGTGCCCCGCGAAGGCCCGCTCGATCAGCGGCTTCTCGTCCGCCTGCACCCCGAACGCCAGGATCTCCACGGAATTCCCCTCACCGTCGCGACGGTCCGCACATGCGCGTGTCTGTACGCCTGTGCGCCGAATATACGACCCGTCACCCGCGGCCCGGCCGGAGGCGGGGCCGGTCAGGCGTCGTCGAGGCCGCGCTCGATGGCGTACCGGACGAGCTCGACGCGGTTGTGCAGCTGGAGCTTGCCGAGGGTGTTCTGGACGTGGTTCTGGACGGTGCGGTGGGAGATGACCAGGCGCTCGGCGATCTGCTTGTAGCTCAGGCCCTTGGCGACGAGCCGCAGCACCTCGGTCTCGCGCTCGGTGAGCTGCGGGGCCTTGGGCTCGTCGGCGCCGGGGGCCGGGGCGGGTTCGGCGGCGAGGCGGCGGTACTCGCCGAGCACCAGGCCGGCCAGGCCCGGGGTGAACACCGGGTCGCCGACGGCGGTGCGGCGCACCGCGTCGAGCAGTTCCTCGGTGCTGGCCGACTTCAGCAGATAGCCGGTGGCTCCGGACTTCACGGCCTCCAGGACGTCGGCGTGCTCGCCGCTCGCCGAGAGCACCAGGACCCGCAGCCCCGGGTTGGCGCCGACCAGTTCCTTGCACACCTGGACGCCGGGCTTGAGCGGCAGGTTCAGGTCGAGGACGAGCACGTCCGGGTCGACGGCGGTGGCCCGGCGGACGGCCTGCTCGCCGTCCCCGGCGGTGGCCACCACGTCGAGTCCCGCCTCGGTGAGGTCGCGGGCGACGGCGTCCCGCCACATCGGGTGGTCGTCGACGACCATCACCCGGACCGGCCGCTGCTCGCCCCGGTCCGCTGCCTGCTGCTCGCTCACTTCGCTCCTGCCTTCCCCCGCCGCTCGCGCGGTGCGCGCGGGACCTTCAGTTCCACTTCGGTGCCCTGTCCGGGCACGGAGATCAGCTCGGCGGTGCCGCCGAGGTCGCGCAGTCTGCCCCGGATGGACAGGGCGACGCCCATCCGCCCCTCGCCCTCGGCCTGCGCGAGCCGGCCCTCGGGGATGCCGGGCCCGTCGTCCCGTACGGTCACGATCACCTCGTCGCCCCAGTCCTCGACCAGGATCCAGGCGCGCGCCTCCTCGCCGGCGTGCACCCGGACGTTGTCCAGGGCGGCGCCGACGGCGGCGGCCAGCTCGCGGGCGGCCGGCGCGGGCAGCGGGACGGGCGCGCCGGGGTCGGAGAGGGTGACCCGGGCGCCGGCCCGCGGGGCGAGCAGGGTGCGCAGGTCGATCTCGGCCGCCGGGTCCTCGGCGGGCTCCGGCTCCTCCACGAGCCGGACGACGGCGCCCTCCGACTCGTCCTCGGAGAGGTGCGAGCGGCGGGTGAGGCCGCCGGCCACCAGGGTGCGCAGCGCGACCTCCTGCTCGCCGGCCATCCGGCCCAGCTCGGCCGCCTCGCCGCCGAGGGCGGTGCCGCGGCGCTGCACCATGGCGAGCACCTGGAGCACGCTGTCGTGGATGTCGCGGGCCAGCCGCTCGCGTTCGCGGGTGGCGGCCTCGATCTCCAGGGCGCGGGCGAGGGTGCGCTCGGAGGCGCGGGCGACCTCGACGATGTAGCCGACGGCGACCGAGGCCACCCACACCAGGAGCACGTTGTGCAGGGTGTCGAGGCTGGGTTCGCCGCGTTCGACCAGGTTGGCGGCGGCGATCAGCGAGGAGGCGAAGGCCGCCCAGCGCCAGCCGCCCTTGATCGCGTACGCGAGGGCCACGCCCGCGGTCCAGATGGACGGCAGGGTGGGGCCGTCGACGGTCTGCGCCTGCGCGTCGGCGACCGGGGTGAGCAGGATGCCGGTGAGCGCGAGGGCGAGGTCGACGACGAGGAAGCGCTTGGTGCAGCGGATCGCGCCGGACACCTGCGGCAGGGTGGCCAGGGTCCAGGCGCACATCACGGCGAGGAAGACGACGGCGACCCAGGGCCGCTCGAAGCGGTCCCGGCCGAAGACGCCGAGCACCACCGCGTACACCATGGTGAGCAGGCGGTAGCCGGTGAGCGCGCGCCACAACGGCTGCTCGACCGACATCCGCACGACCCGTTCGCGCCTGGCCATCTCCCCCACCCCCGGGCGCCCTCCCCGAAAGGGGGTCAGGCGCCGGACTCTTCCCGTGCCGCTATCTCGGCCTTGACGGCCTCCTTGGCGGCCTTCTCGGCCTCCGCGATCTGCCGCTTGGCGGCCGTCGCGTAGATGTCCACGTACTCCTGGCCGGACAGCTTCATGATCTCGTACATGACCTCGTCGGTCACCGAGCGCAGGATGAAGCGGTCGCCCTCCATGCCGTGGTAGCGGCTGAAGTCGAGCGGCTTGCCGATCCGGATGCCGGGGCGCATCAGCTTGGGCACGATCTTGCCGGGCGGCTGGATCTTCTCGGTGTCGATCATGGCGACCGGGATCACCGGGGCGCCGGTGGCCAGCGCGACCCGGGCGAGGCCGCCGGGCTTGCCGCGGTAGAGGCGTCCGTCGGGCGAGCGGGTGCCCTCGGGGTAGATGCCGAACAGGCCGCCGCTCTCGATGACCTCGATGCCGGCCTTGATCGCGGCCTCGCCGGCGCCGCGGGCACCGGACCGGTCGACCGGGAGCTGTCCGACGCCCTTGAAGAAGGCGGCGGTCAGCCGGCCCTTCACGCCCGGGGTGGTGAAGTACTCGGCCTTGGCGATGAAGGTCACCTTGCGGTCGAGCACGGCGGGCAGGAAGAAGGAGTCGGAGAACGACAGGTGGTTGCTCGCGAGGATCGCCGGCCCCTCGGCGGGAACGTTCTCGAGGCCCTCCACCCAGGGCCTGAAGGCGAGCTTCAGGGACCCTCCGAGGGAGAACTTCATTGCGCCGTAGATCAACTCGCCATGCCTTCCGTGTGCCGTCAGGGCGACCTTATCCCGTTCTCCGCCGCATCCCGAGCTCCCCGGGCTCCCGTTCGTGCCGACGGACCTGGTCGGTGTCGGCCCGGTCGCGTACGGTGAAAGCCTTCCCCGTTCCGTCGTCGCACCCCGAACCCCGAACAGGAGACCCCGTGCCGGTCCTTCCTGGAGCCGAGCCCTACCGCCACGAGGGCGGAGAGGTCGGCGTCCTCCTCTGTCACGGATTCACCGGGTCCCCGCAGTCGCTGCGCCCCTGGGCCGAGTACCTGGCCGCGCGCGGACTGACGGTGGCGCTGCCGCTGCTGCCCGGCCACGGCACCCGCTGGCAGGACATGCAGCTCACCACCTGGCACGACTGGTACGCGGAGGTGGACCGCGAGCTGCGCGAGCTGACCGCGCGCTGCTCGCGGGTCTTCGTGATGGGCCTGTCGATGGGCGGCGCGCTGACCCTGCGGCTCGCGGCGCGGCACGGCGACGCGATCAGCGGCATCGTGCTGGTCAACCCGGGCAACAAGGTGCACGGGGTGGCGGCGCGCGCGCTGCCGGTCGTCCGGCACTTCGCGCCCTCCACCAAGGGCATCGCGAGCGACATCGCCAAGCCCGGCGTGGCCGAGGTGGGCTACGAGCGGGTGCCGCTGCACGCGGCGCACTCGCTGCGGCGCTTCTTCCAGACGGTCGACCGGGAGCTGCCGCAGGTCACGCAGCCGGTGGTGCTGCTGCACAGCCCGCAGGACCACGTCGTGCCGCCGGCCGACTCGGCGCGGATCCTCAGCCGGATCTCCTCCACGGACGTGAAGGAGGTCCTGCTGGAACAGAGCTACCACGTGGCGACGTTGGACCACGATGCGGAGCGGATCTTCGAGGAGAGCTGGGCGTTCGTGACCCGGCTGGCTCCGGAGCTGCTCGGGGAGATCGGGGAGAAGGGAGTCGCGAGCGGTGGCTGAGCAGCAGGACGGCGGTGAGCGCGAGCCGCAGCCCATCGACGAGGAGGCGGCCTGGGCCGCCATCGTCGCGGGGTACGGCGAGGAGCCGGCCGACCCTCCGGGCGCGCGCCCGTTCCGGCCGGTGGAGGACCTGGCGCTGCCCGACGTGCCGGTGCTTCCGGAGCGGCCGGAGACCGAGGACCGGGACGGGGACGGCGGAGCAGCCGGGCCCGGCGGGGCCGCCGTCGCCCCGGCGGAGAAGCCGGACAAGTTCCGGCGGCCGGAGCCGCCGGAGGACGAGCCGGGCGAGGAGCCCGGTGCCGCGCCCGCCCTCGGCTCGTCGATCGTCTTCGCCCCCGGCGTGGGCCTCGGCGGCGGCCCGCGGGACTACTCTCTGGCCGACCCCGACGAGGCCTCGGACGGCGACGGCGCGTCCGGTGCCGACGAGGGCCACTTCGTGCCGCCGGAGCCCCCGCCGCTGCCGGAGGCCGACACGACGACGAAGTTCGCCTGGCTCGCGGCCGTCGGCGGCCCGGTCCTGATGCTGGTCGCGGTCCTGTTCCAGTGGGACATGACCTGGTGGCTGACCACCCTGTGCGTGGGCGGCTTCCTGGGCGGTTTCGTGACCCTGGTGGCCCGGATGAAGGGCGACGGCGAGGACGACGACGGCTTCGACGACCCGGGCCGCGGCGCGGTCGTCTGAGTTTCCCTCTCCGCCCGCGCACCGCTCGGCGCCGGGGGTGCCTCACGGGCTGCGGACGGCTGCGGCGGCCTCCGGCCGCCGGGCCCGGGGACGGTCGGCGCCCCGGCTCAGGCCGCCGGCACCCGGGCTCAGGCCGCCGGCACCCGGACCACCGCAAGCACCGGCCGGTGGTCCGTCGCCGCGGTCAGGTCGCGTTCGTCCAGGTCCGTCGGGACGCCGCAGGCGAGGACCTCGACGCCCGGGGTGGTGAGGATCGCGTCGATGCGGCGGTCGGGGGCGGCGGACGGGAAGGTGGGGCCGGTGCCCCAGGGGGCGGTGTCCCAGGCGTCCTGGAGTTCCTTCGCGAGCCGGGACCGGGCGGGGCCGCCGGGGCGCTCGTTGAAGTCGCCGGCGACGATCGCGTACGGGGTGCCGAGCGCGGCCACCCGGTCGAGCAGCAGGCCCGCCTGGGCGTGGCGCTCCTGCTCGGACAGGCTCAGGTGACAGCTGACGACGCCGAGCCGGGCGCCGCCGAGCCGGACCACGGCGGTGGCGAGGCCGCGGCGGTGCAGGCCGGGGGTGAGCGGGAGCAGCACGTCCTCGGTGCGTTCCACCGTGGCCCGCAGCGAGCACAGCAGCAGCGGTCCCGCGGCCGTGGCGCCGCCGGACAGCACGACCAGCTCGCTCTTCGCGGCCAGCCGGGCCGCGTGCTTGCGCCAGCGGAAGAAGCGCGGCGCCTCCTGGACGCACACGAGGTCGGGGGCGCAGGCCCGGATCACCCGGGCGAGCGCGTCCTCGTCGTCCCGCATCGAGCGCACGTTGTAGGACAGGATCCGGACGACGGCCGAACCATCGGGTTCGGTACGGGAGTTGGGCAGCTCGCTGATCGCCATGCGGCCAACATAAGGGCCGTGCCCGCCGCGCCCCAGAGGGCACGGCGGGCACGGTCCCGAACGAGTGGCGGCCTGATCAGAAGGAAGCGGCTCAGCCCTGGCGGGCCAGGTCGGCCGCGCCGACCAGGCCGGCCTTGTTGCCGAGCTGCGCGGCGAGCACCTGGGCGTGCGGCCGCCACTGGCCGCCGATCAGCCAGCGCCGGAAGGACTTGCGGATCGGGTCGAGGACCAGCTCGCCCTCGTCGGAGACGCCGCCGCCGACGATGAAGGCGGAGGGGTCGAAGAGCGAGGCCAGGTCCGCGAGTCCGGCGCCGGCCCAGCGGGCGAGCTCGCGGAAGGAGTCGACCGCGACCTTGTCGCCGGCCCGGGCGGCCTCGCTGACGTGCTTGCCCTGGATGCCCTCCGGGGTGCCGTCGCCGAGCCCGAGGAGCACGGTGGCGTTCTCGGGGGTGGCGGCGGCGCGCTGCCGGGCGTAACGGACCAGGGCGCGGCCGGAGGCGTACTGCTCCCAGCATCCCTGGCTGCCGCAGCCGCACAGCAGGCCGTCCGGGACGACCCGGATGTGCCCGAACTCGGCGGCCACGCCGAAGCGGCCGCGGCGCAGCTTGTTGCCGATGATGATGCCGCCGCCGAGGCCGGTGCCGAGCGTGATGCAGATGACGTCCTCGTGGCCCTGGCCGGCGCCGAAGCGGTACTCGCCCCAGGCGGCCGCGTTGGCGTCGTTCTCGACCACGACGGGGAGGCCGACCCGCTGCTCGACCTTGTCCTTCAGCGGCTCGTGCCGCCAGTCGATGTTCGGCGCGAAGAGGACGGTGGCGCGCTTGTCGTCGACGTAGCCCGCGGCGCCGATGCCGACGGCCTCGATCTGGTACCCCTTGCCGGCCTCGGAGACCGCGGCGCAGATGGCGTCGACGATGCCCTCGGGGGTCGGCGGGGTGGGCACGGTGTGCGTGTCGAGGATGTTGCCCTCCTCGTCGACCACGCCGGCCGCGATCTTCGTGCCGCCGATGTCGACGCCGATGGTGAGTCCCATGTGTCCCTCAGTTTTCGGTCGAGCCCCGCTAGGGCCCACCGTACCCGAGGAGGGCGGCGCTCCTGATCAGTCCAGGTCGATGTGCTGGCCGCCGCCGGGGGTCTCGTCCGGCCCGTCGCCGGGCCCGGCGTCGCCGCGGGGGCGGTCCCCGGGCGCGGGCTCCGGTCCGGCTCCGGCGGCCGCGTCGGCGGCCTGGCGCGTGTCGCCGCGGGTCCAGCGGGCCTCGTGGCCCTGGACGGCGGAACGGTAGGCGGCGAGGAGCTCGCTGCCGGCGGCGGCGAGGTGGTCGAAGACCTGCGGGTTGCGCTCGATGACGGGCTCGACGAGCGCCTTCGCCTGGTTGACGACCTCCTTGACGGTGGCCGCCGCCTGGCCGGCGGCGGGCCCGGCGAGCGGGCCGCCGAGGGCGCCGGAGAGCTTGTCGGTGACGGCCTCGAAGAGCTTGCGGAACTCCTCGGCCGGGCTGCCCGGCTCCTCCCCGCGCTCGGCGCGGCGGCGGGCCTTCTCGGCCTCCAGGTCCTCGGCGCAGGCGCGCGCCCAGGCGTCCGAATCGCTCATGGCGTACTCCTCAGGGGGTTCTACGGTCGACGGTACACGCCCCGGGCCCGCCCGGGTACGGGGTCAGGGCGCGGTCCTCGGCCACAGTCCGGGGTCGGGGGCGAACCGGATCCGCAGGTCGCCGTCGACGAGTCCGGCGCCGGTCACGGTGCAGCGGCGCAGCACGGCCGGGAGCGGCACCGCGCGCCGGAACGGGCCGACGGCGAGGAGGAGTTCGTCCCCGCGGCGGACGAGCGAGAGGCCGTCCTTGACGGCGCCGGGCAGCGGGACGTGCCAGACGAGGATGCCGTCCTCCTCGCGCCGGTCCTCGACGGTCCACTCGGCGGGGGCGGCGGCCGGTTCCCCGGCGGGCACCGCGAGCAGGGCCAGGTCCTCGGGCCCGCGCGGGGCCCGCCCGAGGTGCGGCAGCTCGTGCAGGCCGGGGTGGGCGGCACGGAGGGCGGCGAGGTGGCGGTGCTGTTCGGCGGCGAGCCCGGCGAACCAGGGGTCGGCCGAGCCGTCGGGCAGCACCCGGTTGGCGACGACGCCGTCGAGGGCGAGGCCCTGGAGGGCGAGGCCGAGCCGGGCGGTGCGCAGGGCCTCCTCGGCGGCCGGGCCGGGTTCGACGACCAGGCGTACGGCGGTGTGCGGGGAGTCGACGGCGTCCTGGACGGCGGCGAGCTCGGTCTCCCAGCGGGCGGTGGTCTCGTAGAGCCACTGCGCGGGCAGCGGTACGCCGGCGAGCTGGGCGAGCATGGGGCGCAGCGCGCGGGCGGCCTGCCGCTCGGGCGGCAGCAGCCGGCGCAGGTAGCGGCGCAGCTGGGCGGGGAGGGCGAGCAGCGCGAGGGCCTCGCGGACCGGCGGCAGCTCGACGAGGACGAGGTCCCAGTCCCCGGCGGCGGCGTCCCGGATCGCCCGCAGCAGGGCGAGCTGGGCGCTGCCGGGCGGCTCGGTGAGCTCGGCGTCCTCGAAGGGAGCGGCGCCGAGCAGGTCGAGCGCGGTGGTGGAGCGGGCCTGGAGGGCGAGGAACTCGCGGCGGAAGTCGGCGGCCGGGTCGGGCGCGAGGAGGTGGAGCCGGCCGTCGGCGCCGTCCGGTTCCGGGCCCTGGCCCGTCGTTCCGGCGTGCGCCCCTCCGGCCTCGGCCGACACCAGCAGCACCCGCCGCCCGGCGCGGGCCTCGGCGAGTGCGGTGCCGAGGGCCACGGAGGTGCGTCCGGCGCCGCCGGTCCCGGTCACAAGAATGATCCGCATGGGGCGACCGTACCGGTGCCCGTCGGCAGGAGTGCCGGGGGCCGGGGCGGCGGCCGGCCGGGGGCGCACGCCGCCGGTCCTCCGGGGACTCGGCTACTTCGGGGACTCGACCCGCTTCTTCAGGCCGGCCAGCGCGCGGTCGATGATCACCTTCTCCGCCTTGCGCTTGATCATGCCGAGCATGGGGATCTTGACGTCGACGGTGAGCTGGTAGGTGACCTCGGTGGCCTTGCCGCCCGCGGTGGGGGCGAGGCGGTAGGAGCCGTCGAGGGAGCGGAGCATCTGGGACTTGACCAGGGTCCAGCTGACCTCGTTCTCGCCGGTCCAGGTGTAGGCGAGGGTGTGGTCGTCCTTGATGGCGCCGGCGTCGAGCAGCAGGCGGACCTTCTCCGCGCGGCCGGCCGGGTCGGTCGCCAGGACCTCGGCCTCCTTCACCTCGCCCGTCCACTCGGGGTAGCGGGCGAAATCGGCGATGACGCTCATGACCTCGGCCGGTGCCGCCTCGATGGTGATGCTCGAGCTGGTGTGTTCCGCCATCGCGGGGGCTCCTCGTATGGACGCGATCCGTGTCTCCGTATCTGCGTGAAGGCTATCGCGCCGCCGTCGCCGGGCCGTCACCGCTCCCGGGCGGTCGCCGTGCCCGGCCGGCCGTCACCACTCCAGGGTCCAGGGGCGTCCGGTCGACGCGAAGTGCCCGACGTTGACGCACTCGGTGGCCCCGACCCGCATGCGGCGGACGAGCGGCTGGTGGACGTGGCCGAAGAGGGCGTAGCGGGGGCGGGTGCGGCGGATCGCGTCGAGGAGGGCGCGGCTGCCGCGTTCGAAGCGGCGGGCGACGGTGTCGTAGGTGAGCTCGGGGAGGTCCGGCGGGATGTGCGAGCAGAGCACGTCGACCTCGCCGAGCGCCTCGACCTTGGCGGCGTACTCCTCGTCGGAGATCTCGTACGGGGTGCGCATGGGGGTGCGCAGTCCGCCGCCGACGAAGCCGAAGACCAGGCCGTCGAGCTCGATCCGCTCGCCGTCCAGGACGGTGGTGCCGGGGCCCGCGTACTCGGGCCAGAGGCGGGGGATGTCGACGTTGCCGTAGGTGGCGTACGTGGGGGTGGGCAGGGCGGCGAACATCTCGGCGTACTGGCGGCGGACGGCGGACTCGATCGCGGTGGCGCGGTCGATGCCGAGCTCGTCCCAGAGCCTGCGGCCCAGCTCACGGGCCTCGTCGAAGCGGCGGTCGGTGCGCAGTTCGACGAGGCGGTCGGCGTTCTCGACGCCGAAGAGGTCGGGGAAGATGCCCCGGGAGTGGTCGGCGTAGTCGAGGAAGAGGACCAGGTCCCCGAGGCAGACCAGGGCGTCGGCGCCCTCCCCCGCCTTGGCGAGGGCTCCCGTGTTGCCGTGCACGTCGCTCACCACATTGATCCTCATGGCCCCACCCTAGGGCGTCGGACCTGCGGTTACTTGGGAGTCCGGAAAGCGGTCGACTACTGTGCGGCGGGAGAGGCCGCGCTCGTGTGACGCACGGAACATCTGACCTGGACCCCCTATCCGGAACCGCGTACTGATGGGTAACGTCCGGGCAGTCCACAGTCGTGCTCGTCCCCCACCGAGCACCTGCCCGATCATGGACCGCACCGGTGCATCACACAGAGCCGTGGCCCCGGAGCCCGATGAGGAGCAGCAGTCTTGCGCGAGTTCAGCCTTCCGGCCCTGTACGAGGTCCCCACGGACGGCAACCTGACGGATCTCATCCGCCGCAACGCCTCCCAGCACCCAGATGTCGCCGTCATGGGGCGCAAGGTCGCGGGCGGCTGGACGGACGTCACCGCCAAGCAGTTCCTCGCCGAGGTCCGCGGCGCGGCGAAGGGCCTGATCGCGGCCGGTGTCGAGCCCGGCGACCGGGTCGCGCTGCTCTCCCGCACCCGCTACGAGTGGGTGCTGCTGGACTTCGCCATCTGGAGCGCGGGCGCGGTGACCGTGCCGGTGTACGAGACCAGCTCGCCCGAGCAGATCCAGTGGATCCTCGGTGACTCGGGCGCCTCCCTGGCGCTGGTGGAGACCGCGGCGCACGAGGCGTCCGTGGAGTCGGTCCGGGCGAACCTGCCGGGCCTGAAGGGCGTGCGGCGGATCGAGGCGGACGCGGTCGGCACGCTGACGGCCGAGGGCGCGGAGGTCTCGGACGAGCTGCTGGACCAGCGGATGTCCACGGCGAACGCGGACGACCCGGCGACGATCGTCTACACCTCGGGCACCACCGGCCGCCCCAAGGGCTGTGTGCTGACCCACCGGGCGTTCTTCGCGGAGTGCGGCAACGTGGTGGAGCGGCTGAAGCCGCTGTTCCGCACGGGCGAGTGCTCGGTGCTGCTGTTCCTGCCGGCCGCGCACGTCTTCGGCCGGCTGGTCGAGGTGGCCTCGGTGATGGCGCCGATCAAGCTGGGCTGTCTGCCGGACATCAAGAACCTCACCGACGAGCTGGCGGCCTTCCGGCCGACGCTGATCCTGGGCGTGCCGCGGGTCTTCGAGAAGGTCTACAACTCGGCCCGCGCCAAGGCGCAGGCCGACGGCAAGGGCAAGATCTTCGACAAGGCCGCGCACACGGCGATCGCCTACAGCCGCGCGCTGAGCACCCCGCAGGGCCCGTCCTTCGGGCTGCGGCTCAAGCACAAGGTCTTCGACAAGCTGGTCTTCAGCAAGCTGCGGGCGGTGCTCGGCGGGCGCGGCGAGTACGCGATCTCGGGCGGCGCGCCGCTGGGCGAGCGGCTCGGGCACTTCTTCCGCGGCATCGGCTTCACGGTCCTGGAGGGCTACGGCCTGACGGAGTCGTGCGCGGCGACCGCGTTCAACCCGTGGGACCGGCAGAAGATCGGCACGGTCGGGCAGCCGCTGCCGGGCTCGGTGGTGCGGATCGCCGACGACGGCGAGGTGCTGCTGCACGGCGAGCACATCTTCTCGGGCTACTGGAACAACGAGGCGGCGACCGCCGAGGCGCTGGCGGACGGCTGGTTCCACACCGGTGACATCGGCACCCTCGACGAGGACGGCTACCTCGCGATCACCGGCCGCAAGAAGGAGATCCTGGTGACGGCGGGCGGCAAGAACGTCGCCCCGGCGGTCATCGAGGACCGGATCCGGGCGCACGCGCTGGTCGCGGAGTGCATGGTGGTCGGCGACGGGCGTCCGTTCGTGGGCGCGCTGGTCACCGTCGACGAGGAGTTCCTGGGCCGCTGGGCGGCCGAGCACGGCAAGCCGGCCGGCTCGACGGCGGCCTCGCTGCGCGAGGACCCGGAGCTGCTGGCGGAGATCCAGCGCGCGGTGGACGACGGCAACGCGGCGGTCTCGAAGGCGGAGTCGGTGCGGAAGTTCCGTATCCTGTCCGCGCAGTTCACGGAGGAGGCGGGGCACATCACCCCGTCGCTGAAGCTGAAGCGGAACGTCGTGGCGAAGGACTTCGCCGACGAGATCGAGGCGATCTACAGCGCCTGACGGTTCTTCGGAACGCCCCCGGCGGGCCCGTGCGCGGGCCGGCCGGGGGCGTTCGCGCGCGTCACGCCCCGAAACGAAGGAAGGAAGCCATGCGGTTCAAGCGCACCGCCGCCGTCCTGGGCTCGGCCCTCGTGTCCCTGGCGGCCCTCTCCGGCTGCGCCGGCGACACCTGGGGCGAGGAGGCCGGGCTCCCCGCGGCCGGCGACCTGGCGGCCGTCGAGAAGCTGGTCTCCGCCCACACCATGTGCAGCGACCTGCGCAAGAGCTCCGAGGGCCCGCTGGCCGAACAGGCCGCGGACCCGGCGTGGGCCGTGCGGGAGCGGGCGGTCTGCGGCGACGACAGCAAGGACACGGTCACGCTGCTGTCGATCGCGGACATGAAGAAGTTCCAGCAGGCCAACAAGACCGCCGCGGCCCAGGGCCGGGGCGTCCGCGTCCTCCTCGGCCAGGACTTCGCCCTCTCCCCCGCCGACGAGGCGACGGCCCGCGCCCTGCTGAAGGCGGACGTCCTCCTCTTCACGTGCGAGAAGGACTTCACGGTCCCGGACGGCTACCGCAAGGAGAAACTCCTCGTGGACGGCTGCGCCCTGACGGACTACCTGCCGGGCTAGACCGGTTCGCCGGGACCCACCGGGCGGTGGTCGGCGCCGGGTCGAGGCTCCCGGCGGCACGGCCGAAGGCCGGCCGGCCGCGTGGGGACGGGGCCGGGGGCGGCCTCAGGCCGTCACCCCGGCGCGGGGCACCGGGCCCGGCCCGGTTCGGCCCGGTTCGAGGCGCGCTACAGCAGCTCCTTCAGGCGTTCCGCCAGGAGGTCCCAGCGCCATTTCTCCTCGACCCACTGGCGGCCGCGGGCGCCCATGCGGGCCCGCAGTTCGGGGTCGAGGAGGAGGGTGGTGACGCGGTCGGCGGTTTCGGCGGGGACGTCGCCGCGGACCACCCAGCCGGTCTCGCCGTCGAGGACGGCGTCCGGGGCGCCGCCCGAGTCGCCTGCGACGACCGGGAGGCCGGTGGCGGAGGCCTCCAGATAGACGATGCCGAGGCCCTCGACGTCGAGGCCGCCCCGGCGGGTGCGGCAGGGCATGGCGAAGACGTCGCCGGCGCCGTAGTGGGCGGGCAGTTCGGACCACGGGACGGCGCCGGTGAAGCGCACGGAGGCGAAGACGCCGGTGCGGGCGGCGAGCTTGCGCAGGTCCTGCTCGTACGGGCCGCCGCCGACGATCAGCAGGACCGCGTCCGGGACCCGCCGCAGGATCTCCGGCATGGCGAGGATCAGCGTGTCCTGGCCCTTGCGCGGCACGAGCCGCGAGACGCACACGACCACCGGCCGGTCGCTCAGGCCGAGCCGCTCGCGCACCTCGGCGCCGCCCGAGTCGGGGTGGAAGGTCTTCTCGTCGACGCCCGGCGGCAGCTGGACCATGCGCGCGGCGGCGGCCGGGGTGAGCGCGCCCGCGATCCGCGCACGCGTGTACTCGCCGAGGTAGGTGAGCGTGTCCGTGCCCTCGCCGATCCGGCGGAGCAGCTGCCGGGCGGCGGGCAGCTGCGCCCAGCCGGCCTCGTGCCCGTGCGTGGTCGCGACGAGCCGCCGCGCGCCCGCCCGCCGCAGCGCCGGGCCCATCAGGCCGAGCGGGGCGGCGGCGCCGAACCACACGGACGTGCAGCCGTGTTCCCGCAGCAGGGCCGTCGCGCGGGCGGTGACCCGAGGAGTCGGCAGCAGCATGGTGGTGCGATCGCGGACGACCGTGAAAGGCTGTTCCGCGTCGAACGCGGCCGTCGCCTCGATCCCTTCGCGGCTGCGCTTCCACGTGGAGGCGTAGACCACGATCCGCTCGGGATCCAGGCGCAGGGCCATGTTGTGCAGGAAGGCCTGGATTCCGCCCGGTCGTGGCGGAAAGTCGTTGGTTACGATCAGGGTCTTGTGCATCGTGGCCGACAGTACCGCGATCGCGCCCCGCACCCGGCACCACCACCCTCCGCCCCCGGCGGACCGACAGGACAGGAACAGGACAGGTATGACGGGCGCAGTGGGCACGCTGGTACGCGACGGCCTCGCGGACGCCCGCGCCGGGCGGCTCACGCAGGCGATCGGCCTGTGGGGCTTCAGCCGGCTGCTGATCCTGCTGACCGTGTTCAAGGTCGTGGTGATCCCGGGCCCGGACGTCACGAGCGACGTCGAGGAGATCTACCAGGGCTGGTACGAGGTGCTGCGCTCCGGCACGTACCCGCTGGACGACGTCACCTGGCAGTACCCGCCGGCCGCCGCGCTGGCCATCCTCTCCCCCGCCCTGCTGCCCTTCCTCGGCTACTCCGCCGCCTTCTTCGTGCTCGCGCTGCTCTGCGACGCGCTGGTCTTCGGTCTCCTCGTGTACGCGGGCCGGCGGCGCGGCCGGTCGATGCGCGGGGCGTGGCTGTGGCTGGCCGGGGTGCCGCTGCTCGGCCCGACCGCGTACTGCCGCTACGACCTGATGGTGACCGCGGTGGCGGTGGCGGCGCTGCTCGCGGCGGTGCGCAGCCCGCTGGTGCTGGGCACGCTGGCCGGGTTCGGCGCGACGCTGAAGGTGTGGCCGGTGCTGCTGCTCGCGGGCGCCGCGCGCGGCCGGGCGGTGCTCCGTTCGGCGGCCGCGGCGGCCGGCACGGGCGCCGGGGTGCTCCTTGCCTGCGCGCTCGCGGCGCCGGGCTCGCTGGCCTTCCTTGGCTTCCAGCGGGACCGGGGCACCGAGATCGAGTCACTGGGCGCCATGCCGTTCCACGTGGCCGTGCACTTCGGCTGGCCGGGCGAGGCGCGGATGAACTACGGCTCGATCGAGTTCCTCGGCCCGGGCGTGCGGGCGGTGTCCACGGCGGCGATGCTGCTGACGGTGGCGGCCTTCGGCTGGCTGCTGGTGTGGTGGGTGAAGGCCCGCCTCCGCACCACCTCGACGACGGCGGACGCGGCCTTCGTGGCGCTGCTGCTGTTCACCACGACGAGCCGGGTGATCAGCCCGCAGTACATGATCTGGCTGGTGGGCCTGGCGGCGGTCTGTCTGGTCTACAAGTCGACCCGGATGCGGAAGCCGGCCCATCTGGTGCTGTGGGCGACGGCGGTGACGCAGTTCGAGTTCCCGGTGTGGTTCTCGCACGTCGGCGACAGCGATCCGCTGGGCGTCGGGCTGCTGCTGATCCGCAACGGCCTCCTCGTGGCGGCCACGGTCTCGGCCTGCCGGATCCTGTGGCGCCAGACGGTCACGGAGCCCCGCCTGGCGGCGGCGGCCGACGCCCGGATCCCGGTTCAGGCCGACCGCGACAGGACCCGGGTCCCGGCCTCCTCCTGACCGGCCGCGGCCCGCAGGGTCCGGCGGCGCAGCAGGCCGAGGGCGACGCACTGGGCACCCATCGCCAGGGCCATGGCGAGGCAGACGCCGGCGAGGCCGAGGGCGGCGGAGAGGGCGTACGCGAGCGGGAGCTGGAGCAGCACGCCGGTGAGGGTGATCCGGGCGAGGCCGGGTGCGTCGCCGCTGCCCTCGAAGACCCCGGCGAGGGCGATGAATCCGGCCATGAGCAGCAGGTAGGGGCCGAGGCAGCGCAGGAAGAGGGCACCGGCCGCGGCGACCGCGGGTTCGGCGCCGAAGCCGCGCATCACCGGTCCGGCGGTGAGCAGCAGCAGGAGGGCGGCGCCCGCGCCGAGCGATCCGCCGAGGAGGAGGGCCTGGCGGCCGACGGCCCGGCGTTCGTCGCGGCCGGCGCCGAGCAGGTGCGCGGTGTGGATGCTCGCGGCCTGGCGGACGGCGTAGAAGGCCATGGTGGCGACGTACATGGCCTTGGTGGCGATGCCGTAGCCGGCGATCTCGGCGACGCCGAGCCGGGCGACGACGGAGACGAGGGCGAGCGCGCCGCCCATCCGGACCATGAAGTCGACGGACATGGGCAGCCCGAGGGCGGCGGTGCGGCGCAGTGAGGCGGCGGTGCCGGCGGCCGGGCGGGCGGCGCGGGCGGCCCTCAGGTGCGCGTTGCGGCGCAGCGCGAGCAGTCCGGCGGCGAGGGCCGCGGTGCGGCCGGCGACGGTGGCGACGGCGGCGCCCGCCACGCCGTGGGCGTGGATCAGGATCGGGTCGAGGACCAGGATCAGTCCGTTGGCGAGGAAGGCGAGCCGCATCGGGGTGCGGGTGTCGCCGGTGCCCTTGAGGACGCCGTCCAGGACGGTGGTGGCGAAGAAGACGGCGGTGCCGGGGAGCGAGATCGCGAAGTAGGCGGTGGCGAGGCCGTGCGCGGGGTGGCCGGAGCCGCCGAGCAGCAGTGCGGCGAGCGGGTCGCGCAGCAGGAAGCCGCCGAGGGCGACGGGCGGCACGAGGAGGGCGCCGAGGGCGGCGCCGCCGCGCACGGCGGAGCGCAGGGCGCCGGGGTCGTCGGCGCCTCGGGCCCGGGCGACCAGGACGGTGGTGCCGGAGGCGGCCATGAGGACGAGGCCGAGGAGCAGGTTCTCCACGTTGGTGGCGACGGCGACGGCGGCGACGGCGTCCCCGCCGAGCCGGGCGACCCAGACCATGTTGATGATGCCGGCGGCGACTCCGGCGAGGAGTTCGAGGTAGACGGGGCCGGCGAGCCTGACGAGCGTGCGGCGGTGTTCCTGCGACATCTGATCCCCCTCTTTTCGAGCTATCTCGATTCGAGGTAGCTCGAAAAGAGATAGCATGCCGCCGGGTACCCGACAAGCGCGAAGGAGTCCGCCGGTGCTGGAGCTGACGATCCTGGGCTTCCTCCACGAGCGGCCGCTGCACGGCTACGAGCTGAAGGAACGCATCCAGGGCCTGAGCGGCCACGTCCGGCCGGTCAGCGACGGCGCGCTCTACCCGGCGATCACCCGCCTGGTGAAGGCCGGTCTGGTCGACAGCCGTACGGAGCCCGGCGCGGGCGCGGCCCCGCGCCGGGTGCTCTCGCTGACCGCCGAGGGCCGCGAGGAGCTGCTCGGGCGGCTGCGCTCCCCCAAGGAGGTGGAGATCACCGACGGCCAGCGCTGGTTCACCCTGCTCGCCTTCCTGGGCCTGCTCCCGGACCCGGCCGCGCAGGCCGCCGTGCTCCGCCGCCGCCAGGCCTTCCTCCAGGCCCCGGCCAGCTTCTTCTACGAGGACGGCGCCCCGGTCCGCGCCGAGCGGGAGCCGGACCCCTTCCGCCGGGGCATGCTCCGGATCGCCCGCGCGACCGGCACCGAGGAGAAGGCCTGGCTCGCCGAGACCCTGGCCGAGCTGGACCGCGCGGCAGCGGAGGGCTAGGCCCCGTCCGGAAGGTTTCGCCTGGCTCGCGGCTCCCCCAGAGCTTCGCCTGGGAGGCGCCCCCCAGCACGCAGTCCCCCGTGGCCCTGCGGGCACGGGAGGTGCCCCCACGCCGCGTTCGTCGGTCGCCATGGCACGCCATGTCTCCGCCCGCTCGGCCTGGCGGTCGCGGGGGGGGCGGAAGCGATGCGATGGGAGTGCCCCTGGGCTTCGCCCAGGGGGCCATCGGCGACCGACGACAACGCGGCGAGGCGCGGCGCCGGGGAGCACCATCCAGGCGAAGCTCTGGGGAGTCGAGAACCCGGCACGATCCGGAGGAGACGGCCTAGCCGCCCAGCCGGGCCGTCAGGTGGGCGCGCCAGCGGGTGGTGAACTCCTCCGGGGTGATGTCCAGGACGTCCCTCAGGGCCTTCTCCACCGCGCCCTCGCGCTGCGGGTGGGCGCCCACCGCCCGGTAGAAGGCGGTCAGGTGGGTCTCGCCCCACTGCTCGGCGATCATCGCGCAGGCCAGCCAGCCGCTCTCGTAGGCCCGGGCCATCGCCTCCCCGTCGCCGCCGAAGGCGAACTCCCCGTCCTCCGGCAGTGCGGCCGGGGTGTTCCCGGCGCGCACCGCGCGGGCGAGTTCGGGGGCGGCCTGGGCGGGGGTGCGGCCGGTGCCGCGGTAGGCGACCCAGTCGGCGAAGCCCTCGGAGAGCCAGACCGGGGTGGCCGCGGTGGTCTGGGCGCGGGTCGCGACATGCGTGGTCTCGTGGGTGAGCACGAAGCCGCGCCCGAAGTCGCCGAGCACGCCGTACGCGTCCGGGTTGACGATCACCCGGTCCGCCGGCGCCTCGGGGCCGCCGCCGATCTGGCCGGTGGTCACGGCGGCGATCCCCCGGTAGGAGGCGGCGGGCGCGCCGAGCAGCCGGCCCATCGCGTCCACCGAGGCGGGCACCAGGACCACGACCCGGCCGGCCCAGGGCGAGGGCCAGGCGGCACCGACGGCCGGCACCGCGCGGTCGGCGGCGTCGGCGATCTCGCGCAGCCGCTCCCGGCCCTGCCCCACCCCGAGCACCAGACTGCGGCGCCCGGTCACGGCCGTGACCTCGCCCTGCTGCCACAGCTGCTGCGGGGCGCCCTCGACGGGGCGGTCGCCGGTGACGTACCAGCGTCCGTCCTTCTCGGCGAGGTCCAGGACGCGTTCGGTGGTGGCCGGCCCGGAGTCGTAGCCCTTGATCCGGTAGCCCAGCCGGGCGCGTGCGGTGGCCCGTCCCGACCCGGCCGGGTCGACGTCGGTGACCCGGTAGTCGAGGCCGCCCAGCGGGATGCTCGCGAGCCGCCGGAACTCGGTGCGGGCGGCGGGCACGAGCGCGGGGTCCAGATCGGCCAGGTAGCCGGCCTCGTCGCGGCCGAGCAGCGCGGCGGCGTGCCGGTCGAGCAGCTCCTGCACCTCGGTCCGCGGCGGTGCCCCCGTCCCGGTCCCGGCGCAGCCGGTGAGCACGAGCAGCCCGGCCAGCAGCCCCGCCGCCGCCCCGCGCCGCCTCCGCCCGCCCTGACCTGCCATCCCACGATCGTACGGGGCGGCCCGGGGAAGGACGGCAAACCGTCTCAGACCCGGGTGACCGTCACGTTCGACATCATGTTCACCGGGTCGTAGCGGACCCGGGCGCCCGGGTAGGGGGCGTGGATGACCTGGCCGTTGCCGGCGTAGATCGCCACGTGGCTGGCGTCGCTGCGGTAGGTGACGAGGTCGCCGGGCTGGGCCTGGGAGAGCGGGATGCGGCGGCCGGCGTTGCGCTGGGCCTGCGAGGTGCGGGGCAGGGAGATGCCGGCCTTGCGGTACGACCAGACCATCAGGCCCGAGCAGTCGAAGGCGCTCGGGCCGGTCGCGCCCCACACGTAGGGGCGGCCGATGGCGCTGCGCGCGGCGAGCACCGCGGCGGCGGCGCGCGAGGGGCCGAGGTCGGCGAGCGGCGGGAGTTCCTCGTCGAAGGCCTCGCGGCCGGAGCGGGAGGCGCGTTCGAAGCCGGCCCGCTCGTCGGCGGAGAGCGAGGCGAGCACCCGGCGGGCCTCGGCGAGCTTGTGCTCGACGGTGCGCTTGTGGCGGGCCACCTCGCGGCGGCTGCGCTCCAGTTCGCCGAGGGCGCGGCCGGCCTCGGTGCGCTGCTGGCCGAGCCGGCGCAGCTCGCGGCGGAGTTCGTCGAGGGCGGCGCCCTGCCGGGCGGTGACCCGGTCGAGGACGGAGGCCCGGTCGAGGTAGCTGTCCGGGTCGGAGGAGAGCAGCAGCGCGAGGGCGGGGTCGATGCCGCCGGAGCGGTACTGCGCGCCGGCCACCGAACCGAGCGCTCCGCGCATCCGGTTGATGCGTTCCTGGGCGCGGGCCAGGCCGTCCTGGGCCTGCGAGACGGTCCTGCGCAGCCGGCGGGCCTGCTCGTCGGCCCGGTTGTAGCCCTCGGTGGCCCGCTCGGCCTCCTCGAAGAGGCGGTCGACGGTGGCGCGGGTGGCCCGGGTGCCGGGGGCGGTGTCGGCCGGGTCGGCGTGGGCGGGGACGGCGCCGAGTGCCGTGGCCGCGGTGGCCGCGGCTGCGGTGAGGACGGTGACCCTGGCGGGTCGTCGGTGGGACGCCACGGATCGCGCTCCGTTCGGCTCGTCGGACTGGCGGGCCGACAGTAGCCGCTGATCGATCCGCGTCCAACGAAGGTGCCGGACACGCAAAGTGACGCCCCGCCGGAGACCGCAAGGTCACCGGCGGGGCGTCGCGTCAGTCCGGGATCCGGCAAACCACCCGTTCGGAGGGCGGGCCGCTCGCGTGGCGTCGCGTCAGACGCGGACGCCGAACTGGAAGGTGCCCATGTAGTCCATGGACTCGTAGCGGACCACGGCGCCCGGCTTCGGGGCGTGCAGGATGGTGTTGTTGCCCGCGTACAGACCCACGTGCGAAAGGCTGTTGAAGAAGACCAGGTCGCCCGGCTTGAGCTGGCTGCGGCCGATCTTCACGCCGTCGTTCTGCTGGGTGTAGGTGGTGCGGCTGAGGGTGACGCCGGCCTGGCGGTAGGCCCACTGCGTCAGTCCGGAGCAGTCGTACGAGTTGGGACCCTCGGCGCCGGAGACGTACGGCTTGCCGAGCTGGGTGGCGGCGGCGTTGAGCGCGGCGGCACCGCGCTGCGAGGCCGGCACCTCGTTGCCGAGGTTGACGCGCTCGCCGGCGGCGCGGCTGGCGCGCTGCTCGTCCTGCTGGATGCGGGCGCGCTCGGCGGCGGTCAGCGTGTTGAGGAGCTTGCGGGCCTCGGCCAGCTTCTCCTGGGACTTCTTCTTCTTCTCGCCGAGCGTCTTGCGGACGTCCTCGAGGTCGGCGAGCTTCGCAGTCGCCTCGGCGCGCTGCTGGGCGAGGGTGCGCTGCTTGGCCTGGATCGACTGGAGGACGTCGGCCTGCTGGGCGCCGAGCTGGTCGATCGCGGACGCCTTGTCGAGGTAGGTGTCCGGGTCGGAGGAGAGGAAGAGCTGGAGCGCCGGGTCGATGCCGCCGGAGCGGTACTGGGCGGTGGCGACCGAACCGATCTGCCCGCGCAGGGTGTTGAGCTCCTGCTGGCCGCGGGCCACCTTGTCCTGGAGGGCGCTGATCTCCTTCTGCAGCTTGCCGCGGCGCTCGTCGGCGAGGTTGGCCTGCTCCGTGGCCTCTTCGGCCTCGTGGTTGAGCTTGTCGACCTTCGACTTGACCTCGTCGATCTTCGGCTTGGGGGCGGCCTGGGCCCCGGCCTGGGCGGAGAGCGCGACGGCCGCGGCGGCGGTCGCGGTGAGCACGGTCACACGGGTGCGGCTCGGCTGCTTGGGACGACGGTGGGACGCCACGGGGGCGATCTCCTTCTTCCTCGAGCCGCCCGGCCGTTCGGCGGCAGGCGGGACCAACGCTGTCACCCCGGATGGATGATCAACCGCGCGTAGGTTCGAGCCCCGACCCTAGTGACCATCTTGTGATCAGTTCAAATCCCCACCGGAAAAATCCGGCCCGCTCAACAAGTTATTTACCGACATCACACGGGCAGCAATGGCCACTTGACCCTGCGTGAGCCACAAAAGCGACATCACGGGTGTCCGTGACGAGACTTCACGAGAGGCGCGAAAGCCGCTTCAGCAACAAGGCGGACGCGACCGGCCGCGCCCCGGCCTTGGCGACCCCGTCGGCCACCTCGCGGTCGGTGGAGACCACCACCACGGGCCGCCCCGGCGGCTCCGCCCGCACCAGCTGGCGGATCAACTCGTCCGCCGTCACACCGGGCTTGGAGAACAGCACCCGCACCCCGCGCGGCGGGGCGAGCAGCACCGGCGCGGCCAGCTCGGCGCCGTCGAAGACACAGGTGACCTCGGCTCCCGAGCGGGCCGCGAGCGCGGAGAGCCCACCGAGCAGCCGCAGCCGCTGCTTCTCCAGCGGCATCGTCGGATAGCCGGTCTTGGTGACGTTGTAGCCGTCCACCACCAGGTGCGCCTGCGGGAGTTCGAGCAGCTGGTCGAGGAGGGCCGGGTCGGTCTCGGACAGCGCGCGGGCCGCGATGTCCTTCGGCGACATCCGCCCCGGCTCCACCGCGTCCACGGTGTCCGCCGGGTGCATCGACACCGGCGGCAGGGCGAGTTCGCGGCGCAGCCCCTGGGCGGCGTCAAGGACGGTGTCCAGGAGCAGCCGCAGCCGCATGTCCTCCACCGAGCGCCCCTCGCGGGCGGCCCGGCGGCTCGCCTCCAGGGCGGCCTCGACCTCGCCGAGCCGGGCCTTGAGCCGCCGGCTCTCGCTCTCGGCGGCGGACACCTGGGCGGCGGCCTCGGTGCGGGCCGCGTCGATCTCGGCCTGCGCCCGGCGCAGCGCGGCCTCGCCGCGCTTGACGTCGCTCTGGGCGCTGCGCAGCTTGCGGTGAAGCGATTCGGCGTCCTTGCGGGCGGCCTCCAGCTCGCGGCGCAGCTGCTCGGTCTCGGCCTTCGCGCGCTCCCTGGCGACGGCCACCTCCTCGCGCAGCCGCTCCAGTTCGCGCCGGCCGGCCTCGTCGGCACGCTCGGCGTCGGCGCGCTCGGCCTCCTCGCCGGCGGCGGCGACCAGCTTGCCCCAGCCGGCCGGGCGCAGCACGTAGGCGGCCGCGGCCACGTCGACCGGGTCGGCGGCGCCGGGCGGGGCGCCGGACTCCACGGCCCCGGCGAGCTCGGGCTGCGCCTCCTTGAAGCGCTCGCCGATCCGCTGCCGGAACAGCGGGTCGCTCTCCAGGGCGGCGGCCATCGCGTTCCCGGCGAACTTGGCGCGCCGGGAGGCGGTGAAGCGGGCGTACTGGCGCAGCGGGGCGGGCAGCTCGGTGACGGTCAGCCCGCCGAAGGCGTCGGCGACGAGCGCGACGACCCGGCGGCGCACGGCCTCGGGCAACGGCCGGTCGAGCGCCTCGGCGGCGCCGTCGGCCGCGCCCGGCTGGTCACCGTGCGCGGGCTGCTCCACGATCCGTCACCCACTCCCTGTCTCGCCCTCGCCGGGCCGCTCCTCAGGAAGCGGCGCCCGGCCTGTCCACCAGTTCGATCTGGTCCACCGCGTTGCACCAGCGGCAGCGGACCGACTCGATGGTCTCACTGACCACCTCGCGCTCCTCGACCTTCGGCTCTCCGGCGAGGTCCAGATGGACGTACTCGACGACCTTGGACGAGCGGGTCACGTCGAAGCGGGTCAGGTTGCCGCAGAGCGTGCAGCGCCAGCGGGTCTCGGCGGTCGGCAGGGGAACCGTCGTCATCGTTGCCGTCCTCTTTCCGTACGAGGCTCAGTGTGAGGCCTTGCGCGAGGTGTCGCGGACCCGCGGTGCGCCGTCGAACAGCGGGGATGTCGCCCATCGGGCAGGTCCTAACCCTACGGCCTCGCGGGTACCCCGCGGCACGGCGAGGCACTCTGTCCAGGTGGGCCCCGGTACGCCATGATCTGTCCATGATCGACTGGCGGGGTGCGGCCCTCGGCGCCTGGCGCGGCGTGCGGAACGGGCCGACGGTGACCTACGGCCTCATCGGGCTGTGCGTGCTGCTGTTCGCGGTGAGCCCGGTGTCGGGCCTGAACCCGGCGTACGGGACGGGAGACCAGCTGCTCGCGGCGCAGAGCGCGTACTTCCAGCGCTGGGGCGTGATCCCGGCCGATCTGACCCGGGCCGAGCCGCGCGCCCTGCTCACCCCGCTGACCGCGCTCTTCGTGCACGGCAGCTGGCTGCACCTGCTCGGGAACATGCTGTTCCTGTACGTGTTCGGGGCGATGGCCGAGGAGCGGATGGGCCCGGTCGGGTTCGGCCTGTTCTATCTGGGGGCGGGGGCGCTCGCGCTGACCGGCTACGCGGTGGCGCACGCCGAGAGCGCGCAGACCCTGGTCGGGGCCTCGGGGGCGATCTCGGGGGTGCTGGGGGCCTTCCTCCACCTCTTCCCGCGCGCGCGGGTGACCAGCCTCTTCCCCTTCCTCTTCTTCCTGCCGCTGCGCTTCCCGGCCTGGATCGTGCTGATCTTCTGGTTCGTGCTCCAGTGGCTGGCGGCGCGCTCGGCCGGGGCGGGGCCGGGGGTGGCGTATCTGGCGCACGTGATCGGCTTCGTACTGGGCTTCCTCTACGCGTGGGCCCGCTACAGAGGTGGGGATACAGTGAAGCCACCAGCCGCGGCCATCGAGGGAGAAAGCCAGCCGTGATCACCGCGATCGTGCTCATCAAGACCAGCGTGGACCGCATCCCCGAGATCGCCGAGGCGATCGCCGCGATCGACTCCGTCAGCGAGGTCTTCTCGGTCACCGGCACCTACGACCTGATCGCCATGGTGCGGGTCGGACGCCACGACGACCTGGCCGACATCATCCCCGGGCAGATCTCCAAGATCCCCGGCGTCGAGGCCACGGACACGCACGTCGCCTTCCGCGCCTACTCGCAGCACGAGCTGGACGCGGCCTTCGCCATCGGCCTGGAGTCCTGACGCCCCGGTCCCCGTACGACGGCGAAGCCGGCCTCTCCCCCGCGGGAGGCCGGCTTCACCCGTTCGAGCGACCGGTCAGCCGCGGTCGGGGACGCAGCGCCCGTCCTCGGTGCGGTACGTCCAGCGGGCGCCGTCGCGCACCAGCTCCTTGACCGCGCCGACGAAGCGCTCGACGTGCTCGTCCGGGGTGCCGGCGCCGAAGCTCACCCGGATGGCGTTGAGCGACCGCTCGCCGGGGGCCGCCTCGGGGGCGCCGCACTCGCCCGGGTCCTGCGGGTCGCTGCCGAGCAGGGTGCGGACCAGCGGGTGGGCGCAGAAGAGGCCGTCGCGGACGCCGATGCCGTACTCGGCGGAGAGCGCGGCGGCGAAGTGGGAGCTGTTCCAGCCCTCGACGACGAAGGAGATGACGCCGACCCGGGGGGCGTCGTCGCCGAAGAGGGAGAGGACGCGCACCTCGGGCACCTCCGCGAGGCCCGCGCGGACCGTGGCGATCAGGTGCTGCTCGCGGGCGACGAGGGAGTCGAAGCCGGCCTCGGTGAGCGCCTTGCAGGCGGAGGCGATGGAGTAGACGCCGATGACGTTGGGCGAGCCCGCCTCGTGCCGGGCCGCGGTGGTGTGCCACTCCACGTCCACACCACCGTCGGCCCGGCGGGCCACCTTGCGGGAGGCGCCGCCGCCCGCGAGGTAGGGCTCGGCGTCCTGGAGCCAGTCGGCGCGGCCGGCGAGCACGCCGGAGCCGAAGGGCGCGTACAGCTTGTGCCCGGAGAAGGCGACCCAGTCCACGTCGAGCTCCCGCACGGAGACCGGGTGGTGGGGCGCCAGCTGGGCGGCGTCCAGGACGATCCGCGCGCCGTGCGCGTGCGCGGCGGCGGCGAGTTCGCGCACCGGCCACAGCTCGCCGGTGACGTTGGAGGCGCCGGTCACGCAGACCAGGGCGGGGCCGTACGGGTCGCGGTCGGCGAGCGCGCGCTCCAGGGTTTCGACGGCCTGGACGGGGGTGCGCGGCGCGTTGAGGTAGGTGACCCGGGCGTCCCGCCACGGGAGCAGCGAGGCGTGGTGCTCGGTCTCGAAGACGAAGACCTGGCAGTCGGCGGGGAGCACTTGGGCGAGCAGGTTGAGCGAGTCGGTGGTGGAGCGGGTGAAGACGACCTGGTCGCCGGGGCGGCAGTCGAGGAACTCGGCGACGGCGGCGCGGCTGTTCTCGAAGAGGTCGGTGGAGAGCTGGGAGAGGTAGCCGGCGCCGCGGTGGACGCTGCCGTAGTACGGGGCGTAGGCGGCGACGTCGTCCCAGACGCGCTGCAGGGCGGGGGCGCTGGCCGCGTAGTCGAGCGCCGCGTAGGTGACCTCGCCGCCGGTGACGAGCGGGACGGTGACGTCGCGGCCGAGGACCGGCAGCGGGGCGGCGCAGCAGGGGTCGGTGCCCTCGGCGGTGGCGACGGAGGAGGCGGCGGGGGCGGCGACGGCGGCGTTCGGGCGTGCGGACATGACGGTATCTCCCGGCATAAAAGGGGCGCGAAAAGGCGTGAGGGGGCCCGCGGGGCGGCAGCGCGAACAGGGGTGCCGCACACGGGGTGGTGAAGGGGAAGAGGGGCCGAGGGCCCTAACGCATTCGCTTGCTCACGAGACAACGCTCCCTAGAGGACCAAGGACCCCAGGGTGGTGCGCAGGGGTCCGCGCTTGCCGCAGGCTTCTGCTCGTACGGCCTGGTCTTCACCCGGGGCACCCCGCCACGGACGGAGGGTTGCCGGACAGCCGGCCGGGGCCTTGCAGCTGTCACTCATGACCTGTTCCAGAACCTATGCCAGACGATCACGGGGCCGCAACCCCGTCCCGGCATCCGGGACGGGGCGTCATGCGCCGTTCACATGGGGGCGGTCAGGCGTTGCTGGCGGCGATCCACCGCTCCAGGGCGCGGCGCGCGGCCCCTGAGTCGATGGACTCGGCGGCCCGGTCCATGCCGGCCCGCAGCTGCTCCGCGAGGGTGCCCTCCCCCGGCTCCAGGGCGGTCAGCGCGGCCGCCGAGTTCAGCAGCACGGCGTCCCGCACCGGCCCGGTCTCGCCGGCGAGCAGCCGCCGGGCGACGTCGGCGTTGTACGAGGGGTCGCCGCCGCGCAGCGCGTCGAGCGGCACCGGGGTGATGCCGACCTCGCGCGGGTCGAAGCGCTCCTCGCGCACGGCGCCGTCCCGGACCACCCACACCCGGGAGGTGCCGGTGGTGGTGAGCTCGTCCAGGCCGTCGTCGCCGCGGAAGACCAGGGCGGAGTTGCCGCGCTCGGCGAGCACCCCGGCGACGATGGGCGCCATCCGCGGGTCGGCGACGCCGACCGCCTGGGCCCGCACCTTCGCCGGGTTGGTGAGCGGGCCGAGCACGTTGAAGGTGGTGCGGATGCCGAGCTGGCCGCGGGCCGCGGCGACGTGCCGCAGCGAGGGGTGGAAGCGCACCGCGAAGCACATGGTGATCCCGGCCTCCTCGGCGACCTCGGCGACCCGCTTCGGGGTCAGGTCGAGGTTGATGCCGAGCTTCTCCAGGACGTCGGAGGAGCCGGAGGCGGAGGACGCGGCCCGGTTGCCGTGCTTGACGACCTTCACCCCGGTGCCGGCCACGACGATCGCGGACATCGTGGAGATGTTCACCGTCTTGGCGCCGTCGCCGCCGGTGCCGACGATGTCGACGGCGGGCCCGGGCACCTCGATGACGTTGGCGTGCTCGTACATCGTGCGCACCAGGCCGGAGATCTCGGCGACGGTCTCGCCCTTGGCGCGCAGCGCCACCATGAACCCGGCGATCTGCGCGTCGGTGGCCTCGCCGCGCATGATCAGGTCCATCGCCCAGGCGGTGTCGTCGGCGGACAGGTCCCGGCCGTCGAGGAGTCCGTTCAGCAGGACGGGCCAGGAGCGGCCCGCCGCGGTGTCGCCTCCAGCGGGGTTCACAGCGCTCATGGTCGCTCCTGAGGGGTCCGTACGGAACTGCGCGGGTGTCGCTCCCACCCTATCGATCTCCGGGGACGGCAAAGAGCCCCGTCCATCGAATGGACGGGGCTCTCGCCGTGGCGACCTAGGCGGTCAGCGGTTCAGTGGTGATCAGTGGTGGCCGTGGCCGCTCTCGATCTCCCTGAACTCCTCCGCGGTGGGCTTGGCGATCTGGTTGTCGCCGCCGTAGTAGCCCCGGTTGAGCTTGACCCGGAGCTTCTCCATGCGCCCGACCTTGCGCTCCACACCGTTCTCGTCGACGGCCGGCGGCAGCTCGGCCGGCTCGTACTGCTCGTGCGCGGTGAGCTTGTAGCGCTCGCCCTGGCTGAGCGGGGTGTGGACCTCGACGAACTCACCGTGCGGCAGGCGCTTGATGATGCCCGACTCGCGGCCGTGCAGCACCTTGTCCTTGTCCCGGCGCTGGAGGCCGAGGCAGATCCGCTTGGTGACGATGAACGCGATGACCGGGCCGACGAAGAAGAAGATCCGCACGAACCAGGTGATCGAGTTGATCGACAGGTGGAAGTGGGTCGCCCAGAGGTCGTTTCCACCACCGACGAGCATGATCATGTACGCGGTGATCCAGGCGACGCCGAAGGCGGTGCGCGTCGGAGCGTTGCGCGGGCGCTGCGCGATGTGGTGCTCGCGCTTGTCGCCGGTGATCCAGGACTCGATGAACGGGTAGACCGCGATGGCCGCGAGGACCACCGGGAAGATCACCAGCGGGATGAACACGCCGAGGACCAGCGTGTGGCCCCACAGGTTGATCTCCCAGCCCGGCATGACACGGATCAGACCCTCGGCGAAGCCCATGTACCAGTCGGGCTGGGCGCCGGTGGACACCTGGTCCGGGCGGTACGGGCCGATGGCCCAGATCGGGTTGATCGAGGCGATCGCCGCGATGACCGCGATGACGCCGAAGACCAGGAAGAAGAAGCCTCCGGCCTTCGCCATGTACACCGGCAGCAGCGGCATGCCGACGACGTTCTTGTTGGTGCGGCCGGGGCCCTCGAAGTGCGTGTGCTTGTGGACGAACACCAGGATGAGGTGCGCGACCACCAGGCCGAGCATGATGCCCGGGAGCAGCAGCACGTGCGCCGAGTAGAACCGGGCGACGAAGTCGCCGCCGGGGAACTCGCCGCCGAACAGGAACATCGACAGGTACGTGCCGACGATCGGCACGGACAGGATGGCGCCCTGCATGAAGCGCACACCGGTGCCGGAGAGCAGGTCGTCCGGGAGCGAGTAACCGGTGAAGCCGGTGAACATGCCCAGGAAGAACAGCAGGAAGCCGAACAGCCAGTTGATCTCACGCGGCTTGCGGAACGCGCCGGTGAAGAACACGCGCATCATGTGCACGAACATGCCGGCGAGGAAGATCAGCGCCGCCCAGTGGTGGATCTGCCGGATGAGCAGACCACCGCGCACCTCGAAGGAGATGTGCATGGTCGAGTTGAACGCCTCGGACATCAGCTGTCCCTGGAGCGGGACGTACGAGCCGGCGTACTCCACCTCGTTCATCGACGGGTGGAAGAACATCGTCAGGTAGACGCCCGTCAGGATGATGATGAGGAAGCTGTAGAGGCAGACCTCGCCCAGCATGAAGGACCAGTGGTCCGGGAAGATCTTCCGCATGTTGGCCTTGGCCAGCGTGTAGATCCCCAGGCGTCCGTCGGCCCAGTCGGCGATCCGCTCACCGGCGGGCGCCTTCTTCTGCGTATTGGTCACAGTGCTCATCCGCGCTCCCAGAAGGCGGGACCGACGGGCTCTTCGAAGTCACCGTGCGCTTCGAGGAAGCCCTTGTCGTTCACGCCGATCCGCAGCTGCGGAAGGGCGTGACCGGCCGGGCCGAAGATGACGCGGGCGCCGTCGGACAGGTCGAAGGTGGACTGGTGGCACGGGCAGAGCACGTGGTGCGTCTGCTGCTCGTACAGCGAGATCGGGCAGCCGACGTGGGTGCAGATCTTCGAGAAGGCGACGATGCCCTCGTGCGACCACTCGAGCTCGCGCTTGTCCTTGATGTCCTCCGGCTGGATCCGGACGATCATCAGGGCGGCCTTGGCGATCTCGGTCTGGAAGTGGTGGTCGTGCTCCTCCAGGCCCTCGGGCTTGGCGAACGTCAGCGAACCGACGGCGACGTCCTCGGGACGCAGCGGCTCGTTGGTGTTCATGTTGATGAGCAGCTTGCCCTTGGACCACAGGGTGGACCGGAGCTTCTTCTCGGGCAGCGGGCCCATGTCACGCAGCAGCACGACGCCGGAGAGCGGCACCAGGGCAAGCGCGCCGAACAGCGTGTTGCGGATCAGCTTGCGGCGGCCGAAGCCGGACTCGGCGGCACCGGCCGCGAAGTCCGCCATGACCTTCGCCTTGACCTCGGGCGTGGCCTCCATCGGGTGACGCTCGTCGGCCACCTCGACGTCGGACATCAGGGTGCGGGCCCAGTGGACCGCGCCGGCGCCGATGAAGAACAGCGCCGCACCGAGGGTCAGACCCAGGGCGAAGTTGAGCGCGGACACCCGGCCGAAGGGCCAGATGTACACGATCTTGTCGACCGGGAAGATCACGTACGAGGCGATGAAGCCGATCGTGGCCAGCATCGACAGCGTGAACATGAAGGCGATCGCGCGCTCGGACCGCTTGGCGGCCCGCTCGTCGATGTCCTGGATGCGCGGCTTGTGGGGCGGGAGGCCCGGGTCGGCGAACGGGTCGTCGGCGACCTTCACCGCGCCGTGCGCGGTGGCCTGCTCGGTCGGCAGGTTCTCTTCTGGATTCTCTTGGGTACTCATGACTTCTTGGCCTTAGCGGTGTGGGCCGCGACCCAGATGGCAACTGCGATCAGTGCGCCCAGTCCGAAGATCCACGCGAACAGGCCCTCGCTGACGGGGCCGAGGCCACCGAGCTTGAGACCGCCCGGGTTGTCGGCCTTGTCGCTGTTCACGGCCTGGACGTAGGCGATGATGTCCTTCTTCTGCTTCTCCGGCATCGTCGTGTCGGGGAAGGAGGGCATGTTCTGCGGGCCGGTCTGCATGGCCTCGTAGAGGTGCTTCGGGTCCACGCCCTCGAGGGTCGGGGCGTACTTGCCGTAGGTCAGCGCGCCGCCCTCGCCGGTGAAGTTGTGGCACTGGGCACAGTTGGAGCGGAACAGTTCGCCACCCTTGGCGATGTCGGCGCCCTCGGGGCTGTACTGGCCTTCCTTCGGCGTGACCGGACCGGCACCGAGGGAGGCGACGTACGCCGCGAGCTGATCGATCTCAGCCTGCGAGTAGATGACCTTCTTCCTCGGGACCTGGGCGCCGGGCTGCTGGGCCGGCATACGGCCGGTGCCGACCTGGAAGTCCACCGCCGCCGAGCCCACGCCTACCAGGGACGGGCCGTCAGAGGTGCCCTGACCGCCGGTTCCGTGGCAGCTGGCACAGCCGACGGAGTAGAGCTTCTTGCCCTCCTCGATGGCGAGGGACTGGGCGGTTTCATCGGCCTTCGCCGTGCCCGCGGGTGCGAACGCGGCGTACAGCCCCCCAGTTGCCGCCAGCGCGAGAAGTAGGACGACGACCGCCGCCAGCGGATGGCGTCGTCGTGCGGAGAGCTTTTTCACGGATTACCCCGGTGTCAGGATCTTCTGCGTCGATGCTTGCTGGATGTGTGCGTCCGCCCGGAGGCGGAGCCCGATTACTTGATCAAGTAGATCGTGGCGAAGAGGCCGATCCAGACGACATCGACGAAGTGCCAGTAGTAGGACACGACGATGGCGGCGGTTGCCTGCTCGTGAGTGAACCTCTTGGCGGCGTACGTCCGGCCGAGGACCAGCAGGAAGGCGATGAGACCGCCCGTCACGTGCAGGCCGTGGAAGCCGGTGGTCAGGTAGAACACCGTGCCGTACGGGTCGGAGGACAGCGAGAGGCCGTCCTTCTTCACCAGCTCGGTGTACTCGAAGACCTGGCCGCCGATGAAGATCGCGCCCATCACGAAGGTGATGATGAACCACGTCCGGAGCTTCTTCACGTCGCCCCGCTCGGCGGCGAAGACGCCGAGCTGGCAGGTGAGGGAGGAGAGCACCAGGATCGTGGTGTTCGTCGCGGAGAACGGGAGGTTCAAGGCGTCGGCCTTTTCCGTCCAGAACTCCGCGCCCATCACGGATCGCAGGGTGAAGTACATCGCGAAGAGGGCCGCGAAGAACATCAGCTCGGAGCTCAGCCAGATGATGGTTCCGACGCTGGTGAGGTTCGGTCGATTGACCGACGGGTGCGCGTGCCCGGTTTCTACTGTCGTTACTGTCGCCACGACCGACATTATGTCGGTCGCTTATCCCGCCCTCACTCCGGGGGGTGCCGTTCGGAGTGTCCGGGGCCCGTGTCCAGCCCGAACGGCCCATCCGGGGGCCCCGCCGACACCCTTCGAACAGGTGTTGAACGGGTGTTGACGGGGTGTGGACCGGAGTAGCATCCGCGCCAACGACCGACCACCTTCACGGAGGAACGATGCAGTCGAGCGCCACGGTCCTGGTCTACAGCGACGACGCGAACACCCGCGCCCAGGTCCGCCTCGCGGCCGGGCGCAGGCCCGCCGCCGACGTTCCCCCGGTCGAGTTCGTGGAGTGCGCGACGCTGCCGGCGGTGATCGAGGCGCTGGACGCGGGCGGCATCGACGTGTGCGTGCTCGACGGCGAGGCGGTCCCGGCCGGCGGCATGGGCGTGTGCCGGCAGATCAAGGACGAGATCTTCCGCTGCCCGCCGGTGCTGCTGCTGATCGGGCGCCCGCAGGACGCCTGGCTGGCCACCTGGAGCCGTGCGGACGCCGCGGTCACCCTTCCGGTGGAACCGGTCGAGTTCGCGGCGTCCCTGGCCTCCCTGCTGCGCTCGCGCCTGGCGATCGCGTCCTGAGCGCCCTGGACCCCTAGATGGAGGGCCTCAGGCGGGCCTTGGCGTCCTCGGTGGCCGTGGGGTCGCCCTTCTCGGCCACCAGGGCGCTGCCCTGGCGCCACTTCGCCCAGTCGAGGTTCCAGTCGCCGAAGCCGTTGCCGAAGGGGTCCATCATCTCGCCCTCGCTGTTGACGACGCGGACGATGTCGCCGGGGCGCACGTTCTCGTAGAACCAGGCCGCGTTGTCGGTCGACATGCCGACGCAGCCGTGGCTGACGTTGGCGACGCCCTGGGAGCCGACCGACCAGGGGGCGGCGTGCACGTACTCGCCGCTCCAGGTGACCCGGGTGGCGTAGTAGACGGGCAGGTCGTACGACTCGGAGCTGCCCTCGGCGATGCCGATGCTGGTGCCGCGCATCCGGACGTAGTACTCCTTGCCGAGCACCACTTTGATCCCGTTACGGGTGGAGAAGCCGGGTTTCCCGGTGGTCACCGGAATGGTGTTGATCACTTCTCCGTTGCGCCGCACCGTCATGTGGTGGGAGTCGGCGTCGGCGACGGCCTCGATCCGGTCGCCGATGGTGAGCTTCAGCGGCTTGGAGGGGCCGCCGTAGAGCTTGTCGCCGACCTTGATGCCGTCCAGGTTGCCGGTGACCGTGACCGTCGCGCCGGTGGGCCAGTACTCCTTCGGACGGAAGTGCAGTTTCTTGTCGTCCACCCAGTACCAGGAGCCCTCCACGGCCGGGACCGAGCGGACCTTGAGGGCCCGTTCGACGACCGCGCGGGCCGCCCGGTCCTTCACCGGGAGGCTGAGCTCGGCGGTGACGGGCTGTCCGACGCCGTAGGTGCCCGCCTCGGGGCCGAACGCGACGGTGAGGGCCCGCTTGGCCGGGGCGGTCTCGAAGCTGAACGTACGGGCGCCGGGGGCGCCGTCCTCGTCCTCGGTGGACACCTGGACGGTGTAGCGCGCGCCGGCCGCGAGGGCGACCGTGGAGCGCCACTTCCGGCCGTCGGCGGTCAGCTCGCCCGCCAGGTGGCGCCCGGCCTCGTCGGTGGCCCGGACGTCGGTGATCCGCCCGTCCTCGTCCGTGGCGGTGATCTCCAGCGGCTTCTCGGGGTCGGCCTTCCTCCCGTCGCCGGGCGCGTTGAAGGCGACCTGGTCCGCCGCGTCGTAGGGCCTCGCCGACAGCGGGTGGTCCTCCCCGCCCGCACACGCCGTGGCGCCCGCGGTGACGGTGAGGGCCAGAAGAGTGCAGCTCAGAACAGTCCGAATGCGCGGCGTGTCGTTCATGACCTCACGCTAAGAACAATCCTCACGGGCGGCGCGCCGAGCGCGCCAAAAGAGGGGCCCGGCCGCTTCGTCGGAACGAAGTGACCGGGCCCCTCGGGGTGTTGCGGGGTGCTGCTACTGGTTCTGGTTCTCACCGCGGTAGAACTCGAAGACCCAGCCCCAGATGCCGACCAGGATGAGCGGCGCCGAGAAGTACAGCAGCCACCAGCCCATCGCGATGGCGAGGAAGGCGAGCGCGCCACCGATGGCCAGCGAGAGCGGCTGCCAGCTGTGGGGGGCGAAGAAGCCCACCTCGCCGGCCTCGTCCGCGACGTCGGCCTCCTTGTCGTCCTGCGCCATGGCGTCGACCCGCTTGGCCGTGAAGGCCAGGTAGTAGCCGATCATGATGCAGAGACCGAACGCCAGGAACAGCGCGGTCGTGCCGACCGGCTCCTTCGACCACACGCCATAGACGATCGCCATGGCGAGGACGAAGACGCTCAGCCAGATGAACATCTTGCCCTGGATCTTCACTTGCCGGCCTCCTTGCCGCCGCTGAGGGCCGCCACCTCGTGAGGCTTGTTCTCGAGCTGGTCGAGAGCCGCGATCTCAGGGTGGTGCAGGTCGAACGCCGGGGATTCAGAACGGATCCGCGGCAGGGTGAGGAAGTTGTGCCGCGGCGGCGGGCAGGACGTCGCCCACTCGAGCGAACGGCCGTAGCCCCACGGGTCGTCGACCTCGATCTTCTTGCCGTACTTGGCGGTCTTCCAGACGTTGTAGAAGAACGGCAGCATCGACAGGCCGAGCAGGAAGGACGAGATCGTCGAGATCGTGTTCAGCACCGTGAAGCCGTCGGCCTCCAGGTAGTCCGCGTAACGACGCGGCATGCCCTCGGCACCGAGCCAGTGCTGCACCAGGAAGGTGCCGTGGAAGCCGACGAACAGCGTCCAGAAGGTGATCTTGCCGAGACGCTCGTCCAGCATCTTGCCCGTGAACTTCGGCCACCAGAAGTGGAAGCCGGAGAACATCGCGAACACCACGGTGCCGAAGATGACGTAGTGGAAGTGCGCGACCACGAAGTACGAGTCGGAGACGTGGAAGTCCATCGGCGGCGAGGCCAGGATGACACCGGTCAGACCACCGAAGGTGAAGGTGACCAGGAAGCCGGTGGCCCAGAGCATCGGCGTCTCGAAGGACAGCGAGCCCTTCCACATCGTTCCGATCCAGTTGAAGAACTTCACGCCGGTCGGGACGGCGATGAGGAACGTCATGAAGGAGAAGAACGGCAGGAGCACACCGCCGGTGACGTACATGTGGTGGGCCCACACGGTCACGGACAGACCGGCGATCGCGATGGTCGCGGCCACCAGACCGATGTAACCGAACATCGGCTTGCGGCTGAAGACCGGGATGACCTCGGAGATGATGCCGAAGAACGGCAGGGCGATGATGTACACCTCTGGGTGTCCGAAGAACCAGAAGAGGTGCTGCCACAGCAGGGCACCGCCGTTGGCCGCGTCGAAGACGTGGGCACCGAACTTGCGGTCCGCCTCCAGGGCGAACAGCGCGGCCGCCAGGACCGGGAAGGCGAGCAGGACCAGGACACCGGTCAGCAGCACGTTCCAGGTGAAGATCGGCATGCGGAACATCGTCATGCCCGGGGCGCGCATGCAGATGATCGTGGTGATGAAGTTGACCGAGCCGAGGATGGTGCCGAAGCCGGAGAAGGCCAGACCCATGATCCACATGTCGGCGCCGACACCCGGCGAGCGGACGGCGTCCGACAGCGGGGAGTAGGCGAACCAGCCGAAGTCGGCGGCACCCTGCGGGGTGAGGAAGCCGGCCACGGCGATGATCGAGCCGAACAGGTAGAGCCAGTAGGCGAACATGTTCAGCCGCGGGAACGCCACGTCGGGCGCGCCGATCTGCAGCGGCATGATCCAGTTCGCGAAACCGGCGAACAGCGGCGTCGCGAACATCAGCAGCATGATCGTGCCGTGCATCGTGAACGCCTGGTTGAACTGCTCGTTCGACATGATCTGCGTACCCGGACGGGCCAGCTCGGCGCGCATGAAGAGCGCCATGAGGCCGCCGATGATGAAGAACACGAACGAGGTGACCAGGTACATCGTGCCGATGGTCTTGTGGTCGGTGGTGGTCAGCCACTTCACCACGACGTTGCCGGGCTGCTTGCGGCGTACCGGGAGCTCGTTCTCGTACGAGTCCTCAGCCGCGGCCGCACCCTGGGGTTCGTTGAGGATGCTCACAGTTGGTTCTTCTCCGCATTCCGAGCCGGGTCCGTCTGCTCAATGCCGGACGGGATGTAGCCGGTCTGCCCCTTCTCCGCCAGCTCCTTCAGGTGCTGCTGGTAGCGCTCCGGAGAGACCACCTTGACGTTGAAGAGCATCCGGGAGTGGTCGACACCGCACAGCTCGGCGCACTTTCCGAGGAAGGTGCCTTCCTGCGTCGGGGTGACCTCGAAGGCGTTGGTGTGACCCGGAATGACGTCCTGCTTCATGAGGAAGGGGACCACCCAGAAGGAGTGGATGACGTCACGCGAGGTCAGGACGAAACGGACCTTCTCGCCCTTCGGCAGCCACAGGGTCGGGCCCGGGTTGCCGGTCTGCGGGTTCCGGGTCCCGGGGATGCCGGCGTCGTAGACGCCGCCCGCGTTCTCCGGGAACTGCTCCTGGAACTTGTCCGGGATGGCGGAGAGGTTCTTGTCCTTCTTGGCGTCGCCGGTCACGCCGGGGACGTTCTCGATGTAGTTGAAGCCCCAGCTCCACTGGTAACCGACCACGTTGACCGTGTGCGCCGGCTTCGGGGAGAGCTCCAGGAGCTTCGACTCGTCGCGCGCGGTGAAGTAGAAGAGCACCGAGACGATGATGAGCGGGGTGACCGTGTACAGCGCCTCGATGGGCATGTTGTAACGGGTCTGCGGAGGAACCTCGACCTTGGTGCGGCTGCGCCGGTGGAAGATGGTGGCCCAGATGATGAGGCCCCACACCAGGAGGCCGGTGATCAGCGCGGCGGCCCAGGAGCCCTGCCACAGGGAGAGGATCCGCGGAGCCTCTTCCGTGACGGGGGTGGGCATGCCAAGGCGGGGGAAGTCTTCCCAGTTGTACGAGCAGCCGGTGGCTGTCGCCAGGATCAGGCCCGCAGTCAGCACCTGCGGCAGCTTCCGCCGCATCGGGCGCCGCGACGTGGGGGTGCCACCCGCGCCTTGGCTGCGGGGGAGGTCGGAGCCGTTGGGACTCACGTAGCGCCTTCCCGAGAGTCTCGGCCCGCATAGGTCGGCTGCCACGGCCGTCCGTCTCGCTGGTCGGTCGCCGCCCCGGCCGCGGGCAGGGGTTTGGATGTTTATGCGGACCAAACCCTACTGGACGCTATTTGGGGTCGCGCGGGGAGGGTGCCCAACGCGCCGTCCGAGTCCCCGAAGGGGTGGACTCCCGGCTTCCGGGCGGGCGCCCGGCAGGGCCGACCGGCGGTGCGGGCCGGACTTCTGACGGGGCATCGCGGGCCCGCCGGGGCGGCGGGGATAGCGTGGGCGGATGCCGTACTTCGACGCCGCCTCCGCGGCTCCGCTGCACCCCGTGGCCCGTCAGGCGCTGCTCGCCTCGCTGGACGAGGGCTGGGCCGACCCGGCCCGGCTGTACCGGGAGGGGCGGCGGGCCCGGCTGTTGCTCGACGCCGCCCGGGAGGCCGCGGCGGAGGCGGTCGGCTGCCGGCCCGACGAGCTGGTGTTCACTCCTTCGGGGACGCGCGCGGTTCACACGGGCGTGTCCGGGGCGCTGGCCGGGCGCCGGCGGGTCGGCGACCGGCTCGTGGTGTCGGCGGTCGAACACTCCTCCGTACTGCACGCGGGCGAGGCGCACGCGGCGGCCGGCGGGACGGTGACCGAGGTGCCGGTGGGCCGGTCCGGAGCGGTGGACCCGGCGGTGTTCGCGGCGGCGCTCGACTCCCGTACCGCGCTCGCCTGTCTGCAGTCGGCCAATCACGAGGTGGGCACCGAGCAGCCGGTGGCCGAGGTGGCCGAGGCCTGCGCGGCGGCCGGGGTGCCGCTGCTCGTGGACGCGGCGCAGTCGCTCGGCTGGGGGCCGGTGCCGGCGGGCTGGTCGCTGCTCGCGGCGAGCGCCCACAAGTGGGGCGGGCCCTCCGGGGTGGGCCTGCTCGCGGTGCGCAAGGGCGTCCGGTTCGCGCCGCGGGGCCCGGCGGACGAGCGGGAGTCCGGGCGGGCGCCGGGCTTCGAGAACCTGCCCGGGATCGTGGCGGCGGCGGCCTCGCTGCGGGCGGTCCGGGCGGAGGCGGCGGCCGAGGCGGCCCGGCTGCGGGAGCTGGTGGACCGGATCCGGGCGCGGGTGCCGGAGCTGGTGCCGGACGTGGAGGTGGTGGGCGATCCGGTGCGGCGGCTGCCCCACCTCGTCACCTTCTCCTGTCTCTATGTCGACGGCGAGACCCTGCTCTCGGAGCTGGACCGGGAGGGTTTCTCTGTTTCGTCCGGTTCGTCGTGCACGAGTTCGACGCTGACGCCCAGCCATGTGCTGCGCGCCATGGGGGTGCTGAGCGAGGGGAACGTCCGGGTCTCGCTGCCAACCGGCACGCCCGCGGACGAGGTGGACCGCTTCCTCGCGGTGCTGCCCGGCGTGGTGGCCGGGGTCCGGGCCCGGCTCGGCGCGCCGGCGGCGATGTTCGACGCCCCGGTGGAGACGGCCGGCACCCTGCTGGTCGACGCGCTCGGGCGGCGCTGCCCGATCCCGGTGATCGAGCTGGCCAAGGTGATCGGCGAGGTGCCGGTGGGCGGCACGGTGACGGTGCTCGCGGACGACGAGGCGGCCCGGCTCGACATCCCGGCCTGGTGCGAGATGCGCGGCCAGGAGTACGTGGGCGAGGAGCCCTCGCCGAAGGGCGGCACCGCGTACGTGGTGCGGCGGACCTCCTGACGCACCGGAGCCCCGGGGCGCGCGGCCCCGGGGCTCCGGTGGGCGGGTGCTCCCGCCCGTCGTGACGGATCAGGCCAGGTGGGCCTGGACCTCGGCGGCGGCCTCGTCGCCGTAGGCCTTGGTGAAGCGGTCCATGAAGTGGGCGCGGCGCAGGGTGTACTCCTGGGTGCCCAGGGTCTCGATCACCAGGGTGGCGAGCATGCAGCCGACCTGGGCGGCGCGCTCCAGGCTGACGCCCCAGCCGAGGCCGGTCAGGAAGCCGGCGCGGAAGGCGTCGCCGACGCCGGTCGGGTCGACCTTGGCCTCCTCCTCCGGGCAGCCGACCTCGATCGGGTCCTCGCCGGCGCGCTCGATGCGCACGCCGCGCGAGCCGAGGGTGGTGATGCGGTGCCCGACGCGTCCGAGGATCTCCTCCTCGGTCCAGCCGGTCTTGGACTCGATGAGGCCCTTCTCGTACTCGTTGGAGAAGAGGTAGGTGGCGCCGTCCATCAGGGTGCGGATCTCGTCGCCGTCCATGCGCGCGATCTGCTGCGAGAAGTCGGCGGCGAAGGGGATCTCGCGGGCGCGGCACTCCTCGGTGTGGCGCAGCATCGCCTCGGGGTCGTCGGCGCCGATGAGGACCAGGTCGAGGCCGCCGACGCGGTCGGCGACGGCCTTGAGCTCGATCTGCCGGGCCTCGCTCATGGCGCCGGTGTAGAAGGAGCCGATCTGGTTGTGGTCCTTGTCCGTGGTGCACACGAAGCGGGCGGTGTGCAGGACCTCGGAGATGCGGACGGAGCCGGTGTCCACGCCGTGCCGGTCGAGCCAGGCGCGGTACTCGTCGAAGTCGAAGCCGGCCGCGCCGACGAGCACCGGCCGGCCGCCGAGCTGCCCCATGCCGAAGGCGATGTTGGCCGCGACGCCGCCGCGGCGGACGTCGAGGTTGTCCACGAGGAACGACAGCGAGACCGTGTGGAGCTGGTCGGCGACGAATTGGTCGGCGAACCTGCCCGGGAAGGTCATGAGGTGGTCGGTTGCGATGGAGCCGGTGACTGCGATTCGCACGGCTGGACGCTCCTGTGGAAAGGGACGGCGTTGACAGTTCACGCTACCGGCTGGTCGCACGGAAGCCGAACAGTGGAAACTACCCCAGAGTAGGGCTTTTCCCCGAACCCGGACCGTGCGTACGGTGCGGCCATGACCACGTACCCCGCTCCTCGTGAGCACCAGGAGTCCGAATTCGGCCTTGCGGAGCTGTGCGGTGACGGCGCGCGGATGGCCCCGCACTGGGTGACGCCGGCCGAGCCCGCGGCCGCCCCGGTCTCCCCGGCCCTGATCCACGGCGTCCGGGTCCCGGCGGCCTCGGCCCGCCTGATCGCGGCGACCGCGGAGTACGGGGTCTGACCCCACCGGATCGCGCCGGGCGCGGGGACGGAACCGTCCGGGCGCCGGTTCCGTCCCAGAGGTGTCTTCCGCAGGGATGCCACATCTGGAGGAGCGCGCGGTGAGCAGCAGTACGGAGACGGAGAACCGGCCGAAGAAGCGCGGTCCGCTTCTCGTCGCCTCGGTGGCGGCGGGAGTGGTCCTCGTGGGCGGCGGGGGCGTGTACTACGCCGCCACCGCCGCGGGCGACGGCAGCCCGGCCGGCAGTGGCGCGCGGGACGCGGCCGCCGCTCCCCCGCCGCTGAGGCTGGGCGGCGCGGACGGCGGCGGGCCCGGGATCGCGCCGGGCGAGCCCGATCCGGGCGGCGGCCCGGACGGCACCGTCTATCGAGCCAAGGGCCCACTCCCCCACGGGCCCTCCTCGGCCGCGGTCCACCGGCCCGAGGGCCGGGTCACCTCGGCGGAGGTGGCCCGGCTGGCCGAGGCGCTCGGCCTGTCGGGCGAGCCCCGGCTGATCGGCGAGGTGTGGCGGCTGGACCCGGAGAAGGACACCCGGGGGCTGCGCCTGGACGTGTCCGTGCGGGCGCCCGGCAGCTGGACGCTGAGCCGCTACGACGGCGGGCCGGTCGGCGACTCCTGCCTGAAGGGCAAGGCGTGTCCGCCGCCGGGCGAGGCGAAGCCTCCGACGGCCGGAGGCTCCCCGGTGAGCGAGGCGGCGGCCCGGGCGGCCGCGGCCCCGGTCCTGAAGGCGATCGGCCAGGACGACGCCAAGGTGGACGCGAGCCAGGTGACGAACGGCTCCGAGCGGGTGGTGAACGCCGACCCGGTGGTCGGCGGGCTGCCCACCTACGGCTGGTCGACGGGGCTGCACATCGGTCCGGACGGCTCGGTGACGGCCGGCAGCGGGCGGCTGAAGGAGCCGGCGAAGGGCGACACCTATCCGGTGGTCGGCGCGGACAAGGCGCTGGCCGAGCTGAACGCGGCCTCGACGGCCACCCCGGTCGGCATCGGCGGCTGCGCCACGGACCCGCCGGCGAGCACGGACGGGAAGCCCGGGATCGCGCCGGACGCGCCGGACTCCCCGTGCCGGAGCACGGTGGCGCCGACCGTGGTGGAGGTGACCGGGGCGCGCTTCGGTCTGGCCGCGCAGTACGTGGACGGGGAGCAGGTGCTCGTACCGGCCTGGCTGTTCGAGGCGCGGGCGTCGGCGGGCGCGAAGCCGTACACGGTGGTGCGCACAGCGGTGGACGCCCGCTATCTGGCCCCGCCGGCCACGCCCTCGCCGGCGCCCACGACGCCGCCGGACCAGGGGACGGCGCCGGTCCGGCAGATCAGCTCGTTCGCGACGGACGCCGGTGGCCGGAAGCTGTCGGTGACCTTCTGGGGCGGGGTGTGCAGCGACTACACGGTGACGGCCGAGGAGAGCCCGCGGCGGGTCGTGGTGCGGATCGCGGAGAAGGCGAAGGAGCCCGGGCGGGCCTGCATCATGATCGCCCAGGAGATCAGCCGCACGGTGACGCTCGGGGCGCCGCTGGGTGACCGTCCGGTGGTGGACGGTGCGAGCGGCGAGACGGTGCCGAGGCCGTAGCGGCGCCCGAGGGCCCGTACCGGCAGCGGGAACGCGGGAATCGCGGCAACGCGCGGGAGGGTGGCACCCGGACTCGACTCCGGGTGCCACCCTCCTTCGCGTGGGTGCAGCCTAGCTGAAGCTGTCGCCGCAGGCGCAGGAACCCGTCGCGTTCGGGTTGTCGATCGTGAAGCCCTGCTTCTCGATGGTGTCGACGAAGTCGATCGAGGCGCCGCCGAGGTACGGAGCGCTCATGCGGTCGGTGACGACCTTGACGCCGCCGAAGTCCTTGACGACGTCGCCGTCGAGCGAACGCTCGTCGAAGAACAGCTGGTAACGCAGGCCGGAGCAGCCACCGGGCTGAACGGCGACGCGCAGCGCCAGGTCGTCACGGCCTTCCTGGTCGAGCAGGGCCTTGACCTTGGCCGCGGCGGCGTCGGACAGGAGGATGCCGTCGCTGACAGTGGTCTTCTCGTCCGATACGGACATCTGCTTCTCTCCCGGGTTGGTACGGAGACTGCTTGCCGACGGTTGCAACCGGCGGGGCCGCGGATTCATTCCGGGCCGGGGCACGTCTTTCCCTTTCATGCTCGCACACCGTGTCCAGAGACGGGGACGGCGAATTCGTCACATCGACACTATGGACATCGTCAAAGTGACGTGAACCGGTTATGATAGATAGCGTCATTTAGACGAAAAGGCTTTTCGAGGCTCACCGTAGAACCAGAAAGGGTGCGTGACGTGACCACCGCCCAGCCCTTGGACGTCCAGCCGACGCCGCTCGCCCTCCTCCTGCTCGGCCGCGAGGCCGACCCGAAGAGCGAGCGCGGCGTGGAGTGCCCCGGCGACCTCCCGTCGCCCTCCGACCCGGACCTGGTGGAGCGCGCCCGCGCCGCCAAGGAGAAGCTCGGGGACAAGGTCTTCGTCCTCGGGCACCACTACCAGCGCGACGAGGTCATCCAGTTCGCCGACGTCACCGGTGACTCCTTCAAGCTCGCCCGTGACGCCGCCGCCAAGCCGGAGGCCGAGTACATCGTCTTCTGCGGTGTGCACTTCATGGCCGAGTCGGCGGACATCCTCACCGGCGACGACCAGAAGGTCGTGCTGCCGGACCTGGCCGCCGGCTGTTCGATGGCCGACATGGCCACCGCCGAGCAGGTCGCCGAGTGCTGGGACGTGCTCACCGAGGCCGGCATCGCCGAGCAGGTCGTGCCCGTCTCGTACATGAACTCCTCCGCCGACATCAAGGCCTTCACCGGCAAGCACGGCGGCACCATCTGCACCTCGTCCAACGCGAAGCGGGCCCTGGACTGGGCCTTCGAGCAGGGCGAGAAGGTGCTCTTCCTGCCGGACCAGCACCTGGGCCGCAACACCGCCGTCCGCGACATGGGCATGTCCCTGGACGACTGCGTGGTCTACAACCCGCACAAGCCGAACGGCGGGCTGACCACCGAGGAGCTGCGCGCCGCCAAGATGATCCTGTGGCGCGGGCACTGCTCGGTGCACGGGCGCTTCTCGCTGGACTCGGTCAACGACGTGCGCGAGCGCATCCCGGGCGTCAACGTCCTGGTCCACCCCGAGTGCAAGCACGAGGTCGTCGCGGCCGCCGACTACGTGGGCTCGACCGAGTACATCATCAAGACCCTGGAGGCGGCCCCGGCCGGCTCGAAGTGGGCGATCGGCACCGAGCTGAACCTGGTCAAGCGCCTCGCCGACCGCTTCGCCCCGGAGGGCAAGGAGGTCGTCTTCCTCGACCGCACGGTGTGCTTCTGCTCCACCATGAACCGGATCGACCTGCCGCACCTGGTGTGGGCGCTGGAGTCGCTGGCCGAGGGCAACCTGGTCAACCGGATCCAGGTCGACAAGGAGACGGAGAGCTTCGCCAAGCTCGCCCTGGAGCGGATGCTGGCGCTGCCGTAACGATTCCCCTCCCGGCACGCGAAAGGGGCGCCCCGCGAGACCGCGGGGCGCCCCTTCGCCTTGTGCCGTGCGGATCAGACCGCGGCCGGCTCCTTCGCCTGCGGCGGGACCGGCGCGTCCCCGTCGCCGCCGCCCCCGGGCGCCCGCTTCGCGGCCTTCCGGCGCGCACGGCGCTCCTTGCGCAGCTCCACCATGGCGTACAGCGTCGGCACGAGCAGCAGGGTCAGCAGCGTCGAGGTGATCAGGCCGCCGATCACCACCACGGCCAGCGGCTGGGCGATGAAGCCGCCCTCGCCGGTGACGCCGAGCGCCATCGGGAGCAGCGCGAAGATCGTCGCCAGCGCGGTCATGAGGATCGGGCGCAGCCGGTGCCGGCCGCCCTCGATCACCGCCTCGACGACGCCCAGGCCCTGGGCCCGGTACTGGTTGATCAGGTCGATCAGGACGATCGCGTTGGTGACCACGATGCCGATGAGCATCAGCATGCCGATCAGGGCCGGGACGCCCATCGGCGTGCCGGTGGCGACCAGCAGGCCGATCGCGCCGGTGGCCGCGAACGGGATGGACACCAGCAGGATCAGCGGCTGGATCAGCGACCGGAAGGTCGCCACGAGCAGCATGAACACGATGGCGACGGCCGCGAGCATGGCCAGGCCGAGCTTCACGAAGGCGTCGGACTGGTCCTCGGAGACTCCGCCGACGGTCGCGGTGGCGCCTTCGGGAAGGTCGATCTCCTTGAGCTTGGTCTGCAGCGCGGCGCTGACGGCGCCGGTGTTGTCGCCGGTCGGGGTGGCGGTGACGGTCGCGGCCCGGGCGCCGTCGATCCGGGTCTTGGAGACCGGGCCGGGCACGAGCTCGACGGTGGCGATGTCGCCCAGCCGCACCGGGCCGAGCGGCAGTGCCTTGAGCTGGTCCAGGGTGGTGGCGGGCTTCGCCGAGGTGAGGACGACGTCCCGCTCGGTGTCGTCGAGGACCGCGGTGCCGGCCGGGGTGCCGTGCACGGCCTGGGCGACGATCATGCCGAGGGTGGCGTCGTCGAAGCCGGCGTCGGCGGCCTTCTCGTTGGCGCGGACCGAGACCCGCGGGATCGACTGGGACAGGTCGCTCTGCACGTCGGTGACGTCGTCGAGCTCGGCCACGCCCTTCCGGACCGCCTCGGCGGCCTTCCGCAGGACGTCGGCGTCGGCGGCCTTCACGACCACCTTGAGGTCCTGGTTGCTGAAGGCGTCGCCCGCCGCGATGGTGGTGTCGCCGATGCCGTCGAGCGTGCCGAGGGCGGTGTCGAGGGCGTCGCGGGTCTTCTCGTACGAGGCGGAGTCCTCCAGGGTCACCTGATAGGAGGCCTGGTTGGTGCCGGTGCCGCCGCCGAAGGCCGCCATCCAGCCGGAGGAGCCGACGGTGACCTGGTAGTCCTTGACGCCCTCGGTGCCGGCGAGGACCTTCTCGACCTTCTTCGCGGCCTCGTCGGAGGCGGCGAGGCTCGTCCCCGGCGGGAGTTCCTGCTTGATGCTGAGGAGCTTCTGCTCGCCCTGGTCGAAGAAGTTGGTCTTCAGCAGGCCGCCCATGCCGAAGGTGACCACGAACCACCAGGGCGATGGCCAGGCTGGTGAGCCGGCGGCGGGTGGCGAAGCGGAGCACCGGCACGTAGGCGCGCTGCAGGCGGCTGCGGGCCTCCTTCTCCTCGGCGGCCCTGCGGGCCTCGTCCGGGTCCTCGGAAGTGCCCTTGGGGGCGCGCAGGAACCAGTACGACAGGACCGGGACCACCGTCAGCGAGACCAGCAGCGAGGCGAGCAGCGCGGCCGTGACGGTGAGCGAGAAGGAGCCGAAGAGCTCGCCGACGATGCCGCCGACCAGGCCGATCGGCAGGAAGACGGCGACGGTGGTGAGGGTCGAGGAGGTGACCGCGCCGGCCACCTCCTTGACCGCGGTGACGATCGCGGCCTGGCGCTCCTCGCCGTAGCCCAGGTGCCGCTTGATGTTCTCCAGGACCACGATCGAGTCGTCGACGACCCGGCCGATGGCGATGGTGAGGGCGCCGAGGGTGAGCATGTTGAGCGAGAGGTCGCGGGTCCACAGCACGATCAGGGCGAGGACCACGGAGAGCGGGATGGAGACCGCGGTGACCAGGGTGGAGCGCAGCGAGGCCAGGAAGACCAGGATGACGAGGACGGCCATGACCAGGCCGAGCGCGCCCTCCGTGGTGAGGCCGGAGATGGACTTGGCGACGGCCGGGCCCTGGTCGGAGACGACCGTGAGCCGGGCGCCGGCGCCGAGGTCGGCGCGGAGTTCCGGCAGCTTGTCCTCGACGGCCTCCGAGATGGTGACGGCGCTGCCGTCCTTGTCCATGGTGGCCGTCACGGCGAGGCTGGGCCGGCCGTCGGTGCGGGTGATCGAGACCCGGCGGGCCTCCTCCTGCCGGACGGTGGCGACGTCGGCGAGGCGGACGGCCTTGCCGCGGGCGGGCTTGATCCGCAGGTCCTGGATCTGCCGGAGCGAGGTGTAGCCGCCGCCGACCTGGACGGTGCGGGTCTTGCCGTCCTCGGTGAAGGCTCCGGCGGGCATGGTGCCGCCGCCGTTCCTGATCGCCTCGGCCAGCTTCATGGTGCTCAGGCCGGCCGCGGCGAGCCGGCGCTCGTCGGGGGTGACGGAGACCTGGAGGTCCTGGACGCCGTCGATGGTGACCTGGCCGACGCCCTCGATGTCCTTGAGGACGGGGACGACGGTGCGCTCCAGCTGGTCGGCCAGGGCCTGCGGGTCCTTGTCGGAGGAGACGGCGAGGACGACGGTAGGGATGTCGTCGGTGGAGCCGGCCACCACCTGCGGGTCGACCGCGTCCGGCAGCTGGGCCCGCGCGCGGTTCACGGCCTGCTGGACGTCGGCGACGAGCTGCTTGGTGCCCTCGTCCCCGTAGTCGAAGCTCGCCATGATGACGGCGCTGCCCTCGGAGGCGGTGGAGGTGACGCCCTGGACGCCGTCGACCGCCTTCAGGGCGTTCTCCAGCGGTTCGACGACCTGCTTCTCCACCACGTCGGGCGAGGCGCCCTGGTACGGGGCGATGACCGAGACCATCGGGAACTCGATCGAGGGCAGCAACTGCTGCTTCAACTGGGGTATCGCGATCGCTCCGAAGAGGAGCGCGACGAGGGACATCAGCCCGATCAGGGCCCGTTGCGCGAGGCTGAATCTGGACAGCCAGGACATGGGGACTCGTTTCTGTGGCGTACGCGGCGGGTCTGCGGCGCATTCGGCGGGCGCCGGGCACCGCGAGGGGTGCCCGGCTACACCCTCGGCCATGGGAAGGGGCCGATTCCTCGGCCCCGGGTCCCAATTCCTCACGCCGCGCATACCGCGTCTGGAGTACGAGCCGCCGCGGTGTCACTCCACCCTCGGACGGACGAGCCCCGACTCGTAGGCCGTGACCACCAGTTGGGCGCGGTCGCGGGCGCCCAGCTTGGCCATGGTGCGGTTCACATGGGTCTTGACGGTGAGCGGGCTGACGTCGAGCCGCTCGGCGATCTCGTCGTTGGACAGGCCGCCGGCCACCAGGACCAGCACCTCTCGCTCGCGGGCGGTGAGCGCGGAGAGGCGCTCGGAGTAGGCGGGGGCGTCCGGGTCGTCGGGGCCGGCGCCGCCGCCCTGGGCGAGGAAGGAGGCGATCAGGCCCTTGGTGGCGGCCGGGGAGAGCAGCGCCTCGCCGGCGTGCGCGATCCGGATGGCGCCGAGCAGCTCCTCCGGTTCGGCGCCCTTGCCGAGGAAGCCGGAGGCCCCGGCGCGCAGCGACTGCACGACGTACTCGTCGACCTCGAAGGTGGTCAGCATGACGATCCGGACGTCCGCGAGCTCGGGGTCGGCGGTGATCATGCGGGTGGCGGCGAGCCCGTCGGTGCCGGGCATCCGGATGTCCATGAGGACCACGTCCGCCCGGGTGCGGCGGGCCTCGGCGACCGCCTGGGCGCCGTCGGCGGCCTCGGCGACCACCTCCATGTCGGGCTCGGAGTCGACCAGGACCCGGAACGCGCTGCGCAGCAGGGCCTGGTCGTCGGCAAGCAGTACCCGGATGGTCACGCGTCCCCCTCGCAGTCGGCCGGCACCGGCAGTATCGCCTGCACCCGGAAGCCGCCCCCGTAGCGGGGTGCCGCGGTGAGGGTGCCGCCGAGCGCGGTGACCCGCTCGCGCATCCCGACCAGGCCGTGCCCGCCGCCCGGTTCGGGTTCCGCGGCGGCGGTGCCGTCGTCGAGGACGGTGATCTCCACGGTGCGGCCGACCCGGACCACGCTCACCTCGGCCCGGGCGCCGGCCCCGGCGTGCTTGCGCACGTTGGTCAGCGCCTCCTGGATGATCCGGTACGCGGCGAGGTCGACGGCGGCGGGCAGCGGCGCGCCCCGGTCGGTGCGGGCCAGCTCGACCGGCAGGCCGGCGTTGCGGAAGGTGGCGAGCAGGTCGTCCAGGACGGCGAGGCCCGAGACCGGTTCGGTGGGGGCCTCCGGGTCGCCGGACTGGCGCAGCAGTCCGACGGTGGCGCGCAGTTCGTCGAGGGCCGAGCGGGAGGCGGCGCGGACGTGCGCCAGGGCCTCCTTGGCCTGGTCGGGGCGCCGGTCCATGACGTGGGCGGCGACCCCGGCCTGCACGTTGACCAGGGCGATGTGGTGGGCGACCACGTCGTGCAGGTCGCGGGCGATCCGCAGCCGCTCCTCGGCGACCCGCCGCCGGGCCTCCTCCTCGCGGCTGCGTTCGGCGCGCTCGGCCCGCTCCCGTATGGCGTCCACGAAGGCCCGCCGGCTGCGCACCGCGTCGCCGGCGGCCGCGGCCATGCCGGTCCAGGCGAAGACGCCCAGGTTCTCCTGCGCGTACCAGGGCGTGGGGCCGAAGACCATGGCGGCGAAGGTCAGCGCGCCCATGGTGGCGAGGCCGAGCCGCCAGGTGGTGGGCCGGTCGGTGCGGGCGGCGACGGTGAAGAGGGCGACGACGGCGCTCATGGTGACCGGCGCCGGACGGGTGTCGCCGATCAGCTCCACCAGCGCGAAGGCGGTGGTGACGGCGAGCACCGGGATGGGCCGGCGGCGGCGGAACACCAGGGCGGCGGCGCCGAGCAGCATCAGCAGGACGCCGGTCGCGGTGGGCGCGCGGTCGCCGAAGGTGGGCCCGTCGGGGCTGCCGTGCGGGTCGGTGAAGGAGCCGAGGACCATGGCGGCGAGCACGGCGAGCGCGAGCCCCGCGTCGAAGGCGAGGGGGTGGGCGCGCAGCCGGTCCCGGGTCCGCGCGAGCGGGGTGCCGTGGGTCGGGGTGCCGTGGGTCGTCACAGCAGAAGACGGTACGGGGTCCGCACGCGCGCGTGCCCCGTCCCGGTGGGGGACGGGGCACGGGCGGGGTGCGTCAGCCGGGGATCAGGCCGTCGTCGGAGAGCATGGCGCGGACCTCGTCGAGGGACGCGTCGGAGGCGGGCAGGATCAGCTCGGAGGGTTCGAGGGCGTCGTCGGGGAGCGGCTCGCCGAGCTCCCTGACCTTGTCGAGCAGGGCGTGCAGCGTGCGCCGGAAGCCCGGCTCGTCACCGGACTCCATCTCGTCGAGCAGTTCGTCGTCGAGCTTGTTCAGCTCGACGAAGTGACTGTCGGCCAGCCGGAGCTGGCCCTCCCCCATGATCCGTACGATCATGACGCGCCGTCCTCCTGCCGAAGGGGTTACTTCTCGAAGCGGGGCTGGGACTGCTGGTGGTTCTGCTGGGCGGAGCCGTTGCCGCCCTCGATGGCCTGCTGCTGCGCGGACGGTCCGCCGGCCAGCTCGGCCTTCATCCGCTGGAGCTCCAGCTCCACGTCGGTGCCGCCGGAGAGCCGGTCGAGCTCGGCCTGGATGTCGTCCTTGGCGAGGCCCGACTGGTCGTCGAGCGCGCCGGAGGCGAGCAGCTCGTCGATCGCGCCGGCCCGGGCCTGCAGCTGGGCGGTCTTGTCCTCGGCCCGCTGGATGGCCAGGCCGACGTCGCTCATCTCCTCGGAGATGCCGGAGAAGGACTCGGCGATCCGGGTCTGGGCCTGGGCGGCCGTGTACGTCGCCTTGATCGTCTCCTTCCGGGTGCGGAAGGCGTCGACCTTGGCCTGGAGCCGCTGCGCGGCGAGGGTCAGCTTCTCCTCCTCGCCCTGCAGGGTCTGGTGCTGCACCTCCAGGTCGCTGACCTGCTGCTGCAGCGCGGCGCGGCGGGACAGCGCCTCGCGCGCCAGGTCCTCGCGGCCGAGCGCGAGGGCCTTGCGGCCCTGGTCCTCGAGCTTGGCGGACTGGCCCTGGAGCTGGTTGAGCTGCAGCTCAAGGCGCTTGCGGGAGGTCGCCACGTCGGCGACGCCGCGGCGCACCTTCTGCAGCAGCTCCAGCTGCTTCTGGTAGGAGTAATCGAGGGTCTCGCGCGGATCCTCGGCCCGGTCGAGGGCCTTGTTTGCCTTCGCGCGGAAGATCATCCCCATACGCTTCATCACACCGCTCATGGGCTTCGCGCGCCCCCTTCTGACGGACTCGGCTCCAGCACTCCAACAAGAACCACAGTACGGTTCCTGACTCCATTACCGCACTGTTCGGGGCCCGATGTGCTCCTCCCCAAGAACGAGTGGAGATCACCGGCCCTCCGGCCCAGGGAGTAGAGGGACACTCCGGGTCCCCCGCACCGGTCCGGCCGTGATCGGCCGGACGGTCCTGGTCTCGTCGGCGAAGACGCGGGCCGTTAGCGGATCGTTCCCGCCCGCGCTGGGTCCCACACCCCGCACCACGTACCCTTGGCCTTGTGTTCCGTAGCCGTTCGAAGGATGAGAAGGCCCCCACCGACAAGGTGACGGCGGACCTCTCCAAGCAGCCCCGCGACCCGCAGGCCCCCAAGGGCCGCCCGACCCCGAAGCGGAGCGACGCGCAGTCGCAGCGCCGTCGTGCGCAGTCCGCGCCGCTGGACCGCAAGGAGGCGGCGAAGCGGCAGCGCGAGGCCCGCCGCGCGGACCTGACCCGCCAGCGCGAGGCGCTGAACAGCGGGGACGAGCGTTATCTGCCCGCCCGTGACAAGGGACCGGTGCGGCGCTTCGTCCGTGACTTCGTCGACTCGCGCTTCGCGGTGGCGGAGTTCTTCCTGCCGATGGCCGTGGTCATCCTGGTGCTGTCGCTCTTCGGCAACACCAACCGCCAGCTGCAGAACATCTCGCTGCTGCTGTGGGCCGGTGTGATCGTGATGATCGTGATCGACTCGATCGGCATCTGGCTGCGTCTGCGCAAGCAGCTGAACGAGCGGTTCCCGAACGAGTCGAAGCGCGGCGCGATCGCGTACGGCCTGATGCGCACGCTCCAGATGCGCCGGCTGCGGCTGCCGAAGCCGCAGGTCAAGCGCGGAGAGCGGCCCTGAGCGCGGACTTCCCGGACGCGGGTGGCGCCGCGGGTGAGGCGCTGCCGGTCGTGGGCACCTGGCCCGCCGAGCCCGGCGGGCTGCGCGACACCGTCCGCACGGAGCTGATCGCGCGCCAGCTCGACGAGCAGATAGCCGCCCGCTACCCGGTGGGGCAGCGGCTGCGGATCCTCGACGCGGGCATGGGCCAGGGCACCCAGGCGCTGCGGCTGGCCCGGGCCGGGCACACGGTGACCGGTCTGGAGGCCGATCCCGAGCTGCTCCAGTGCGCCCGCGACTCGCTGGCGACCGAGCCGGCCGGGATCCGCGAGCGGGTCCGGCTGATCCACGGCGACGGCCGCGAGACCGGGGTGCACTTCCTGCCCGGCAGCTTCGACGTGGTCCTCTGTCACGGCGTGCTGATGTACGCCGACGAGCCGGACGCGCTGCTCGCGGGCCTGGCCCGGATGCTGGCCCCCGGCGGCCTGCTGTCCCTGGTGGTACGGAACGCGGAGGCGCTGGCCATGCGGCCGGGCCTCGCCGGGGACTGGGCGGGCGCGCTGGCCGGTTTCGAGTCGGACGTCTACACCGACCGCCAGGGCGTGAAGGGCCGGGCCGACCGGCTCGACGCCCTCACCACCACCCTGGCCGGGATCGCCGCCCCGCTGCACGCCTGGTACGGGGTGCGGGTCTTCACCGACGGCATCCCCGCCGACACCGGTCTGCCGGCCGCGGACGAGCTGGAGCGGCTGCTGACCGCCGAGGACCGGGCCGGCCGCACCGATCCGTACCGCCGGATCGCGGGACTGCTGCACCTCTGCGGCGTACGGGGCTGAGCCGGGCGCCGAGGCGCACGGGGGCGGGCGGGGCGCCCGCCCCCTGATCGGGCGTCTCCACCGAGGCGTCCGGCGCGGGCGGCGCCGAGACTGCGGTCATGAGACGCCTCCTGTTTTCCCTCGCCGCCGGGACCTGTGCCGCCGCCCTGCTCGCCGGCTGCGCGGCCGGAACCGCGCCCCGGGCCGAGCCGGCCGCCGACACCGGGCGGTCCACCCAGGCCGCGGCCGCCCCGCGGTCCGCCAACGAGCTCCAGGACGACTACCAGGCCGTGATCCGGAACGTGCTGCCGTCGGTGGTGCAGATCGACGCCTCGGAGAGCCTCGGCTCCGGGGTGGTCTACGACGCCAAGGGCCATGTGGTCACCAACGCGCACGTGGTCGGCCAGGAGCGCTCCTTCAAGGTCACCGCGGCGACCGGCGGTCAGCCGGTGACGGCCCGGCTGGTGGCCTCGTACCCGGAGCAGGACCTCGCGGTGATCAAGCTGGACAGCGTGCCGCAGGGGCTGAAGCCGGCCAGGCTGGGCGACTCGGGCAAGGTCGACATGGGGCAGATCGTGCTCGCGATGGGCTCGCCGCTCGGCCTGTCGGGCAGCGTCACCCAGGGCATCGTCTCGGCCACCGGCCGGACGGTCAGCGAGGGCCGCACCGGCGGCGGGACGGGCGCGACGATCGGCAACATGGTGCAGACCTCGGCGGCGATCAACCCCGGCAACAGCGGGGGCGCGCTGGTGAACCTGGACAGCGAGGTCATCGGCATCCCGACGCTGGCGGCGACCGACCCGGAGCTGGGCGGCGGCTCGGCGCCGGGCATCGGCTTCGCGATCCCCGCGTCGATGGTGAAGACGGTGGCGGACCAGATCATCGCGACCGGCAAGGTGACGGACTCCGGCCGGGCCGCCCTGAACATCACGGGCCGCACGGTCCTGGACGACTCCTACGAGCCGGCGGGCGTCGCGATCGTGGAGGCGCAGCCGGACGGGGCGGCGGCGAAGGCGGGGCTGCGGGCCGGCGACGTCATCACCAAGGTGGCCGACGACCCGATCACCACGATCACCTCGCTGTCGGAGTCGCTGGCCTCGCGCAAGCCCGGCGACAAGGTGACGGTGGTCTACACGCGCGGCACGGCCGAGCACAAGGCGGAGGTCACGCTGGGCGAGATCTGACGGCCCCGGGGGCGCCGGCCACCGCGGCCCGGCGCCCCCGGCCCGTCCCGGCTCAGCCCTCGGCGTCCAGCGGCATCGGCCCGTAGATCCTGGTGCCGTCCTCGGAGAGCGTCACCTGGTCCGCGCCGCCGTCCAGGAGGTCGCGCCAGTGCTCACCGATCCAGGACTCGGCGTCGCCCTGGGTGGTGAACTCCTCGGGAGTCACCACCGGCGTGACCTCGGTGCCGTCGGACTTCTCGAACCGCCACGTCCATGCCATGTCCGCCTCCGGTTGATCTTCCGGTTGACCGGTTTCCTGCCCGCAGCGTAGCCGGGCGCGCACCCCTCGCGGTGACGCGGGAGGATCTAGACGTGGAACTGACTCTGCTCGGCACCGGCGCCCCCCTCGGACTCCCCCGCCCCGACTGCCCCTGCGCCGTGTGCGCGGTGTCCCGCGGGGAGCGGGCCCGGGCCGCGACCTCGCTGCTCGTGGACGGGGCCCTGCTGCTCGACCTGACACCGGGCGCGGCCCTGGCCGCCGCCCGCTCGGGGCACTCCCTGGTGGGGGTGCGGCAGGTGCTGCTCACGCATCCGCACGACGGGCCGGCGGTGGAGGTCCCGGCGGGGCTGCCGACGGCGGGGCGGGTGCCGGACGGGCGGGAGCTGACGCTGATCAGCGGGCACCGGGTGCGGGCGGTGCCGATGGACGCGCCGGGCACCGGCTACGAGGTGACCTCGGCGGACGGCGAGCGGCTGCTCTACCTGCCGCCGGGCGCCGCCCCGGCCGGTCTGCCGGAGGACCACCGGCCGCCGTACGACCTGGTGGTGGCGGACGTGACCGGGCGGCCGGACGCGCTGGCCCGGCTGCGGGCGACCGGCGCGGTGGGCCCGGCCACGGACGTGATCGCGGCGCACCTGGACCACGACGCCCCGGCCGGGGCGGAGCTGGACCGGCGGCTGGCGGCGGCGGGCGCGCGGGCGGTGCCGGACGGCACGACGCTGTACGTGGGCGAGTACCACGCGGTGCCGGACGTGCCGCGCCGCACGCTGGTGACGGGCGGGGCCCGGTCGGGCAAGTCGGTGGAGGCGGAGCGGCGGCTGGAGACCTTCCCCGAGGTGCTGTACGTGGCGACCGGCGGGACCCGCGAGGGCGACCCGGAGTGGGCGCACCGGGTGAGCCTGCACCGGGAGCGGCGGCCGGGCTCCTGGCGTACCGCGGAGACCACCGACCTCGTGCCGCTGTTGCGCGAGGAGGGTCCGCCGCTGCTGATCGACTGCCTGTCGCTGTGGCTGACGGACGCGATGGACGCGGTGGGCGCGTGGGACGACGAGCGCTGGGCGAACGGCGGCCGGGCGGCCCTCGCGGCGCGGGTCGCGGAGCTGGTGACGGCGGTCCGGGAGACCTCCCGGACGGTGGTGGCGGTGACCAACGAGGTGGGCTCGGGCGTGGTGCCGGCGACGGCCGCGGGGCGCCGGTTCCGGGACGAGCTGGGCCGGCTGAACGCGGCCTTCGGCGACGAGTGCGAGCAGGTGCTGCTGGTGGCGGCGGGGCAGGCGCTGGTGCTGCGCGGGTAGGTCGTTTCTTTCGGATCAGGCCGGATCTGGGGGCACCTCCCGTGCCCGGAGGGCTACGGGGGAGAGCGGCGTCCGGTGTATGGGGTCTCCCCAGGCCCGTCAGGGCCGAGGGTCGGGGTCTCCCCAGGCCCGTCAGGGCCGAGGGTCGGGGTCTCCCCAGGCCCGTCAGGGCCAAGGGTCGGGGTCTCCCCAGGCCGTCAGGGCCAAGGGTCGGGGTCTCCCCAGGCCGTCAGGGCCAAGGGTTGGGGTCTCCCCAGGCCGTCAGGGCCAAGGGTTGGGGTCTCCCCAGGCCGTCAGGGCCGAGGGTCGGGGTCTCCCCAGGCCGTCAGGGCCGAGGGTCGGGGTCTCCCCGGGCCCGCCAGGGCCCAGGGGAAGGATCGCAAGGCGGAGGTGGGGGCACCTCCCCGGCCGCCAGGCCGAGGGGGCGGAAGCGATGCGGTGGGGGTACTCCCCCTGGACTTCGCCCGGGGGCACCCCCACCCGGCGAAGCCCAGGGGGCCATCGGCGACCGACGACAACGCGGCGAGGCACGGTGCCGGGGGCACTCCCCCAGGCTCCGCCGGGGGCACCCCCACCCAGGCGAAGCTCCGGGGGAGTCGAGAGCCCGGCAAGATCCGGAAGAGACGGCCTAGGCGCGGGCGGGGGCGGGGCGGGCGGGGGTGCCGGTGCCTGCGGGGGCGGGCGCGGCGCGGGTAGGGTGCGAGCGACCGCGTGACTGACCCACGAACGCATGGACGCCTAGGTGGAAGCGACCTTGAACCTCGACGACTTCTCCGATCTGATCGAGCGCCCCGACGGGGGGATCCGGCACGAGGCCGAGGAGCGGCGGGCGCGGCTCGCCGTGCGGCCGGGGGCGCTCGGGCGGCTCGACGAGCTGGGCGAGTGGCTGTCGGCCGCGCAGGGCGCGGTGCCGGTGCGGCCGGTGGAGCAGCCGAAGGTGGTGCTGTTCGCCGGTGACCACGGGGTGGCGTCCCTGGAGGTGTCGGGGCGGGCCGCGGGCACGGCGTACGAGCTGGTGCGGGCGGTGCTCGACGGGGTGAGCCCGGTGGCGGTGCTGGCGCGGGCGCAGCAGGTGCCGGTGCGGGTGGTGGACGCGGGGCTGGACTGCGACCCGGAGCTGCTGCCGGCGGAGGTGACGCGGCGCCGGGTGCGGCGCGGGGCGGGCCGGATCGACGTGGAGGACGCGCTGACGGTCGAGGAGGCGCGGGCCGCCCTGGAGCTGGGCATCGCGGTGGCCGACGAGGAGGCCGACTCGGGCACCGATCTGGTGGTGCTGGGCGATCTCAGCGTGGGCGGCACGACCCCGGCGTCGACGCTGATCGCGGCGCTGTGCGGGACGGACGCCTCGGTGGTGACCGGGCGCGGCGGGGCCGGGATCGACGACCTGGCGTGGATGCGCAAGTGCGCGGCGATCCGGGACGCGCTGCGCCGGGCGCGGCCGGTGCTCGGCGACCAGCTGGAGCTGCTGGCGACGGTCGGCGGCGCGGATCTGACGGCGATGACGGGCTTCCTGCTGCAGGCCTCGGTGCGCCGGATGCCGGTGGTCCTGGACGGTGTGGTGGGGGCGGCCTGCGCGCTGGTGGCGCAGCGGGCGGCGTTCCGGGCGCCGGACTGGTGGCTGGCGGGCCAGGTGAGCGGGGAGCCGGCGCAGGCGAAGGCGCTGGACCGGATGGCGCTCAACCCGCTGCTCGACCACGGCGTCACTGTGGGAGAGGGAACCGGGGCGCTGCTCGCACTGCCCCTCGTCCGGGCCGCCGCGGCGCTGGCCGCGGAGCTGCCGGAGGCGACCGCCGCGCAGGCGCCGGCTCCGGCGGAAGAGGTGGGCTGAGCGGGTTCACCCGCGGACGTGGTGGTTCCCGGCGACCGGCCGGGAGAAGCGGTGCCCCATATGATCGCTTTTCATGGGAGAGGTCCGTTTGTCCACCGAGGGAGCACCCCAGGGCTCGGTCCGCTCGCGGCGCAGTGCCGCGTTCGCGGTCTGGTATCTGCGGGTCGTCACGTTCGTCAACTTCCTCAGCGCCGTGTGGGTGTCCTTCGGCAATGACCTGCGCCGGCACAACGAGGACGACTACTTCACGCCGTACATGCTCACGGCGGGCTTCGCGTCCGGTGTGTTCACCCTCTTCCTGGCGATCACCATGCGCCGCCGCAAGCGGGCCGCGTGGATCCTGAACCTGGTGCTCAGCGGCCTCTTCCTGCTGCTGTTCGCGCTGGTGATGATCTTCCCGGAGATCCGTGGACACGCCCAGAACTGGGTGTCGCTGGTGCTGACGGCGGCCTTCTTCACGGCGCTGCTGCTGGGCCGCAGGGAGTTCTACGCGAAGGGCGACCGCTCCAACCCGCTGCTCGCCACCGCCGTGGCGGTCGGCGGCCTGCTCGTCACCTCGCTGCTCGCCGCCGCGCTGGTCACCGTCACCAACGAGTCCACCGGGCACTCCACCTTCCTGGAGCGCTGGCGCTACGGCGTGATGCGGCTGATCACGCTGGCGGCCGACGACTCGCGGTTCGCCGGCATCGCCACCCCGGGCTGGGTGGACGTGGTGATCAACGTGATGTCCACGCTGCTGCTCTTCGCCGTGCTCTTCGCCGCCTTCCGCTCCCGGCGGGCGGTCGACCCGCTCACCGAGGAGGACGAGGACCGGCTGCGGACGCTGCTCGACAAGCAGGGCGACCGGGACTCGCTGGGCTACTTCGCGCTGCGCCGCGAGAAGAGCGTCATCTGGTCGCCCAGCGAGAAGGCGGCGATCGCCTACCGGGTGGTGGGCGGGGTGTCGCTGGCCTCCGGCGACCCGATCGGCGACCCGGAGGCCTGGCCGGGCGCCATCGAGCCCTGGCTGGCCGAGGCCCGCGAGCACGGCTGGATCCCGGCCGTGATGGGCGCGAGCGAGGAGGCCGGCACCATCTACGCCCGGCACGGCCTGGACGCCCTGGAGCTGGGTGACGAGGCGATCGTGGAGACCGCCGAGTTCACCCTGGACGGGCGGGCCATGCGGACCGTGCGGCAGGCCTTCAACCGGGTCAAGCGGGCCGGGTACCAGGTGCGCATCCGGCGCCACGAGGACATCCCGGCCGACGAGATGGACGAGCTGCTGCGCAAGGCCGACGACTGGCGGGACGGCGCCACCGAGCGCGGCTTCTCGATGGCGCTCGGGCGGCTCGGCGACCCGCGCGACGGGCGCTGCGTGATGCTGGAGTGCACCGACGAGAAGGGCGAGCTGCGGGCGCTGCTGTCCTTCGTGCCCTGGGGCCCGAACGGGCTGTCGCTCGACCTGATGCGCCGTGACCGGGACGCCGAGAACGGCCTGATGGAGTTCATGGTCATCGAGCTGCTGCAGCGCGCGAAGGAGATCGGGATCACTCAGGTCTCGCTGAACTTCGCGATGTTCCGCTCCGTCTTCGAACGCGGCTCGAAGCTCGGGGCGGGACCCGTGCTGCGGATGTGGCGTTCGCTGCTCAGCTTCTTCTCCCGCTGGTGGCAGATCGAGTCGCTGTACCGCGCCAACGCCAAGTACCGACCGATCTGGGAGCCCCGATTCATGCTCTTCGAGAAGAGCGCCGACCTGCTGCGGATCGGTCTCGCCGCCGGCCGCGCCGAGGGTTTCCTGGAGGCTCCGGGCCTGCCCAAGTGGATGCACCGCAAGCACCTGGAAGGCAGACGTTGATCCCTGCGCGGGTCCGGGCCTTCGCGCGCCGCGAGTGGGGCCCGCTGTTCGGCACCGTACGGGCGGCGCTGGTCGCGCGGAGGTGGCGGGCAGTCCCGATGACGCTCGCCGCCGTCTGTCTGACCTCCGTCTTCCAGCTGGTGCAGAACCAGGACTGGGGCTACCGGCCGGTCCAGGACATCGGCTCGGTGCGGGCCGAGGACCCGCTGGTCCTGGCCCTGCTGCGGACCCCGCTGTCGCTGTTCGTGCCGGCCCTGGACCTGCCGGTGTGGGGGGCGCTCGCGCAGGTCCTGCTCGTCTTCGGGATCGCCGAGATCTGCCTCGGCCGGGCCCGCACCCTGCTGCTCGCGTACGCGGCGACGCTGGCCGGCACCCTCTACGCGCGCGTGGGCATCGCGCTCGGCCCGGACCACCCGCTGGGGCTGCCCGCCACCGACGCGCAGGTGGTGGACACCGGGCCGTCGGCCGCCGTGGTGGGACTCGCGGTGTACGTCTGCTGGCGGTACGGGGCCCGCTGGACCGGGGCCCTGGTGGTGGTCGCGATGGTGGTCGAGGTGCTGATCAAGAACAACCTGGCGGGCAAGGAGCACCTGGCGGCGATCGCGGCCGTGCTCCTGGTGGTCGCCGTCCAGGAGTGGCGCCGGCGGCGCCGTCAGCGCGACGGGGTGGAGCCGCGGCCGGGCACCCGCTCCTGGAAGCCGCCGATCAGGTCCTGAACCCGGCGGCGCACCTTCACCCAGCGCCGGTCGTGCCGGTAGGCCCGGATCCGGGCCCGGGCCCGCGCCCGGTGCCGGCGCGGATAGAGCCGGCGGGACCACCAGGAGCCGGGACGGGCGAGGCGGACGGCGCCGACGACCGCCACGAACGGGATCAGAGTGCCGATCACGGCCATCCGGAACTTCCCCTTCACCAGGGTGACCAGGACGAAGAGGAAGTTGACCGCCAGGGTGAGGATGAAGCTCACCCGGTCCTGCCGCTCCTCGGTCGTCACGTCGTTCACGCCGAGCGGGGAGAAGCCGGCGAGGACGAGCAGCACCAGGGCGGCGGTGAGCACCACCACCTCGACGCTCTGCCGCCCGGCCTCCGACCAGTAGACGTCGTCGAGGTGCAGGATCAGCGCGAACTCGTCGAGGACCAGGCCCGCGCCGACCCCGAAGACCACCGCGAACACGCCGGCCCCGACGCCGTGCCGGCCGCTGGCGACCGCGCCGAAGCCGCCGAGCACGGTGAGCACCACGCCCGGCACCACGTGGTGGATGTGCAGCCCGCCCGAGGACACGTTCCGGAAGGGGCCCTTGCCGGCCCGGATCAGCCGGGTGACCGTCCGGGTGGCCAGGAAGGTGAGCACGAAGGAGGCCAGGGCGAGGAACAGCGGGAGCTTCCCGGGTTCCACGATGTTGCGGAAGAACCAGTGACCCATGCCACCCTCTGCCGAATCGTCAGCTTTCTGCCGTTCCCGCCCATTTAACCCTCCGGCCGGGGCACTACCCTTCCGCGGATGGACGGCCTGCGTTTCGCCTTCGGCACCCTCACGGTGCTCCCCGCCCGCATCACCCGCTGGGACCGCGACACGGCCCGCGCCGGGATGCTCTGCGCCCCGCTCGCGGGCCTGGTCGTCGGCCTGTGCGCGGCCGCGGTCGGCGGGGGGTTCCTGCTGCTCGGCGCCGGGCCGCTGCTCGCCGCCGTGCTCACCGTCGCGGTGCCCGCCCTGATGACCCGCGGCCTGCACCTGGACGGCCTCGCCGACACCGCCGACGGCCTCGGCAGCGCCAAGCCGGCCGAGGACGCGCTGCGCATCATGAAGCAGTCGGACATCGGCCCGTTCGGCGTCATCACCCTGGTCCTCGCCCTGCTCGCCCAGGTCGCCGCGGTGTACGAGCTGTACGGGCAGGGCTGGGCGCACGGCGCGGTGGCCGCCGCGCTCGCCGCGACCGTCGCCCGCCTCGCGCTGACCGGCGCCTCCCGCGAGGGCGTCCCGGCCGCCCGCCCCGAGGGTCTGGGCGCGGTCGTCGCGGCCACCGTCCCCGTCCCCGCCGCCGCCCTGACCGCGCTCGCGGTCCTGCTCCTCGCAACGGCCTCCGGCGCCCTGTTCTCCCCCTGGGACGCCCTCCGCCACCTCCTCGCCGCCCTGGCCGCCCTCGCCGCCGCGGAACTGCTGCTGCGCCACTGCGTACGCCGCTTCGGCGGGGTGACCGGCGACGTCTTCGGCGCGCTGGCGGAGACGGCGGCGACGGCGGCGCTGGTGGTGCTGACCCTGGGGTGAGCGCCGGTCGGGTCCCTACGGGGGACGGCGTGCCGGGGGCACCTCCCAGGCGAAGCTCTGGAGGAGCCGCGAGCCAGGCGAAACCTTCCGGACAGGGCCTAGCAGGCCCTGCGCCACGCCCCCAGCTCGTACTTCTTCAGGATCGAGTCGAGCCCGAGTTCCTTCGAGCGCGGGCAGAACGCGGCGAGCGGCAGTTCGTACTCGGCGTGGAAGACCGCCTTGCCGGAGGTCACGAAGGGGGTGAGGCGGTCGCACTCCTCGTATTCGGCGCACTGTTCGTTGACCGCGAAGTCGAAGTCCGCGAGCAGCTGCGGGATCTGGTCCAGGTCGTTCTTCAGGCCCACGGCCAGGCCGCGTTCGTGGGCGAGGCGGGCGATCAGGCGGTTGTAGGCGAGCTGGTCGGCGGCGGTCAGGGGGAAGCCGGTGCGGTTGGCGTAGCCGTCCATGTTGTCGGGCTCGACCGCGTCGAAGCCCTTGGTCCGGCACATGTCGAGGCGGGCCGCCATCAGCGGGGCGAGCAGGTCGGTGCGGCGGATGTCGAGCCAGCGCTCGCCGGGCCAGCCGTTGCCGGCGCCGAGGAGCTCCTTCGGGAACTTCCCGGCGTCCGGGCGGAACTCCTCCCAGGCGCCGGTGGACAGGTAGCAGATCACCTTGCGGCCCCGGCGGTGCAGGTCGGCGACGGCCGAGGCCGGGTGGTCGAAGCCGTCGATGTCGTACACCGGCACGTCGACCGTCGGGTCGAGCCGTCCGCTGAGCTGCCACTGCCAGGCGAGACCGGGCGCGGGGCGCCACCACTCCGAGGCCTTCGGGTCGGAGGTCCCGGGCGCCGGTGTCTCGGGGGCGGAGGTGCAGGCCGCGGCGAGCAGCAGCAACGGGAGGAGCAGGGCCGCCAGTCGTCTCATCGGGCCGGCTCCAGGGTGTGCGGCAGGGTTCCCCAGGGGTGGGCGCCGGTGCCGGGCACCGCGCAGTGCACCGGGGTGGCGGGGCGGGCGTCGGCCGGGGCCGCGTAGACCAGGTGGCAGTAGTGCGCGGCGACCGGCAGGTCCAGGTGCCGGTAGGCGTCCCAGGGCCCCTCGAAGGTGACCAGGAGCTCGGCCAGCGTCTCGTAGCCGGGGGCGGGCTGGGCGCCGTGGTTCAGCACCAGGGTGCGGGCCCCTGCGGCCCGGGCGGCCACCGCGAGGCGGTGGTAGTGCGGCAGCGCCTCCGGCGCGGTCGGCACCTGGTCGAGGAAGGCCCCGTCCGCCCCGTACCAGTCGCGGTGCCGCACCAGGTCGGCGACCACGTCGGCGTGCGGCCGGCGCCCGTAGTCGGTGTCGGCGTAGCCGAGCACCCGCACCCCGGCGGCCCGCAGCCGCTCGGCGACCTCGGCGAAGGCCGGGTCGGGGGCGCCGCCCGCGCCGCTCGCCGGGTTGAGGACGACGCCGTAGAGCGAGGGCGCGGCCGCGATCAGGGCGGCCCAGTCCTCGGGGCGCTCGGCGGGGTGCTCGTAGAACGGCACCAGGAGGGAGGGGTGGAGCATGGAGTTCACGGTGCGGTCCCCAAGGGGTGTCGGGTCCGGGGCGGGGTCGGCATCGCCTATCCGCGGTGGGCGGTCGGTCGTACCAGCAGAGCACGGGTGAGCAGGCCCAGCACGGCGGCCGCCGCACCCGCCGCGAGCGGACCGGCGGCCGGCGCGTGGGCCTGCGCGAGGCCCTGGGCGGCAGCCGCGAGCAGGCACACGGCGGCCGCGCGGGACACCGCGCCGAAGGCCTGGAGCAGCAGGCCCAGCCACAGCACCGCGCCGACGCACAGCAGCGAGGCGATCCGGGGCGCGGAGACGGCGGCGGCGCCGGGCCACAGCAGCGCGGCGGCGGTGGCGAGGACCAGCAGCACGGCGAGGTAGCCGCCGAGGCAGCCGGCGAGCGCTCCGGTGACCGCCCGCCGGAACTCGTCGGTCGTGCCGAGCAGCCGCAGCCGGGCCAGGCCGGCGGCCCGGAAGCGGTGCAGGAGCCATTCGGCCGGGCCCATGGAGAGGGTGAGCGCGATGACCGCGTCGGCGCCCGCGTACAGCACGAGCACGCCGCTGCCCAGGCCGAACAGGCCGTACGGCAGCGAGCGGGCGAGCGGCGGCCCGCCGCGGCCCCGGGCGAGCCCGCCGGGGCGGCGCGGGCGCAGCACCAGCGCGGCGAAGCCGGTGGTGGCGGCGAGCGAGAGGAGCAGCAGCGCGATCCGCAGCGCGTCCGGCAGGTCGTAGTGGAAGGCGGGGACGGCGCCGGCCAGCGGCGCGAGGGCGACGAGCAGGGCGCGTTCCCGGCCGAGGACGAGGAGCACGGTGGCGGCGGCGAGGTAGAGGGCCTGGCCGGCGCCGAAGAGGGCGGCGGGCCGCTCCCCCGGGCCCGCGGCGGCGACCGCCACGGCGGCGCCGGCGAGCGCGCCCGCGGGGGCGCCGGTGACCAGGGCGCGGACGGCGGCGGCGCGGTCGCCGAGCCCGAGCCAGGTGTAGGCGCGGTGGGCGAGGGCCTGGTTCCACACCCAGCCGGTGACGGCGCCGGCGAGCAGCGGGACGGTGCCGGGCGGCAGCCCGTAGCGTCCGGGTCCGGTGAGCAGGGGTGCGCCGAGCACGTAGGCGAGTCCGGGCAGGGCGAAGACGAGGCCGCGCAGCAGACAGCCGGCGAGACCGGTGTGCCAGGGTGCGGCGGTGGGCGGTTCGGGCGCGGGGTGACGGCGTTCGGTGCGGGCGTAGAGGTCCTCGGCGAGTGCGAAGGAGTCGGCACGCCCGTACACCAGCCGGATGTGGTCGTCCGTCATGCCGTCCGACTCCAGGATCGCCGCTATCTCGTCCGGGTGGACGGCGGTGGCGGCGAGGGCGTCGAGCCGGTCGGCGAGTTCGTCCAGCGGGTCGGCGGCGAGGGCGGTGGCGCCGGCCGGACCGCCGGCGGCGGGCGCGGGTTCCGTGGTGCGCTGGCGCGGGATCTGCGGCAGCGCGTCCCGGGTGGCGCCCGGCTTCAGCCAGAGCGAGCCGCTCACGCGAGGGCACCTCCCCGGAGGAGTTCGGCCCGCCAGGGGTCGGTGAGGCGGACGGTCCAGTCGAGCGGGTCCTCGGGCGGGGCGGCGGGGCGGCCGGCGAGTTCGAGGTAGATGCGGCGGAATCCGTCGACGGAGCGGTGCAGGGTGAAGCGGTCGACGACCCGCTGCCGGGCCCGGCGGGCGAGGTCGGCGCGGCGCTCGTGGTCGCGGAGGAGGTCACTGACGGCGGCGGCCATGACGGCGGGCTCGCGGGGCGGGACGACGAGCCCGGTGTCGCCGACGGCCTCGCGGACCCCGCCGACGTCGGTGGAGACGGTGGCCCGGCCGCAGGACATGGCCTCGATGAGGGAGAAGGGGAAGCCCTCGCTGATGGAGGAGAGCAGCACGACGTTGCCGGCCGCGTAGGCGCCGGCGACGTCGGAGGTGCGGCCCTCGAAGACGAGGCCGTCGGTGACGCCGAGTTCGGCGGCGAGCTTCTCCAGGCGGGTGCGGTAGTCCTCGTTGCCGGCCGGCACCGGGCCGAAGAGGCGCAGCCGCAGCTCGGGGAGTTCGGCACGGCAGATCGCGTAGGCGCGGAGCAGGGTCTCCAGGTCCTTGATGGGGTCGATCCGGCCGACCCAGCTGAGGGTGGGGGTCTCGGGCTCGGGTCCGGCCCAGGGGAAGGCTGCGGGGTCGACGCCGTTGTAGACGGTGCGGATGCGGTCGGCGGGGGCGCCGCCGCGCTCCTCCCAGCGCCGGTTGTACTGGTTGCAGGGGGTGATGAGATCGGCCCTGCGGTAGCCGAGGGTGTTGAGCTCCCGGTAGAAGCCGAGGAGCAGGGCCTTGACGGGGAAGCGCTGGGCCTCGGTGCGGTAGCCGAGGTAGCGCTCGCGCAGGTAGATGCCGTGTTCGGTGAGCAGGAAGGGCACCCCTTCGAAGTGCTGGGCGGCGAGCGCCGGCAGGGTGGCGAGCCCGCTGGACACGGCGTGCGCGACCCGGTCGCCGGGTATCCGGGCGGCGAGCGGGCGCAGGGCGTGTTCCAGCAGGTCGGTGGCGGTGAGGGCGTCGTGGACGGTGGGCCGGGCCGCGGCCGTCGGCAGGTGCGGCATGGACCAGATCCACATCAGGGAGCGCAGCACGGCCTCGGTACGCAGGGCCGCGGTGAGCCCGCCGGCCCGGGCGAGTTCGGCGAGTTCGCACAGCGCCTCGCCGAAGTCGCAGCCGGCGGCGGGGTCGAGGATCGCGAGGAGGAGGCGTTCCCAGGTGTCGAGGAAGCGGCGGCGGGCCCGGCCGCGCGGGGCCGCCCGGGCCCGCTCCGGGGCGGGGCCCCAGAGCGGGAAGGAGGTGTGGAGCGAGAGGTTCGGCGGCAGTTCCCAGGTGACGGGCTCCCGGCCGTTGCCGGTGAGCGCGAGGACCTGGAAGTCGACCTCGGGCATGCCGCGGATCAGCTGGTCGCACCAGGTGCTGACGCCGCCGTGGACATGGGGATAGGTGCCTTCGGTGAGCATGGTGACGTGACGGCCACTGCCCGGCATGTGCGTGTCCCCCCGGAGCGCGCGGTTCTCGGTCGGCTGGTCAGGTGGTCGGGAGCTTGAGCGTGACGGCGTTCTGGAGCAGGTCGGGCGTGCTCCAGTCGGACCGGGTGCCGGCGTAGGCGGCGCCGAACTCGGTGGTGCCGAGGAGGAGTTGCCGGCGCGTGCCGTCGGGGGCGGTGATCGGGGCGGCGACGCCGGCGGGGGCCTTGACGGTGACGGTGGTGCCGATCCGGTAGGCGGTGACCTGGCCGGCGGCGAGCGCCCGGTCCCAGGCGGCGCGGCGGTCGAGTTCGGTGCCGGTCTCCCGCTGACTGGGGTTCACCAGCGGGGTGTTGTCGGCGAAGAGGGCGCGGTGGTCGGCGAGGACCCGGTCGAGGACGGGGTAGAGGAGGCGTTCCTCGGCGAGGTTGGACTGGTGGACGTAGTGCGGCCGGGGGTCGTTGCCCATGACGTGGGCGAGGGCGGTACGGGCCTCCTGCGGCACGATGTGGCTCGCGTAGCCGGTGGCGGTGTCGAGCGGGGCGGGCAGGCAGGTGGAGGCGGGGTTGTTCTCGCACAGGCCGCTGCCGCCGTCGGCGCGGGAGGTGTAGATCCAGTTGTACTCGTCGGTCATCTCGGCGGCGGTGCCCACGTTGTAGTACACGTTCATGGGGTGGCGGGGCACGGTCTTCGCGGCGCCGGAGCTGGTGCCGAGGGTGCGCTGGGCGGGTTCGCGGGAGTTGTCGCTGGCCGTCCACTTCACGCCGTTGTCGGCGAGCGCGCCGGCCAGGTTGGGGTTGTCCACGGGCTGCTGGGGCAGGGTCCTCAGACCGGAGTGCTCTCCGGTGACGAGTTCGGCGCGGTCGACGGAGATGCCCTTGCCGGTGGCCCAGTTGAGGTTGTCGCGGATCTGCGCGGAGATCTCGGACCGGGTGACCCAGCGGGTCGCCCCGGTGGCGTCCTTGGCGCAGCTCCACGGGACGGTGGTGGTGTCCTGGACGCAGCCGAGGAAGGGGTGGGTGTAGGTGTGGTTGATCCAGCGGTACTGCGCGCGGTCGGCGATCAGCCGGGCGGCCAGCGGGTCGGTGCCGCCGTGCTCGGTCTTCCACTGCTCGCCCTGTCCGCCGTTGTAGACCAGGTCGAGCCGGAAGCCGGAGGCCTGCTGCCAGGCGGCGGCGTAGGCCGCGTCGGCGGCGGTCATGCGGATCGGGTTCGCGCCGGCCGCGCCGTCGCCGCCGGGGCAGTCGAGGTCGCCGGGGGTGCAGTCGCGGACGGTGTCCCAGCGGGCGTCGGGGGCGAGGACGTCGTCGACGTGCACGGAGAGGTAGTCGCGGGAGCGGCCGAGGTGGACGCCCTGGGTGAGCCATTCGACGATGCCGCGGGCGAGCGCCCGGAACTGGCGCTGGTGGCGGTTGTAGGCGAAGGTGACGACGAGTTCGCGGCGCCCGTCGTGGGCGTACTCGCCGATCAGGCTGATCCGTCCGCCGTCGGCGGCGGGCATGTCGAGGAAGCTGGTGTAGCCGGCCCGGGGGCGGCCCGCGTAGCCGTAGCTCTCGGCGACGGCCGGGGCGTTGTCCTCGAAGACCACGGGGCCGCGCAGGTCGCGGAAGGCCCCGGCCCGGCCGGCCGGGGTGACGTGTCCGGTGGCGCCGTCGAGGACGCCGGACCAGCCGCCGTCACTGGTGTAGTCGAGGCCGACGCCGGGGTGGGCCCACGTGTAGGCGTCGACCTGGGGGATGCCGAAGCCCCGCTCGTACGCGACGAGGGCGGCCTGCTCGGCGGAGTCGGGTCCGAACACGGCCTCGTGCGGCAGCACCACGCCCTGGTACTTGGCGCGCGGCCGGCCGTCGACGGTGTCGCTGAGGAAGGCGGCGCTGACCACGGGGCGGCCGGGGTCGTTCAGGTCGAGGGTGCGGTACGGGACGCCGGAGCCGCGCAGCTCGGCGGTGATCGCCTCGACGGCGCTGCCCCCGTCGTCGACCACGAGGACGGTGAGGTCGATCCGCGGGGTGGGCGTCGCCGCCCCGGCCGCCTGCGCGGACGGCACCACGGTGGCGAGCAGTCCGGCCGCGGCGAGGGCGGCGAGCCGGGCGGTACGGGGAGCGCGCGCCGTACGGGGCGGGCGGGCGGCGCGGCGGGTGCGGGCGGCGCCGGTTCTGGGCGTGCGGGAGCGGCCGGAATCCATCGGTGGGTGTCCCCCCTCGGCGGGGCCCGCGCGCACGGCGGGCCCGTGGAGATGTGTCGGTCGGGCGCGGGGCGGCGTGCCGCCCCGGTCCGATGGAGGCGAGTGTGAATCGGGACCGCACGGAGGGGACGTCAAACCCGACACAGACACCACGGATGAGTGAATCACCACCGCCGTGAACGAAAACGACGAGCGAGCGTAGGCTCATTACCGGCGCTCATCGGGCCGAAATACGATGCGGCGGGCACGGTCGGCCCATCCCTCGACCGCCACAGAACTCAATGGAAGCGAGAATTCACCACCGTGACTGCTCTCACTCTCAGCACCGCCGGAGCGGCGACGCTGCGCGCCGACGCGGTCGTCGTCGGCGTCGCCAAGTCCGGCAAGACGCTGGTCGTCGCCCCGGGCGCCGAGGTCGTCGACCAGGCCTTCGACGGTGGCCTGGCCGCCGTCCTGGAGACCCTGGGCGCCTCGGGCGCCGAGGGTGAGGCGACCAAGCTGCCCTCCCCCGCCGGTCTGAAGGCCCCCGTCGTGCTCGCCGTCGGCCTGGGCTCCGCGCCCGAGGACGGCGAGGCCTACGGGACCGAGGCCCTGCGCCGCGCCGCGGGCACCGCCGCCCGCGCGCTGCACGGCTCGAAGAAGGCCGCCTTCGCCCTGCCGGTCGCCGACGCCGAGGCCGTCGCCGCGATCGGCGAGGGCGCGCTGCTCGGCGCGTACTCCTACACGGCGTACCAGGAGAACGGCAACGGCGGGAAGAAGCCGCTGGCCGACGTCGCCGTGCTCGGCGCCAAGCCGCGCGACAAGGCCCACAAGGCCGCCGCGGAGCGCGCGATCGCCGTCGCGGAGGAGATGAACCGCGCCCGCGACCTGATCAACCAGCCGCCGAACGACCTGACCCCGGCCGCCTTCGCCGCCGCCGTCCAGGCCGCCGGCAAGGAGCACGGCCTCAAGGTGCAGGTGCTCGACGAGAAGGCGCTCGCCAAGGGCGGCTACGGCGGCATCCTGGGCGTCGGCGCCGGCTCGGTGAACCCGCCGCGCCTGGTCCGGGTCGCCTACACCCACCCGAAGGCGGAGAAGACCCTCGCCCTGGTCGGCAAGGGCATCACCTACGACTCGGGCGGCATCTCCCTGAAGCCGGCCGGCCACAACGAGACGATGAAGTGCGACATGAGCGGCGCGGCCGCCGTCTTCGCCACCGTCGTCGCCGCGGCCCGGCTCGGCCTCGCCGTCAACGTCACCGGCTGGCTCGCCCTGGCCGAGAACATGCCGTCCGGCTCCGCCACCCGCCCGGGCGACGTGCTGCGCATGTACAGCGGCAAGACCGTCGAGGTCCTGAACACCGACGCCGAGGGCCGCCTCGTCATGGCGGACGCGCTGACCAAGGCCTCCGAGGAGCACCCGGACGCGATCGTCGACGTGGCCACCCTGACCGGTGCCATGGTCCTGGCGCTCGGCAACCGCACCTTCGCGATCATGGCCAACGACGACGACTACCGCTCCGCGATCCATGAGATCGCCGAGGAGGTCGGCGAGCAGTCCTGGCCGATGCCGCTGCCGGCGGACCTGCGCAAGGCGATGGACTCCCCGACCGCCGACATCTCCAACATGGGCGAGCGGATGGGCGGCGGCCTGGTGGCCGGTCTGTTCCTGAAGGAGTTCGTGGGCGAGGGCATCACCTGGGCCCACCTGGACATCGCGGGCCCGGCCTTCCACGAGGGCGCCCCCTACGGCTACACCCCGAAGGGCGGCACCGGCTCCTCGGTGCGCACCCTGGTGCGCCTCGCGGAGCGCACGGCGGACGGCGAGCTCTGATCCCCGGAGCCGCCGCGAACGGCCCCCGGGTCCCGGACCCGGGGGCCGTTCGCGCACGACGGAATCCGTAGCTTCGTACGGTCCCGTCGCCCCTCCGTACGGACCATCCGCCGTCTCAGTGCGCGGCCCCGCGTCCCGTCGGTCGGCAACAAGTGCGAAGATGGGTTCTCGGCAGGACAGGGCCCCCACCACAGGGCCGACGAAAATGCGGCCGGACACCCGGAGCCGCCGCCCGGTCACCGACGACCGGCGACGAGCGCACATGCATGGAGGACGTGACGTGGCGAACGACGCCAGCACCGTTTTCGACCTAGTGATCCTCGGCGGCGGTAGCGGCGGTTACGCCGCCGCGCTGCGCGGAGCGCAGCTGGGCCTGGACGTCGCACTGATCGAGAAGAACAAGCTCGGCGGCACCTGCCTGCACAACGGCTGCATCCCGACGAAGGCCCTGCTCCACGCCGGCGAGGTCGCCGACCAGGCGCGCGAGGCGGAGCAGTTCGGTGTCAAGGCCTCCTTCGAGGGCATCGACATCAAGGCCGTGCACAAGTACAAGGACGACGTGATCTCGGGCCTGTACAAGGGTCTGCAGGGTCTGGTCGCCTCCCGCAAGGTGACCTACATCGAGGGCACCGGTCACCTGTCCTCCCCGACCTCCGTCGACGTCGACGGCCGCCGGGTCGAGGGCCGTCACGTCCTCCTCGCCACCGGCTCCGTGCCGAAGTCCCTGCCGGGCCTGGAGATCGACGGCAACCGCATCATCTCCTCGGACCACGCGCTGACCCTGGACCGGGTCCCGGAGTCCGCGATCATCCTCGGCGGCGGCGTCATCGGCGTCGAGTTCGCCTCGGCGTGGAAGTCCTTCGGCACCGACGTCACGATCATCGAGGGCCTGAAGCACCTGGTCCCGGTCGAGGACGAGAACAGCTCCAAGCTGCTTGAGCGCGCCTTCCGCAAGCGCGGCATCAAGTTCAACCTGGGCACCTTCTTCCAGTCGGCCGAGTACACCGAGAACGGTGTGAAGGTCACCCTGGCCGACGGCAAGACCTTCGAGGCCGAGGTGCTGCTCGTCGCCATCGGCCGCGGCCCGGTCTCGGCCGGTCTCGGCTACGAGGAGCAGGGCATCGCGATGGACCGCGGCTACGTCCTCGTGGACGAGTACATGCGGACCAACGTGCCCACCATCTCCGCGGTCGGCGACCTGGTCCCGACGCTCCAGCTCGCGCACGTCGGCTTCGCCGAGGGCATCCTGGTCGCGGAGCGGCTGGCCGGTCTCAAGCCCGTCCCGGTCGACTACGACGGCGTGCCGCGGGTGACGTACTGCCACCCGGAGGTCGCCTCCGTCGGCATCACCGAGGCCAAGGCCAAGGAGATCTACGGCGCGGACAAGGTCGTCGCCCTGAAGTACAACCTCGCGGGCAACGGCAAGAGCAAGATCCTCAAGACCGCGGGCGAGATCAAGCTCGTCCAGGTCAAGGACGGTGCCGTGGTCGGCGTCCACATGGTCGGTGACCGCATGGGCGAGCAGGTCGGCGAGGCGCAGCTGATCTACAACTGGGAGGCGCTGCCGGCCGAGGTCGCGCAGCTCATCCACGCCCACCCGACGCAGAACGAGGCGCTCGGCGAGGCCCACCTGGCCCTGGCCGGCAAGCCTCTGCACTCCCACGACTGACGCTCACGTCACACGGGCGCGACGACCACTTTCCGCAATTCGTTAGGAGCAACTGAAACCATGTCGGTTTCCGTAACCCTGCCGGCGCTCGGCGAGAGCGTCACCGAGGGCACCGTCACCCGCTGGCTCAAGGCCGAGGGTGAGCGTGTCGAGGCCGACGAGCCGCTGCTCGAGGTCTCGACCGACAAGGTCGACACCGAGATCCCCGCCCCCGCCTCGGGCATCCTGGCCTCCATCAAGGTCGCCGAGGACGAGACGGTCGAGGTCGGCGCCGAGCTGGCCATCATCGACGACGGCTCCGGTGCTCCGGCGGCCGCCCCGGCCCCCGCCGCCGAGGCCGCTCCGGCTCCGGCCGCCGAGCCGGCCCCGGCCCCCGCGGCCGAGGCCCCCGCCGCCCCGGCCCCCGCCGCCGAGGCCCCCGCGGCCGCCCCGGCCGGTGGCGCGCAGGGCACCGACGTCGTCCTGCCGGCGCTCGGCGAGTCCGTCACCGAGGGCACCGTGACCCGCTGGCTGAAGTCGGTCGGCGAGACCGTCGAGGCCGACGAGCCGCTGCTCGAGGTCTCCACGGACAAGGTCGACACCGAGATCCCCGCCCCCGCCTCCGGCGTTCTCCTGGAGATCGTCGTCGGCGAGGACGAGACCGCGGAGGTCGGCGCCAAGCTGGCCGTCATCGGTGCCGCGGGTGCGGCTCCGGCCGCCGCCCCGGCCCCGGCCGCCCCGGCCCCCGCCGCCGCTCCGGCTCCGGCTCCGGCCGCTCCGGCTCCGGCCCCCGCGCCGGCCGCCCCGGCCGCTCCGGCTCCGGCTCCCGCCCCGGTGGCCCCGGCCGCCCCCGTGGCCGCCCCGGCCCCGGTGACCCCGGCCCCCGCCGCCCCGGCCCCCGCCGCCGCTCCGGCGGAGGACGGCGCCTACGTGACCCCGCTGGTCCGCAAGCTCGCCACCGAGAACGGTGTCGACCTGGCGACCGTCAAGGGCTCCGGCGTCGGCGGCCGCATCCGCAAGCAGGACGTCCTCGCGGCCGCCGAGGCCAAGAAGGCCGCCGTCCCGGCCCCCGCCGCCGCTGCCGCCCCGGCCGCCGCGTCGAAGGCCCCGGCGCTCGAGGTCTCCCCGCTGCGCGGCCAGACCGTCAAGATGACCCGCATGCGCAAGGTCATCGGCGACAACATGATGAAGGCGCTGCACGGCCAGGCCCAGCTGTCCTCGGTCGTCGAGGTCGACATCACCAAGCTGATGAAGCTGCGCGCCCGCGCCAAGGACGCGTTCGCGGCCCGCGAGGGCGTCAAGCTCTCCCCGATGCCGTTCTTCGTCAAGGCGGCGGCCCAGGCGCTGAAGGCCCACCCGGTCATCAACGCCCGGATCAACGAGGACGAGGGCACGATCACCTACTTCGACACCGAGAACATCGGTATCGCGGTGGACTCCGAGAAGGGCCTGATGACCCCGGTCATCAAGGGTGCGGGCGACCTGAACATCGCCGGCATCTCCAAGGCCACGGCGGAGCTGGCCGGCAAGGTCCGCGGCAACAAGATCACCCCGGACGAGCTGGCGGGCGCGACCTTCACGATCTCCAACACGGGTTCGCGCGGCGCGCTGTTCGACACCATCATCGTTCCGCCGAACCAGGTCGCCATCCTGGGCATCGGCGCCACGGTGAAGCGTCCGGCCGTGATCGAGACCGCCGAGGGCACCGTCATCGGCGTGCGCGACATGACCTACCTGACGCTCTCCTACGACCACCGTCTGGTGGACGGCGCCGACGCCGCCCGCTACCTGGTGGCCGTGAAGGCGATCCTGGAGGCCGGCGAGTTCGAGGTCGACCTCGGCCTGTAAGGCAACGTAACGAGCCTCACCAGCGGTGTCCCCGTCCGGATGGATGTCCGGGCGGGGACACCGCCGTATTGTCTAAGGGTCACGAACTCCCGGAGGAGCCGCTCAATGACCGTCCCCGTCGTCCACTCGCTGCGCGAGCAGATCCGCGAGCACATCGTGGAGGGGATCGTCAGCGGTCGCTGGAAGCCGGGCGAGCGCATCGTGGAGCGCCGGATCGCGACCGAGCTGGAGGTCTCCCAGACGCCCGTCCGCGAGGCGCTGCGCGAGCTGGAGTCGCTGCGGCTGATCGAGTCCGCGCCCAACAAGGGCGTCCGGGTGCGCAATCTGACCGCCGCGGACCTGGAGGAGAGCTACCCGGTCCGGGCCGGTCTGGAGCAGATCGCGGCGGAGCTGGCGGCCGGCCGGCTGGCCTCGGACTGCTCGGCCCTGGAACCGCACGTGGCGGCGCTGTACGAGGCCGACGCGGCCTCCGACGGCACGGCCCAGGTGCGGCACACGGTGGCCTTCCACCGGGAGCTGGTGCGGGCCGCCGGGAACGGCGTGCTGCTGCACACCTGGGAGGGCCTGGGCATCGAGGTGTTCACGGCGCTGTCGATCCGCTGGCTGGGCACGGTCCAGAAGTCGTACGCGGAGGAGCACCAGGAGCTCGTGGAGGCCTTCCGGCGGGCCGATCCGAACATCGGGGCGCTGGTGAAGGCGCACGTCCTGGGATGCGCGCCGAGGGCCTGAGGGCCGCGCCCGGCGGGGCGCGATTCCGGCCACGTACGCGATGAGCGGGTCCACCTCCGGTGGGCCCGCTCGTTTGTGCGGGCGACGTCTCAGGCGCTCCGGCTCACCTGCGAAAACAAGGCACCGGGTGCCCATTTTCGAGGCACCCTGTGCCGACTTTGGTGCTCCGGGCATCTTTTTCACCAGGAAGCTTTGATCGATCATCGATCGGCGGCTTACAGTCTTCGGCGGGCCGTACCCCGGCCCTCGCCCTGTCCTGCCAGACAAGGCCCCCTTATCTCCACCCCCATCTGTCCGGAAGGCGGCGATCATGACCGATCCCGTAGGCAAGATTCCGAGCGAGCTCGACCAGCTCCCGGACCGTGACACCGAGGAGACCGCCGAGTGGGCGGCCTCCCTCGACGCCGTCACCAAGGCCGCCGGCCCCCACCGGGCCGCCTACCTGATGCGCCGCACCCTCCAGCACGCCGACTCGGCCGGCCTCGCGCTGCCGAAGCTCCTGGAGACGGACTACCTCAACACCATCCCCACCTCCGCCGAGCCGGTCATCGACGGCGACGAGGAGATGGAGCGGAAGATCACCGCGTGGAACCGCTGGAACGCGGCCGCGATGGTCACCCGCGGCTCCAAGCACGGCGTCGGCGGCCACATCGCCACCTTCGCCTCCGCGGCCTGGCTCTACGAGACCGGCTTCAACCACTTCTTCCAGGGCAAGGACTCCGGCGCGGCCGCCGGCTCCGGCGACCAGCTCTACATCCAGGGCCACGCCTCCCCCGGCATCTACGCCCGCGCCTTCCTCGACGGGCGCCTCACCGAGGCCCACCTCGACAACTTCCGGCAGGAGTCCGGCGGCAACGGCCTGCCCTCCTACCCGCACCCGCGCCGGCTGCCCTGGCTGTGGGAGTTCCCCACCGTCTCCATGGGCCTCGGCCCGCTCTCCGCGATCTACCAGGCGCGCTTCAACCGCTACCTGACCAACCGCGGCATCAAGGACGTCTCCTCCTCGCACGTCTGGGCCTTCCTGGGCGACGGCGAGATGGACGAGCCCGAGTCGACGGCGGCCCTCGCGCTCGCCGCCCGCGAGGGTCTGGACAACCTGACCTTCGTCATCAACTGCAACCTGCAGCGCCTCGACGGCCCCGTCCGCGCCAACTTCAAGATCGTGCAGGAGCTGGAGGCCCAGTTCCGCGGCGCCGGCTGGAACGTCGTGAAGACCCTCTGGGGCAACGCCTGGGACGAGCTGTTCGCGCTCGACACCACCGGCGCCCTGGTCCGCCGCCTCCGCGAGGTGCCGGACGCGCAGGTCCAGACGTACCAGACCCGCGACGCCGCCTACATCCGCGCGGACTTCTTCGGCAAGGACCCGGCGCTCGTCGAGATGGCGAAGCTGCTGTCCGACGACAAGATCCTCGAGTGCTTCCACCTGTCCCGCGGTGGCCACGAGCCGCGCAAGGTGTACGCCGCGTACAAGGCCGCCCTGGAGTTCAAGGGCGCGCCGACGGTGATCCTGGCGCAGACCGTGAAGGGCTTCACCCTGGGCGAGGGCTTCGCGTCGAAGAACGCGAACCACCAGATGAAGAAGCTGTCCACGGACGAGTTCAAGAACATGCGCGACCTGCTCGAGCTGCCGATCTCGGACGCGCAGTTCGTCGACGGCGTGGTGCCCTACGGCCACCCGGGCGCCGACTCCCCCGAGGTCCGCTACCTCCAGGAGCGCCGCGCGGCCCTCGGCGGTCCCGCCCCGGCCCGCCGGGTGCACCCGCTGGCCCCGCTCCCGGCCCCGGCCGAGAAGGCCTTCGCCGCCTTCGACAAGGGCTCCGGCTCGCAGTCCGTCGCCACCACGATGGCCTTCGTGCGCCTGGTCAAGGACCTGGTGCGGGACAAGGAGACCGGCAAGCGCTGGGTCCCGATCGTCCCGGACGAGGCCCGCACCTTCGGCATGGAGTCGCTGTTCCCCTCGCTCGGCATCTACTCGCCGAAGGGCCAGACGTACGAGCCGGTCGACCGCGACCAGCTGATGTACTACAAGGAGGCCGTCAACGGCCAGATCCTGAACGAGGGCATCACCGAGGCCGGCTCCATGGCCGACTTCATCGCCGCCTCCACGTCGTACGCGACGCACGGCGAGGCGATGATCCCGTTCTACATCTTCTACTCGATGTTCGGCTGGCAGCGGACCGCCGACCAGATGTGGCAGCTCGGCGACCAGCTCGGCCGCGGCTTCCTCGTCGGCGCGACCGCCGGCCGCACCACCCTCACCGGTGAGGGCCTCCAGCACGCGGACGGGCACTCCCCGATGATCGCGGCCACCAACCCGGCGGCGCTGACCTACGACCCGGCGTTCGCCTACGAGGTCGCGGCCATCGTCAAGGAGGGCCTGCGCCGGATGTACGGCGAGGCGGCCGAGGGCGAGGACCAGAACGTCTTCTACTACCTCACCGTCTACAACGAGCCGATGCCGCAGCCGGCCAAGCCGGGCCACGCGGGCGTCGACGAGGGCATCGTCAAGGGCCTCTACCGCTTCAACACGGCCGAGTCGGCCGGCCTGGAGCTGCCCGCCAACGCCGCCCGCATCCAGCTGCTGGCCTCCGGCACGGCGATCCACTGGGCCCTGGAGGCGCAGAAGCTGCTCGCCGCCGAGTGGGGCGTGGCCGCCGACGTGTGGTCCGCGACCTCGTGGACCGAGCTGCGCCGGGACGCCCTGGAGGCCGACGCGGCCCTGCTGCGCGGCGAGGAGCGCGTGCCGTACGTCCGCCGGGTCCTGGAGGGCGTGGACTCCCCGGTCCTCGCGGTCTCCGACTACATGCGCCAGGTCCCGGACCAGATCGCGCAGTGGGTCGAGCAGGACTGGAGCTCGCTGGGCGCCGACGGCTTCGGCCTGTCGGACACCCGTGAGGCCGCGCGCCGCCACTTCGGCGTCGACGCCCAGTCGATCGTCGTCGCGTCCCTCGCCCAGCTCGCCCGCCGCGGCGAGGTCCAGGCGACGGCCGTGAAGGAGGCGCGGGAGCGCTACGGCCTGTAAGGGCCGCCGATCCGCCCGAGGGGCCGTGTCCGTACGTGGTGTACGGGCGCGGCCCCTCGGCGTGCGTGCGGCAGGCTGTAGGCATGCGTGCCGCTCGTCTCATCAAGATGGTCCTGCTGCTCCAGAACCGCGCCACCATGACCGCCGCCGAACTCGCCGCCGAGCTGGAGGTGTCGGAGCGGACCGTGACCCGTGATGCCCTCGCCCTCTCGGAGGCGGGGGTTCCGGTGTACGCGGACCGGGGCCGGACCGGCGGGTACCGGCTGGTCGGCGGCTACCGCACGCGGCTGACCGGGCTCGCCCGGGACGAGGCGGAGGCGCTGTTCCTGTCCGGACTGCCGGGCGCGCTGCGGGACATGGGGCTCCAGGACGCGGCCTCGGCGGCCCGTCTGAAGGTGACGGCGGCGCTGCTGCCCTCGCTGGCGGACGCGCCGGGTTCGGCGGCCCGCCGCTTCCATCTGGACGCGCCCGGCTGGTACCAGGAGCCGCGGACGCCGGAGCTGCTCGCCCCGATCGCGGAGGCGGTCTGGGACGACCGGCCGGTCGCGGCCCGCTACCGGCGCGGGGACGGCGAGGTGGAGCGCGAGCTCGAACCGTACGGGCTCGTGCTGAAGGCGGGGGTCTGGTACGTGTGCGCCCGCGCGGGGAGCGCGTACCGCACCTACCGGGTGGACCGGTTCACGGCGGTGGCGGTGGGCGACGGGCGCTTCACGCGGGACCCGGACTTCGACCTGGCGGCGTTCTGGTCCGAGCGGTCGGCGGAGTTCGCGCGCTCGCTGCTGCGCGCGGAGGTGGTGCTGCGGCTCACGGAGCCGGGTGCGCGGCGGCTGCCGTACGTGACGGACCGGGCGGCGGCCGAGGAGGCGCTCGCGGCGGGGGCCGCGGAGGAGGACGGGCGGCTGCGGGTGGTGCTTCCGGTGGAGAGCGAGGAGGTGGCCTTCGGCCAGTTGCTCGGGCTGGGGGCGGAGGCGGAGGTGGTGGCCCCGGCGGCGCTCAGGGAGCGCTTCGCCGAGGCCGCCCGCGCGATGGCCGAGCGCTACCGGTAGTCGTCGACGTTCACGTCGGGGTCGGTCTCCTTGGCGGTGATGAACCCCCAGGAGTCGGGCCGGGAGCCGTCGGCGTCGGTGAAGCCGTACTCCCGGGCGAGCCGGCCGCTGTCGAGGGACTGTCCGTTCCAGCGGGCCCGGTCGGGGTCGGCGGCGAGGGCGGCGACCGCGCGTCCGACGTAGACCGGGGACTCGGAGACCGCGAAGTCGGGGACCTTCTCGGTGGCCTCGCGCCAGTTGTCCTCGGTGACGCCGAAGTGGGCGAGCATCTGCTCGGAGCGGAGCCAGCCGGGGCTGACGGAGACGGCGGTGCCGCCGGAGTCGGCCAGTTCCTCGGCGAGGCCGAAGGCCATCCGGATGGGGGCGTTCTTGGCGAGGTCGTAGAAGAGGTTCTCGCGGTAGCGGGTGCCGTTGTACGCGGTGGTGCCGTCGGTGACCTCGACGACCAGGCCTCCGGGGTGGCGGGTGAGCAGCGGCAGGGCGGTGTGGGAGGTGATCAGGTGGGTGCGGACGCCGAGTTCCAGCATGCGCAGGCCGTCGGCGAGGCCGATCTCCCAGGTCTTCTTGCCGAAGGTGGAGCCGATGAGGTGTTCGCCGCCCCAGACGTCGTTGACGAGGACGTCGAGCCGGCCGCGTTCGCGGTCGATCCGCTCGACGAGGGCGCGGACCTGCTCGGGTTCCAGGTGGTCGGTGGGCACGGCGACGCCCTCGCCGCCGGCGGCGGTGACCAGCTCGGCGGTCTCCTCGATGGTCTCGGTGGTCCGGCCGACCTCGCTGACCTTGTCGCGGGTGGTGCGGCCGGTGACGTAGACGGTGGCTCCGGCGGCGCCGAGCTGCACGGCGATGGCGCGTCCGGCGCCCCGGGTGGCCCCGGCGACGAGGGCGATGCGGCCGGTGAGCGGGGTGTTCTCGTGGGTCATGCGAGCAGCCTGACAGGGAAACCCGACATCTTCTGTCCGGATTGATTTCAGCCGATTCCGGGTGCGTCGTCCGGCGGCACGCACGATGCTTGTCCCGTGATGGACGAGACGGAGTTCTGGGAGATCATCGACTCCACCCGGGAGCGCGCCGAGGGCGACCCGGAGGAGCACGCCGACCTGCTCGTGGAGCGCCTGTCCCGGCTCGACCCGGACTCCGTGGTGGACTTCGCCCGGCATTTCGAGGCCCGCTACAACCGCGCGTTCACCTGGGAGCTGTGGGGCGCGGCGGCGGTGCTGCTCGACGGGGCGCCGGACGACACCTTCGACTGGTTCCGCTGCTGGCTGATCGGCCAGGGGCGGGAGGTCTTCGAGGGCGCGGTGCACGATCCGGACGCGCTGGCGGAGCTGCTCGACGACTTCGATCCGGAGATCGACGGGGACGGTGAGGAGCTGGGCTTCGCGGCGGACGAGGCGTACGAGGGGCTGACCGGCGGCGAGACGCCGGAGCTGGGCATCACGCCGCAGGGCCCGGAGCCGCTGGGCACGCCCTTCGACCTGGAGGACGACGGCGTGCTCGCGGCCCGCTTCCCGCGGTTGTGGGCCCGGTTCGGCCCCGGGTAGCCCCACGGAAGGGTGCCGGGGCCGGACCGGGCGGTCGGTGCGCCGCCGGGCCGGGGGCCGGGATCAGAAGTGGGTGCCGCCGTCGATGCGGACCTCGGTGCCGGTGATGAAGGCGCCGTCCTCGGAGGCGAGCATCGCGACGACGCCGGCGACGGTCTCGGGGCCGGCGAAGCCCTGGCCGAGGGCGGGGGCGAGCTTGGCGAAGAGCGACCAGTCGGTGTCCTCGGGCAGGCCGGGGCCCTGGGACTGCTTGGAGGCGCCCGAGCCGTCGGTCATGCCGCTGGATATGGAGCCGGGCTGGACGGCGGTGAAGCGGATGCCCTGCTTGGCGTACTCGGCGGCGAGCGCGTGGGTCATGGACTGGATGCCGCCCTTGCTGGCCGCGTAGGCCGCCATGTAGGGGTGGGCGAACATCGCGGACGTCGAGGAGAAGTTGACGACGGCGGAGCCGTTGCCCTCCAGGAGGGCCGGGATGGCCTCGCGGATCACCAGGAAGGTGCCGGTGAGGTTGATCCGGAGGACCTGCTCGAAGGCGTCGAGGCTGGTCTCGTGGGTGTGCGAGGAGCGCAGGATGCCCGCCGCGTTGACCAGCACGTCCAGGCCGCCGAGGACCTCGACGGCGGCGGCGACGCCCGCGCGCACGGAGTCCTCGTCGCCGATGTTCACCACGAGGGTGGTGAGGCGGTCGGCGGCGTCGCCGGCCTTGGCGACGGTGTCCTTGAGGCCGTCCTCGCTGATGTCGGCGGCGACGACGCGGCCGCCCTCGGCCAGCATGCGCAGGACGGTGGCCTGGCCGATGCCGGAGCCGCCGCCGGTGACGAGTGCGCGGCGTCCCTCGTAACGGGTCAGCTGGTTCATGACGACAACCTCTCGATCTCACACGTTCCGGCTCATACGTTCCGGACTGATGCCACCGTACGCCTGACTGGCACGTTTTGCCACCCCTGCACAGCGTGCATTTCTGGCAGGCGCGGGCGTACGCTGGGGGCGTGAGCACCAAGCCCCCCTCCCTGACGGAGCGCCGCAAGGCCGCCACCCAGCTCGACATCGCCCGCGCGGCGGCCGAGCTGTTCACCGAGCGCGGGCCCGACGACACCACCGCCGAGGACATCGCCCAGCGGGCCGGGGTCGCCCTGCGCACCTTCTACCGCTACTTCCGCTCCAAGCAGGACGCCGTCGCCCCGCTGCTCGCGGGCGGCGCCGACCGCTGGCGCGCCGAGCTCGCCTCCGCCGGGCCGGACACCGCGCTGCCCACCGCCCTGGAGCGCTCCATCGCCGACTCCCTGGCCGCCGCGGACACCGAGGCCGAGGAGGGCCTGCGGTGGACCCGCGGGCTGCTGCGCGCGGCCGAGCACGACCCGGCGCTGCGCGCGGTCTGGTTCCGGGTCAACCAGGAGTCCGAGGACCGGCTGCGCACGGTCCTCGCCGGGCTGGCGGGCCCCGGCACCGACCCCCTGGAGGTGCGGCTCGCGGCCGCCGCGGCCACCGACGCGATCCGGCTCGCCCTGGAGACCTGGGCCGAGACCGACGCGCCGGTGCGCGGGCCGGGCTCGCCGGCCGAGCTCGCGGTGCGCTGCCTGCGCGAGCTCATGGGCGGGATGCGGCTGCTCGCGCCCCCGTCAGCCGAGCAGTGAGCGCCCCATCAGGACGTCGTCCACGAAGGCGCCGGCCAGCAGGAACTCGCCCGGCAGCACGCCCTCGACGGTGAAGCCCTCACTCTCGTAGAGCGCGCGGGCCGGGGCGTTGTGCCCGAGCACCCGGAGGGTGAGCCGGCGGGCCCCCTCGGCCCGGGCCCGGTCCGCCGCGGCCCGGAGCAGGGCGCGGGCCACGCCCCTGCCGCGGGCCGCCTCGGCGACGGCGAGGCCCTGGATCTGGCGGACGTGCGCGTGGCAGGCCAAGGGGGTGGGGGCGACGACCCGGACGTAGCCGAGCAGCGTCCCGTCCCGCTCGGCGACCAGGTAGTCCCCCGGCCGGTGCCGCTCGTCGAAGAAGGGGGCTTCCGGTGCCGGCCGGGGCTGCACGGCGTGCAGGGGCGACCAGGTCGCCCGGTCGAGCGCCGCCAGCGCGGGCTCGTCGGCGGCCACGGCGGTCCGCACCCGCGTCCGCGGGCCCTCCCGGTGCCCCGTCTCCTCCGGTTGTCGCGGTGTCTCGGGCACGCTCATGCGGGCCACTGTGCCATGGCCTCCCCCGGGCGGGGCAGGATGGCCGCATGAAGCGACAGACTCGCCGGCGCATCGCCGTCACCGGAGCGTCCGGGCTCATCGGCGCCGCCCTCGTGCGCTCCCTGCGCGCCGACGGCCACGAGGTCCTGCGGCTGGTGCGGCGGCCCGCCGTCACGGCCGACGAGGTGGAGTGGGACCCGGCCCGGCTGTACGTGGACGCCGCCGGCCTGGTCGGGGTCGACGCCGTGGTGCACCTGGCCGGCGCCGGCGTCGGCGAACGGCGCTGGACCGAGGCGTACAAGAAGGAGATCCGGGACAGCCGGGTGCTCGGCACCCGGGCGATCGCCGAGGCGCTCGCCTCGCTCGCCGACCCGCCCGAGGTGCTGGTCTGCGGCACGGCCCTCGGCTACTACGGCGACACCGGCACGCGCGCGGTGGACGAGAGCGCCCCGGCCGGCGAGGGCTTCCTGCCGGAGGTGTGCGTGGCCTGGGAGGCCGCGGCGGCGCCCGCCGAGGCGGCCGGGATCCGCGTCGCGTACGCCCGGACCGGTCTGGTGGTGGCCCGCGAGGGCGGCGCCTGGGGGCGGCTCTTCCCGCTGTTCCGGGCCGGGCTCGGCGGCAGGATGGGCGACGGGCGCCAGTACTGGAGCTTCATCGCGCTGCACGACGAGGTGGCGGCCCTGCGGCATCTGGTCGACACCCCGGCGGCCTCCGGCCCGGTGAACCTGACCGCGCCCGAGCCGGTCACCAACCGCGAGGTGACGGCGGCGATGGGGCGCGTGCTGCGCCGCCCGGCCCTCCTGCACGTGCCGGCACCCGCGCTGCGGGTGGTGCTCGGCGAGTTCGCCCGGGACGTGCTGGGCAGTCAGCGGGTGCTGCCCGGGCGCCTGTTGGAGACCGGCTTCGACTTCGCCTTCCCGACCATCGACGAGGCGGTCGGCGCCGCCGCCCGCTGACGCCACGTCAACTCCCCGCGTGCTCCCCCGTGCTGCGTGCACCCCGTCGCGCGCGGCTGCCCGCCGTGGGAGCGCTGCCTAGTCTCGTGCCGAACGAGGGCATTCCGGGGGCCCGTTGGGGGCATAGGCCTCCCACGAACCGCGCCGACCTGGGGAGGGGCACGTGCTCAACAACGCGGACGTCGTCGTCGTAGGAGCCGGGATCGCGGGTCTCGCGACCGCTCATCAGCTGACCGCGGCCGGTCTGTCGGTCACGGTCCTGGAGGCCGCGCCGCAGGTCGGCGGCAGGATGACGACCGACACCGTCGACGGCTTCCGGCTCGACCGGCTCGGGCCGCTGTTCACCGCGCCGGAGGTCGCGGGCGTGCCGCTGCGCCCGTTCGCCCCGGGGGTGCTCGTGCACAGCGACGGGCGCTGCGCCCGCTGGGGAGCGCCGCACACGCCGTGGGGGGCGGGCCCCTGGGGCACGGGGGGCGTACGGGGTCTGGGGGGAGCGCGCGGCATGGCGCGGGCCCTCGCCGGTGCCCCGCGGAACCCGGCGGTCTCGCTCGACCAGGCGCGCCTCGGCGCCTCGCTGGTGCGGCTGGCCACCACGCCGGCCCAGCGACTGCTGACCCGCACCGAGCGCACCGCCCGGGAGGCCCTGACGGCCCGGCTGCCCGCCCGCACCGTGCAGGGGGTGCTGCGCCCGCTGCTCGCCGCGCTGCTCGGCGACCCCGATCTGTCGACCTCCAGCCGGCGCGCCGACCTCGCGCTCCGGTCCTTCGCGCGGGGGCGGCTCGGGGTGCCGGAGGGAGGGTCGGGGGCGCTCGTGGCGCGGCTCGCGGCACAGCTGCCGCCGGGCACCGTCCGGACCGGCGTCCGGGTCACCGAGGCGTCGATCTCCCGGGTGACGACGGCGGAGCACGGCGTCTTCGGCTGCCGCGCGGTGGTCGTGGCGACCGACGGCCGGACGGCGGCGGAGCTGCTGCCGGGGCTGCGGGTGCCGGAGTACCACGCGGCGACCGTCCTCCACCACACGGCGCCGGCCGCCCCGACGGCCGATCCGGTGCTGCTCCTGGAGTCCGACCCGGGCGGGCCGGTGGCGCACACGGCGGTGATGAGCGCGGTGGACCCGCGCCGCGCGCCGGACGGCCGGGTCCTGATCACCTCGACGGTCCTCGGCACGCCGCCGGACGACACCGAGCGGCGGGTCCGCAAGCACCTGGCGACGCTGTACGGCACGTCCACCGACGACTGGGACCTGCTGGCCCTCCACCACACCCCCCGCGCCTTCCCGGCCCTGCGCCCGCCCTTCGACCCCGAGCGCCCGGTCCGCCTCCTGGCCGGCCTCTACGTCTGCGGCGCCCACCGCTCCACCGGCACCCCCCTCGGTGCCCTGACCTCGGCCCGCCGCACGGCGACGGCCCTCCTCGCCGACCTGGGCGTGCGGCCGGCGGCGCCGGAGCGGGGGGCGGAGGCGGCGTAGGCGGTTCCCTCGCGCCGGCCCCGCGCCCGCCGGGGCCGCGGGCCACCCGGCCGCGCCGGGCCGCCCGGGTCAGACCGGGCGCCTCCGGCTGCGCGCTAGCCCAGGGCCGCCACGCGATCGCGGTAGGTGCGGGCGGCCGGGGCGTCGCGGTACGGCTCCAGGCGGCGTTCGAAGTCGCGGACGTATTCCACCGCGCGGGCCGAGCGCATCTCGGCGGCCTGCTGGGCGGCCTCGGCGCCCAGCGCGCAGGCCTGGTCGAGTTCGCCGAGGGCGAGCCGGGCGGAGGCGAGGACCACCCGGCAGAAGAGGCGGCTGCGGGCGAAGCCGGGGGCGCGGAGCTGGAGGGCGCGTTCGGCGTGCTGGGCGGCGGCGCGGTACTGCTGGAGGTCGCGGTGGCAGTGCCCGAACTCGTCGGCGAGCTGTGCCTCGTCGAAGGAGCGCGCCCAGTAGGGCACCTCGTCGCCGGGCCGGGCCGCCTCCAGGGCCCGTTCGGCGCGGGCCAGGGCGGCGCCGCAGGCCCGGGAGTCGCCGAGGACGGCGTGCCCGCGGGCCTCGACCGAGTGGAGCAGGGCCTGGACGACCGGCGGGGCGGCGGCCCCGACGCCCTGCTGGGCGACCCGGGCGAGCTGCACGGCCTCGCGGCCGTGCCCGAGGTAGACGGCCTGGTGGCTCATGGTGATGAGGACGTACGAGCCGTAGGCCCGGTCCCCGGCGGCCTGGGCGAGCCGCAGCGCCTGGACGAAGTAGCGCTGGGCGAGGCCGTGCGCGGCGATGTCGTACGAGGTCCAGCCGGCCAGCCGGGTGAGGTCGGCGGCGGCGCCGAACAGCCGGCGCCCGACGCCCTCCCCGTACGTGCCCCGCAGCATCGGCTCGGCCTCGTGCTCCAGGTAGCGCACCAGCGCCTGGCGGGCGTGGCCGCCGCCGTAGGCGTGGTCGAGGGTGCGGAAGAGCTCGGCGACGGAGCGCAGGGCCGCGATGTCGCCGCTGGACACCCGCTGGCCGGGGCCCCGGTCCGTACCGCGCTGGCGGGGCACGGAGTAGCGGCCCTGGAGCGGCACCCGCGGGTCCTGCGCGGCGGCGGAGCCGGGGCGGCCGGCGGCGGGGGCGGGCTCGCCGCGCGCGACCCGCTCGTCGGCGCGGCCGATCAGCCAGTCGCGGCTGGGCACGACCAGGCCGGCCGGGGTGAACGCGATCTTCCGCAGCTCGGCGTGGCTGCCGGAGTCCTTGCGCCACAGGCCGCTGACGATGTCCACGGCCTCCTCGGGCGTGGCGGCGAACTCCAGGCCCGCGTAGACCGGCGCGCAGGCGTCCAGGCCGAGGTCCTGCGCGGAGAGCCGGCGGCCCAGGCGGCGGGTGAAGACCTCCGCGATCAGCGCCGGCGTGGTGCCGCGCGGCTGCTGCCCGCGCAACCACCGGGTGACCGAGGTCTTGTCGTACCGGAGGTCGAGGCCGTGCTCCAGGCCGAGCTGGTCCACCCGTCTGGCGAGACCCGCGTTGGAGAAGCCCGCCTCGGCGATGAGCGCGGCGAGCTGGCGGTTCGGGATGCGCTGCGAGGGTCGTTCCGTCATCAGCTGTGCGGTCTCCTGCCTTCCGGGCCCGGGGTGGCAGCCCGTATGGACCCTCGTGGCCCTCATGGAACGGCGTGAATTTAGCGGCAGTCACGGCCATTACCACCACCTTCGCCCCACATTCATCCGATCGTGTGAGGATTGGCTGTCCGCTGACGTGGGGCTCGGGGGCCGGCGTAGAAGCTGCTCGCCCCGACGCCGGAGGGGTGCTCGCGCACCTGCCGGAGGCCGTTCGGGCGCGCCGCCGTACAGTGGCATGGGCGCGAATGACGCATGGTGCCGAGCCGGCTCCCGCCCCCGGGACGATCCCCGGGAACCCGGCCCGCGGCACCCAGGAGGAGGCATGGCCGTGAGTGAGCTGCGATTCGTCCGTCTGGGCTTCGGCGACGACGCCGTGGACTACCGGGTGGCCTGGGACAAGCAGCGCGAGGTGCACGCCGCGCGGTTCGCCGACGAGATCGAGGACACCTGTCTGCTCCTGGAGCATCCGCCCGTGTACACGGCGGGCCGGCGCACCGAGGACAGCGAGCGGCCGCTGGACGGCACGCCCGTCGTGGACGTCGACCGCGGCGGCAAGATCACCTGGCACGGGCCCGGCCAGCTGGTGGGCTACCCGATCATGAAGCTGCCCCGGCCGGTCGACGTGGTCGCCCACGTCCGCCGCCTGGAGGAGGCGCTGATCCGCACCGCCGCCGAGTTCGGTCTGGAGACCACCCGGATCGAGGGCCGCAGCGGCGTCTGGGTGCTCGGCGACCCGGTCGAGCAGCGCCCGGCGCTCGGCGGCCTGTCGCTCGACTTCGACCCTCGGCTGACCGACAGCGAGTTCGACCCCCGGCTCAACGGCCCCGAGTACGCCCCGTCCAACGCCGGCCAGCGCCGCGAGGACCGCAAGCTCGCCGCCATCGGCATCCGGGTCGCCAAGGGCGTCACCATGCACGGCTTCTCGTTCAACGTGAACCCCGACAACACCTGGTTCGACCGGATCATCCCCTGCGGCATCCGCGACGCGGGCGTGGCCTCGCTCGCGAACGAGCTCGGCCGGGACGTCACGATCGAGGAGGTGCTCCCGGTCGTGGAGCGGCACCTGCGGGACGTGATGGCCGAAGCGGTGCTCAAGCCGCGCGAGATCGAGCGCGAGACGATCCCGCACGAGGCGCCCCGGCGCGAGACGGAACGGGCCTCGGCCTGAGGAATGCGCACCCATGGCCACGGGTTGGCCAAGGGTGAAGGCATGAGAACCAACGGGCGTACCCTGGTGGACGCCGAAGAATCGAAGCTACAGGAGCCGATGTGTCCGCAGTCGCACCCGACGGACGCAAGATGCTGCGCCTGGAGGTCCGGAACGCCCAGACCCCCATCGAGCGCAAGCCCGAGTGGATCAAGACCCGCGCGAAGATGGGCCCGGAGTACAACAAGCTCCAGGGGCTGGTGAAGAGCGAGGGACTGCACACGGTCTGCCAGGAGGCGGGCTGTCCCAACATCTTCGAGTGCTGGGAGGACCGCGAGGCCACCTTCCTCATCGGCGGTGACCAGTGCACCCGCCGCTGCGACTTCTGCCAGATCGACACCGGCAAGCCGGAGGCCCTGGACCGCGACGAGCCGCGCCGGGTCGGCGAGTCCGTCGTCACCATGGACCTGAACTACGCCACCATCACCGGCGTCGCCCGCGACGACCTGGAGGACGGCGGCGCCTGGCTGTACGCGGAGACCGTGCGCCAGATCCACCAGCAGACCGCGGAGCGCGCCGCCGGCCGCACCAAGGTCGAGCTGCTGGCCCCCGACTTCAACGCGGTGCCGGAGCTCCTCCGCGAGGTCTTCGACTCCCGCCCCGAGGTCTTCGCGCACAACGTCGAGACCGTGCCGCGGATCTTCAAGCGGATCCGCCCCGGCTTCCGCTACGAGCGCTCCCTGGACGTCCTCACCCAGGCGCGGGACTACGGTCTGGTCACGAAGTCCAACCTGATCCTGGGCATGGGCGAGACCCGCGAGGAGATCAGCGAGGCGCTGCGCCAGCTGCACGAGGCCGGCTGCGAGCTGATCACCATCACGCAGTACCTGCGCCCCTCCGTCCGGCACCACCCCGTGGAGCGCTGGGTCAAGCCCGACGAGTTCGTGGAGCTGAAGGAGGAGGCCGAGCAGATCGGCTTCTCCGGTGTGATGTCGGGCCCGCTGGTCCGTTCCTCCTACCGGGCCGGCCGCCTCTACCAGCAGGCCATCGAGCGCCGCGGCGCGGTCGACAACGCCACGCAGGCGGTCTGAGACACCGGGGCGCCGCACCGCGGGCCCCCGGCCCTCGCCCGCTCCCGTCCGGGGCCCGTACGCAGCCGCGTACGGGCCCCGGCGGCCTTCCGGGCCGCGCGCGTCAGGCTTTCATCAGTGTTTGACCCCCGGGTCATGCCCTGGTAACACCGTTCTGTGAGGCTGTACTCACTCACCGCCACCGAGCGTTCACGGAGGCCCTCGCCCATGCAGGCCGCGCACATCCGAGCCAACGCCCTCCCGACCGTCACCGGCGCCCTGCGCGCCGTCGAGTCCGTGCTGCTCTCCCGCGGGCAGCGCACCGCCCGGCGCAACGCCTGGACCTCGGTCCTGGAGGACCGCCGCCGCGCCAAGGACCGGGTCGAGGCGCAGCACGTCCTGGAGGCCGTGGAGGGGCGCGCGTCCCGGGGCACGTAAACTTCAGGACATGGCGAGGAAGGCAAACACGGGCGGCGCTGACGCCGCGAACCCCGGGCGACTGAAGCAGATCGCCCTCACGTACAAGATGACCCGGAAGGCCGACCCGAAGGTCGGTCTCGTCGTCGCGGGCGTGGGCATCGTCGTACTCGGTGTCCTCCTCGCGATCGGCTTCCTGATCGGTCACCCCGTCTACCTGGGCATCCTCGGCTTCGTGCTGGCGTTCCTGGCGATGGCGATCGTCTTCGGCCGGCGTGCCGAGAAGGCGGCCTTCGGGCAGATGGAGGGCCAGCCGGGCGCGGCCGCGGCGGTGCTGCAGAACATCGGGCGCGGCTGGACCGTGACCCCGGCGGTGGCGATGAACCGCAACCAGGACGTGGTGCACCGCGCGGTCGGCCGCCAGGGCATCGTGCTGGTCGGCGAGGGCAACCCGAACCGGCTGAAGACGCTGCTCGCGGCCGAGAAGAAGAAGATGGCCCGGATCGTGGTGGACGTCCCGGTGACGGACATCCTCGTCGGCAACGACGAGGAGGCGGGCCAGGTCCCGCTGAAGAAGATCCGCACCAAGATGCTGAAGCTGCCGCGACTGCTGTCCGGCCCGCAGGTGACGGCGGCCAACGACCGGCTGCGGGCGATGGGCGACCTGATGAGCAACATGCCGCTGCCGAAGGGCCCGATGCCGAAGGGCATGCGGATGCCGCGCGGCGGGAAGATGCGCTGACGCGCCGAGCACACATGCCGAAGGGCGCCCCGGACCTGGTCGGTCCGGGGCGCCCTTCGGCATCTCGCCGTCACACCGTGCGGGGGCGGGTCAGATCCTGACCTGGACGGCGCCGGAGAAGCGGTCGTGCAGGCCGCGGCCGTCGCGGTCCCAGATCAGGGCCGGGATGGCGAGGCAGACCAGGACCGAGCGGAGCGCCGCCCGCAGCGGGTTCAGCCGGCCCCCGCGCGCGGAGACGACCCGCAGCCGGAAGAGCAGCTTGCCGGGGGTGGCGCCGACGGTGCCGACCGTGAGCGCGCTCATGACCAGCAGGATCACCAGCGCCCAGTTGCCGGTCGCCTGGTCGTAGCCGTGCGTGATGAGGCCGTATGCGATCAGCATGCAGAGGGCCCAGTCGACGGCGAGGGCGCCGAGGCGGCGGCCGGGGCGCGCGATGGAGCCGGGGCCCTCCTCGGGCAGGCCGAGCTGCTGCCCGCGGTAACCGAAGTCCACGCCCGCTTCTTCGGCGGCGGCGCGGGGGCCGGAGAGCCATGATCCGAGTGCTTGCCTGTTGTCCACCCGACCACGGTACTGCGCCCGTTTTTGATCACTTCGGCCCGGGTGGCCGGGACGCCGGGGATCCGGCGCGCGAGCGGAGCACGAGCGCGGAGCGCCCGGGAAGCGCACCCGCCCCGGTTAACTTCGACGAAACAAATGGGTCATGCTTGAGAAATCCCGTCTGCCTATGGTCGGGTCCAGCGTGAGCCACCGCACTGGCCCCACGACCGAGCTGCAACCCCGCCCCTCCCCGGGCCGGGAGTAGGAGGAGTTGGATGTTCCAGAACGCCGACGAGGCCAAGAAGTTCATTCAGGACAATGACGTCAAGATGGTCGACGTCCGGTTCTGCGACCTTCCGGGCGTGATGCAGCACTTCACGATCCCGGCGACGGCGTTCGACCCGTCCGAGGAGCTGGCCTTCGACGGCTCGTCGATCCGCGGCTTCCAGGCCATCCACGAGTCGGACATGGCCCTGCGCGCCGACCTGTCGACGGCCCGCCTGGACCCGTTCCGCCGCGACAAGACGCTGAACATCAACTTCTTCATCCACGACCCGATCACGGGCGAGCAGTACAGCCGTGACCCGCGCAACATCGCGAAGAAGGCGGAGGCGTACCTGGCCTCCACCGGCATCGCCGACACCGCGTACTTCGGCCCCGAGGCCGAGTTCTACGTGTTCGACTCGGTCCGCTTCGAGACCTCCGCGAACCAGGGCTTCTACCACATCGACTCCGAGGCCGGCGCCTGGAACACCGGCAAGGAGGAGGACAACCGGGGCTACAAGGTCCGCTACAAGGGCGGCTACTTCCCGGCCCCGCCGGTCGACCACTTCGCCGACCTGCGCGCCGAGATGTCCCTGGAGCTGGAGAAGGTCGGCCTGCAGGTCGAGCGCCAGCACCACGAGGTGGGCACCGCCGGCCAGGCGGAGATCAACTACAAGTTCAACACGCTGCTCGCCGCGGCCGACGACCTGATGCTGTTCAAGTACATCATCAAGAACGTCGCCTGGCGCAACGGCAAGACCGCGACCTTCATGCCGAAGCCGATCTTCGGCGACAACGGCTCGGGCATGCACGTCCACCAGTCGCTGTGGTCGAACGGCGACCCGCTGTTCTACGACGAGGCCGGATACGCGGGCCTGTCGGACACCGCCCGCTACTACATCGGCGGCATCCTGAAGCACGCCCCGTCGCTGCTCGCCTTCACCAACCCGACGGTGAACTCCTACCACCGCCTGGTGCCGGGCTTCGAGGCCCCGATCAACCTGGTCTACTCGCAGCGCAACCGCTCCGCCGCGATGCGCATCCCGATCACGGGCTCGAACCCGAAGGCCAAGCGCGTCGAGTTCCGCGCGCCGGACCCGTCCTCGAACCCGTACCTCGCCTTCTCCGCGCTCCTCCTCGCGGGCCTCGACGGCGTCAAGAACAAGATCGAGCCGGCCGAGCCGATCGACAAGGACCTGTACGAGCTCGCTCCCGAGGAGCACGCGAACGTCGCCCAGGTCCCGACCAACCTGGAGTCCGTCCTCCGCGCCCTGGAGGAGGACAACGAGTACCTGCAGGCCGGTGGCGTCTTCACCTCCGACCTGATCGAGACCTGGATCGACTACAAGCGCACCCACGAGATCGCGCCGATCCAGCTCCGCCCGCACCCGCACGAGTTCGAGCTGTACTTCGACCTCTAAGCCGGCTGTTCCGGCGAGGCCCGTCGTCCCCTTCCGGGGGCGGCGGGCCTCGCCGTTTCCGGGGCTCGGGGTCAGCGGCCGAAGCGGATCAGGGCGCGGACCATGCGGCAGGTGGTGTCGGACGGCGGGTGGATGCCGAGCTGGCCGGCGGTGGCGCGTATCTTCGCGTTCGTCGCCCGCGAGGGCAGGTAGACGCCCGCGTCGAGCAGGGCGATGGCGAGGCGCATGGCCTTCAGCCGGCGGTTGTGCGTGACGTACCACTCGCGGGGGCGGCCCGCGGGGAGCGGCTTCTTCTGCAGCGGCTTCCAGGGTTCGAGGGACGGTGTCCGGATCATGGCGACAGCCATGGGCGACCTCCTGGCGAACGGTGGGTGCGGGCCCTCCCCGGGACCCTCACCTTCACCCCCGATTTTAGTGGCCCCCACTGACAATCGCCCCTGGCCAGACGCGTCTTGAGGGGGTGGGGAAAGGTGGTGCGAGGGGGGTTTGAAGGTACGTTGGAGGGCATGGAGATCTGGATCAATCCCGCCTGTTCCAAGTGCCGCGGCGCGCTGACCCTGCTGGACGCCGAGGGCGCCGACTACACCGTGCGCCGCTACCTGGAGGACGTGCCCTCGCCGGACGAGATCCGCGCCGTCCTGGAGCGGCTCGGCCTGGAGCCGTGGGACATCACCCGCACCCAGGAGGCGGCCGCCAAGGAGCTGGGCCTCAAGGACTGGCCGCGGGACGCGGCGCACCGGGACCGCTGGGTGACGGCGCTGGCCGAGCACCCGAAGTTGATCCAGCGTCCGATCATCACCGCCGACGACGGCACGGCCGTGGTGGCCCGCTCCGAGGAGGCGGTGCGGGACGCGCTGTCCCGCTGAGCCTGGGGTCGGCGGCCCGGACCCGGGCCGCACCGCGGTGCGGCCCTCCCCTCCCGCGTCGGTGGCCGGCGGGCGGGCCTCACACCACGGCGACCGCCTCGGGCCCCGGCGCGGTCCCGGTCTCCGCGCCGGTCGTCGCCGCGGCCTCCGCCGCCGCCAGGATCTCGGTCAGCCGGGCCCCGAAGCGCACGTCGCAGGGGTGCGGGCGGCCGGTGCGGGCGGCTTCCAGGAGGGCGTCGACCGCCGCCTGGAAGGCGTCGAGGGCGCCGTCCCAGTACGGCATGACGGCCTTGCCCCGCTCGCCGTGGACCGAGAGGGCGGCCTCGGAGGCGGCCTGCGGGGCGCTGAGCGTGAGGGTGGCGGTGCTGCTCGCGCCGGAGGTGTGGCGCAGCGTCAGATGGCGGGTGTCCGCCCGGCCGGCGACGCAGCTGACGGAGGTGACGTCACCGAGGAGCGGCAGGAAGACGGAGAGGACGTGCGGGCCGACGTCCCACAGGCCGCCCTTCTCGCGCCGCCAGGGCGAGGCGGCGTAGGCACTGTCGGCGTCGGGCGAGAACAGCGCGCCCAGCCAGTGCGCCTCGCCGAGGAACCAGCCGCCCACGGCGGCCTGTTCCTCTGTCCACCGGGCGGTGGGCGGGGCGAAGCGGAGGGTGCAGAAGACGATGGAGGCCACCCCGGCGCCCGTGACGGCGTCGGCGAGCGCGCGGGCCGTCTCGGCCGAGGTCGTCACCGGCTTGTCGAGGATGACGTGGCAGCCGGCCGCGGCGGCCCGGGCGGCCAGCGGGGCCTGGACGTCCGGCGGCAGCGCGAGCGCGACCGCGTCGCTGGCGTCGAACAGCGCGTCCACGTCCTCGAAGGCCTTCGTGCCGTACGCGGCGGCGAGGGCGGCGGCGGCCTCGGGCCGTCTGCCCCAGACCCCGCTGAACTCCACGTCCGGATGCGCCGCGAGCGCGGGGGCGTGGGTGCGCTCGGCCCAGGGGCCGGTGCCGAGGAGTCCGATGCGGAAGGGGGTGCCGGGAAGCTTCGTCATGCCGACCAGTCTGCCGGTCGACGCCCCGCCCCGGCTCCGGGATCCCCCTGATCCGTCCCCGGCCCGGCCCGGAGCGCACGCCCGGGGCGCACGGCTCCCGCTCCCCCCCCAGCCGCCGGTCTCCCCCCGGGTCCCCGCCTCCCGGCCCGTACGTATACGGCGGCGCCGTCGGCCTCGTGCCCGGGCGCACGGCCCGCCGGGAAAACGGAGGAAGGCTGAGTAACACGGGGTTCACAAACGGGCAACCGACGGGAAATCCCGTGTTGCGAAGCTGCGCACGACGCAGACACCGCCGCCACCGCAGCTCTCGCGACGTCGCGAGCCGCCGCCGACCGCGGAGCACCCGCAGCACGCCAAAGGATGAGGCCCCGTGACCTTCAAGGCTGAGTACATCTGGATCGACGGCACCGAGCCGACCGCCAAGCTCCGTTCCAAGACGAAGATCATTCCCGGTGCGGTCCTGCCGCTGGAGGAGCTGCCGATCTGGGGCTTCGACGGTTCCAGCACCAACCAGGCCAAGGGTCACGCCTCGGACCGCGTGCTCAAGCCGGTCTTCTCCTGCCCGGACCCGATCCGCGGCGGCGACGACATCCTCGTGCTGTGCGAGGTCCTGAACACGGACATGACGCCGCACGAGTCCAACACCCGCGCCGCGCTGGCCGAGGTCTACGCGAAGTACGCCGCCCAGGAGCCGATCTTCGGCATCGAGCAGGAGTACACCTTCTTCGACGGCGAGCGCCCGCTCGGCTTCCCGGTCGGCGGCTTCCCGGCCCCGCAGGGCGGCTACTACTGCGGCGTCGGCGCGGACGAGATCTTCGGCCGTGACGTCGTCGAGGCGCACCTGGAGAACTGCCTGAAGGCGGGTCTGGGCATCTCCGGCATCAACGCCGAGGTCATGCCGGGCCAGTGGGAGTTCCAGGTCGGCCCGCTCGCGCCGCTGGACGTCGCCGACCAGCTGTGGGTGGCCCGCTGGCTGCTCTACCGCACGGCCGAGGACTTCAACGTCTCCGCGACCCTGGACCCGAAGCCGGTGAAGGGCGACTGGAACGGTGCCGGCGCGCACACCAACTTCTCCACGAAGGCGATGCGCGAGGGCTACGACGCGATCATCACCGCGTGCGAGGCGCTGGGCGAGGGCTCGAAGCCGCTCGACCACGTCAAGAACTACGGCGCCGGCATCGACGACCGCCTGACCGGTCTGCACGAGACCGCCCCGTGGGACCAGTACTCCTACGGCGTGTCCGACCGCGGCGCCTCGGTCCGCATCCCGTGGCAGGTCGAGCAGGACCGCAAGGGCTACATCGAGGACCGCCGTCCGAACGCGAACGTGGACCCGTACACGGTGACCCGCCTCCTGGTGGACACCTGCTGCGCGGCCCTGGAGAAGGCCGGCCAGGTCTGATCCGTACCGGCCCGGTCCGGAACGCCCGGAGGGGGCCCCGCCGTCGAACGACGGTGGGGCCCCTTCGCGTTGGGGCGGCGGCCCGGTGGCCCGCGATGTGACGCATCCGGTGCTCCGGGGGGTGCTCAGCGCATTTCCCTCCTGGTTTAATAGGGATATGGCCGCCATGCAGAACGACACCGCGAAGGGTCACCACGACCTCGAGCCGTTCTGGCCTTCCCGCCAGCACCACGACTTCGACCGGTGCTGTCGGCGCGTGAGGAACGCGTCGGCCCTCTAAAGCCCCCGGAGCGATCTCCGGCCCCCGGCCTTCGGCCGCCGCGCAATGACGTACGACGCCTTCGTCCCGTCCGTCCGTGACTCGCGCGAAAAGAGCTGAGCCCTCATGGCCCACACCCACACCGCCGCCACCGCCACCGCCGCTCCCCTGAACCCGGCGCTGACCGCACCGCGCCCGCGCCTGCGCGCCGTGGCGCCCGACGAGGTCGCCGGGCTCGCCCGGGTGGCCGACTTCCTGCCGCCGGGCGCCACCCTGCTGCCGGCGCCCCCGCACACGCTGCCCGCGCTGCCCGGCCGTCCGCCGATGGTCGGCTATCTGGTGCTGCTCCCCGCCGACCAGCAGCAGGCCGCCCCGGCCGCCACCACCACGGAGACGGGGCCGGTGACCATCGACGGGGTGCAGCGGATCGCCCGGGTCGACGGGCGGGCGCTCGACCTGACGTATCTGGAGTTCGAGCTCCTCGCCCATCTCGTCGCCCACCCGCACCGGGTGCACACGCGCGACCAGCTGGTGACCACGGTGTGGGGGTACGGGCACGTGGGCGACGGCCGGACCGTCGACGTGCACGTGGCCCGGCTGCGCCGCAAGCTGGGCGCCGAGCACCGCCACACGATCCAGACCGTGCGGCGGGTCGGCTACAAGTACACGCCCTGATCAGTCCGCCGGCCGGGCTCCCGGTCGCGTGGTCGGCCTCGCCCGGGCGAGCAGCGCCAGGGCGAGGTCGACGGCCAGGAACGCCACCAGGCTGAGGCCGAGCAGCGGCACGAACCAGCCCAGCAGCGCCGTGCCCGCCAGCAGCGGGAGCAGCGTCGCCGGCGGGACCCGGCGCCAGGTGCCGCGGGCGACCGGACGGCCCGGCCGGCGCAGCCACCACATGCGGTAGCCCCAGACGACCAGCAGGATCAGGGCGAGCGCGAGGGCGGCCAGCGCCAGCTGGTTGAACAGGCCGAGGTAGAGGCCCATGTGGGCGTCGATACCGATCCGGGTGAGCTTCGCGAGCAACGGGTAGTCCGCGAAGCGCAGTTCGTCGAGGACGGTGCCGTCGGCCGGGTCCAGGGCGACCGAGTCCAGCTCCGCCGGGAACTGCTTGTCGGTCTCCTTGACCACGTAGCCGCTGCCCTCGGCGGGCAGGACGACCGCGATCGACGGGCTGTCGATCCCGGCCGCGCGGGCCGCCGCGACCGCCCGGTCGAGGCCGATGTCCGCGCCCGCCGGAGCGGCCTGGGAGGGGGCCGGGTGGTGGCCGGCGCCGTGCCCGGCGTGCTCGCCGCCCCCGCCGGCTCCCGTGCCGGAGGTGACGGTCGCGGAGAGCTTCGGGGTCGCGCCGCCGAGCCGGTCCTGGACGCCGCCGATGTTCTCGCCCGCGTACCGCGACCAGGTCAGTCCGGTCGCGGACAGCGCCACGAGACCGGCCGCCGCCCACAGGCCGACGGCGCCGTGCCAGGAGAGGGTGCGGCGGCGGGACTTCGGCCCGCCCTCGGGCAGCAGGAGCGAGCGGCGCGAGCGGCGGCGCCGCCCCACCCAGAGCAGCACGCCGCCGAGCGCCACCACCCACAGCCAACTGGCGGCCAGTTCGCTGTAGTTGCGGCCGAGCTCGCCGAGGTGCAGATCGACGTGGAGGCCGGAGACCCAGGTGCGCAGCGGCAGCGCGCCGGAGCTTCCGTAGCTGGGCAGCTCCCCGCGTATCGCGGCGGTGTACGGGTCGACGAACACGCCCATGGAGGTGCCCTCGGGCGCCTCCGGGTCGGCCATCAGCACGCGCGTGGTGGCGCCGGGTTCGGCGCCGGGCCACACCGCCGTCACGGTGCCGCCGGGGCGGGCGGCGCGGGCCGCGGCGACCTGGCGCTCCAGGGGCAGCGCGGTGGCGCCCTCGGGCACCGGGACCTCGAGCTCGTGGGCGTACACCAGCTTCTCGGCCGGGACGGCGAGCGCGTACAGGAGGCCGCTGACGGCCGCCACGAGGAGGAACGGGGCGACGAGCACGCCCGCGAAGAAGTGCAGCCGCAGCACGAGCGGCCGCAGCGCGGCCCAGCCGCGCGCCCGGCCGGAGGCGGATGCCGGATTCGGGTCCGGGTCGGAGGTCGGGGCCGGATCGGAGGTCTGGGTCTGGGTCGGAGTGGGCGCAGCCGTCGCCGGTCGGTCCGGTTCCGGGCGTGCGAGGTCGTCGAGTGTCATGACGGTCCTGAGGGTCGTCGACCCGGCGGACGGCTCCGGGCCCGCGGAGGCACGGCGGCACCGTGGACGGCGCGCGTGACGCGGCACGGCCCGGCCGTACGGCACGGGTCGGGTGTCGACAAGGGAAGACGACCCTCGTCGATCACGTCGGACCGATCACGTCGGACCGATCACGTGGGACGGATCCGTACGGATCGGTCCGCTCGGACCGGTCCGTTCGGGCGGTCACGTCAGACGTGGGCTCCGAGGGCCGTGGCGCGGGGTGCGGGCGGGGACGGCGGACCGCGGCGGGAGACGGTGTGGGCGAGGAGGACGCCCCTCGGGCGCCGGGTCCGGCGGGCCGGGCGCAGCGGACGGCGGGCGCGCGACGGGGCGGGGACGCGGACGCGTACGGCGGCGAGCAGCAGCCGCAGCGGAACGGCGGCGCGGGCGCCGGCCGTCCGGGCGAGGGCGAACAGGGCGGCCTCGCCCCGGGCCAGCCAGAGTCCGCAGGCCAGCGCGGCGAGCAGGTGCGCGGCGAGCATCCCGGCGCCCGAGCCCGAGCCCGTGCCCGAGCCCGAGCCCATGGTCGCGCCGGTCAGGTGTGCCGTGTCCGCCGTGTGGGTCATGCCCGGCATCGCGGCCATCGGGTCCGCGCCGGCCGGTCCGGGGCGCTCCCCCGCACCGAGGATCAGGTGCAGGACGCCCTGGACGGCGGTGAGGCCGGACGCGACGGCGACGGGCCCGCGCCGGCGGCCGGCGGCGGACCAGGCGAGGGCCGCGGTCACCGCGAGGGCGGTGAGGAGCGAGGAGGGCGGCACCGGGTGGGCAGACATGGACGAATGCCCCACCGCAGCCAATGTCACGCACACCACCGCGAAGAGTGCGGCACGGAGGGCGCGCAGCGGCGACCGGGGGTGCGTCATGGTGCCCCCATGCTGTCACTCCTCCCGCGCGCACGGGAGACCGCCTCCCGGCCACGGGCCGCCGTTCCCGGAGCCGCTCCGCACCCCATCGGTTACGGTGCACAGGAAAAGCGCGAATTGCGAAGTGCGCCGCTTCGTACGGGTCCGGAGGAGTCGACGCATGCCCGCCATCCCCGCCACCACCGTCGCCAACCTCCGTGACCTCGGGTCGCTTCCACTCGGTCCGGGGCGCAGCGTGCGGGAGGGTCTGGTGTTCCGGTCCGGGCAGCTGGACCGGCTCGATCCGGCGGACACGGCGGTGGGCACGCTCGGGATCCGCACGGTGGTCGACCTGCGGACCGCGGGCGAGCGGGCCGAGCGGCCCGACCGGGTGCCGCCGGGCGGGCGGCTCGTGGTGGCCGACGTGCTGGCCGACTTCCTGGCGACCAGCGGGCTGCCGCCGGCCGCGCGCCTGAAGACCCTGCTGTCGGATCCGGCGCTGGCGGAGGAGCACCTGGGCGGGGGCCGGGCGCAGGCCGCGTTCACGCGCACGTACCGGGCCTTCGTGACCACGGAGTCGGCCCGTGCCTCGTACCGTGCCCTGCTCACCGAGCTCGGCGATCCCGCGGCCGGTCCGCTGCTCTTCCACTGCACGGCGGGCAAGGACCGCACGGGGTGGGCGGCCACCGTCGTGCTGTCGCTGCTCGGCGCGGACGAGCGGACCGTGATGGGCGAGTACCTGGCGGTCAATCCGGGGGTGCGGGAGGCCTTCGCGCCGCTGATCGAGGGGTTCACGGCGCAGGGCGGCGACCCGGACCTGGCTCTCGCGCTCATCGGGGTGGTGCCGGAGTACCTGGAGGCGGCCCTGGACGAGGTGGCCGTCCGGCACGGCTCGATGGAGAAGTACGTACGCGAGGGGCTCGGCGTGCCCGACGAGGTGGTCGACGTCCTGCGCGAGCGCCTGACCGCGCACGCCGCCTGACCGCGCACGCCGTCCGACCCCGTACGCGGCCCGACCCCGTACGCGGACCGGATCCGCGCCTCCCGCCCCCGGCCGCCGGCCGCCCGGTCACCGCGCCCCGCGCGCGCTCCCGCGTGACCCGTTCGGGGGACGCCGGCCGGGGTGACCATCGCACCATTCGCTCGTTCTGCTGAAGGTGAGCACCCAGGAATCCGAGGAACTCGCCCCTTCCCCCGCCCCCGGCTCCCCCGGTCCCGCGGTCCCCGGTCCGGTCGACGTCGAGCAGGCCGAGGCCGCGCTCGTCGAGCACTATCCGCGGCTCGTCCGGATCGCCTATCTGGTGCTTCCGCCCTCGCTCGGGCGCAACCGCCGGGTGCTGACCGCGCACGCGCTGGTGCAGCGCTCGCTGCCGCGCCGCCGGACCTCGGGCGCGGACGCCGGGGCGGTGCCGGGGGCGCGCCGGGCGGCGGACGAGGACGCGGTCGACCCGGGGTACGCCTACGTCCGGGGCGAGGTGCTGCGGCAGGCGCTGGTCGCGGGGCTGCCCTTGCGCCGCCGGGCGCTGCCGCGGCGGGCGCAGCTGCCGCCGCTGCTGCCGCAGGTGTGGGGGCTGCGGGTGTTCCCGCGGGCCGGTGGCGCCGACGAACTCGCCCTGGACCAGCGGCTGTCCGCGCTGTCCGGGGCGGGCCGGGCGGCCTACGTGCTGCGCGGTCTGGAGCGGCAGGGCGACCCGGAGGTGCTGCGGGTGCTCGGCGCGGCCGGGGTGGCGGACCCGCGGGCGGCGCTCGCGGAGGCGGACGGAGTCGAGGCGCAGTACGTGCTCCTGGAGTCGCCGGAGTTCGACCCCTGTTCGCTGCAGGCGCGGCCGACGGACCTGATGCGGCGGCGCCAGCACGGCCGGGCGGCGCTCGCGGCGGCCGCGGCGGTGGTGGTGTGCGGGGCGCTGCTCGGACTGCCGGGCGACGGGTGGGGGAGAAACGGTGCTGCGGCCCCCTCGTACGCCCGCAATCCGGCCGCCGAGGCGGCGCTCGACCCGGCGGGCGTGAAGCGGGTGGGGGCGGCCGAGTGGCGGGTCTCGCCGCGCACCGACTTCTCGGTGTGGCCGGCCCGCGGCGGGCTGACCGGGGACACGGCGCTGCTGCGCCGGGCGCTGGCGGTGTGGGCCCGGCCGGGGCCGACCGTGCGGGCCTCGGCGACGCCGGGCACGCCGCCGGGGCCGCCGATGGGCTCGCCGCAGCTGCTGTTCGCGGGCGAGGTGGACGCGAACCGGGTGGTGGTCTTCCACGACGGGCTGCGGGTGGTGCGGTACGCGGAGCCGGTCGGCGACACCAGTGGCGCGGTGCTCGACTTCGCGCGTACGGACGGGGCGGACGCGGTGGGTTCGGCGGCGCTCGTGGTGTCCCGGGCCGGGGGCAACGTCCGCTATCTGACGGCACCTTGGGTGCGGGAGGCGGCGGTGCGGGACCTGCTCCTGCCGGACAAGGCGCCGCGGGTGCTGACCCGGGACCCAGCGGGGGTGACCGAGCCGATTCCGAGTCCGGTGACGGCGGCGGGCTGCACCCGCTGGACCGCGCTCCAGCTGCGCGACGAGACGGGGCCGCGGCTCTTCACCGACCTGGGCGAACTGGCCCCGGCCCGGCTGACCTCCGGCCCGCCCGGGCGCCCGGCCGACGTCACGGGCGCGGCGGCGCGCGGACAGTGGGCGCGGATCGCGTGCGGGCTGCCGGCGCTGGCCTCGCACGGGGTGCGGACGGTCAACTCCTGGGCGTACGCGCGCCAGTCGCTGCCCGAGGACGCGGGGCGCGCCGAGTGGTGGTGCGTGCGGGGCGAGACCTGGCGGGGCACCGGGAGCCGGAGCGTGGCCCTGTTCCGGGCGCCGGGCGCGACCGGCCCGGCGGCGCCGGCCGCCCGCTCGGAGGGCACCCCGGCCTGCGGGCCGAAGGATCCACGGGTGCTCGCGGGTGTGGTGTGGCAGGCGCGGAGCGGGCAGTGGTACGTGCTCGCGGCGGGCTCGCCGGACTTCGCGTCGCTGACCCTGACGGGCGGGGTGAAGGCCCGCTCGGAGGGACCGTTGCTGGCGGTCAAGGCGGCGGCCGGAAGTCGCGCCGACCTCGTCGGGACGCTCGCGGACGGCCGGCGGGTGAGCGCCCTGCGCTGACCCGCCGGCTCGACCGCCGGGTCCTCCTCCCCCGACTCACGGGATGCGCGGGAGCCGGGGGAGGTGACAAGGCGCGGGGGCCGCTCGGCGATGGGGAAAAAGCACGTGCACGACCCCTGTTCCTCGGGCTTACCCCTCAGTACATTGACGCCATGTCTAATACGCAGCCCGCCCCGGTCGCGTCGGAGCACATCGAGCTCAAGGCCCGCAAGGTCTCCTTCGACTGGGAACAGACACCGCTCCACTGGGTTCCCGGCGACCCCTTCACCACCCACACCATCAACGTGCTGCACCTGCTGCTCCCGGCCGGCGAGCGCTGGTTCGTGCACGTCTACAAGCAGGTCCTGCCGTACATCACCGACGAGCGGCTGCGGGCGGACGTCATCGGCTTCATCGGCCAGGAGGCCGTGCACTCCCAGGCGCACGACGACGTCCTGCCGCACCTGAAGAAGCAGGGCCTCGACCCCACGCCGTACACCGCGCAGGTCGACTGGTTCTTCGAGAAGCTGCTCGGCGACCGGACGCTGCCGCCGGGGCGGCCGCGGCGCTGGTGGCTGATGGAGCGGGTCGCGCTGATCGCGGCCATCGAGCACTACACGGCCTTCCTCGGCAACTGGGTGCTCAACGCCGAGGCGCTGGACCGGGTGGGCGCCGACCCGGTGATGCTGGACCTGCTGCGCTGGCACGGCGCCGAGGAGGTCGAGCACCGCTCGGTCGCCTTCGAGCTGTTCATGCACCTCGACGGCGGCTACCGGCGGCGGGCCCGCACCTGGGCGACCGCCTTCGGCGCGCTGGTCTTCCTCTGGCAGCGCGGGGTGCGCTTCTTCATGGAGCACGACCCGACCGTGCTCGGCGCCAAGCCGAGCGTGGGCCAGTTGGTGCGCAAGGGCCGCGAGGGCGTCCTGCCCGCCACGCCCGACCTGCTGCGCGCGATCCCGCGCTACCTCAGCCGGAGCTACCACCCCTCCCAGGAGGGCTGCACCGCCCAGGCCGCCGCCTACCTGGCCTCCTCCCCCGGCGCCAACGGAGGCCGGGTCTGATGCGTCTGCGTACCGTCGTCCTCGTCGCCGGGGCCGCGCTGCTCGCCAAGCGGGCGCTGCGGCGCCGGATCGACGCCTCTCCGCTGTGGCCGATGCCCGCCCTGGAGGTGCCCGTCTCGGGCCGGGGCCGGCAGGCCACCGTGACCCGGCACGTCCTGGTCGCCGCCCGGACCGAGCCCGCCGAGGGGGTCGTCGAGCTGCGCCTGGAGGGCTCCGGGCTGCCCGCCTGGCAGCCCGGCGCGCACATCGACCTGGTGCTGCCCTCCGGGACCGTCCGGCAGTACTCGCTGTGCGGCGATCCGGCCGAGCCGGACGTCTACACCGTCGCGACCCGGCTGATCGAGCCGGAGCAGGGCGGCCGCGGCGGCTCCCGCGAGGTGCACGAACAGCTCCACGTGGGCACCGAGATCGAGATCCGCGGCCCGCGCAACCGCTTCCCGCTGGTGCCCGCGCCCTCCTACGTGTTCGTGGCCGGCGGCATCGGGATCACGCCGGTCCTGCCGATGCTGCGCGCGGCGGAGGCGGCCGGGGCCGAGTGGCGGCTGCTCTACTGCGGGCGCAGCCGGGCCACCATGCCGTATCTGGACGAGGTCGAGAAGCTGGGCGGCGGGCGGACCACGGTGGTCGCCGAGGACACCGACGGGCGGCCGGACCTCGGTTTCCTCGCCGGGCTCCCGGCGGAGACCGAGGTGCACTGCTGCGGCCCCGAGGGGCTGATGGAGGCGGTGTCCGCCGCGCTGCCGGAGGGCAGGGTGCCGCACCTGGAGCGCTTCTCCGCGGCCCGTACGGAGGGCGGCGCGCCCTTCGAGGTCGAACTGCGGCGCACCGGGCGCACGTTGACGGTGGCGGCCGACCAGTCGGTGCTCTCGGCGGTGCGCGAGGCGGTCCCGGGCGTCCTCTACTCCTGTCGGCAGGGTTTCTGCGGGACCTGCCAACAGCGGGTCCTGGAGGGCGAGGTGGACCACCGCGACGAGCTGCTGACCGACGCCGAGCGGGCGGACTCGATGCTGATCTGCGTGTCGCGGTGCGCCGGGCGGCGGCTGGTCCTGGACCTGTAGCGAGGACGCCGGTCGGGTCCTAGGTCCTGTCCGGAAAGTGGCGTCGTCTGCCCGCAGGGTAGGGCTCCCGGCGTCCGGTGCGTGCGATCGCACGGCGGAGGTGGGGGCACCTCCCCGGCCGCCAGGCCGAGGAGGCGGAGACGAGGCGTGCCATGGCGACCGACGACAACGCGGGCGCGGGGGCACCTCCCGTGCCCGCGGGGCCACGGGGGACTGCGTGCTGGGGGCACTCCCCCAGGCTCCGCCGGGGGCACCCCCACCCAGGCGAAGCTCTGGCGGAGCCACGAGCCAGGCGAAACCTTCCGGGCCGGCCCTAGGGGAGCACCAGCCAGTCCAGGGCGAACGCGGTGGCGAGGCCGCCGGCCAGGAGCCAGGTGGCCAGCCGCGTCCGCCCGTTGCGGGACAGTTCGATGACGACCCCGCACAGGATCATGGCGAGTCCGTAGACGCCGACGACGAGGACCGAGGTGTGCGCCGCCAGGCGGGTCACGAGGACCGCGGCGGTCACGACGAGCAGCACGGATCCGGCGATGACACGCGCCAGCCGTGCCTGCCGGGGCGTGAGTCCGGTCGGCTCCGCCTCGGTCTCCGGGACGTCCTGCTCAGAAGCACTCATGGGGCGGGAGCGTAACGGACTCCCGTTAGGCTGTTCGCATGACGACCGGGGTACGCCGACGGATGGGCGTCGAGGAGCGCAAGCAGCAGCTGATCGGGGTGGCCCTCGAGCTGTTCAGCCACCGCTCGCCCGACGAGGTCTCCATCGACGAGATCGCGGCGGCCGCGGGCATCTCCCGGCCGCTGGTCTATCACTACTTCCCCGGGAAGCAGTCCCTGTACGAGGCGGCGCTGCGCCGTGCGGCGGACGAGCTGGCGGCCCGGTTCCTGGAGCCGCCGCACGGCCCGCTGGGGGCCCGGCTGCTGCGGGTGATGGGCCGGTTCTTCGACTTCGTGGACGACCACGGGCCGGGCTTCGCCGCGCTGATGCGGGGCGGTCCGGCGGTCGGCTCCTCGACGACGAACGCGATGATCGACGAGGTGCGGCAGGCGGCGTACGAGCAGATCCTGGCGCACCTGGAGGTGACCGAGCCCTCGGCGCGGCTCGAACTGGTCGTGCGGTCCTGGGTGTCGCTGGCCGAGTCGACGGCGCTGCTGTGGCTGGACGGGCGCCGGGTGCCGCGTGCGGAGCTGGAGCTGCAGCTGGTGCACGACTTCGCGGCGCTGACCGCGGTCAGCGCCGCGTACGACGACGAGATGGCGAAGATCGTGGTGCGGATCCTCGCCGACGAGCCGGCCGACGGGCCGTTCGGCGATCTGGTGGGCCGGCTCGTGGCGCTGGTGCCGCAGGTCGGCGAGGTCTCCGGTCAGTAGGACGGGTCGAGGTCGCGGACCTCGGCGGAGACGTGCACGCCCTCCGTGTCCTTGAGGTAGTCCGGGACGAGCGCGAGGACGGCCCGGCGCAGCCGGGACTTGGCCTCGTCGCTGCGGCCGGTGAGCAGGGCGATCTCCACGTGGACGACGCTGCCGTCGGCGGAGCCGTCGCCGACGACGAGCTCCTCTACTTCGCGGAAGCGGGTCGTGCAGGCTTCGAGGCGGGCGTCGACGGTCTCCACGACGAGCGGGTGCAGCGCGAGCGCGAAGCCGCGCCGGTCGAGGGGCGCGGAGTAGTCGACGGTGATGAACGGCATGGGGGTCACTCCTGGTGGTGCGGATGTCGGGCCCAGCTTGACCGGCGCCCGCCGCACGCACAAGGGACCGTTCGCGGGGCGAACGGTCCCTTGTGTCCTGCGGGAGATACGACTCCGGGATCAGCGGGCCGTGAAGACGGCCACCGTGCGGGCCGGGACCGTGAAGGTGCCCGAGGCCTCGTCGTAGGCGGCGGTCTTCACCACCGGGTCGGCGCCGGCGGCCTGGACCGGGTGGAGGCGGTAGCCCTTTCCGGCCAGTTCGGCGACGTGCTGCGTGGTGCCGGCCGGGGTCGCGTTGAGGACGACGACCAGGTCGCCGAGGCGCATGGTGATCACGCCGGGCGTCTCGTCGCGGCCGGACAGCGGGAAGGACAGCCGCTGCTGCACCTCTCCGGCGGTCGCCAGGGAGAAGACGGGCTCCGTGGTGCGGATCCGCTGGAGGTCGCGGTAGGCGGCGGAGGCGCGGGTGATCTCCGGGCAGCCGACGGTGAGCGCGGGGTTCACCAGGAGCGGCTTGCCGTAGGACCACTTGGCCTTGTTGTCGGCGGCCGGCGGGAGGCCCCGCCCGAAGCCGTTGCCGTCGCGGCAGTCCCAGTGGATGGCGTTGAACCAGTCCCCGCTGTCGTACGAGTTGCGGTCGAGGGACTTGGAGCGGAGCAGGTCGCTGCCGGCCTGGGAGAGCGCCGGGCCCTGGGAGAGGGTGCCGGTGGCCATGGCGAGGACCTGCATGCGGGCCCGGTCGGCCGCCGGGGTGCCGGCCGGGAGCTTGAAGGCGAGGGCGTCGAAGAGGCTCTCGTTGTCGTGGGCGTCGGCGTAGGCGAGGGCGTCGCCGGGTGCGGCCGCGTAGCCGGCCGGGGCGCCGTTGTAGTCGACCTCGGAGCCCTTGACCGTGCGCCCTGAGGTGTCGGTGAAGGTGTACGAGGCCAGGTTGCCGGACAGGCCGACCTTGATGAGGTCCTGGTAGTGCAGGAGGCGGGCCTTCTGCTGTTCCGGGCTGCCGTTGGCGGCGGAGCCGTTGGGGTCGGTGAACAGGCCGGAGGCGAAGCCCTGGACGCCGGGGTCCTCGTCGAAGGGGCCGCCGCCGCGGACGGCGTCGCGGGCCCGGTCGGAGAAGGTGGCGACGCCGGTGCCGGCCATGTTCTTCTGGGTGGCCTGGACGAAGCGGGCGTCGTCGGCGATCTCGCCGAAGTTCCAGCCCTCGCCGTAGAGGATGATCGCCTTGCCGTCGACGCCGTCCTTCTCGACGGTGAGCGCGTCGAGTGCGGCCCGCACGGCGAGGACGTTGGCCTTGGGGTGGTGGCCCATGAGGTCGAAGCGGAAGCCGTCGACCTTGTACTGCTTGGCCCAGGTGACGACCGAGTCCACGACGAGCTTGCCCATCATGGCGTTCTCGGGCGCGGTGTTGGCGCAGCAGGTGGAGGTGGCGACGGTGCCGTCGGCCTGGAGCCGCTGGTAGTAGCCGGGCACGATGCGGTCGAGGACGGACTTGTCGGACTGTCCGGCGGCCACGGTGTGGTTGTAGACGACGTCCATGACGGTGCGCAGGCCCTCGCCGTTGAGCGCCTGGACCATCCGCCGGAACTCGACGGTGCGGCGGGTGCCCTCGGGGTCGGTGGCGTAGGAGCCCTCCGGCACGGTGTAGTGCAGGGGGTCGTAGCCCCAGTTGTAGGCGTCCTTGGCCGCGGCGGCGGCGACGCAGGCCTGCTGATCCTCGGAGTCGGGGGCGTAGACCTTCAGGTCGCAGGCGGGTTCGGTGCGGTCGGACCTCTTCTCGGGGATGGTGCCGATGTCGAAGGCCGGGAGCAGGTGGACGTAGGAGGTGCCGGAGTCGGCGAGCGCCTTGAGGTGCCGCGAGCCGGCGCTGGCGGTGTCGCCGAAGGCGAGGTAGGTGCCGCGGTGGGCGGCGGGCACGGTGCTGTCCGCGACGGAGAAGTCGCGGATGTGCAGCTCCTGGATCTGGGCGTCGCGCAGCGGCACGGCGGCCGGCTTCCGCAGGCCCTGCCAGCCCCGGGGGGCGAGCTTCGGGTCGGCGAGGTCGACGACGAGGCTGCGGGCGGAGTCGGTGGTGAGCGCGGTGGAGTACGGGTCGGTGACCCGGTTCTCGACGAGCTTGCGCACGCTCGGCGCCCAGACCTTCACGACGTAGCGGTAGGGCTTGCCGGCCCAGTCGCGCGGGCCGGTGACGGACCAGACGCCGGAGGCGGCGTCGCGCCGCATGGGCACGGTCCTGCCGTCGAGTTCGAGGGCGACGGACTGGGCGGTGGGGGCCCACACGGAGAGGGTGGGGCGGCCGTCGCGGAAGACCGGGCCGAGCGCCTTGCGGGTGGCCTGTGCGGCGTAGAGGTCGTCGAGGACGCCGGCGGTCTGCACGCCGGTGGCGGCGAGCAGGGCGCCGTTGGCGGCGCGCTGGGTGGCGATCAGCTGGCCGCGCAGGGAGTCCCGGACGCGGTCGGCGTCGCGCGGGTCGACGGTGAAGGCCGGGTAGTCCTTGAGGTGCGGGAACCTCGCCTTCTGGGCGTCGGTGAGGGCGGCGGGGCTGAGCCGCAGCCAGCGGCCCTCGTCGCTGAGGGCGCCGTCGGTGACGGTGATGCCGCCGTCCGCGCTGCCCGGCGCGTACACCAGCTGCTGGCTGGTGGCGTCGGTGGCCTTGACCTTCCAGACGACGGTGGTGCGGTCGATCCACTGCGCCTCGGCCTTGCCGAGGTCGAGGCTGGGGGCCGCGCCGGTGGTCGGGAGCAGGTACTTCGGCTGTCCGGCGAGCAGCCAGACCTCGTTGCCGTAGGTGGCGAGGTCGAGGGACTGGTCGGTGGGCAGGTCCTTCTCGTCGCCCTTGTGGAGGATGTACGAGAGCGAGCTCGCGCCCTCGGCCAGCGGCACCTCGTACACGGCGCCGTAGGCGTCCACGCGGGTGGGCATCAGCGGCTTGGACCAGTCGGTGGGCTGGGCGGCGCCGGTCCACAGGTGCAGGCCCCAGCCGTCGTAGTTCCCGTCGGGGCGCTGGTAGTGGAGGACGACCTTGGTCCGGTCCGGGGTGGCGGGGGCCGGGTTGGTGTCGGACTGGCCGTCGGCGCCCTGCGTGATCCAGACCTCTCCGGTGCGGCCGAGGGTGATGCTGCGCTGGGGGCCGTCGGCGGTGCCGTCCTTCTCGACGGTGTACGGGAGGGTGGAGGCGCCCTCGGGGACCTTGACCCAGGCGAAGGCGCCGTGGGCGTCGCGTCCGGTGAACGCGGCCTCCTGGCCGGCCGCCTTCAGTTTCCAGCCCTCGTAGTTCCCGTCCTCGCGCCGGTAGTGGACGACGGCGTGGGTGCGCTCGACGGCGACCGGCTTCTCGGGGGCGGGGGGCGCGCCGGCGGTGGTGGCGGCCAGCGCGCTCGCGGTGCGCCCGGCGGCGTCGACGGCGACGGCCTTGTAGCGCAGGGCGGTGCCGGCGGGCGCGGTGACGTGCTGGGTGGTCTTGTACGGGGCGTGGTCGGCGGTGCCGAGGGTCTGCCAGGGTCCGTCGCCGACCTGGGCGGCGAACACGACCCGGTTGAGTCCGCCGCCGGTGACGTCGGCGGACAGTTCGACGGTGCCGGTGGCGCCGGCGGCCGGGGCCCGCAGGGTCACGGCGGGCGCGGTGGCGGGCGCGGGCAGCGGCGCGTCGGCCCTGAGGACGAGGGAGCCGAGCGCCGGGACGGTGACGGTGACGGCGCCGTCCTTCGCGGCGACGGCGCCCCGGCCGCCGTACAGGGTGTGGAAGCGTGCCGAGTCGACGGGGACGGTGACCGTCTTCGGCTCGGTGGCGCTGTTGGTGGCGACCAGGTACTCCACCCGGGCCTCGGCGTCCGTGCGGGAGAAGGCGTAGACGGAGCCCTCGGCGAGGCGTTCCTGCTGGACGCCGTCGCGCAGGGCCGGGTTCTCCTTGGTGAGCTTCGACAGCTCGGCGATGGAGCGGTAGATCGGGTGGCCGGTGTCGTACGCGTCGGAGGCGTGCGTGCGGTCGGTGCCGAGCTGGTCGTCGTCGAGGTAGTCGGCGATCCGCGAGGCGAAGAGGGTCTGGCGGGCGTCCTTGTCGCCGCCGGGGCCGGTGAAGCCCTGCTCGTCGCCGTAGTAGACGACCGGGTTGCCGCGGCTGAGGAACATCAGCTCGTTGGCGAGCCGGGCCCGCCGGACGAGTTCGGCGTCGCTCGCGTCCGGGTGGTCCTGCTCCAGGAAGCTTCCGATGCGGCCCATGTCGTGGTTGCCGAGGAAGGTGACCTGCTCGTAGGCGTTGGCCTTGTCGGTGGTGTAGCGGTAGTCGTCGGCGAAGACCTTGGCGAGCCGGTCTGCGCCGGCGCCCTGGGAGGCGAAGGCGCGGGCCGCGTCCTGGAAGGGGAAGTCCAGGGTGGCGTCGAGCCGGCCGCGGGTGACGTAGGGGCCGGTGACGGCGGTGTCGGCGGAGTAGACCTCGCCGAACATGAAGAAGTCCTCGCGGCCCTGCTTCTTCGCGTACGCGTCGAGGGCGGTGGCCCACTGGGTCCAGAAGTCCAGGTTCACGTGCTTGACGGTGTCGATGCGGAAACCGTCGATCCGGAAGTCGTGGACCCACTTCTCGTAGATCCTCTTCATGCCCTCGACGACCTCGGGGCGCTCGGTCCACAGGTCGTCGAGGCCGACGAAGTCGCCGTACTCGGCTGACTCGCCGGCCCAGGTGGAGTCGCCGCGGTTGTGGTACATCGACGGGTCGTTGAGCCAGGCGGGCACCTTGGTGCCGGCCTCCGCCTTGTGGACCGGGGTGTACGGGAAGGCGTCGGCGTCCACCTCGGCCGGGACGCCGGCGCGGTCGTCGAAGGGGCGGCCGGTGGCGTCGAGGTACGGGTAGGCGCCCTTGGGGCGGTAGCCGTACTTCTTCTCGGCGTAGTCGACGGTGTCGGCGGTGTGGTTGGTGATGACGTCGAAGAAGACCTTCATGCCCTTGGCGTGGGCGGCGGCGATCAGGCGCTTCAGGTCGTCGTTGGTGCCGAAGTGCGGGTCGACCTGGGTGAAGTCGGTGATCCAGTAGCCGTGGTAGCCGGCCGAGGCGTCCTTGCCCTCGCCCTGCACGGGCCGGTTCTTGAAGATCGGCGCCATCCAGATGGCGGTGGTGCCGAGGCCCTTGATGTAGTCCAGGCGCTGGGTGAGCCCCTTGAGGTCGCCGCCCTGGTAGAAGCCCTTGTCGCTGGGGTCGAAGCCGGTGGCGGTGCGGGAGCCGGTGAGGCCGCCGCGGTCGTTCCCGGTGTCGCCGTTGGCGAAGCGGTCGGGCAGGACGAAGTAGAACTGCTCGCGAGTGAGGTCGTGGCGGGCGGGCTCGGCGGCGAGCGCCCGGTCGGAGGGCGGCGCGGGCGGCCGCGGTGCCGCCGTCGCGGGGACGGCGGGCACCAGGGCCGCGCACAGGGCGGCGGCCAGTGCGACCGCCGTTCTCTTGCGTATCACGGAGGTGCTCCCTGGGCAGGGGGACGGGAACGTCAGTTGCGGAAGGTGTCGTTGAGGACGACCTGGCCCGAGGCGGGCACGGTCGCGGTGCGGTTGGCCCCGGACTCCCAGGTCACGTTCCCGGCGGCGTCCTTGCGGAGGTACTTGTACTCGAAGGACGTGCCGGCGGGCAGGGCGACCGTCAGCTTCCAGACGGGGTACGCGGCGGGGTCGAGCTTGAGGGCCGCGGCCGGGGACCAGTTGCCGAGCTCGGCGCGGTTGCCGGTGACGTAGATGTTCTGGCCGACCGCGGTGGTGGCGTTGACGTTGAACGAGGCGCCGGTGGTGGCGGGCGGCTGGGTGGTGCCGCCGCCGCTGCAGCTCATGGCCCCGGTGTGCAGGGCGAGGGCGGTGTCGGCGGCCAGCGTGGCGGTGAACTGCCCGGCCGCGTTCACGGTGACCGAGCCGCCGCTCTGCACGTCGCAGTAGGTGCCGGCGGGCAGGGAGGTCTGGAAGGTGCGGGTGAGGGCCGAGGACTCGTGGTTGATGGCCACGTAGGCCTTGGCGCCGCGGCCGAACGCGATGGCGTTGTTGCCGTTGTCCCACCAGTCGGTGACGGCCTGGCCGCGGGCGGTGTTGCGGAAGGCGACCATGGAGGAGATCTCGCGCCAGGCGTGCTGGCACTTCCAGCCGTCGCTGTAACAGGCGTTCACCTGGTGGTTGTTGGGCGCGCCGGCGTCCTTGTCGGTCCACTCGTAGCCGGAGTGGACGTCCGGGGAGCCGTAGGGCCAGGCCAGCATGAAGACGGAGGCGAGGGTGTACTGGGCGCCGTTCTTGTAGTTGAGGGTGTCGCCGCCGCGCTCGGTGTCGTGGTTGTCCACGAAGACGGCGGACTGGCCGGAGGGCATGTAGCCCCAGGCCTCGCCGAAGTTCTTGAGGTAGGCGAGCTTCTCGCCCTGGAGGACCCGCTTGAGGTCGCGGGCGTAGCGGAACTCCTGGACGTCGCCGTTGCCGAGGTACTCGCTCGGGGCGACGGCCTCGCCGGCCCCGTAGATGGCCTCCTGCTTCCAGTAGACGGAAGGATTCGTCAGCCGGGACTTGATGTTGGCGAGGTCGGCGGCCGGCATGTGCTTGGCGGCGTCGACGCGGAAGCCGTCGACGCCGAGCGTCAGCAGGTCGTTGAGGTAGCCGGCGATCCGGCCGCGCACCCAGTCCTCGCCGGTGTCGAGGTCGGGGAGGCCGACGAGTTCGCAGTTCTGGACGTTGGCGCGGTCCTGGTAGTTGCTGATGGTGGCGCGGCAGTCGTCCATGTCGGCGCCGGAGTAGAGGCCCGGGTAGGCGTACTTGGAGAACGAGGTGCCGCCCGTTCCGGTGCCCGAGGAGTTCGCCATGTGGTTGATGACGGAGTCGGCGACGACCTTGACCCCGGCGGCGTGGCAGGTGTCGACCATGTTCTTGAAGGCGGTGCGGTCGCCGAGCGGGCCGGCGATCTTGTAGCTGACCGGCTGGTACGCGGTCCACCACTGGGGTCCCTGGATGCGTTCCTGGGGCGGGGAGACCTGGACGTAGCCGTAGCCGGCGGGGCCGAGCTGTTCGGTGCAGGCCTTCGCCACCGAGGCGAAGTTCCACTCGAACAGCACGGCGGTGACGTCCTTCGTGCCGGGCGGGGCGGCCTGGGCGGTGGGGGATCCCGTGACGGCCACTGCGGCTCCCGCCACGAGGGCGAGCGCGCCGGCCACGGTCTTTCGGGCCATGTTTCCTCCTGTACGACGTCCCTGTCGCAAGAAGTTGCCGAAAATGACAGCAACTGTTTTCAGCCGCGACCGTAGGGGTGCACAGGTGTGCGGTCAATACTTCCGACACCGCAACGCAACATCTTGCGCAAGGAGTTACGCGAGCGCCGCCGCCGTGGACCCGCGGACCACCAGCTCCGGCTGGAACACGAACTCCGTGCGCTGCACCGGGTTTCCCTCGATCTCCTCCAGGAGCGCGCCGACCGCCGCCGTCGCCATGGCCTGCACGGGCTGGCGCACGGTGGTGAGCGGCGGGTCGGTGAAGGCGATCAGCGGGGAGTCGTCGAAGCCGACCACCGAGACGTCCCGGGGCACGTCCAGGCCCCGGGCGCGGGCCGCCCGGACCACGCCGAGGGCCATCAGGTCGGAGCCGCACACGATGCCGGTGCAGCCCTCGGCGAGCAGCAGGTCGGCGGCGGCGTGCCCGCCCTCCACGCCGAACAGGGTGGGCCGCACGAAGCGTTCGGCCTCCTCCCGCTCGATGCCGAGCAGGGCGTGCAGTTCGGCGGCGAAGCCCTCCGCCTTGCGGCGCGAGGGCACGTAACGGGTCGGCCCGATGGCGAGCCCGATGCGTTCGTGGCCCAGTTCCACGAGGTGCCGTACGGCCATCCGGGCCGCGGCCCGGTCGTCGGGCGAGACGAAGTTGGCGTCGACGTGCTCGTTGAAGCCGTTGATGAGGACGAACGGCACCCCCCGCTCGGCGAGCCGGGTGTAGCGGGCCGGGTCGGCGGTGGCGTCCGCGTGCAGCCCGGACAGGAAGACGATGCCGGCGACCCCGCGCTCCACCAGCTGCTCGACCAGCTCGTCCTCGGTGGCGCCGCCGGGCATCTGGGTGCAGAGCACCGGGGTGTAGCCGTGCCCGGCCAGGACCTGTTCGACGACCTGGGCGAAGGCCGGGAAGATCGGGTTGGTCAGCTCGGGCACCACCAGGCCGATCAGGCCGGCGCTGCGCCGTTTGAGCCGTACCGGACGCTCGTAGCCCAGCACGTCGAGCGCGGCCAGCACCTTGTGCCGGGTCGCGCCGGCCACGCCCGCCTTGCCGTTGAGGACCCGGCTGACGGTGGCCTCGCTCACCCCCGACTGGGCCGCGATGTCCGCGAGCCGCGGGGCGCCCCCTCCGGCGCCCCGCGGCAGGGGGATCGTCACACCGCCCACCAGGCGGTGGTGTCGGCGGGCAGCAGGGCGTTGCCCTCGCCGTCGGTGTCGACGATCCGGATCTCCTCGTCCGCACCGGCGGACGAGAGGAGCAACCGGCCGGGCAGCGGGACGGAGATGGCCCGGCCGGTGGTGTTGGCGGTGCAGACGAATCCGCCGCGGCGGAAGGAGAGCACACCCTCGGGTGCCTCCAGCCACTCGACGGACTCGCCCGCACCGAGTTCGGGGCGCTCGCGGCGCACGGCGAGCGCGCTGCGGTAGAGCTCCAGGGTGGAGCCGGGGTCGCCGGTCTGCGCCTCGACGCTGAGCGCGCCCCAGGTGGCGGGCTGCGGCAGCCAGGAGCCGCCGGAGCCGAAGCCGTAGGAGGAGCCCTCGGCGGTCCACGGGATCGGGACGCGGCAGCCGTCGCGGAAGCCGTCCTGGCCGGTGGCCCGGAAGAAGGACGGGTCCTGGCGCACCTCGTCGGGCAGGTCGGTGACGTCGGGCAGGCCGAGCTCCTCGCCCTGGTAGACGTAGGCGGAGCCGGGCAGCGCCAGCATCAGCAGGGTCGCGGCGCGGGCCCGGCGCAGACCGAGTTCCCGGTCGCCGGGGGTGCGCAGCTGGGTGCCGAGGCCCGCCGGGTTGGCGAAGCGGGTGGCGTGCCGGGTGACGTCGTGGTTGGACAGCACCCAGGTGGTGGGGGCGCCGACCGGGCGCATCGCGGCGAGCGAGGCGTCGATGACCCGCCGCAGCTCCTCGGCGTCCCAGTGGGTGCCCAGGTACTGGAAGTTGAAGGCCTGGTGCATCTCGTCGGGGCGCACGTAGTTGGCGGTGCGCTCGACGGTGGGGGTCCAGGCCTCGGCGACGAGGACGCGCTCGCCGTCGTACTCCTGCAGCACCTTCCGCCAGGAGCGGTAGATCTCGTGGACGCCGTCCTGGTCGAAGAAGGGCATGACGTCGTTGCCGAGCAGCTTCAGCTGGTCGTGGCTGCCGATGTCGGGCAGGCCGGCGGCCTTGACCAGGCCGTGGGCGACGTCGACGCGGAAGCCGTCCACGCCCATGTCGAGCCAGAAGCGCAGGATCGAGCGGAACTCGTCGCGGACGGCGGGGTGTTCCCAGTTGAAGTCGGGCTGCTCGGGCGCGAAGAGGTGCAGGTACCACTCGCCGGGGGTGCCGTCCGGGTTCTCGGTGCGGGTCCAGGCGGGGCCGCCGAAGATGGACTCCCAGTCGTTGGGCGGGAGTTCGCCGGCCGCGCCCTTGCCGGGGCGGAAGTGGTAGCGCTCGCGCAGCGGGGAGCCGGGGCCCTCGCGCAGCGCGCGCTGGAACCACTCGTGCTGGTCGGAGGAGTGGTTGGGGACCAGGTCGACGATGATCCTGAGGCCCAGTGCGTGGGCCTCGCGGATCACGGCGTCGGCGTCGTGCAGGGTGCCGAACATGGGGTCGATGGCCCGGTAGTCGGCGACGTCGTAGCCGGCGTCGGCCTGCGGCGAGGCGTAGAAGGGGGAGAGCCAGACGGCGTCGACGCCGAGCTGCTTCAGGTACGGCAGCCGGCTGCGGATGCCGGGCAGGTCGCCCATGCCGTCACCGTTGCCGTCGGCGAAGCTGCGCGGATAGACCTGGTAGATCACCGCGTCTCTCCACCAGCCCGACTGCGTGCCGGAGGCGGTTGCGGCGTCGGCGGCGGGGGCGGCGAGGTGCTGGGTCATGTCTTCCTTGCTTCGTAAGAAGGGTGCGGGCACGGGATGCGCGGCCACGGGTCTCGTCGGCTCAGCCCTTGACGGCACCGGCGGACATGCCGGTGACGAGGTGGCGCTGGGCGAAGAGGAACACCAGGGCGGCGGGGATGGCGATGAGCACGGAGGCCGCGGTCATCGGGCCCCACTGGGCGCCGTACTGGTTGACGAACTTCTGCAGTCCGCCGGCGAGGGTCAGGTTCTCGTCGCCGACCATGAAGGCGGAGGCGTAGGCGACCTCGCCCCAGGCGGTGATGAAGGAGTAGAAGGCGGTCACCGCGATGCCCGGCTTGGCGAGCGGCAGGATGAGCCGCCAGAAGGTGCCGAAGGGGGTCAGTCCGTCGACGTAGCCGGACTCGTCGATCTCCTTCGGGATGGTGTCGAAGAAGCCCTTCATCATCCAGGCGCAGAACGGCACGGCGATGGTCAGGTAGGTGATGACGAGGCCGGTCGAGGTGTTGAGCAGGCCCATCGACGCCATGATGTTGTAGATCGGCACGATGAGGACGGCGACCGGGAACATCTGGGTGATCAGCAGCGTCCACATCAGCCCGCGCTTGCCGGGGAAGCGGAAGCGGCTGACGGCGTAGCCGGTGGTGGAGGAGACGAAGACGCCGAGCAGGGTGGTGAGGGCGGCGACGAGCAGCGAGTTGCCGAACCAGGTGAGGAACGGGGTGTCGTTCAGCAGGTTCGTGTAGTTCTCGAGCGTCGGCTCCTTCACGAAGTCCGTGGTGGTCGCGTACTTCGCCGGCTTGAGCGAGGTCAGCAGCACCCACAGCACCGGGAAGACGGCGATCACGGAGGCGACGATCAGGGAGACGTGCAGCCCGACCGAGGCGAGCGGCGAACGGCGGCCGCGGCGCGGGGGGTTGGTCCGGGCCGGGGCCTGGGCCCGGTGCTTGGCGGGGCCGGTGGCGGTTGCGGTGGTCACCAGACTTCTCCCTGCTTGCGGAGGACCCGCCGGTAGACCGCGGCGAAGACCATCAGGAGGACCAGGATCAGCACGCCCCACGTGGAGGACTGCGCGTAGTCGCGCGGGCTGATCTCGAAGGAGAACTTGTAGGCCTGGGTCACCAGGATCTGGGTGGCCTCACCGGGACCGCCCCGGGTGAGCAGGAAGATCACCGGGAACATGTTGAAGGTCCAGATGGTGCTCAGCAGGATCACCGTGGTGGACACCGAGCGCAGACCGGGCAGGGTGATGTGCCGGAAGCGCTGCCAGGCGTTCGCGCCGTCCATCTCGGCGGCCTCGTACATCTCGCCGGGGATGGACTGCAGACCGCCGAGCAGGGCGACCATCATGAAGGGGACGCCGAGCCAGACGTTGACGGCGATGACCGAGAACTTGGCCCAGGTGGGGTCGTTGAGCCACGGGACGGCGTCGATGCCGCCGCCCGCGAGCAGCTGGTTGAGGATGCCGCGGCGCTCGTCGTAGAGGAAGCGCCAGGCGAAGACGGAGACGAAGCCCGGCACGGCCCAGGGCAGGATGAGCAGCATGCGGTAGACACCGCGGCCGGCCATCTTGCGGTTGAGCATGTTCGCCAGGACCAGGCCGAGGGCGAAGGTGACCGACACGCAGGCCACCGTCCACAGCAGGGTCCAGCCGAGGGTGGCCAGGAACTGGCTCCCGGTGAGCGCGTCGACGTAGTTGTCGACGCCGACGAACTCGTAACTCGCCGGGATGTGGTTGACGCCGATGGAGCGTTCCACGTTGCGCTCGTTGGCGTCGGTGAGCGACAGCCAGATGCCGCGGACCAACGGGTATCCGATGATCACGCCGATCACGACGACGACCGGGGCGACCATCGCCCAGGCGTACCAGTGGGTGGAGAGGGAGCGCCGTACGGCGCCCTGGGATCCACCGTTGCGCTTGCCAGTTCCGCGGCTCCGGCCGCGGGCGGTGTCGCCCGCGGCCTTCGCCACCGACTGGCTGCTGGTGTCCACAGCCATCAGCCGGTCTGCCTTCCTTCGTGCTCCGTCTCCGGCACGGGGTTGGTTACTTCCAGTCCTTCAGGAGCTTGCGGTAGGAGTCGCCCGCCGTCTTCGCTCCCTGCTCCGGGGTGGTCTGGTTGGTGAGCACCTTGGTGTACTCGGTGACGAGCGGGGCGAAGAGGCTGCCGCCCTCCGGGATCCACGGGCGCTCGACGGCCTTCTCGACGACCGGCTTGAAGAAGGTGATCATCTCGTTGGTGGCCACCTCCGTCTTGCCGTACGCGGAGGTACGGGTCGGGAGCAGGCTCAGCTCCTTGGCGACCTGGGCCTGGACCTCGGTCGAGCTCATGTACTCGACGAAGGCGTAGGAGGCGGCCAGGTTCTTGGAGCCGGCGTAGACGGCGAGGTTGTGGCCGCCCTGCGGGGCGCCCTGGCCGGCGGAGCCGGCCGGGACCGGGGCGATGCCCAGGTTCGCCTTGTCGGCGAACTCCTTGCCGGTGTAGGTGTCGGCGACGGCCCACGGGCCGTTGATCATCATCGCGACCTTGCCGTCCTTGAAGGCGGCCTGCATGTTGTCCCAGCCGTTGGTCGCGTCGGTGATCGCGGCCTTGGAGTCGACCAGGTCCTTGACGGTCTTGAAGGCCTTGACGCCGGCCGGGTTGTCGATGGTGACGGTCTTGGTGTCGGCGTTGACCATGTCACCGCCCTCTCCGTACAGGAAGGAGAGGAACCAGTAGGCGTCGTCGCCGCGCAGGTACAGGCCGGTCTTGCCGGTCTTCTGCTTGATCTTGGTGGCGACGGACTTCAGCTCGTCGATGTTCTTCGGGACCTCGACGCCGGCGTCCTTGAAGATCTTCTTGTTGTAGAAGATGCCCATGGAGTCGATGACCTGCGGCACGGCGTAGGTCTTGCCGTTGTACTTGGTGGACGCGGCGGCCTGCTTGAGGAAGTCGTCGTCGTCCTTCAGGGCGGGGGTGCCGTCCAGCGGGGCGAGGTAGCCGAGGTTCGCGAAGTCCGGGGTCCAGGCGACCTCGGAGCGGATCACGTCGGGGGCGCCGGAGCCGGACTGGGCGGCGTTCTTGAACTTGTTCTGGGCGTCGCCGAAGGGCACGTTGACGTACTTGACCGTGACCTTGGGGTGCTTCTTGGTGAAGTCCTCGGCGATCTTCTTGAAGACCTTGTCCTCGGAACCGACCGTGGAGGTGTCCCACCAGGTGACGGTGCCGGAGAGCTCGCCCGAGCCCTTCGTGTCGCCGCCGTTACCGCTGCCGCTCCCGCCGCACGCCGCCAGGGTCACGCCCAGGGCCGCGACCAGCGCGGTGGCCGCTATGCCACGCCGCATGTGAACTCCTATCGATGGTCCCGGATCGGACGAGGGGCTGAAACACCTTCCTCATGCGACCGCTCCCTCGCGGCGCGCCGGGTTGCCAGGAACGTAACAGGGATGAAAACGCGCCGAAAGACCTTGCGTGAAATTTCTGCAAGCCTCGGCGATCGTTACATCCACGTGTCCCGAAGGTTGCCGACGAGCCGCTTGACAGGCCCCGGGACCGGGCTTCCAGGGCGCGCACCCGGTGCGGCAGAAGCCATCGGAGCTTGCAAGGACTTGCGCAAGGGCCGCGAAGACGGCCGGAAGCCGCGTTCGGTGGGCAATCCGACGCCCGACCGGTACAGTCCACTCCCATGACCGCGCGGCTCGCCGACATCGCAGCCCAGGCGGGGGTCAGTGAAGCCACAGTCAGCCGCGTGCTCAACGGCAAGCCCGGTGTGGCCGCGGCCACCCGTGAATCCGTGCTTGCCGCACTCGACGTGCTCGGCTACGAGCGCCCGGTCCGGCTGCGCCAGCGCAGCGCCGGCCTGGTCGGACTGATCACCCCCGAACTGGACAACCCGATCTTCCCCGCGCTCGCGCAGGTCATCGGGCAGGCCCTCACCCGGCAGGGATACACGCCGGTGCTCGCCACCCAGACCCCCGGCGGGTCCACCGAGGACGAGCTCACCGACATGCTGGTCGAGCGGGGCGTCGCCGGCATCATCTTCGTCTCCGGGCTGCACGCCGACACCACGGCCGACACCACCCGCTACGACCAGCTGCGCGGCAAGGGCGTCCCGTACGTCCTCATCAACGGCTTCTCCCCCAAGGTGCAGGCCCCCTTCGTCTCCCCCGACGACCGGGCCGCCATGGTGCTCGCCGTGACGCACCTGGCCGCGCTCGGGCACACCCGGATCGGCCTCGCCGTCGGACCCAAGCGCTTCGTGCCGGTGCTCCGCAAGATCGAGGGCTTCCGGCGCGGGATGCGCGAGCGGCTCGGCCTCTCCCCCGAGCAGACCGAGGAGCTGATCCAGCACTCGCTCTACACCCTGGAGGGCGGGCAGGCCGCCGCAGGGGCGCTGATCTCCCGGGGCTGCACCGCCATCGTCTGCGCCAGCGACATGATGGCGCTCGGCGCGATCCGGGCCGCCCGGGAGCGGGGCCTGACCGTGCCGAAGGACGTCTCGGTGGTCGGCTTCGACGACTCCCCCCTCATAGCGTTCACCGACCCGCCGCTGACCACCATCCGCCAGCCCGTGCAGGCGATGGGGCAGGCCGCGGTCCGCGCCCTCCTGGAGGAGGTCGGCGGCACCCCGGCCCCGCACAGCGAGTTCGTGTTCATGCCGGAGCTGGTCGTCCGCGGCTCGACCGCGTCTGCACCCCTGGGCCGTCCCTGAGCCGCGGGGTCGTCCCTGAGGCGGAGCGGGTGCGCCGGATACCCGTCCGAGGGATGATCGGTCGGGGGGACGGCATCTGGCAGACTCTCCTCCCATGGGTGAAACGACCGTGAAGAGTTTGGAAAGCCGGACGAACCCGTCGGCACCCATCGTGTCCGGCGGCCGGGCACGCCTGCGCCCGCGGACCCCGCGACGCCCGCGGATCTGGTTCGAGGTCCTGCTCATCGCGGTCAGTTACTGGCTGTACTCGCTCATCCGCAACGCGGTACCGGAGCAGAAGGCCCAGGCGCTCAAGAACGCCGACTGGATCTGGCAGGCCGAGCACTCCCTCGGCCTGGCCTTCGAGCACACCGTCAACCACGCCGTGAACTCGGTGACATGGCTGATCGTGTCGATGAACTACTACTACGCGACCCTGCACTTCGTGGTCACCATCGGTGTGCTGGTGTGGCTGTACCGCTGGCACCCGGGCCGTTACGCGGCGTTCCGCACGGTGCTGTTCGCGACCACGGGAGTGGCCCTCGTCGGCTACTACCTGTATCCGCTGGCGCCGCCGCGCCTGATGAACGGCCAGAACTTCGTCGACACCGTGCTCGTCCACCACACCTGGGGCTCGATGGCCTCGGGCAACCTCAAGCACATGTCGAACCAGTACGCGGCGATGCCGTCGATGCACATCGGCTGGTCGCTGTGGTGCGGGCTGACGATCTTCCTGCTCGCGAAGGCCCCGTGGGCCCGGATCCTGGGCCTGCTCTACCCGGTGGCGACCCTGGTCGTCATCGTCGCCACCGCCAACCACTTCTGGATGGACGCGGTCGGCGGCATCCTCTGCCTGGCCTTCGGCTTCGGCGCCTCGTACGTCTGGTACGGCTCGCGCCCGCACAAGCTGCCCAAGCTGGTGGAGCCGGCGGCCTCCCGGCCCCGGGGCGTCCCAGCCGGCGAACGGGCGGGGAACGAGGAGACCGGGGCCGGGGAGACCGGGGCCGGGGAGACCGGGAGCGAGAAGGCCGGGCGCGAGAAGGCCGGGCGCGAGAAGGCCGGGGCGGCCTCGGACGAGCAGGAGAAGGTCACCTCCGGCAGCTGACCGGACCGACACCCGTCGTCCGTGACCCGGCGCGCTCGACCGCTCGCCCCCTGTTCGCCCGGCCCCGGGGGCACACCGCTCACGCCCCGTGCGCCCGGCGTCGGGGGCACGCCGCTCACGCCCCGTAGAACAGCTCCTCCATCACCGCGCGCGCCCGCCGCGTGACGCGCCGGTAGTCGTCGACCAGCTCGCCGACCCGGCCCGGGCCGTAACCCAGGTAGCGGCCGACGGCGGCCAGTTCGCGCGGTTCGGAGGGGAAGGTGTCGCCGGGACGGCCGCGGACCAGCATCACCGCGTTGCGCACCCGGGTGGCGAGCACCCAGGCCTCGTCGAGGGTCTGGGCCTCGTCCGCGGCGATCAGGCCGGCCTCGTGGGCGGCGGCCAGGGCCGCGCGGGTGCGGGTGGTGCGCAGGCCCGGCTCGGCCCAGCCGTGCCGCATCTGGAGCAGCTGCACCGTCCACTCGACGTCGCTCAGCCCGCCCCGGCCCAGCTTGGCGTGCAGGGTCGGGTCGGCGCCGCGCGGCAGGCGCTCGGTCTCCATCCGGGCCTTGAGGCGGCGGATCTCCCGGACCGCGTCCTCGCCCAGGCCCTCCGCGGGATAGCGCAGCGGGTCGATCAGCCCGACGAAGCGGGCGCCGAGCTCCGGGTCGCCGGCCATCGGCTCGGCCCGCAGCAGGGCCTGGCTCTCCCACACCAGCGACCAGCGGCGGTAGTAGGCCTCGTAGGACTTGAGCGTGCGCACCAGGGGGCCGCTCTTGCCCTCCGGGCGCAGGTCGGCGTCGATGAGCAGCGGCGGGTCGGCGGTGGGCAGCTGGAGCAGCCGGCGCATCTCGGTGACGACCCGGTTCGCGGCCTTCGCCGCCTCCTGCTCGTCGACGCCCTCGCGCGGCTCGTGCACGAAGAGCACGTCGGCGTCGGAGCCGTAGCCCAGCTCGTGGCCGCCGAAGCGGCCCATGCCGATGACGGCGAAGCGGGTCGGGAGCTCCTCGCCCCACTCGGCGCGCACGGCGGCCCGCAGCGCTCCGGCGATGGTGGCCGCGTTGAGGTCGGTGACGGCCTGCCCGACCCGGTCGACCAGGGCGCCGGGGTCGGACTCGCGGGGGCTGTCCTCGGTGCCGTACGAGCCGATGAGGTCGGCCGCGGCGGTACGGAACAGCTCCCGGCGGCGCACCCCGCGGGCGGCGGCCACCGCCTGCTCGGCGCCCTCGGCGCGGCCCACCGCGGCGAGCACCTCCTGCTCCAGGTGGTCCCGGCCGCGCGGCCCCAGGCCCTCGGGGTCGCCGAGGATGGCGACCGCCTCGGGGGCGCGCAGCAGCAGGTCGGGGGCGAGCCGGCCGGCCGAGAGGACCCGGGCGAGGTTCTCGGCGGCGGCGCCCTCGTCGCGCAGGAGCCGCAGGTACCAGGGGGTTTTGCCGAGGGCGTCGGAGACCTTGCGGAAGCCGAGCAGTCCGGCGTCCGGGTCGGCCGAGTCGGCGAACCAGCCGAGCAGCACCGGCAGCAGCGTGCGCTGGATCGCGGCCTTGCGGCTGACCCCGGAGGACAGTGCCTCCAGGTGGCGCAGGGCGGCGGCCGGGTCCGCGTAGCCGAGCGCTTCGAGGCGCTGTCCGGCCGCCTCGGGGCTGAGCCGGATCTCGCCGGGGGCGAGCTGGGCGACCGCGTCGAGCAGCGGGCGGTAGAAGAGCTTCTCGTGCAGCCGGCGGACCACGGCGGCGTGCCGCCGCCACTCGCGGCCCAGCTCGGCCACCGGGTCGGTGCGCAGGCCGAGGGAGCGCCCGAGCCGGCGCAGGTCCTCCTCGCCCTCCGGCACCAGGTGGGTGCGGCGCAGCCGGTGGAGCTGGATGCGGTGCTCCATGGCGCGCAGGAAGCGGTAGGCATCGTCGAGCTGGGCGGCGTCGGCGCGGCCCACGTAGCCGCCGGCGGCGAGCGCGGCCAGGGCGTCGAGGGTGGTGCCGCTGTGCAGGGTGGTGTCGCTGCGCCCGTGCACCAGCTGGAGGAGCTGGACGGCGAACTCGACGTCCCTGAGGCCGCCGGGGCCGAGCTTGAGCTCGCGGTCGACCTGGGCGGCGGGGATGTTGTCGACCACCCGGCGGCGCATCTTCTGCACGTCGGCGACGAAGTTCTCGCGCTCGGCGGCCTGCCAGACCAGCGGCGAGACGGCGGCCACGTAGGCGGCGCCGAGCTCGGCGTCGCCGGCCACCGGGCGGGCCTTGAGCAGGGCCTGGAACTCCCAGGTCTTGGCCCAGCGCTGGTAGTACGCGAGGTGGGAGGAGAGGGTGCGGACGAGCGGGCCGTTGCGGCCCTCGGGGCGCAGGTTGGCGTCGACCGGCCAGATGCTGCCCTCGACGGTGGTCTCGGAGCAGATCCGCATGAGGTGGGAGGCGAGCCGGGTCGCGGCCTGGAGCGCCTTGGCCTCGTCGGAGCCCTCGGCCGCCTCGCCGACGAAGATCACGTCGACGTCGGAGACGTAGTTGAGCTCGTTGCCGCCGCACTTGCCCATGGCGATCACGGCGAGCCGGCACTGCCCGGCGTCCTCGGGGGCGGCGGCGCGGGCGATCCGCAGCGCGGCGCGCAGGGTGGCGGTGGCGAGGTCGGCGAGCTCGGCGGCGGTCTGGGTGACGTCGGTGGTGCCGCACACGTCACGGGCGGCGATCGACAGCAGACAGCGGCGGTAGGCGACGCGCAGCGCCACCGGGTCGTCGGCGCCGGCGAGCCCCTGCTCGAACTCGGCGACGCCCGGGTGCAGATCGGCCGCCTCGTACGTGACGAGGGCCTGCCAGTCGCGCGGGTGCCGGGCCAGGTGGTCACCGAGCGCCTCGGAGGTGCCGAGCACGCCGAGCAGCCGGTCCCGGAAGGGCTTCGCGGACAGCAGCGTGGTGGTGAGCGCGGACCGCTCGGCCTCGGGCTGCGCCTCGACGAGCCGGACCAGGCCGCGCAGGGCGAGGTCGGGGTCGGCGGTGGCGCCGAGGGCGTCGAGGAGGACGGAGTCGCCGCGCAGCGGGGCCAGCTCGTCGAGGTCGAGCAGCCGCTCGGCGGCGGACGGATCGGTGAACCCGTGCCGCAGCAGCCGGGTGAACGTGCTGCTCCTGCGTCCCGGCACCGTCATCCCGCCGCTCCTCCACCGGTCGATCGAGCCCCTGGGCGAGCCTATCCGGCGAAACGCCCACGATGCGCTCCGGGGAGCGCGGGGCGGCTCCGGACGGCAGAATCCGCACCATGAACTGGACCCTCGAAGTGGTGGCCGTCCCCGTCGCGGACCTGGACCGGGCCAAGGAGTTCTACGGCGAGACGCTGGGCTTCACCGTCGACCTGGACCAGCAGGTCGCGCCCGGCGTCCGCATCATCCAGATCACCCCGCCCGGCTCGCGCTGCTCCCTCTCCCTGCTCCAGGGCATGCCCGCCTTCCCGGGCACCCGCGAGATGGCCCCCGGCACCCTGCACGGCCTCCAGCTCTGCGTCACGGACATCGAGGCGGCCCGCGACGAGCTGGTCGAGGCGGGCGTCGACGTGTCGCCGGTGATGCACGTGGGCGCGACGGGCTGGGAGGAGGGCAAGGGCGACACCTGGAACTCCTTCCTGACCTTCGCCGACCCGGACGGCAACGGGTGGTGGGTGCAGGAGGCGCCGTCGGAGCTGTCGGAACGCTAGTCCTCGAGGACGAGGCGGTAATGGCGCACGACCTCGTCCTCCCCCTCGTACGCCATCCCGGCCGCCTCCATCACCCGGTGGGAGGCGACGTTGTCGAGGTCGGCGTCCCCCCGGACCGCGGTGGCACCGGCCTCGCGGGCCCGGGCGATCAGCGCCCGCAACGCCTCCGACGCGTACCCCCGCCCCCGCACCCCGGGCACGAGCCCGTACCCGACGGTGACGACCCCGTCCGCGTCCGGTGGCCCGTGGAACCCGATCCCGCCGACGGCGACCCCGTCCGCGAGCCGCCGTATCTCGTACGGCCGGAACACCCCCGGGTCCCCGCGCTCGGCCACCTTCTCCAGGAAGCTCCCCACCCCCCGGACGTCCCCCGCCGTCGGATACCCCTCGGCCCACCGGTCCCCGACCCCCGGCCGCCCGCCGACGAGCCGCCGCCCCTCGTCGACGGAGAGCGGGTGCAGCAGCAGCCGGGCGGTCTCGATGATCTTCACGTCTGTCACGGGCGGCAGTGTCGACCGGCCCGGCCGTCGCCCGCAACGCAATTGGCTTCGGCGGCGCCTACAGCACCGGCAGGTTCTTCCGCAGCTCGAAGGCCGTGACCTCCGACCGGTACTCCTCCCACTCCTGCTTCTTGTTGCGCAGGAAGAAGTCGAAGACGTGCTCGCCCAGCGTCTCCGCCACCAGTTCGCTGCGCTCCATCAGGGTGATCGCCTCGCCCAGGTTCTGCGGGAGGGGCTCGATGCCCATCGCGCGGCGTTCGGCGTCCGAGAGGGCCCAGACGTCGTCGTCGGCGCCGGCCGGGAGTTCGTAGCCCTCCTCGATGCCCTTGAGGCCGGCGGCGAGGAGGACCGCGTAGGTCAGGTAGGGGTTGGCGCCCGAGTCGATGGAGCGGACCTCCACGCGCGAGGAGCCCATCTTGCCCGGCTTGTACATGGGGACCCGGATCAGCGCGGAGCGGTTGTTGTGGCCCCAGCAGATGTAGGCGGGGGCCTCGCCGCCGGAGCCGGCGGTGCGGCCCGAGCCGCCCCAGATGCGCTTGTACGAGTTGACCCACTGGTTGGTGACGGCGGAGATCTCGCCCGCGTGCTTCAGCAGGCCCGCGATGAAGGAGCGCCCGACCTTGGACAGCTGGTACTCCGCGCCCGACTCGTAGAAGGCGTTCCGGTCGCCCTCGAAGAGGGAGAGGTGGGTGTGCATGCCCGAGCCCGGGTAGTCCGAGAAGGGCTTCGGCATGAACGTGGCCTGCACGCCCTGCTCCAGCGCGACCTGCTTCATGACCAGACGGAAGGTCATGATGTTGTCGGCGGTGGACAGCGCGTCCGCGTACCGCAGGTCGATCTCCTGCTGGCCCGGGGCGCCCTCGTGGTGGGAGAACTCCACCGAGATGCCCATCGACTCCAGCATCGTGATGGCCTGGCGGCGGAAGTCCATGCCGACGTTCTGCGGAGTGTGGTCGAAGTAGCCGGAGTTGTCGGCCGGGGTGGGCCGGCTGCCGTCCAGCGGCTTGTCCTTCAGCAGGAAGAACTCGATCTCGGGGTGGGTGTAGAAGGTGAAGCCCAGGTCCGAGGTCTTCGCCAGGGCACGCTTCAGGACGTAGCGCGGGTCCGCGAAGGACGGCGAGCCGTCGGGCATCAGGATGTCGCAGAACATCCGGGCCGTGCCCGGGGCCTCGGCGCGCCACGGCAGGATCTGGAAGGTGCCCGGATCGGGCTTGGCGATCATGTCGGACTCGTAGACCCGGGCGAAGCCCTCGATCGCGGAGCCGTCGAAGCCGATGCCCTCGTCGAAGGCCTGCTCCAGCTCGGCGGGGGCCACGGCCACCGACTTCAGGAAGCCGAGCACGTCGGTGAACCACAGACGCACGAAGCGGATGTCGCGCTCCTCGAGCGTACGGAGCACAAATTCCTGCTGCTTGTCCATTTTCACACCCATCCTCGCTGTTCAGGCCGCCTGTTCCCACCGCCTCGGGCACTTCGGGGGGCGCCTGAGCATCCCACCACTTGGTTTCGTGCACGTTGCACACCCATACTGCCTGCTCCCTTGTGACACAGGTAACGGGGGAAGGGCCGAAAACCGCCGGGTCGTCTCCCGGGCCGGTACCGAGTGGTACCCCGTTCGGCCCACGGGCCCCCTTCTGCCACTACGATCGGCGCCCATGGAGGGCCCGCGGCGGACACGCCTGTCCCGGCACCTGCGTCCCATGGCACTGACGAGTGCCGTGGCGACGCTCCTCGGCGCGCTCTTCCTCTGCCTCGGCACCGCCGCCGTCCCCGGCCACCGGGAGCCCCGGCCGGCCGCCGCGCAGACGGTCACCCGCGCGCCCGGGCCCGCCACGAGCGCGGAGACCCGGGACGAGCACTACGCGTGCCCGTACGAGCGGGGCAACTGCTCCCTCTTCCCCGCGCTCTCCCCCGCCGTGCTCAGCGCCCCGCCGCTCGACCCGCCGCTGCACGCGGACGGGCGGCCGGCCCGGCCCGGCGAGGCGCGCGGCGACGGACGGCCGCCGCACCCCGACGCCCGGCCGCGCGCGCCGGACCTCCACGTCCTTCAGGTGCTGCGGACCTGAGCCGGTCCGGCCCGGCGGTCCGCACGGCGCGCCCCGCCCCGCCGTACCGGTTCCGCCCGCACACCCCGCACGACTTTCCCCGGCATCCCCGGATTCCCCGGTCTCCCCCGGGCCCTCCCGGACTTCCAGAAGGACGACATCATCATGGCGAACCGCTCCACCACTGCCGACCGCCGCGCCCGAATAGAGGAGATGCGCCGCGCCGAGCAGGCCCGCGAGCGCCGCAACCGCTTCCTCACGATCGGCATCAGCGCCGTCGTGGTCCTCGGCCTCGTCGGCTTCGGCGGCTGGGTGATCAACAAGGAGAACACCAAGCAGGAGCAGCAGGAGGCGGCCGCCAAGGCGCCCATCGAGGGCGAGAAGTCCTGGGACGCCAAGAAGCTGGGCCGCAACCACGTCCAGACCCCGGTCAAGTACGACATGAACCCGCCGGTCGGCGGCGACCACAACCCGGTCTGGCAGAACTGCAACGGCGACGTCTACGACAAGCCGGTCAACGACACCAACGCCGTGCACTCCCTGGAGCACGGCGCGGTCTGGGTGACGTACAACAAGAAGGCCGCAGCGGCCGACCTGGAGAAGCTCAAGGCCAAGGTCAAGAAGACCCCGTACTCGCTGATGAGCCCGGTCGACAACCAGTCCGGCGCCATCATGCTGAGCGCCTGGGGCAAGCAGGTGACCGTGGACGGCGCCGACGACCCGCGCGTGAACGCCTTCTTCACCAAGTACGTGACCGGCCCGCAGACCCCCGAGCCGGGCGCGGCCTGCACCGGCGGCATCGGCGCGGACGGTCAGGGCGGCGCCGGGATGGGCCAGTGAGGCTGAACCGGACGCAGTGGGCGTCCGTCACGGCCGTGGTCCTCGCGCTGCTCTTCGCGGGCGGGGCGGTCACCGTCGCCTCCGCGGACCGGGACGGCGACGCCCCGCGCACGCCGACCGCCGAGTCGGCGGACGCGGGCTTCGCCCGGGACATGGCCGTCCACCACCAGCAGGCCGTCGAGATGTCCTTCATCGTCCGGGACCGGACGAAGGACGAGGCGGTGCGCCGGCTCGCGTACGACATCGCCAACACCCAGGCCAACCAGCGCGGCATGCTGCTGGGCTGGCTCGACCTGTGGGGGCTGCCGAAGGTGCAGGCCGGGGTGGCGCCGATGACCTGGATGGGCATGGGCGTGGACCTGGGCGGCGAGGACGGCGAGCTGATGCCGGGCATGGCGACCCGGGCCGAGCTCGACCAGCTGCGCCGGGCCTCCGGCCGCGAGGCCGAGGTGCTGTACCTGAAGCTGATGACCGAGCACCACAAGGGCGGCATCCACATGGCGCAGGGCTGTGTGGAGCGCTGCGTGCCCGGGGTCGAGCGCGACCTCGCGCAGGGCATGGTCGACGCGCAGGAGTCCGAGATCACGCTGATGGCGGACATGCTCAAGGAGCGTGGCGCCGGGGCGTGACGGACGCCGCGGACCGACGGCCCCCGTGACCCGCTGCGGTCGCGGGGGCCGTGCCGCGCCCGCAGAATGGGAGCGCTCGGGGACGTACGCAGACAGGTACGAGCAGGTCCGACGAAAGGTACGCACCCCATGACCACGGCGAAGGACATCATGCACCCGGGGGCCCAGTGGATCCCGGCACACGAGACGCTCGACCGCGCCGCCCAGTTGATGCGCAACCTGGACGTCGGCGCGCTGCCCATCGCCGACGAGAACGAGCGGCTGTGCGGCATCATCACGGACCGCGACATCGTGGTCGGCTGTGTGGCCATGGGCCACGACCCGGCGAAGGTGACCTGCGGCGAGATGGCGAAGGGCACGCCGCGCTGGATCGACGCCGGCGCGGACGTCGGTGCCGTCCTGGAGGAGATGCAGTCGCACCAGATCCGGCGGCTTCCGGTCGTCGAGGAGAAGCGGCTGGTCGGCATGATCAGCGAGGCCGATCTGGCCCAGCACCTCTCGGACGAGCAGCTGAAGGCGTTCTGCGAGAGCGTCTACGCGGCGTCCTGAGGCCCCGCCCCCGGGGCGAGGACGGCCCGGGCCACCGCGTCCGGGCGGTCCAGCATGACCAGATGGCCCGACGGTCCGGCCGCCTCGTAGCGGGCGCCGAGCCGCCGGGCCAGCGTGCGCTGGCGGCGCTCCCAGCGGGCCGAGCCGTCGGGCGCGGCGAGCACGGTGACGGGCAGGCCCGGCGGCAGCGGGGCGTGCGCGCGCAGGGCGAGGAGTTCGGCGGCGACGGCGGCGTAGCGGGCGTTCTCGTCGAGGGTGCCGCGCAGCACGCGTGAGCTGCCGTAGACCCGGCGGACGAGGTCGGCGGGCGGCGGGGAGGGGGCGGGCCGGCGGTACGAGGAGCGGCGTACGGACAGGGCGCGCAGCCCGGGGCCGAGCGCGGCGGGCAGTCCGGCGGCGGCGAGGGCCGCGCCGACCGCGCGGGCGAGCACGGGGGCGGCGCGGGAGGGGCGGGGGCGTTCCTCGACGGAGGAGTCGACGAGGACGAGGCCGGCGGTGCGGGCCGGGTGGAGCCGGGCGAAGGCCTCGGCGTGGAAGCCGGCAATGGAGTGCCCGACGACGGTGACGGGGGCGCGACCGGGTGCGACGGCGTCGAGGACGGCGGCGATCCGGTGCGCCTCGCCGGCGGCGGTGACGGGCGCGGTGGCGCGTTCGGACAGGCCGTGGCCGGGGCGGTCGAAGCGGACGACGGTGCGGTGCGGGGCGAGCAGCGGGACGACCGGGTCCCAGTCGAACCAGCTCATGCCGAGCCCGGCGGCGAGCACGCACACCGGTCCGCGGCCGTCGACGACGACGTGGTGGGCGACGCCCCCGATCCGTACGAAGCTCATCGCGGCTCCCGGGCGACGGTGCGGGCGAGGACGGCCAGCCACACGGCGACGAGCAGCACCTGGAGGCGCTGTCCGGCGCCGAGCAGCCAGGTGCCGCGGCCCGCCTCGAAGGCGGCGACGGCGGCGAGGGTCCAGGCGGTGGCGGCGAACTCCAGGGCGACGAGGGCGGGTCCGGTACGGGCCAGCGACGAGCGGGCGCGGTGGCGGCGCGCGGCGACGGTGAGGGCGAGCATCGCGGTGAGCGCGCCGGTCATGGCGAGCCCGGAGCTGATGGCGTGCGCCGTGTGGGTGGCGGGCACGAGCCCGGCGGTCTCGCGGGCGGCGCACTCGGGGTCGGCGGTGGGCGCGCAGCTGAGCGGCAGCCGGGAGTCGACGGCGGTGGCGGCCCCGAACAGCGCGAGCGCGACCCAGCCGGTCACCGCCCACGCCCGGCGGGGGCGCACGGCGGCCAGGCCGGTGAGCGCCCCGCCGAGGACGAGCACCCCGGCGGCGAGGTCGGTGGCACGGAACAGCCCGCCCAGCGGCTGGTCGGCGGCGGCGAGTTCGGAGACGTACGTCTGCACGGGATCGAGCCCGGTGCGCAGCACGACTTCGAGCACCCAGGCGGTGTACGCGAGCGCACCGAGCCCGAGCAGCACGGCGGCCACCCGACGAGCGCGCCGGGTCCCCCCGGCATTCCTGGACACACCGGGTCGAACGCGGGGGCCCGGCACTGGGTTCCCGGCAACCCCGGCGCGATGGCGCGGGGGCGCGGCGGGCGGCGCGACGGTCGGCGCAGGCGCGCCGGCGGCGCGGAGGGCGGCGCGACGGTCGGCGCGGGCGCGCCGGGGGCGCGGAGGACGGCGCGACGGTCGGCGCAGGCGCACCGAGGCCCGGCGGGGCGGCAGGCGGCACGGCGCGGGCGCCGCCCGGAGCCCCCACCCATCCGCCCGCACCGGCCGGAGGCCGCGCGGCGACGCCGGCCCCGCGCGCCTGCGCATGACTTGGCGGAGGTCCGGGCAAGAAGTCGGCCCCGCTGCCCGCACCGGCCGCGAGCTGCGCCGGAGCGCCGGATCAGGATCCCGGGCAGGCCCGAAGGCGCCGGGGCGGGGCGATGGGTTCCCGGCAAGCCCCGCGCGATGGCGCCCGGAGGCGGCACGGCGGTCGGCGCAGGCGCACGCGCGGGGGGGCGTCCGCCGCCCCCACCCCCGCACCGGCCGGAGGCGCGCAAGCAGCGGCGCTGACGCGAGCTCGGGCCCCGGCGCCGCCGGGCGCCGGCAGGATCCCGGGCCGGGCCCGGAGCCGCCGGGGGGCCCGCGTGGGGGTGCAGGCACGCCGCTGACGCGTGCTCGTGCGCCGGAGCCGCCGGGGCGCCCGCGCCGGGCCCCGTCCCGTCCCGTTCACGCCGTCCGCAGGACATAGCGTCGAGTTGACGATAAACTGGCCGCGTGCCTCAACTACGCCTCGCCCTGAATCAGATCGACTCCACCGTCGGCGACCTCGCCGGGAACGCCGAGGCCGTCGTCCACTGGACCCGGCATGCCGTCGGCCAGGGGGCGCACCTCGTCGCGTTTCCGGAGATGACGCTCACCGGCTATCCCGTCGAGGACCTGGCCCTGCGGCCCTCCTTCGTCGAGGCCTCCCGGGGCGCCCTCGCGGCGCTCGGGCGGCGGCTCGCCGAGGAGGGGCTCGGGGAGGTGCCCGTGGTCGTCGGCTATCTCGACCGTTCCGAGCACGACCGGCCGCGGCTCGGGCGGCCGGCCGGGTCGCCGGAGAACGCGGCGGCGGTGCTGCACCGCGGCCGGGTGGTGCTGCGCCTCGCCAAGCACCACCTGCCGAACTACGGCGTCTTCGACGAGTACCGCTACTTCGTCCAGGGCGACACCCTGCCCGTGCTGCGCGTGCACGGCGTGGACGTGGCGATCGCGATCTGCGAGGACCTGTGGCAGGACGGCGGCCGGGTGCCGGCGACCCGCACCGCCGGGGCCGGGCTGCTGCTCTCGGTGAACGCCTCCCCGTACGAGCGCGACAAGGACGACACCCGGCTCGAACTCGTCCGCAAGCGCGCCCAGGAGGCCGGCTGCACCACGGCCTACGTGGCCATGATGGGCGGGCAGGACGACCTGGTCTTCGACGGCGACTCGATCGTCGTGGACGCGGCCGGCGAAGTCCTGGCCCGCGCGCCGCAGTTCTCCGAGGGCTGTCTGGTGCTCGACCTCGACCTGCCGGCCGCGGCCCCGCTCGCCGAGGCCCCGACCGGGGTGGTGGACGACGGGCTGCGGATCGACCGGGTGGTGCTCTCCGAGGAGCCGCTGCCGGCCTACGAGCCGGAGGTGACGGGCGGCTTCGCCGAGCGCCTCGACGACGACGAGGAGGTCTACTCGGCGCTGGTCGTCGGCCTGCGCGCGTACGTTGCCAAGAACGGCTTCCGTTCCGTCCTGATCGGCCTGTCCGGCGGCGTGGACTCGGCGCTGGTCGCCGCGATCGCCTGCGACGCGCTCGGCCCGGCGAACGTGTACGGGGTGTCGATGCCCTCGAAGTACTCCTCCGACCACTCGCGCGCCGACGCCGCCGAACTGGCCCGGCGCACCGGACTGAACTTCCGCACGGTGTCCATCGAGCCGATGTTCGACGCCTACATGGGCTCCCTGGCGCTCACCGGGCTCGCCGAGGAGAACCTGCAGTCGCGGCTGCGCGGCACGCTGCTGATGGCGCTCTCCAACGAGGAGGGCCACATCGTGCTCGCGCCGGGCAACAAGTCGGAGCTCGCGGTGGGCTATTCGACGTTGTACGGCGACTCCGTCGGCGCGTACGGGCCCATCAAGGACGTGTACAAGACGGATGTCTTCCGGCTGGCCCACTGGCGCAACCGGGCCGCCGAGGAGCGCGGCCAGACCCCGCCGATCCCGGAGAACACCCTGACCAAGCCGCCGAGCGCGGAGCTGCGCCCGGGGCAGGTGGACACCGACTCGCTGCCGGACTACGGGGTCCTGGACCGGCTCCTGGAGCTGTACGTGGACCGGGACCGCGGCAAGGACGAGATCGTGGCGGCGGGCTTCGACCCGGAGCTGGTGGCGCGGACCCTGCGGATGGTGGACCTCGCGGAGTACAAGCGCCGGCAGTACCCGCCGGGCACGAAGATCTCCGCGAAGGGCTTCGGCAAGGACCGGCGACTGCCCATCACCAACCGCTGGCGGGAGTCGCCCGCCTGAGGACCCGTGGGGAGGGTGCTCAGAGCTTGACGCGGGCGGCCACCGGAAGGTGGTCGCTGCGCGTCTCCGGCAGCGTCCAGGAGGCCAGCGGCTCGACGTCGCGCACCAGGATCTGGTCGATGCGGGCCATCGGGAACGAGGCCGGCCAGCTGAAGCCGAAGCCGTCGCCGGCCGCGCCCTGGGTGGAACGCAGCTGGGAGGTCACGCCGTTGAGGGCGCGGTCGTTCATGGTGCCGTTGAGGTCGCCGAGCAGCACCAGGCGCCGGTTCCGCTCGCGGGAGATGGCCTCGCCCAGGGCGTCGGCGCTGGCGTCGCGCTGGTTGGCGGTGAAGCCGGCGTTCATCCTGACCCGTACGGAGGGCAGGTGGGCCACGTACACGGCGACCTCGCCGGCCGGGGTGGCGACGCCGGCGCGCATGGCGCGGGTCCAGCCGAGCCGGATGTCGACCGGACGGGCGTCGCGCAGCGGGTACTTGCTCCACAGGCCGACGGTGCCCTGCACCGCGTGGTGGGGGTAGTCGGCGGCGAGGGCCCGCTCGTAGGCCGGGACCATGTCGCCCTTGAGCTCCTCCAGGGCGATGACCTCGGCGCCGGAGGCGGCGAGTTCGCGGGCGGTGCCCTCGGGGTCGGGGTTGTCGGCGTTCACGTTGTGGGAGACCACGGTGAGGTCGCCGCCCGAGCGGGACTTGTCGACGACCAGGCCGCCGAAGAGGTTGAGCCAGACCACGGCCGGCAGCAGCAGCGCGACGAGCGCGGTCGCCGAGCGGCGCAGCAGCGCGAGCACGAGCAGCACCGGCACGGACAGTCCGGCCCAGGGCAGGAAGGTCTCGGTCAGACTGCCCAGGTTGCCGATCCGGTTGGGGATCTCGGCGTGGAACACCATGACGAGGGCGACGAGTACGGCGCACAGCGCGAGCAGCACGCCCCGGCGCCAGATGCCGCGGTCGCCGCGCCATCCCGCGAGGTAGCGGGCGAGGCCGCGGCCGGACCGCGCCGCCGGCCGGGAGGCGGAGTCCTGGTCGCCCGGCGTTCCGCCGTCTTCGGTCTCCGTCATGTCCACCCGCGCCATCGCTGCCGTCCTCACTGCCTTGCTGTGCGACCCGCTCCCGACACTAGGCGATCGCGGGTCGGTCGTACGCATCGAGGGACGACACCCGCGCGTGGCGGGTTCCTGCAGGTGGCGCGGTGGGGGTGGCTGTGACAGAACGCGCACATTCGTCCCCGGCCGGCCGCCGGGTCAGGGCGACGAGGGTCCCGGGGGCCGCAGGCCGGTGAGGACGGCGTCGACGACCTGCTCGGGGAGGCCGGGCTCCAGGGAGGCGCCGGGCCGCAGGACCGTGCGCACCAGGACCGGGCCGACGAAGAGGTCGTTGACGAGCTCGGGGTCGAGGTCGGAGCGCAGTTCGCCGCGCTCGATGCCGCGCCGCACGGCCTCCATGCCCATCCGCCGGCGGGGTTCGATCACGCACTGGTGGTAGGCGTCCCACAGCTTGGGATAGAGCTGCATCTGCGAGAAGACGGCGTGCAGCGCGGAGGCCCGCTTGGCGAGCCCGCGCTGCCGCACGGCTTCGAGGAAGGCGATGAGGTCGTCCCGGACCGAGGTGCCGGGCAGCACCGGGTCCGGGGGGTCGACGGAGCGCAGCAGGTCGACGAAGAGCTCGTCCTTGCCGGGCCAGCGGCGGTAGATGGTGGCCTTGCCGACGCCGGCGGTGCGGGCGATCTTCTCGATGGACACCTCGGAGAGCGACAGGCCGCTCTCCAGGAGGGCCACGACCGCGTCGAAGATCGCCTGGTCGGCGGCCTCGCTGCGGGGCCGCCCGCGCCGTACCGCGCCGCCCTCGGGGCCCGGGCAGCCGGGTCCGCGGGCGGGCGCGGGGACGGGAGCAGGGGCGGGTGCTGCCCCGCCTGCGTCCTGCTGCGAGCGCTGCGACACGTGCCTTCCGCCTCTCCTCCTGGGCCCGCTCCGCCGGCCCGCCGCCTACCTGGGAACCGATTCTCCCGCTTCCGCGCGGCTGCCGGGAACGCCGGCCTCCGGTGCGCCGCCCGGAGGGGTGGTGCGGCCGGGCAGGAAGACGGCGACGACGACGGCGCCGAGGACGGCGACGGCGGCCGAGCCGATCGCGGTGACGTGCATCGCGTCGAGGAAGGCGTCGTACGCCGGGGTGACCAGGCCGCGGCCGGCCGGGCCGAGCTTCTCGGCGACGGCGAGGGTGGCCTCGATGGACTCGCCCGCGGTGTCGCGCAGGGCGGGCGGGAGGGCGCCGAGGTGCCCCTCGATCTCGCCGCGGTAGGTGCTGGAGAGCACCGAGCCGAGGACGGCCACTCCGAGGGCGCCGCCGACCTGCCGGAAGGTGTTGTTGATGGCCGAGCCGGAGCCGGCCTTCTCGCGCGGCAGCGACTGCATCACGGCGACGGTGACCGGCGGCATGATGTGCGCCATGCCGGCGCCCTGGAGGAAGAAGACGACCTCCAGGACCCACACGGGCGTGCCGGCGTCGAAGAAGGCGAAGGCGGCCAGGCCGACGGCGACGGCGAGCATGCCGGCGGTGCAGACGGCCCGGGCGCCGAAGCGCTCGACGACGAGCCGGGCGCGGGGCGCGAACACCATCTGGGCGATGGCGAGCGGCAGGATCAGCAGGCCGGACTGCAGGGCGCTGTAGCCGCGGACGCTCTGCAGGTAGAAGGCGGAGAAGAAGGTCACGCCCATGAGGGCGAAGAAGACCAGGGCGATGGCGGCGACGGCGGCCGAGAAGGCGGGCTTGCGGAAGTACGAGACGTCGAGCGCGGGGTGGTCGGCGCGCTTCTCGTACAGCACGAAGCCGACCAGGACGGCGAGGCCGGCGAGGGCCGGGAGCAGCACGGTGACGTCGGTGAAGCTGGCGAGCTCACCGCCGCGGATGATGCCGTACACGAGCAGCACGAGGCCGAGCACGGACAGCAGCACGCCGGGCAGGTCGATCCGGCCGGGCCGGGTGTCCCTGGACTCGGGGACGAGCCAGGCCATCAGGGCCAGGGCGAGCAGCACGACGGGCACGTTGACGAGGAAGATCGAGCCCCACCAGAAGTGCTCCAGGAGGATGCCGCCGGTGATGGGGCCGATGGCGATGGCCAGGCCGACGCTGCCGGCCCAGATGCCGATGGCCTTGGGCTGCTCCTCGCGTTCGAAGACGTTCATGAGGACGGCGAGGGTGGCGGGCATGACGAAGGCGGCGCCGAGGCCCATCACGGCCCGGTAGGCGATGAGCTCGCCGGGGCTGGTGGAGAAGGCGGCGAGCGCGGAGCCGATGCCGAAGACGGTGATGCCGAAGAGCAGGATCCGCTTGCGGCCGAGGCGGTCGCCGAGCAGGCCGGAGGTGAAGAGGAGGCCGGCGAAGACGAGCGTGTAGGAGTTGATCGCCCACTCCAGCTCGCTCTGGGTGGCGCCGATGCCGGTGGGCGCCGGGCTGGCGATGGTCTTGACGGCGACGTTGAGGATCGAGTTGTCGAGGACGACGATCAGCAGGCTGAGCATGAGCACGCCGAGTATCGCCCAGCGGCGGCGGTGCACGGCCTCGGGAACGCGGTGCGGCGCGGCCGGGCCGGCGGGGCCCGAGGGGCCTGCGGAGGCAGGGGACGGCTGAGACATGCCTCCCACCCTAGACCCATTTCGATACGAGACCGTCTCGTATTGGAAAAGCAGACGGAGTCTTTACGTTGCGGCGGTGTGAACAGCGCCACGCCGTACCCCCGGCCCGCCCCATTCCCCGTCCGGCCCGGAAAGTGCCACCATGGATGTGGTCCGGGGACGCCACAGGGCGCCTCGAGATGACAGAAGGAGCCGTTCACCATGACGCTTCAGGCTGCCCAGAAACCGCCCGCCGACAGCAGCAAGGCGCTGTACGGGGGGAAGGGCACCCGCCGCATCACCGTCCACGACATCGCCGCCGCCAAGACCCGCGGCGAGAAGTGGCCCATGCTCACCGCCTACGACGCGATGACCGCCTCCGTCTTCGACGAGGCCGGCATCCCCGTGATCCTCGTCGGCGACTCCATGGGCAACTGTCACCTCGGCTACGAGACCACCGTGCCCGTCACGATGGACGAGATGACCCTGCTGTCCGCCGCCGTCGTCCGGGGCACCCGGCGCGCCCTCGTCGTCGGCGACCTCCCCTTCGGCTCGTACCAGGAAGGGCCCGTCCAGGCCCTGCGCAACGCCACCCGGCTGATCAAGGACGCCGGCGTCGGCGCGATCAAGCTGGAGGGCGGCGAGCGCTCGCTGCCGCAGACCGAGCTGCTGGTGCGGTCCGGCATCCCCGTCATGTCCCACCTGGGCCTGACCCCGCAGTCCGTCAACACCATGGGCTACCGGGTGCAGGGCCGTTCCGACGAGGCCGCCCACCAGCTGCTGCGCGACGCCAAGGCAGCGCAGGACGCGGGCGCCTTCGCCGTGGTCCTGGAGCTGGTCCCGGCCGAGCTGGCCGCCGAGGTGACCCGCTCCCTGCACATCCCCACCATCGGCATCGGCGCCGGCCCGGACACCGACGCGCAGGTCCTCGTCTGGACCGACATGGCCGGCCTGACCGGCGGCAAGGTGCCGCGCTTCACCAAGCAGTACGCCAACCTGCGCGAGACCCTCGGCGACGCCGCCAAGGCCTTCGCGGAGGACGTCGCCGGCGGGGCGTTCCCCGCCGAGGAGCACACCTTCCACTAGGCCGCAGGCCCCCCGGGGCCCTTCCGGCACCACCCGACAGCCCGCCGACCGTCCCCCGTCGGCGGGCTGTCGGCCGTCTGTCGGTGCGCTGTCGGTGGGCGCCTGTTCCATGGTGGACATGACGCGATCACACACCAACGCCATCGAGGTCCGGGGCCTCGTGAAGCACTTCGGCGAGACCAAAGCGGTCGACGGGGTCGACCTGGACGTCCGCGAGGGCACCGTCCTCGGCGTCCTCGGCCCCAACGGCGCCGGCAAGACCACCCTGGTGCGCTGCCTGTCCACCCTGATCGTCCCCGACGCCGGCACCGCCGTCGTCGCCGGCTACGACGTGGTGCGCCAGCCCCGCCAGCTGCGCCGCACCATCGGCCTCACCGGCCAGTACGCCTCGGTCGACGAGAAGCTGTCCGGCTGGGAGAACCTCTACATGATCGGGCGGCTGCTCGACCTCTCCCGCAAGGACGCCCGCCGCCGCGCCGACGAGATGCTGGAGCGCTTCTCCCTCACCGAGGCCGCCAAGCGCCCCGCCATGAACTACTCCGGCGGCATGCGGCGCCGCCTCGACCTGGCCGCCTCCATGATCGGCCGGCCCGCCGTGCTCTACCTGGACGAGCCCACCACCGGACTCGACCCGCGCACCCGCAACGAGGTCTGGGACGAGGTGCAGCGGATGGTCGCCGAGGGCGCCACCGTGCTGCTCACCACCCAGTACATGGAGGAGGCCGAGCAGCTCGCCGACGAGCTGACCGTCATCGACCGCGGCCGGGTCATCGCCCGCGGCGGCGTCGACGAGCTCAAGGCCCGGGTCGGCGGCCGCACCCTCACCGTCCGGCCGGCCGACCCGGCCGAGCTGCCCGCCATGGCGGCGGCGCTGCGCGAGACCGGCCTGGACGGGGTCGCCGGCGCGACCGTCGTCCCCGACGAGGACGCGCTCTACGTGCCGATCCTCAGCGACGAGCAACTCACCGCCGTCGTGGGCCTGTTCGCCGCCCGCGGTTACGGCATCGCCCACATCGGCACGCATCTGCCCAGCCTCGACGAGGTGTTCCTCGCCATCACCGGCGAGAAGACGGCCTCCGACGCGATTCCCCAGGAGGTCGCCGCATGAGCACCACCACCCTCCCCCAGTCCCCCGTGGACGCCCCCGGCGCCACGCCCGCGAAGCGCGCCACCGGCGCCGCCGACGGCCGGATCGGCCTGCGGGCCAACCTGCGCCACATCGGCGCCCTGGCCCGGCGCAACGCGCTCCAGATCAAGCAGGACCCGGAGTCGATGTTCGACGCCGTGTTCATGCCGATCATCTTCATCCTGCTGTTCACCTACGTCTTCGGCGGCGCCATGGCCGGCAAGGGCAACCAGCAGGTGTACGTGAACTACCTGGTGCCCGGCCTGATGGCGATGATGGGCATGAACATCGCGATGGGCGTCGGCACCGGCATCAACGACGACTTCAAGAAGGGCGTCATGGACCGGTTCCGGACCATGCCGATCGCCCGCTCCTCGGTCCTCATCGCGAAGATCGTCGTCGAGATCGGCCGGATGCTGATCGCCACCGCGATCCTGCTCGGCATGGGCTTCCTGCTCGGCCTGGAGATCCAGACCTCGGTGCTGCACCTGCTCGCCGCGATCGGTCTGTCGCTGGCCTTCGGCGCCGCCCTGATGTGGATCTTCATCCTGCTCGGTCTCACCATGAAGACGGCCCAGGCCGTCCAGGGAGTGGCCATGCTCGTCCTGATGCCCCTGCAGTTCGGCTCGTCGATCTTCGCCGCGCCCACCACCATGCCCGGCTGGCTGCAGACCTTCACCGACTACAACCCGCTGTCCAACCTCGCCGACGCCGCCCGCGGGCTGATCAACGGCGGCCCGGTCGCCCACTCCGTGTGGATGACCCTGGCCTGGGCGGCCGGCATCACCGTGGTCATGGCGCCGCTCGCGGTCGCCAAGTTCCGCAAGAAGACCTGACCGCCGGCGCGGGGCCCGGCCGGGCCCCCACGGGGGACACCAGGACTCGACGCGCTTCAGATCGCGTCGGCGCGTTCGAGCAGGGCGGCGGCCTCCTCAAGGGAGAGGCCGCCGCCCTCGGCGTACGCGGCCCGGAAGGCGGCCTCGTCGCCGCCGAGCGCCGCCAGGGTCAGCTCGGCGGCCCGCTCGCGGTTGCGCCGCTCCATCGGCGGCGACAGGTGCCCGGGCGGCAGCAGCCCCTCGGAGGCCCCCAGCAGCACGGCCGCCGTACGGGCCGCCGCCGGGCCGCCGGACCCGGCCAGCGCCCAGGCCGCGACGATCAGGTGGACGGCCGGCATCTGCGGCGCCACCATCATCGACAGACCGCCCAGCGCACGGTGGTACGCCCGCCGGGCCAGGTCGAACGCCGACGCGTACCGCTCGTCGAGGACGTCCACCCAGCCCAGGCTGCCGAGCGTGAAGCCCTCGAAGACGGAGAAGGTCTCGGAGCGGAACTCCTCCAGGAGCCGCTTGAGATGGACCCGGGCCTCCTCGGTGCGCCCGGTGCGCCCGAGCAGCAGCGCCAGGAAGATCCGGGCCGCCAGCATCGGCTCGTGCCCGCGCCCGTGCTCGCCGTCCACCACCTCGCGCAGGATGCGCTCCGCCTCCTCCCGGCGGCCGGTCTCCATCAGCATGTCGGCGTACCGGGCGCGCAGCAGCGCCATCTGCGACTGGGCGCCGATCCGCTCCGCGTAGCCGATGGCCCGCTCGAAGTCCTCGGCCGCGCCCTGGAACTCGAGCCGCCGCTCGCGCGCCTCGGCCCGGGAGGACAGCGCCTCGGCGGCGCCCCAGGCGTCGTCGAGCCGTACGAAGATCTCCAGGCTCTCCTCGGCGTCGGCGGCCGCCCGGCCGGCCAGGTCGGCGCGGTTGGCCAGCATGTTGGCGCGCAGCTGGAGGGCGTTGGCCAGCTCCCACTCGTAGCCGTGTGCGCGGCAGGCGGCCACGTGCGCGTCCAGGGCCTGGCCCATGCTGCCCGGCTCGGCGATGAGGAGCACCGCGAAGACGGTGAAGGAGCCGGGCAGCCGGCAGGTCTGCGGCAGGCCCGGCGGGTACACGGCGTTGATCCGGCGCAGCCGCTCGACGCCCTCGGGGGTGGTCCAGCGCCCGGTCTCGTGGTCCATGTTCATCAGCTCGATCAGCCGGACCCCGCGCCGGGCCTCCCACAGCAGGTCCTCGTCGAGCGGCGGCGGCGCGGCGGTGATCCGCTCGTGGATCGGGACGACGGGCGCCGCGTCCGGGCCGAAGGGGTCGGGGCCGAGCGCGGCGACCGCCTCCGCCCAGTGGAGCGCGTCGGACCGCAGGTCGCGCATGGTCCAGTACCAGAGCAGCGCGTGCACGAGGACCAGCGCCTCGTGCTCGTCCCGGACGGCGACGGCCCGCCGCAGCGCGGTGCGCAGGTTGCCGTACTCGGCGGTGAAGCGGGTGATGGCGGCGAGCTGCCGTCCGGTGCGCAGTTCGGGGTCGGTGCGGCGGGCGAGTTCGCGGTAGTGCACCAGGTGGCGGTGCTCGGCCGCGGCCCGGTCGCCCGCCTCGTCCAGCCGCTCCCCCGCGTACTCCGCCACCGTCTCAAGCAGCCGGTAACGCATCCCCTCCTCCGCCGGCGACGCCACCACCAGCGACTTGTCCACCAACGACCCCAGCACGTCCAGCGTGTCCCGGCCCCCCTCACCCGGGCCCGCGCACACCGCCTCCGCCGCCCGCAGATCACACCCCCCGGTGAACACCGACAACCGCCGCAGCACCGCCCGCTCCGCCCCG
>NZ_JBITXM010000007.1:0-241159 GCF_044544705.1 Streptomyces sp. NPDC053541
ACGCCCGGTTACATTCCGAACCCGGAAGCTAAGCCTTTCAGCGCCGATGGTACTGCAGGGGGGACCCTGTGGGAGAGTAGGACGCCGCCGAACAACCCGCCCTTTTAGCTCAGTCGGTAGAGCGTCTCCATGGTAAGGAGAAGGTCAACGGTTCGATTCCGTTAAAGGGCTCAGAGAAAAGGCCCCCGCCATCAGGCGGGGGTCTTTTTGCGTTTCAGGGCCTCACGGCCCGCAGGAAGGACGACCAGCGGACAGGACGAGGGAAGAAGAAGAGCCGGCCCCTTCCGGGGCCGGCTCACACGCTCCTGCTCCTGCTACCGCTACTGCTGGTGCGGCTCCGGGATGCGCAGGGCCAGGATGGCCATGTCGTCGGAGGCGGGCTCCTGGGCGAAGCGCTCGACCGCCCGCAGCACCCGCGAGGTGATCGCGCCGGCCGTCAGGCCCGTACACGTCCTGAGCACCTCGGTGAGTCCGTCGTCGCCCAACATCCGTGTGCCCTCGCGGCGTTCGGTCACGCCGTCCGTGACGCACAGCAGGACGTCGCCCGGGTCGAGGGTGACCGTCTGCTCGTACAGCTCCAGGTCGTCCATGACCCCGAGCAGCGGCTGCGGGTCGGCGGCCGGGCGGACCGTGCCGTCCTGGCTGAGCCGCAGCGGCAGCGGGTGGCCGGCGCAGACGACCTTCAGGACCGCCGAGCCGTCCTCCTGCGGGCGCAGCTCGCCGTACAGCAGGGTGAGGAAGCGGCTGCGGGCGCCCTCGTCGAGGATGGCCGCGTTCAGGCGCTCCAGGACCGCCGGGCCGCCGAAGCCCTCGCGGGCGAGCAGGCGCAGGGCGTGCCGGGCCAGGCCGGTGACCGCGGCGGCCTCGGGGCCCGTGCCGCACACGTCGCCGATGGCGAAGCCGTAGGAGCCGTCGCGGATCGGGAAGAGGTCGTAGAAGTCTCCGCCGACCTCGTTGCCCTCGCCGGCCGCGCGGTAGATGACGTCGACCTCGACGCCCGGGATGTCGGGGAGGCCCGGCGGCAGCAGGCTGCGCTGGAGGGAGCGGCTGATGGCCATGCGCTCGGAGTAGAGCCGGGCGTTGTCCAAGGCGAGGGCCGCTCGGCGGGAGAGGTCCTCGGCGAGCTCCAGGATCTCCTGGCGGAAGTGGTCGTCGGTGGGCTTGCCCAGGGTGAGCATGCCGATCACGCGGTTGCGGGCGACGAGGGGGAGGACGACGGTCTCGCCGCCGACGGCGGTCGCGGTCGCGAGGGCGGTGTTGATGCCCGAGGACACGGGGCTTCCGGGGCCGCCGAGTTCGCGCATGGAGGCGCTGAGCGCGGCCCGGTGCGCGGCCTCGCCGGGCGCGGTCCAGACACGGGCGCCGGGGGTGGGCACCGGGTCGGGCGGGGAGATCGAGACGAGCAGTTCCTTCAGGCCGTCGATCAGGTCCTCGTCCTCGTGCAGGACGTAGGAGAGGTACGGGTCGGAGGCCTGGTCGGCGATCGTGTAGACGGCGCACCAGGTGGCCAGGGTGGGGACCGTCATCTGGGCCATGAGGGCCAGGGTCTGGTCGCGGTCGAGGGTGCCGGCCAGCAGGTCGGAGGCCTCGACGAGGAAGCTGAGGGAGCCGCGGCGGAGGCGTTCGAGCTCGCCGAGGCGGGCGGACTCGACGGCGAGCGCGATCCGGTCGGCGGCGAACTGGAGGCGCAGGGCCTCCTCGTTCGAGTAGCGGTTGGCGGTCTCGGCGGCGACGCCGAGGGAGCCGGTGAGGCGGCCCTCCACCTTGAGGGGGACGGTGACGACCGAGCGCATGCCGGTGCCTTCGAGGAGCGGTACGGCGCCGGGGACGGCGGCCAGGTCCTCGTGGACGGCGGGCATGCGGGCGGAGCCGTAGCGGCTGGCGCCGGTCTCGACGGGGACGCGGGCGAAGCGCTGGCGGGCGGAGGGCAGGCCCGTGGTGGCCCGTACCTCCAGTTCGGTCTCGTCGTCGGTGGCGAGGAGCAGGAAGGCGGCGTCGCCGTCGAGCATGTCGCGGGCGCGTTCCACGGTGCGCTGGAGGAGGCCGTCGAGGTCGTCGGGGGCGGGGGAGCCGATGAAGACCTCGAAGGGGTCGGCGGCGGGGCCGCGGTTCTCGGCGCCGGTCTCGGTGGCGGTGGGGCGCTGCGGGGTCTGCAGGACGGCGCGCTCGTGCTCGCGGACCAGCAGGCAGACGGTGGAGGGCTCGCCCTCGGAGTCGCGGACCCGCAGGTGGGAGGCGTAGACGGGGATGACGCGGCCGTCGGCGCAGCGGATGCCGTAGCTGCCCTCCCAGCGGGAGAGGCGGAGGGCCTCGGCGAGGCCGGTGCCGATGCCGGGGGTGTGGGGCCAGGCGGCGAGGTCGCCGAGGGGTTTGCCGGTGACCTGCTCGGAGCCGTATCCGAAGAGTTCCTCGGCGTCCTCGTTCCAGGAGGTGATGGCGCCGGTGCCGTCGATCTGGACGACGGCGACGCGGACCCGGCTGTCGGCGACGGGGAGCAGCGGGTCGGGCAGGACGGGGCCGGCGGAACGGGTGCCGACGGGGCGTTCCGGGAGGGCGAGGTGGAACCAGACGTGTTTGCGGGTGGGGCTGTAGTCGACGCCCCAGCGGGTGGCCAGGGCGGCGCACAGCAGCAGGCCCCGGCCGTTCTCGCGGTCGGGGCCGGCGGGGGTGCGGGTCTGCTGGAGGGGGATCTCGCGCTCGGGGTAGCGGTCGGCGACCTCGATGCGGACGCCGTCGTCGCCGCGCAGGCACAGGACGTCGGCGGCGGTGCCGGCGTGGATGACGGCGTTGGTGACGAGTTCGCTGGTGAGGACGACGGCGTCGTCGACGATCTCGCCGTGTCCCCAGCCCTGCAGGGTGTCGCGTACGAAGGCGCGGGCGGTCGCGACGGACCGCCCGACGGGTTCGAAACTGGCAGCCGCCCGCGCGGTGATCACTGAACTCCTCGTACGCGTCTCGACGCCCGGCTCCGCCATGGTCGGTCTGCCCCTCCCGCTGCCCGGTGCTGCTCTCTCGCGCCGTCCCGCCCCCGCCGGGCGGACCGGGGCGGGTTGGACAGCCGGATGCCAGGTTACTTACCTTCGCTGTCCCAGCGGATGCCGGTCGCGCGGATCCGTCCCCCGGACGTGGGGACGTTGTGCGAAGGTGCCGAACTGTTATGGCCTGGTTGGAAGCCGGTGAAACACTGGGCAGGTTGTATCTGGGCAGGCTGGTAGCGAGAGACCGAGCGACGGTCGACCCCTTCGGGAGGGACACGGTGGAGTCTGGCACGACGACGCGGCGCGGTGGCGGTTCGCGGCCGAAGGGCGGCGGCCGGTCCCGGGGCGGGGCCACGGTGCAGGTGGACGCGGCCGCGTTGCAGCGGCTGCTCGCCGCCCTGGTGTCGATGCGGGACGGCAACTTCCGCAAGCGGCTGACGGTCTCGGGCGACGGGGTGATGGCGGAGATCTCCGCCGTCTTCAACGAGGTCGCGGACCGGCAGTCGCACCTGGCGGGGGAGTTCGCGCGGGTGCGCCGGGTGGTGGGCCGCGAGGGCAAGCTGTCGGAGCGGCTGGAGGCCGGTGCGGCGGAGGGTTCCTGGGCGGCGACGATCGAGGCGGCGAACGCCCTGGTCGACGAGCTGGCGCGGCCGGTGTCCGAGGTGGGGCGGGTGCTGTCCGCGGTGGCCGAGGGTGACCTCGGGCAGCGGATGGAGCTGCGCTCGGAGGGCGGCGACGGGACGACGCGGCCGTTGCGCGGGGAGTTCCTGAAGGTCGCGCGTACGGTGAACAACCTGGTGGACCAGCTGTCGGTGTTCGCCGACGAGGTGACCCGGGTGGCCCTGGAGGTAGGCACCGAGGGCAAGCTGGGCGGCCAGGCGCAGGTGCGCGGCATGTCGGGTTCGTGGAAGGACCTCACGGACTCGGTCAACACGATGGCGAACCAGCTGACGGCGCAGGTGCGGGACATCGCCCTGGTGACGACGGCGGTGGCCAACGGCGATCTGTCGCAGAAGGTCACGGCGAACGTGGCCGGCGAGATGCTGGAGCTGAAGAACACCGTCAACACGATGGTGGACCAGCTGTCCTCGTTCTCGTCCGAGGTGACCCGGGTGGCCCGTGAGGTGGGCACCGAGGGAGAGCTGGGCGGTCAGGCCGAGGTGGCCGGCGTCGCCGGTGTGTGGAAGGACCTCACGGACTCCGTCAACACGATGGCGGGCAATCTCACCAATCAGGTGAGGGGCATCGCGGAGGTCACGACGGCGGTCGCGAACGGCGACCTGTCGCAGAAGGTACGGGTGTCGGCGCGCGGTGAGATCGCGCAGCTCGCGGACACCATCAACCAGATGACGGAGACGCTGCGGACCTTCGCCGACGAGGTGACGCGCGTCTCGGGCGAGGTCGGCGCGCAGGGTCTGCTGGGCGGTCAGGCGCAGGTGCCGGGCGCGGCGGGGACGTGGAAGGACCTCACGGACTCGGTCAACACGGTCTTCCGGAACATCACCACGCAGGTGCGGGACATCGCGCAGGTGACGACGGCCGTGGCGAACGGTGACCTGTCGCAGAAGGTCACGGTGGACGTGGCCGGCGAGATGCTGGAGCTGAAGAACACCGTCAACACGATGGTGGACCAGCTCTCGGCCTTCGGTTCCGAGGTGACCCGGGTGGCCCGGGAGGTCGGCGTCGAGGGCCGGCTGGGCGGTCAGGCGCAGGTGCAGGGCGCGGCCGGCACCTGGAAGGACCTCACGGACTCGGTGAACACCGCCTTCCGCAACCTGACCGGTCAGGTGCGCGACATCGCGCAGGTGACGACGGCGGTCGCGAACGGTGACCTGTCGCAGAAGGTCACGGTGGACGTGGCCGGCGAGATGCTGGAGCTGAAGAACACCGTCAACACGATGGTGTCGCAGCTGTCCTCGTTCGCCGACCAGGTGACGCGGATGGCGCGGGACGTGGGCACGGAGGGCAGGCTGGGCGGTCAGGCCCGGGTGGACGGCGTGTCCGGGCGCTGGCGGGAGCTCACCGACTCGGTGAACTTCATGGCCGGCAACCTGACCTCGCAGGTGCGGCAGATCGCGCAGGTGACGACGGCGGTGGCGCGGGGCGACCTGTCGCAGAAGATCGACGTCGACGCGCGCGGCGAGATCCTGGAGCTGAAGAACACCATCAACACGATGGTCGACCAGCTGTCCGCGTTCGCGGACCAGGTGACGAGGGTGGCCCGCGAGGTGGGCACCGACGGGCGGCTCGGCGGTCAGGCCGTGGTGCCGGGCGTCGCCGGTGTGTGGCGGGACCTGACGGACTCGGTGAACGGCATGGCCGGGAACCTGACGGCGCAGGTGCGCAACATCGCGCAGGTCGCCACGGCGGTGGCCCGCGGTGACCTGTCGCAGAAGATCGACGTGGACGCGCGCGGCGAGATCCTGGAGCTGAAGAACACCCTCAACACGATGGTGGACCAGCTGTCGGCGTTCGCGGAGCAGGTGACGAGGGTGGCCCGCGAGGTGGGCACCGACGGCATCCTGGGCGGTCAGGCCGAGGTGCAGGGGGTCTCCGGCACCTGGAAGGACCTCACCCAGTCGGTGAACATGATGGCGAACAACCTGACCTTCCAGGTCCGGAACATCGCCGAGGTCACCACGGCCGTGGCGCGCGGCGACCTGTCGAAGAAGATCACGGTCGACGCCAAGGGCGAGATCCTGGAGCTGGTGACCACCGTCAACACGATGGTGGACCAGCTGTCGAACTTCGCCGACGAGGTGACGCGGGTGGCCCGCGAGGTGGGCACCGAGGGCATCCTCGGCGGCCAGGCCCGGGTGCGCGGGGTCACCGGCATCTGGAAGGACCTCAGCGACAACGTCAACCTGATGGCCAACAACCTGACGAGTCAGGTGCGGAACATCTCCCGGGTGTCGGCGGCGGTCGCCAACGGCGATCTGACGAAGAAGGTCACGGTCGAGGCGCGCGGCGAGGTCGCCGAGCTCGCCGACACCGTGAACACGATGGTGACGACGCTGTCCTCGTTCGCCGACGAGGTGACCCGGGTGGCCCGCGAGGTGGGCACCGAGGGCGAACTGGGCGGCCAGGCGCGGGTGCCGGGCGTCTCGGGCACCTGGAAGGACCTCACCGAGTCGGTGAACTCGATGGCCGACAACCTCACCGGCCAGGTGCGGCAGATCGCGGCCGTCACCACCGCCATCGCCAAGGGCGACCTCACCAAGAAGATCGACATCGACGCGCGCGGCGAGATCCAGGAGCTGAAGAGCACCATCAACACGATGGTCGACCAGCTGTCGAACTTCGCCGAGGAGGTCACCCGGGTGGCCCGCGAGGTGGGCACCGAGGGCCGGCTCGGCGGTCAGGCCCGGGTCCGGGACGTCGAGGGCACCTGGTGGGACCTGACGGAGTCGGTGAATGAGATGGCCGGGAACCTGACCCGGCAGGTGCGCGCCATCGCGGCCGTCGCCACCGCGGTGACCCGCGGCGACCTCAACGTCAAGATCGACGGCGTGGACGCGGCCGGTGAGATCCAGGCGCTCCAGGACAACATCAACACGATGATCGCGAACCTCCGCGACACCACCCTCGCCAACGACGAGCAGGACTGGCTGAAGGGCAACCTGGCCCGCATCTCCGGTCTGATGCAGGGCCGGCGGGACCTGGACGACGTGGCCTCGCTCATCATGAGCGAGCTGACGCCGGTGGTGTCGGCGCAGCACGGCGCCTTCTTCGTGGCGATGCCGACCGGTTCCGCGCACAACGACGCCGAGCCGGTCGGGGAGGGCGAGGGCGCGTACGAGCTGCGGATGCGCGGGAGTTACGGCTACTCGGCCGGGTCCATGCCGACCTCCTTCCGGCCGGGCGAGACGCTCATCGGGACGGCCGCCGAGGAGAAGCGGACCATCCAGGTCAACGTGCCGCCGGGCTATCTGAAGATCGCGTCCGGTCTGGGCGAGGCCGCCCCGGCCCATGTGATCGTGCTGCCCGTGCTGTTCGAGGGCCGGGTGCTCGGCGTGATCGAGCTGGCCTCCTTCCAGCCGTTCACGCAGATCCAGCGGGACTTCCTCAACCAGATCGCCGAGCTGATCGCGACCACCGTCAACACCATCAGCGTCAACACCCGTACCGAGGTGCTGCTCCAGCAGTCGCAGGAGCTCACCGAGCAGCTGCGGGAGCGGTCGGCGGAGCTGGAGCACCGGCAGAAGGAGCTGCAGAACTCCAACGCGGAGCTGGAGGACAAGGCCGAACTCCTGGCCCGGCAGAACCGGGACATCGAGGTGAAGAACACCGAGATCGAGGAGGCCCGGCAGGTCCTGGAGGAGCGCGCCGAACAGCTCGCGGTCTCCATGCGCTACAAGTCGGAGTTCCTGGCGAACATGTCGCACGAGCTGCGCACCCCGCTCAACTCGCTGCTGATCCTGGCCAAGCTGCTCGCCGACAACGCGGACATGAACCTGACGCCCAAGCAGGTCGAGTTCGCCGAGACCATCCACGGGGCCGGTTCCGACCTGCTCCAGCTGATCAACGACATCCTCGACCTGTCGAAGGTCGAGGCGGGCAAGATGGACGTCTCGCCGACCCGGATCGCGCTGGTGCAGCTCGTCGACTACGTGGAGGCCACCTTCCGGCCGCTCACGGCGGAGAAGGGCCTGGACTTCTCCGTACGGGTGTCCCCGGAGCTGCCCGCGACGCTGCACACCGACGAGCAGCGGCTGCTCCAGGTGCTGCGCAACCTGCTGTCGAACGCGGTGAAGTTCACCGACTCCGGCGCCGTGGAGCTGGTGATCCGGCCGGCCGGGGCGGACGTGCCGCAGTCGATCCGGGAGCAGCTCCTGGAGGCCGGGACGCTGCGCGACCCGGAGGCCGAGATGATCGCCTTCTCGGTGACGGACACCGGCATCGGCATCGCCGCCGGGAAGATGCGGGTGATCTTCGAGGCGTTCAAGCAGGCCGACGGCACGACCAGCCGGAAGTACGGCGGCACGGGCCTCGGCCTGTCCATCAGCCGGGAGATCGCGCGGCTGCTCGGCGGTGAGATCTACGCGGCGAGCGAGCCGGGCCGCGGCTCCACCTTCACGCTCTACCTGCCGCTCAGCCCGGTCGCGCCGCCGGCCGCGGCCGGCACGGACCAGCAGGACCCGGAGGACCGGTTCGGGGCCGCCGACGAGATCGGCGAGGGCCTCGTCCACTTCGCGCCCGCACCCGTGCACACCGAGGCCCGCTCGGGCGCGGGGGCGCTGTTCAGGCACCGCCGCAAGTCGGCGGAGCAGGCGCCGCAGCTACCCGGCCAGCCGGGCAGGGGCGAGCAGTCGGAGGCGGCGGACGAGAGGCCGGCGGCGGAGCCGCGCCCGACGTACACCTTCGCGGGTGAGAAGGTGCTGATCGTCGACGACGACATCCGCAACGTGTTCGCGCTGACCAGCGTCCTGGAGCAGCACGGGCTCGCGGTGCTGTACGCGGAGAACGGGCGCGAGGGCATCGAGGTCCTGGAGCAGCACGAGGACGTCTCGGTGGTCCTGATGGACATCATGATGCCGGAGATGGACGGGTACGCGACGACCACCGCGATCCGGCGGATGCCGCAGTTCGCCGGGCTGCCGATCATCGCGCTGACCGCCAAGGCGATGAAGGGCGACCGGGAGAAGGCCATCGAGTCCGGGGCCTCGGACTACGTGACCAAGCCGGTCGACCCGGACTACCTGCTGTCGGTGATGGAGCAGTGGATGCGAGGCGAGGGACGCTGAGGGCTCCCGGCGGCGGCCCGCCCGGGCCGCCGCCGGGGGAGCGGCCCGCGGCTCGCCCTCGCCACGGGAGTGTGAGAGCCGTCCGCACGGGGAACCTTCTGGTCTCCCACCGCGTTCGACGAAGGGGCAGGGATTGTGTGCTCCGTGACAATGCGGTGACAGGGTGTGGTGACGGGCGGGGTGCGGCTACGATGACCGGCACAAGGACGGACGGCGCATGGGAGTCGTCTTCTGGGGCGGCGCCCGGTGCTTCCCCCGGCACGCAGAGCCGGAGCGAGCCAGTGCCGGGACGAGGAGGACGGGGCATGGTGCAGAAGGCCAAGATCCTCCTGGTCGATGACCGGCCGGAGAATCTGCTGGCGCTGGAGGCCATTCTCTCCGCGCTCGATCAGACACTGGTGCGGGCATCGTCCGGGGAGGAAGCGCTCAAGGCGCTGCTGACCGACGACTTCGCGGTCATCCTGCTGGACGTCCAGATGCCCGGCATGGACGGATTCGAGACGGCGGCGCACATCAAGCGGCGCGAGCGGACGCGGGACATCCCGATCATCTTCCTCACCGCCATCAACCACGGCCCCCACCACACCTTCCGGGGGTACGCGGCGGGCGCGGTCGACTACATCTCCAAGCCGTTCGACCCGTGGGTGCTGCGCGCCAAGGTCTCCGTCTTCGTCGAGCTGTACATGAAGAACTGCCAGCTCCGCGAGCAGGCCGCGCTGCTCCGCCTCCAGCTGGAGGGCGGTGCCGGTCAGCCCAAGGAGTCCCCGGGGCTGCTCGCCGAGCTCTCCGCCCGGCTCGCCGCCGTCGAGGAGCAGGCCGAGGCGCTGTCCAAGCAGCTCGACGACGACTCCGCCGACGCCGCGGCCGTCGCCACCGCCGCGCACCTGGAGCGCAAGCTGACCGGACTGCGCCGCGCCCTGGACGCGCTGGAGCCCGGCACGGGCGGCGCGCCCACCCTGCCCGCGCAGAACTGACGTACGGTCATCGGAGCGGCGCCCGCCGTGAGCGGGCGTCAGTTTCCCGCCCCGGCAGGAGCGACACGAACGGGTGAGCGCCGACAGCGCTGTTTCCCCGGTGGGTTGCGCAGGTAACCTCGGCACCATGGCCTCACGTACGTCCGGCAAGGGTTCCCAGGGCACGGCGGGCACCGCGAAACCACGGGCCGCCGGCCGTACGAGCGGTGCCGCGAAGAAGGCGGTCGCCGCCAAGTCGCCCGCCAAGCCCCCCGCGAAGAAGGCGCCGGCCCGCAAGGCCGCGCCCGCCAAGCGCGCGCCCGCGCGCAAGACCGCGGCCAAGAAGACCGCAGCCCGCCCGGCACCGTCCCCGACCGGGGGCGTGTACCGGCTGGTGCGCGGGCTCTGGCTGGGGCTCGCGCACGCCGTGGGCGCGATGTTCCGGGGGATAGGGCGGGGCGCCAAGGGCCTCGACCCGGCCCACCGCAAGGACGGTCTCGCGCTGCTGCTGCTCGGCGTCGCCCTGATCGTCGCCGCCGGCACCTGGTCGAACCTGCGCGGGCCGGTCGGCGACCTGGTCGAGATGCTGGTCACCGGTTCCTTCGGCCGGCTCGACCTGCTCGTCCCGCTGCTGCTCGGCGCGATCGGCGTCCGGCTGATCCTCTACCCGGAGAAGCCGGAGGCCAACGGCCGGATCGTCATCGGCCTGTCCGCCCTGGTCATCGGCGTGCTCGGCCAGGTGCACATCGCCTGCGGCTCACCGGGCCGCGGCGACGGCACCGAGGCCATGCAGGACGCCGGCGGGCTCATCGGCTGGGCCGCCTCCAAGCCGCTGGTCTTCATGATGGGCGAGGTCCTGGCGGTGCCGCTGCTGGTGCTGCTCACCGTCTTCGGGCTGCTCGTGGTCACCGCCACCCCGGTCAACGCGATCCCGCAGCGGCTGCGCGCCCTCGGCGCCAGGCTGGGCCTGGTCGAGCCGGAGTACGGGCCCGAGGAGGCGGGCGCGGGGGAGGGCTACGACGACGAGTGGCGCGACGACGCGCCCCGCACGCCCCGGCCCGCACGCCGGCGTGCCCCCGGCGCGCAGGACTACGACCCCGACCGGGCCGAGGCCGCGGCCCTGGAGCGGCGCGGCCGGCGGGGCCGCACCACCCCGCCCGCGTCGGCCTTCGACACCGGCGGGCTCGACCCGGTCGACGTGGCCGCCGCCGCGGCCGCCGCGCTCGACGGCGCCGTCCTCAACGGCATGCCGCCCTCCCCGCTGGTCGCCGACCTCACCCGGGACGTCACCGCCGAGCGGGCCGCCGCCGTGGCCGCCTCGGCCGCCGAACGGGCGGAGGCGGCACAGGCCGGGGCCGACGCGGGGCCCGCCGTGCCCGTGCCCACCGCGCGCGGCGCCGCCCGCGACCGCTCCGGCGGCGGCACGGTGCCCGACCTGACGAAGCCGGCCCCCGAGCCGACCGACCTGCCGCCCCGGGCCGAGCAGCTCCAGCTCGCCGGCGACATCACGTACGCGCTGCCCTCCATGGACCTGCTGGAGCGGGGCGGACCCGGCAAGACGCGCAGCGCCGCCAACGACGCCATCGTCGAGTCGCTCACCAACGTCTTCGCCGAGTTCAAGGTCGACGCCGCCGTCACCGGCTTCACCCGCGGTCCGACGGTCACCCGCTACGAGGTCGAGCTCGGCCCGGCCGTCAAGGTCGAGAAGATCACCGCGCTCACCAAGAACATCGCCTACGCCGTGGCCAGCCCCGACGTGCGGATCATCTCGCCGATCCCCGGCAAGTCCGCGGTCGGCATCGAGATCCCGAACACCGACCGCGAGATGGTCAACCTCGGCGACGTGCTGCGCCTCGCCGAGGCCGCCGAGGACGACCACCCGATGCTGGTGGCGCTGGGCAAGGACGTCGAGGGCGGCTACGTGATGGCCAACCTGGCGAAGATGCCGCACATCCTGGTGGCCGGCGCGACCGGTTCCGGAAAGTCGTCCTGCATCAACTGCCTCATCACCTCGGTGATGATAAGAGCGACCCCCGAGGACGTCCGGATGGTCCTGGTCGACCCCAAGCGGGTCGAGCTCACCGCCTACGAGGGCATCCCGCACCTGATCACCCCGATCATCACCAACCCCAAGAAGGCCGCCGAGGCCCTGCAGTGGGTGGTGCGCGAGATGGACCTGCGCTACGACGACCTGGCCGCCTTCGGCTTCCGGCACATCGACGACTTCAACCAGGCCATCCGGGACGGCAAGGTCCAGCCGCCGCCGGGCAGCGAGCGCGAGCTCCAGCCCTACCCGTACCTGCTGGTCATCGTCGACGAGCTCGCCGACCTGATGATGGTCGCGCCGCGGGACGTCGAGGATGCGATCGTGCGCATCACCCAGCTGGCCCGCGCGGCCGGCATCCACCTGGTGCTCGCCACCCAGCGGCCCTCGGTGGACGTCGTCACCGGCCTGATCAAGGCGAACGTGCCCTCCCGGCTCGCCTTCGCCACCTCCTCGCTCGCCGACAGCCGGGTCATCCTCGACCAGCCCGGCGCCGAGAAGCTCATCGGCAAGGGCGACGGCCTCTTCCTGCCGATGGGCGCCAACAAGCCCGTCCGCATGCAGGGCGCCTTCGTCACCGAACACGAGGTCGCCGCCGTCGTCCAGCACTGCAAGGACCAGATGGCGCCGGTCTTCCGGGACGACGTCACGGTCGGCGGCAAGCAGAAGAAGGAGATCGACGAGGAGATCGGCGACGACCTCGACCTGCTGTGCCAGGCGGCGGAGCTGGTCGTCTCCACCCAGTTCGGCTCCACCTCGATGCTCCAGCGCAAGCTGCGGGTCGGCTTCGCCAAGGCCGGCCGGCTCATGGACCTGATGGAGTCGCGCAACATCGTCGGACCGAGCGAGGGCTCCAAGGCCCGCGACGTGCTCGTCAAACCGGACGAGCTGGACGGGGTCCTCGACCTCATCCGGGGCGGGGCCTAGGCCCACGCCCCTGCCCCGCCCCGCGGGGGCTGCCGGAACGAGACCGGGCCGAGACTCACTCGTAAGGGAAAGTGGGCAACCGTTTCCCTTGGGCGTACGTCAAGTTGGAGGGAGGGACAGGACCCTGTCCCAGCCTCATGGCGTACAAACGACGCCCGCCCGGTTGCCCCACCCTTTCGTACCACCCATAGACTGAACGTCCAGCAGGTGGCTACACGCTCGAAAGGCGCTCTCGTGTCCATCGGCAACTCCCCCGAATCCCCCGAGGACGACCGGAACTTCCCGGCAGATGACCGGGATTCGATCGGTCGTGCCCTGCAGCACGCCCGTGTCGCCGCCGGTCTCACCGTCGAGGAGGTCAGCGCCTCCACCCGCGTGCGCGTCCCGATCGTGCACGCGATCGAGGAGGACGACTTCTCGCGCTGTGGCGGCGACGTCTACGCCCGCGGTCACATCCGCACGCTCGCCCGCGCCGTCGGGCTCGATCCGGCCCCGCTGATCGCGCAGTACGAGGCCGAGCACGGCGGCCGCCCGTCGCCCACCCCGGCCGCCCCGCTGTTCGAGGCGGAACGGATCCGCCCCGAGCCGCGCCGTCCCAACTGGACCGCCGCCATGGTCGCGGCGATCGTCGCCGTGGTCGGCTTCGTCGGCTTCACGATGTTCAACGGGAACGACGGCGCCGGCCAGGCGGGCGCGGCGGCGGAGGGCCCGGCCCCCGCGGCCACCACCACGGCCCCGGCCAAGCCCAAGCCGGTCAAGCCCACCCCCAAGCCCGTGCCCTCCGAGTCCGCCATCGCCGCGGCCCCGCTGGACAAGGTCACCGTCAAGCTGACCGCGACCGACGACAAGAGCTGGATCTCCGCCAAGGCCCACGACGGCAAGCTGCTCTTCGACGGGCTGCTCCTCGAGGGCGAGTCGAAGACCTTCCAGGACGACGAGCGGATCGACCTCATCCTCGGCAACGCCGGCCCGATCGAGCTCTACGTCAACGGCAAGAAGATCGACGACACCTTCGAGTCCGGCCAGGTCGAGCGCCTGTCGTACACCAAGGGCGACCCGCAGGCGGGCTGACCTCCGCCACCGTGAGTGACGGCCGTCGCGCAGGTGAACCCTGCGCGACGGAGGTACGGCCGGGACGAAGTAGTCTTGAGCCCATGCCCGAACGCCGTACCGTCGCCCTTGTCACTCTTGGCTGCGCCCGTAACGAGGTGGACTCGGAGGAGCTCGCAGGCCGCTTGGCAGCGGACGGCTGGGAGCTCGTCGAGAACGCCGAGGACGCGGACGTCGCCGTCGTCAACACCTGCGGCTTCGTCGAGGCCGCCAAGAAGGACTCCGTCGACGCCCTGCTCGAAGCCAACGATCTGAAGGACCACGGCCGCACCCAGGCCGTCGTCGCCGTCGGCTGCATGGCCGAGCGCTACGGCAAGGAGCTCGCCGACGCGCTGCCCGAGGCCGACGGCGTGCTCGGCTTCGACGACTACGCGGACATCTCCAGCCGTCTCCAGACCATCCTCAGCGGCGGCAGCGTCGAGGCGCACGCGCCGCGCGACCGCCGCAAGCTGCTGCCGCTCTCCCCGGTCGAGCGCCAGGAGGCCGCCGCCTCCGTGGCCCTGCCCGGACACGGCGACGGCGCCCCGGCGGCGCCCGCGCCCGCCGAGGCCCCCGAGAACGTGCCGGCCGACCTCCCCGAGGGCCTGGCCCCCGCCTCCGGGCCGCGCGCCCCGCTGCGCCGCCGCCTGGACACCAGCCCGGTCGCCTCCGTGAAGCTGGCCTCCGGCTGCGACCGGCGCTGCTCCTTCTGCGCCATCCCGTCCTTCCGCGGCTCCTTCGTCTCGCGCCGCCCCTCGGACGTGCTGAACGAGACCCGCTGGCTCGCCGAGCAGGGCGTGAAGGAGATCATGCTGGTCTCCGAGAACAACACCTCCTACGGCAAGGACCTCGGCGACATCCGCCTCCTGGAGAGCCTGCTGCCCGAGCTCGCGGCCGTGGACGGCATCGAGCGGGTCCGGGTCAGCTACCTCCAGCCCGCCGAGATGCGCCCCGGCCTGATCGACGTGCTGACCTCGACCGAGAAGGTCGCCCCGTACTTCGACCTGTCCTTCCAGCACAGCGCGCCGGACGTGCTGCGGGCGATGCGCCGCTTCGGCGACACCGACCGCTTCCTGGAACTGCTCGACACCATCCGCTCCAAGGCGCCGACCGCCGGTGCCCGGTCCAACTTCATCGTCGGCTTCCCCGGCGAGACCGAGGCGGACTTCAAGGAGCTGGAACGCTTCGTCACGCACGCCCGGCTCGACGCCATCGGCGTCTTCGGCTACTCCGACGAGGACGGCACCGAGGCCGCGACCTACGAGCACAAGCTCGACCAGGAGGTCGTCGACGAGCGGCTCGCCCACCTGTCCCGGCTCGCCGAGGAGCTCACCGCCCAGCGCGCGGAGGAGCGGATCGGAGAGACCCTGGAAGTACTGGTGGAGTCCTTCGACGAGGAGGAGGGCTGGATCGGCCGGGCGGCGCACCAGGCGCCCGAGACGGACGGCCAGGTGATCCTCACCGTGGACTCGACCGAGGACGCCGACCTGGCCCCGGGACGTATGGTCAGGGCCGAGGTCGTCGCCGCCGAGGGCGTCGACCTGGTGGCCGAGTGTCTGATCGAGGAGGCGGGCAGATGACCGGAGTCCCGGCATCCGCGACGGGCGGGACCGGTAGCAGGCCGGCGCCCCGCGGCAAGCTGGGGGCTGCGGCCGTCAACCAGGCCAGTCTCTGGAACATCGCGAACATCCTGACCATGGTCCGCCTGGTGCTCGTGCCCGGCTTCGTGGTGCTGCTGCTCCAGGACGGCGGGCACGACCCGGTGTGGCGGGCCTGGGCCTGGGCGGCGTTCGCGGTGGCCATGATCACCGACGTCTTCGACGGGCACCTGGCGCGCACGTACAACCTGGTCACCGACTTCGGGAAGATCGCCGACCCGATCGCCGACAAGGCGATCATGGCGGCCGGCCTGATCTGCCTGTCCTCGCTGGGCGACCTGCCGTGGTGGGTGACGGTGGTGATCCTCGCCCGCGAGCTCGGCATCACCCTGATGCGCTTCTGGGTGATCCGGCACGGGGTGATCCCGGCCAGCCGCGGCGGCAAGATGAAGACCCTCGCGCAGGGCACGGCGGTCGGCATGTACGTGCTCGCGCTGGTCGGTCCACTCGCCACCCTGCGCTGGTGGGTGATGGCGGTGGCCGTCGTGCTGACGGTCGTCACCGGTCTGGACTACGTGCGCCAGGCGGTGGTCCTGCGCCGCAGGGGGCTCGCCGAGGAGCGGGCCGCGAGGGCCGCCGCGGCGGGCACGGCGGCCGGCGCGGGAGCCGAGACGCGATGAGCGGCGCCGCCCGGGTGCTCGACCTGCTCGCGCTGCGTGGTCACACGCTGGCCGTGGCGGAGTCCCTCACGGGCGGTCTGGTGGCCGCGGAGCTCACCGGGGTCCCCGGGGCCTCGAAGTCCTTCCGCGGCTCCGTGACGGCCTATGCGACGCCCCTGAAGGAGCAGCTCCTCGGGGTGGACGGCACCCTCCTGGCGGACCGCGGGGCGGTCGATCCGGAGGTCGCGCTGCAGATGGCGGCGGGTGTACGGGCCCGGCTCGGCGCCGACTGGGGCATCGCGACGACCGGGGTCGCGGGACCCGATCCGCAGGACGGACAGCCGGTCGGCACGGTCTACGTGGCCGTCGCCGGGCCCGGGAACGGGCCCGCGGGAGCGGGCCGGGTGGCCGCGCTGCGGTTGAACGGCGACCGAGCGGAAATCCGTAGAGAGAGTGTACGGAGCGTGCTCGAATTGCTGGGTGAACTGCTCGCCGACGAACACTCGGAAAATGCGCGGGCACAGGATACGGAACAGAACGGGGGAGATTGATGTTTGCAGCCATGAGTGAACACGACATCGCTCCCCGCACGGCCGCGGCGCGAGGCGGTACGGTGGGGCGTGAAGGATGCGGCTACGCGGTCCGAGGAGGGAGCCACCGATGATTCTGCTCCGTCGCCTGCTGGGTGACGTGCTGCGTCGGCAGCGCCAGCGCCAGGGCCGTACTCTGCGCGAAGTCTCCTCGTCCGCCCGAGTCTCACTCGGCTATCTCTCCGAGGTGGAGCGGGGGCAGAAGGAGGCTTCCTCCGAGCTGCTCTCCGCGATCTGCGACGCGCTGGACGTACGGATGTCCGAGCTCATGCGTGAAGTGAGCGACGAGCTGTCGCTGGCCGAACTGGCCGAGTCGGCAGCGGCGAGCGAACCGGTGCCGGCGCCGGTGCGACCGATGCTCAATTCGGTGTCGGTGACGTCGGTGGCCGGTGTGCCCACCGAGCGGGTGACCATCAAGGCGCCCGCCGAAGCGGTCGACGTCGTCGCCGCCTGAGCTGTGGGGCGAGGCCCCGGTCGGCACCCCCTTCGGGGTGTCCGCCGGGGCCTTTCCTTTTTCGGGCGGTCGGGGCCCTTTCGCCTGTTCGGCCCGTTGCGGTGGATTCCGTTTGGGATGCCGGATTCCGGAGAGGCGTGCATCGTGGGGGAGAACGTCCGAACTGTTGGGAGATCCCGCATGTCCGTCGTGAAGAGCCCGCTGTCCGAGGCCGATCTGAAGACCGTCGGCCAGGCCCTGCAGGGGGCGCTCGTCGACCTGATCGACCTGTCCCTGGTGGCCAAGCAGGTCCACTGGAACGTGGTCGGTCCGCGCTTCCGCTCGGTCCACCTCCAGCTCGACGAGGTCGTGACCACCGCCCGGACGCACTCGGACACCGTCGCCGAGCGCGCCGCGGCGATCGGGGTGAACCCGGACGGGCGCGCCGCGAGCGTCGCCTCCGGCAGCGCCATCGGGACGGTCCCCGAGGGCTGGATCAAGGACGAGGATGCGGTACGGATCCTGGTGGACGCGCTCGGCGCGGTCGCCGCGCGGATGCGCGGGCGGATCGACGAGACCGGGGAGCCCGACCCGGTGAGCCAGGACATCCTCATCGGCCTGACCGCCGACCTCGAGAAGCACGCGTGGATGTTCCAGGCGGAGAGCGCCTGACCCATGCGCATGAGCCAGCCGTGCGCCGGGTCGTCCTCCTGTGCGCCCTCCCGCCGGGTGATCCTGCGGGACTAGCGTCGACCGGAGGAGGCGGCCATGGTACGGCGACGGGTTCCGCTGGTGACGCTCATGCTGGTCGCGGCCGGACTGGTGGCCGGAGGGCTCTGGTGGTGGGCGGTGGCGCGCCTGCTGCTGGTGCCGGGGGAGACGGGCACGGTCGAGGGGGCGGTGGCCGCGGGCGGCTGGGGGCTGAGCCTGTTGCCGGTGCACGTGGCCGCCTCGTCACGGCGCGGTGAGGGCGCGCGGGCGCGGCTCACCAGGGCATCGCGACGCCGCCGTTGGGGCGGAGGATCTGCCCCGTCGTGAACGACGAGGCGTCGCAGGCCAGATGGAGCACCGCGTGGGCGACGTCGGCCGGCTCGCCCACCCGGCCCAGCGGGGACACCCGGACCATCGCCGCCTCGGCCTGCTCCTGGGCGGCCGGCTCGTGGCGGTCCGTCATCGGGGTGCGGACCCAGCCCGGCGCGACCGCGTTCACCCGGACGCCGTACGGTCCCACCTCGGCCGCCAGGGTCTTGGTCAGCTGCACCACGGCGGCCTTGGCGACGCTGTAGCAGAGCAGCCCCGGGCTCGCGGTGTCCATGGCGCCGGAGGCCATCGTGACGATCGAGCCCGGTATCCGGTGCCCGATCATCGAGCGGGCGGCCTCCTGGCAGGCGTACAGCACGCCCTTGAAGTTCACCGAGAGGACCCGGTCCAGGTCCTCCTCGCGGGTCTCCAGGACGCTGCTGGTGTGCATGATCCCGGCGACCGCGGCCATCACGTGCAGCGGGCCCGCGGCCGCCACGGCGGAGGCCAGCGCGGCCCGGTCGGCGACGTCCAGCGGATGGAGGTGCGCGGTGCCGCCCCGCCGGGCGATCAGCGCCGCGGTCTCCTTCAGGCCGGGCTCGTCGCGGTCCGCGCAGTGCACGCGCGCGCCGGCCTCGGCCAGGAGCAGGGCGGTGGCGCGGCCGATGCCGCTCGCCGCGCCGGTGACGAACGCGGAGCGGCCGGACAGGTCGTACGCGGTGCGGACGGTGAGGGTCATGTCCGGACCGTACGACCGGATCTGACGAACCGTCAATTAGTGAGGTGCCGTCAAGGGCTGTGCGGATCCTGCCGCGGGCCCTTCTGGCAGCCCGGGCACCAGTACGTGACCCGCTCGCCCAGCTCCGCCCGGCGCACCGGACGGCCGCAGCGCGGACAGGGCCGGCCCTCCCGGCCGTACACGTACAGGCGCTCGCCGCCCCGGCGGCTCGTGGTCGTGCGCATGCCCGGCCGGTCCTTGTTCGCCTCCAGGAGCCGGTGCGCCGTCGCCACCAGTCGCTCCGGCACGCCCTCGGACAGCTCGCCGACCGGCAGCCACGGGGTGACCCCGGCCAGGAAGGCCAGCTCCGACTTGTAGACGTTGCCGATTCCCGCCAGATTGCGCTGGTCGAGCAGGGCCTCGCCGAGCGTGCGGGCCGGATCGGCGGACAGCCGGCGGACCGCCTCCGCCGGATCCCAGTCCGGGCCGAGCAGATCCGGGCCGAGGTGCCCGACCGCATTCGGCTCCTCCGCCGTGCGGATCAGCTCCAGGACCGGCAGCCGGTAGCCGTACGCGGTGAACTCGGCGTTGCCCAGGATCGCCCGGATCTGGTGGGCCGGGCCGCCGCGCGGGCGCTCCCCGGTGGGCAGCACCCGCCAGGCGCCGTCCATCCGCAGGTGCGAGTGCAGGGTCAGCCCGCCCTCGACCCGGGTCAGCAGGTGCTTGCCCCGGGGGGTGACGTCGAGCACCCGGCGGCCGGTGAGGTCGGCGGTCGCGAACCGGGGCACCCGCAGGTCGGAGCGGGTCAGCACGCGGTCGGCGAGCGCCTCGTCGAGCCGGCGGGCCGTGTACCAGACGGTGTCTCCTTCGGGCATGCCCCCATCATGCCGCGCGCCCGGCCCGGCCCACCGGGTCCGCTCCTCAGGCGCGCAGCCGCAGCCCGCGCGGGGTGGCGTGGAAGCCGGCCGCCTCCAGGGCGCGGGCGAGCGGGGAGGTGAGCGCGGTCGCTCCGTTGATCCGCTCCACCGTCACCGTGCCCAGCGAGCCCGCGGCGGCCGCGGCCGCCAGGGCCTCCGCTGCGGCCCGGAGCGCGGGGGAGTCCGGCTCGGCGGGCCAGGACAGCAGCGTCTTGCCGCCGCGCTCCATGTAGAGCGTCAGCTCGCCGTCGACCAGGACCACCATCGCGCCCGCCTTGCGGCCCGGCTTGTGGCCGGCGCCGGTGGGCGGCTCCGGCCAGGACAGCGCCGCCCCGTACGCGTTCGCCGGGTCGGCCGCCGCGAGGACCACCGCCTTCGGGCCGGCGCCCTCCTCGGCGCCCCGGTCCCGGGCGTTCGCGGCGGCCCGCAGCCGGTCCACCGCCCCGTCCATGGCGAACTGGGCCGCGCCCAGACCCTCGACCACATAGCCGCGGCGGGCCTGACCGCTGTCCTCGAAGGCCGACAGGATCCGGTACGTAGCGGAGAAGCCGCCCTCCACGCCCTCGGCGGCCACCGCGCCCCGGGTGACCACGCCGTGCCGGTCGAGCAGGGTGCGGGCCAGGGCGTGCGCCCGGTGGGTGGGCTCCGGCTCCGGCGGGGGCAGCAGCGACCAGCGGCCGCTGACGGTCGGCGGGCCGGTGCGGGAGGCCGGGCGGGCGGCGGCGCTCAGCGTCCCGTACCGCCCGCGCGGGACGGTGCGGCGGGCGCGGTGCGCCGTGGAGCCGGCGGTGCGGCCCGAGCCGAGCAGGGAGCGCAGCGGGGCCAGGGTGTCGTTGGTGAGCCGACCGGACCAGGCCAGGTCCCACAGGACGTCGGCCAGTTGCGGGTCGGTGGCGTCCGCGTGGGTGGTGGCCCGCACCTGGTCGGCGATCTGGCGGAAGAACAGGCCGTAGCCGCCGGCGAGGACGCCCAGGACGGACTCGTGGAGCCCGGTGAGCTCCAGCGGGTGCGGCGGCGGCAGGAGCAGCGGCGCCGCGTCCGCGAGATAGAGCGAGACCCAGCCGTCCTTGCCGGGCAGGGAACCGGCGCCAGCCCACAGCACCTCGCCGGTCGTGGTCAGCTCGTCGAGCAGCGCGGGGGAGTAGTCCCGCACCCGAGACGGCAGGATCAGCTTCTCCAGGGCCGAGGCCGGCACCGGGGCGCCCTGGAGCTGCTCGATCGCCCGGGCCAGGCCGTCGATGCCGCGCAGGCTGTTGCCGCCCAGGTGCTGCCACTGGGGCAGGAAGGTGGCGAGCGCGGCCGGGGGCACCGGCTCCAGCTCGTGCCGCAGGGCCGCGAGCGAGCGGCGGCGCAGCCGGCGCAGCACGGCCGCGTCGCACCACTCCTGGCCGATGCCCGAAGGGTGGAACTCGCCCTGGACCACCCGCCCGGCGGCGGCCAGCCGCTGCAGCGCGCCCTCGGTGACCGCCGGGCCCAGACCGAAGCGGGCGGCGGCCGACGAGGAGGTGAAGGGGCCGCGGGTGCGGGCGTGCCGGGCGAGCAGATCGCCCAGCGGGTCCTTCACCGGCTCGGTGAACGCCTCCGGCACGCCCACCGGCAGCGCCGTGCCCAGCGCGTCCCGCAGCCGGCCCGCGTCCTCGATCGCCGCCCAGTGCTCGGCGCCCGCGATCCGCACCCGGATCGCCCGCCGGGCCCGGGACAGCTCCTCAGCCCAGCCCGGTTCGGCGCCCCGCTCGGCCAGCTCGGCCGAGGTGAGCGGGCCCAGCACGCGCAGCGCGTCCGCGACGCCCTCCACGTCCTTGATCCGCCGGTCCTCGGTCAGCCACTGGAGCTCCCGCTCCAGCTCGGTGAGGACCTCGGCGTCCAGCAGCTCGCGCAGCTCGGCCTGCCCGAGCAGCTCCGCGAGCAGCCGGGAGTCCAGGGACAGCGCGGCCGCCCGGCGCTCGGCGAGCGGCGAGTCGCCCTCGTACAGGAACTGGGCGACATAGCCGAAGAGCAGCGAGCGGGCGAACGGCGAGGGCTCCGGCGTGGTCACCTCCACCAGGCGCACCCGGCGGGCCTCGATGTCGCCCATCAGCTCGCGCAGACCCGGCACGTCGAAGACGTCCTGGAGGCACTCGCGGACCGCCTCCAGGACGATCGGGAAGGAGCCGAACTCGCTCGCCACCTGGAGCAGTTGGGCCGCGCGCTGGCGCTGCTGCCACAGCGGGGTGCGCTTGCCCGGGTTGCGCTTGGGCAGCAGCAGGGCGCGGGCCGCGCACTCCCGGAAGCGGGAGGCGAACAGCGCCGAGCCGCCGACCTGGTCGGTGACGATCTGCTCGATCTCGCCCTGGTCGAAGGCCACGTCGGCGGCGCCCACCGGAGCCTGGTCGGCGTCGAAGACGGTGTCGGCGAACCGGCCCGGGTCCACCGGCTCGGCGTCGAGCAGGTCCAGGCCCATCAGATCGGCGTCCGGCAGCCGCAGCACGATGCCGTCGTCGGCGTGCATCACCTGCGCGTCCATGCCGTACCGCTCGGCGAGCCGGGCGCCGAGCGCCAGCGCCCACGGGGCGTGCACCTGCGCGCCGAACGGGGAGTGCACCACCACCCGCCAGTCGCCCAGCTCGTCCCGGAAGCGCTCCACCAGGATCGTCCGGTCGTCCGGCACGTGCCCGCAGGCCTCACGCTGCTCCGCGAGATACGCGATCACGTTCTCCGCCGCCCAGGCGTCCAGCCCGGCGGCCAGCAGCCGCAGCCGGGCGTCGTCCGGCGCGAGGGCCCCCACCTCGCGCAGGAACGCGCCGAGCGCCCGGCCCAGTTCGAGCGGGCGGCCCAGCTGGTCGCCCTTCCAGAACGGCAGCCGGCCCGGCACGCCCGGCGCGGGCGACACCAGGACCCGGTCGCGGGTGATGTCCTCGATCCGCCAGGACGTGGTGCCCAGCGTGAACACGTCGCCGACCCGCGACTCGTACACCATCTCCTCGTCGAGCTCGCCGACCCGGCCGCCGCCCTTCTTCGGGTCGGCGCCCGCCAGGAACACCCCGAACAGGCCCCGGTCCGGGATCGTGCCGCCCGAGGTCACCGCGAGCCGCTGCGCGCCCGGCCGGCCGGTGACCGTGCCCGCGACCCGGTCCCACACCACGCGCGGGCGCAGCTCGGCGAAGGCGTCCGAGGGATAGCGCCCGGCCAGCATGTCCAGGACCGCCGTGAACGCCGACTCCGGCAGCGCCGCGAACGGCGCCGCCCGGCGCACCGTGGCGAGCAGGTCGTCCACCTGCCAGGAGTCCAGCGCCACCATGGCCACCAGCTGTTGGGCCAGCACGTCCAGCGGATTCGCCGGGATCCGCAGCGACTCGATGGAGCCGGACCGCATCCGCTCGGTGACCACCGCCGACTGCACCAGGTCGCCCCGGTACTTGGGGAAGACCACGCCCGTCGACACCGCGCCCACCTGGTGCCCCGCGCGGCCCACCCGCTGGAGCCCGGAGGCGACCGAGGGCGGCGACTCGACCTGCACGACCAGGTCGACCGCGCCCATGTCGATGCCCAGCTCCAGGCTGGAGGTGGCCACCACCGCCGGCAGCCGGCCCGCCTTCAGGTCCTCCTCCACCTGGGCGCGCTGCTCCTTGGAGACCGAGCCGTGGTGCGCCCGGGCGAGCAGCGGCGGCGCGCCCTGCGCCGCGCCCGACTGGGCCATGATCTCCGCGGGCGGCTTCCCGTCGGGCAGGGGCTCGCCGGTCGCCCGCTCGTACGCGATCTCGTTCAGGCGGTTGCACAGGCGCTCCGCGAGGCGGCGCGAGTTGGCGAAGACGATGGTCGAGCGGTGCGCCTGCACCAGGTCCGCGATCCGCTCCTCCACATGCGGCCAGATCGACGGCTTGTCGCCGCCGTCGGTGCCCTCCGAGGCGGGGGAGCCGCCCAGCTCGCCCATGTCCTCCACGGGCACGACCACCGACAGGTCGAACTCCTTGCCGGACGGCGGCTGGACGATCTCCACCTTCCGCTGCGGCGACAGATAGCGGGCCACCTCCTCCACCGGCCGCACCGTCGCCGACAGGCCGATCCGGCGGGCCGGGCGGGGCAGCAGCGCGTCCAGCCGCTCCAGGGAGAGCGCCAGGTGCGCGCCGCGCTTGGTGCCGGCCACCGCGTGCACCTCGTCCAGGATCACCGTCTCCACGCCCGCGAGGGCGTCCCGCGTGGCCGAGGTCAGCATCAGGAACAGCGACTCGGGCGTGGTGATGAGGATGTCCGGCGGGCGGGTCGCGAGCGCCCGGCGCTCCGCGGCCGGGGTGTCGCCGGAACGGATGCCCACCCGGACGTCCGGCTCGGGCAGCCCCAGCCGCACCGCCTCCTGGCGGATACCGGTCAGCGGCGAGCGCAGGTTGCGCTCCACGTCCACGGCCAGCGCCTTCAGCGGCGACACGTACAGCACCCGGCAGCGCTTCTTCGCGTCGGCGGGCGGCGGCACCGCCGCCAGCCGGTCCAGCGAGGCCAGGAACGCGGCCAGCGTCTTGCCCGAACCGGTCGGCGCCACGACGAGCACGTCCGAGCCCGCGCCGATGGCCCGCCAGGCGCCCTCCTGCGCGGCGGTGGGCGCGTGGAAGGCCCCGGTGAACCAGCTCCGGGTCGCCGGCGAGAACGAGTCGAGTGCGGACGTGACCATGCCCCCCATCGTGCACCCCGCCACCGACAACGGCCCGGACCTGGGAAAACCCGCTGGTGGCGGGCCCGGGGGAGGGGCGCAGAATGGAGGACATGAGTACTTCCGACGCGCCCGGTGCGCCCGGTGCGCCCGGTGCGCCGAGCGGCCGCCGCGCCGCCGGAGGCCCCCGCGGCCACGCCGTCGCCGACGGCGATCGCAGCGGTGCGCCCGGCGAGACCCGCGGCACGGCCGCCGGGCGCCGGGAACGGGCGCGCTACTGGCGGCCGGTCGAGCTGCCCGGCGTCGACCTGCTGCACGCCCACTACGTCCGCAAGACCTTCTCCCGGCACACCCACGAGAGCTTCGTCTTCGCCGCCATCACCGAGGGCGTCGAGGCCTTCCACTACGGCAGCGACCTCGTGCACGCGGGACCCGGACAGATCGCCCTGGTCAACCCAGACACCCCGCACACCGGGCACGCGGGCGTGCCCGAGGGCTGGACCTACCGGACGATCTACCCCGACCCCGAGCTGATCCGGACCATCGCCGCCGACACCCTCGCGCTGCGCGGCGAGGCCGGCTTCACCCAGCCCGTCGTGGACGACCCGTACGCCGCCCGGCTCGTCGTGGGCGTCCACCGGGCCGCCGAGGAGGGCAACGCGCTGGCCGCCGACAGCCTGCTGCGGCTGGTCACCGCCCGCATGCTGCGCAGCCACGGCGGCCGGGTCACCCCGCTGGCACCGCTCGCCGCCGGCGCCCGGGACGCCGCACGCGCGCGTGCCGTCCTGGAGGAGCGGATGGCCGACCCGCCCACCCTGGAACGGCTCGCCGCCGAACTCGGCACCAGCCCCTTCGCGCTGCTGCGGGCCTTCCGCGCCGCGTACGGGATGCCTCCGCACACCTGGCTCACCGACGCCCGGGTCCGCCGCGCCCGCCGCCTCCTGGACGCGGGCACCCCGCCGGCCGAGGCCGCCGTGGCCGTCGGCTTCACCGACCAGCCGCACCTCAACCGGCACTTCACCCGCAGCGTCGGGGTGCCCCCGGGCGCCTACCAGCGGGCCCGCGGCCTGCGCTGACGCCTCCCGCCGGCCCCGGGGCCCCGGCGCGGCTCCCCGCGCGCGTGCCGCAAGAACGTACAAGACCGGGCCCCGCCCCGGACCGTAGCGTCGCCGACGTGGCAGAACAGACAGCAACCCCCACCACCCCGGTGACCGGCGGCCACCGGGCCGCGCCCGGGGCCGGCGGCAAGAGCGACGCCGCCGTCGTCCGGGACGCGCTCGGAGTCGGCATCGCGGTCGGGCTCTCCGGCTTCGCCTTCGGCGTGACCGCGGCCGGCGCCGGACTCGGCCTGCTCCAGACCTGCGCGCTCAGCCTGCTGGTCTTCACCGGCGCCTCGCAGTTCGCGCTGGTGGGGGCGCTCGCCGCGGGCGGCAACCCGTTCACGGCCGCCGCCGGGGCCTTCTTCCTCGGCACCCGCAACGCCTTCTACGGGCTGCGCCTGTCCCAGCTGCTCGCGCTGCGCCGCTCCGTGCGCCCGTTCGCCGCGCACTGGGTCATCGACGAGACCACGGCCGTAGCCCTCGCCCAGCCCGACCGCCGCACCGCGCGGATCGGCTTCACCGTGACCGGACTCACCCTCTACGTGCTGTGGAACGTCACCACGCTGCTCGGCGCGCTCGGCGCCGAGGCCATCGGCGACACCGACGCCTGGGGCCTTGACGCGGCCGGTCCCGCCGTCTTCCTCGCGCTGCTCGCGCCGATGCTGAAGGGCACCACCGAGCGGGCCACCGCCGCCCTCGCCGTGCTCCTCGGCCTCGGACTGCTCCCGGTCCTCCCCGCCGGCGTGCCGGTCCTCGCGGCCGCCCTCGCAGCGCCCGCCGTGCTCTTCCTCAGCGGCCGGTCGAAGCGGGACGAGGAACCCGCCGGGCCCGAGAAGCCCGGCGGCTCGCGGCAGGAGCAGGAGCAGGAGGACGCGCGATGAACGTCTGGATCGCCGTCGCGCTCACCGCGGGCGGCTGCTACCTGGTCAAGCTGCTCGGCCTGCTGGTGCCCGCCGACACCCTGGAGCGTCCGCTGGTGCGCCGGCTCGCCGCGCTCGTGCCGGTCGCCCTGCTGGCCGCGCTCACCGCCCAGCAGACCTTCAGCAGCCAGGGCGCCCTGACGGTGGACGCCCGCGCCGCCGGCCTCGCCGCCGCGGCCCTCGCGCTCCTGCTGCGCGCCCCCTTCCTGGTGGTCGTCGGCGCGGCCGTCGTCGTCACGGCGGGCGTGCGGGCCCTCGGCGGCTGACCCCGGCCCCGGCCCGGTCCCGGTACCGGGCCGGGGCCGGGGCGCCCAGTGCCTCAGCCGATCGACCGGCCGTGCGCGCGCAGGGTGCGCAGGGCCTCCACGGTGACCATCGGACGCGCCTCCAGGGCGCTGCCCGGCGCCCACTGCCGCCAGGTGATCGGCCAGCCGCCGTCCTCCTGCTGCTGCGCCGCCAGGTGGTCCAGGGAGCGGGCCATCTCCTCGTCCGTGAACCAGCGGCGGGCCAGCGAGTCCGGCACGCGCGCGTAGTCGTACGGGTAGTGGCGCTCCTCCGGCGCGTAGCCCTCGGCGACGGGGAAGTCGCCGGGCCGGTCCGGGTCGAGCACCGCGAGGCCGTTCTCGCGCACCAGCCGCCCGAGCCGGTCGCTCGCCGCCTGGGCCCTGGCCCGGTCCGGGACCCCGTCGAGGAAGGCGACGGCGGCCTGGATCTCGTACGGATGCGACTTCTCGAGCCCGTCCACGGCCGCCCAGCAGAACTCGGTGGCCCGGAACAGCCAGGCGTGCCAGACCTGGTTGCGGTGCAGCAGACCGACCACGGGACCGGTGGCGAGCAGCTCGCTCGGCGGGTCGTCCACCACCGGGACGAACGGCGCCGCCGGATAGCCGCGCTGCGAGGGGTGCACGGCCGGCAGGGCGCCGTCGTGCGTGGACACCTCGGTCAGATAGCGGCAGATCCGCTCGATCCGCGGCCCGCCGCAGCGCCCGATGGAGTCGAGCACCCGCAGCGCGTGCGCCGTGTGCAGCGGCTGGCTGACCGGCCCGCGCAGATCCGGTTCGAGGGCGTGGCCGTAGCCGCCGTCCTCGTTGAGGTACGCGGCCAGCGCGGTCTCGACGGGGTCCGCGCCGCCGCGCAGGAAGTGGTAGGCGAACCGGCGCTGTTCGAGCACGCGGGCAGTCAGCCAGACGAACTGCTCGGCCCGCGCCAGCGGAGACGGCCGCGACGCGGACGGAGCGGGGTTTTCGGGAGGATTTCCGGCCATGTTCCGACCGTAGGAGGAAAAGCGCGGCTGACAAGGCCTTCGGCCCGGGCTGCACTCGTCAGGGCGGGATACTGGGGTCATGCGGTTGACGATTTTCTGGGAACGGATGACCGAGCACTTCGGTCCGGCCTACGTGGAGTCCTTCGCCCGGGACCACGTGATGACGGAACTGGGCGGGCGCACCGTGCACCAGGCGCTCGACGCGGGCTGGGAGGCCAGGGACGTCTGGAAAGCGGTCTGCGCGGCCGTCGGCGTGCCCGCCGAGAACAGATGATCTGACGGCTCCGGGCCGGAATGTCCGCGCGGTGCGCGAGACTGGCGGGGTGGCCCCGACTGACGTGAACGCCGAGAGCGACGACCCCAACGACCCGATCGACCCCAACGCCCCCATGGACGCGAGCGACCCGACCGACGCACCCGACCCGACCGTTCCCGGGACGGCGGGGCTCGGCGCCGGACCGGCCGGCGCCCCCGCCGCCGCGAAGGCGCGGATGCCGCGCTGGCTGCCCCGGGCGCTGGTGCTCGCGCTCGCCCTCTACGCCTGCTTCCAGCTCGGCAGCTGGGCCTTCCACCAGCTCGTCGGGCTGCTCGTCAACGTCCTGCTCGCCTTCTTCCTGGCCCTCGCCATCGAGCCGGCCGTCGGACGGATGGCGGCGCGCGGGATGCGGCGCGGGCTCGCCACCTTCATCGTCTTCTTCGGCGTCCTGGTCGTCGGCGTCGGATTCGTGGTGCTCCTCGGCTCGATGCTGGCCGGCCAGATCGTCGACATGGTCGAGAACTTCCCGAAGTACCTCGACTCGCTGATCAACTGGGCCAACCAGCACTTCCACACCGAGCTGTCCCGGGTCGAGGTGCAGGACAGCGTGCTGCGCTCCGGCTGGCTGCAGAAGTACGTGCAGAACAGCGCCGCCGGAGTGCTCGACGTCTCCGCGACCCTGCTCGGCGGGCTCTTCAAGCTGCTGACGATCTTCCTCTTCGCCTTCTACTTCGCCGCCGACGGGCCCCGGCTGCGCCGCGCCCTGTGCTCGGTGCTGCCGCCGGCCAAGCAGACCGAGGTGCTGCGGGCCTGGGAGATCGCCGTCGACAAGACCGGCGGCTACCTCTACTCGCGAGGCCTGATGGCGCTGATCTCCGGCGTCGCCCACTTCGTGCTCTTCGAGATCCTGGGGGTGCCCTACGCGCCCGCGCTGGCCGTGTGGGTGGGCCTGGTCTCGCAGTTCATCCCGACCATCGGCACCTATCTGGCGGGCGCCCTGCCGATGCTGATCGCCTTCACCGTGGACCCCTGGTACGCGCTGTGGGTGCTGGTCTTCGTCGTGGTCTACCAGCAGTTCGAGAACTACATGCTGCAGCCCAAGCTCACCTCGAAGACCGTGGACATCCACCCGGCCGTGGCCTTCGGCTCGGTGATCGCCGGCACCGCCCTGCTCGGCGCCGTCGGCGCCCTGATCGCCATCCCCGCCGTCGCCACCCTGCAGGCCTTCCTCGGCGCCTATGTGAAGCGGTACGACGTCACCGACGACCCCCGCGTGCACGGCCACCGGCGCTACGGGGAGGCGGTCGTCGCCCGGCTCCAGAAGGCGCTGCACTCGAAGAAGGAGCAGCCCGGAGCGGACGGCGACCCGGCCGGGGCGGGCGGCGCGGGCGGCGCTCAGAAGTAGGTCGGGGCGGTCACCCGGTCCCGGAACAGGCGCCGCAGCCAGGCCTGGACGCCCAGCATCGGCACCGTGACGGCGAGCAGCACCGGCACGAGCAGCCGCAGGGTGGCCGGGCCCGCGGTGTGCGCGGTCGGTGTCAGGACGCCGCCCGCCGCGAGCGGCAGCCCGCCGAGCAGCACCGCCGTGAGCGCGAAGGGGTGCCAGGGGCGGCCCGTCCGTCCGACGAGCCGCCTGGCCCGCTCGTACGGCACACCCGTCAGGCGCAGGGCGGCGAAGCCGAGGCCGTGCGCGAGGCACAGCGCGGCCACCGCGAGCGCGGTGAGCACGGCGGCGGGCCCGCCGGCCGGCTCGTACGGGCGGCCGGTGAGCAGGGACGCGAGCAGCCAGCCGGTGGCCAGCGCCAGGCCCCAGCTGCCGGCGGTCACGGCGCCGTCGCACAGCGCCCGCCAGCGCGGACCGGGGCCGCGCTGCCGGGTCCACAGGCCGAGGTCCCTGACGACCAGGGCGGCGAGCAGCGCCACGAGCACCGGCAGCCGGCCGGTGAGCAGCCGGCCCTCCAGCTCCGGGAAACAGCCGGCGAGGACGCCCGCCAGGGCGACCAGCCACACCTCGTTCGCCAGGAAGAACGGCGCGAAGGCGGCGATCACCAGCCGCCGCTCCCGGTCGTCCCGGCCCAGGTAGGGCGTGAGCATGCCGGTGCCGATGTCCGCGCCGCCCAGCACGAACCAGCCGGAGGCGAAGAGGGCGAGCAGGGCGAGGGCGAGGGTGTCCACGGTCGCGGGACTCCTTCCTGGGGTGCGCGGGCCCCGGCGGGGCGGGAGCGGGTCGGGCGGGTGCGGTCGGACGGTTCAGTAGCGGGGCGCGGGCAGCGCGGCGGCCGGGTCCGGCGCGTCCCGGCCGGCCCGTTCGTCGTGACCGAGCCCGGCGTCGACCGGGCCGCGGCGCGCGTGCCGGGCGAGCAGCCAGGCGTTGAGGACCGCGAGCAGCGCGAAGAGCGTCGCGAACACCACGAGCGAGAGGCGCATCGCGCCCGGGGACAGGCCCGAGACCGCGTCCTCGGTCCGCAGCAGTCCGTACACCACCCAGGGCTGGCGGCCCGCCTCGCGGAACACCCAGCCGCTGATCATCGCCAGGTACGGCAGCGGCACGGCGGCCATCAGGGCCAGGTGCCAGAGCCGGAAACGGAAGACCGCTCTCTTGAAGCAGGCCAGGATCACACCCGCGAAGGCGAAGTACATCATCAGGGCGAAGCAGAGGAGCATGACCAGCCCGGCGCCGCGGGTCAGCGCGGCCGGCGGCGCGTAGTCGCCGGGGCCGAAACGGTCCACCAGCTCCGCCTGGAGCCGGGCGATCTCCGCCGTCCGCTGCCCGAAGACCGCCGACTTCATCGGCTGGAGGCTCGCGAGCGAGGAGAACTGCAGTCCGCCGAAGACCGCCGTCACCATGAGCGCGGGGAACGACAGGAAGACACCGGTCCGCAGGCCGCTGCCGAAGAACTCCCACTCCGGGGTCCGCCGGAACAGGTGGTAGGCGCTCACGCCCGCCATGAAGAAGCCGGCCGTGAGCAGCGCCCCCGCCACCACGTGCCCGAAGGCGAGCAGCGCGGACGGGTTGGCGAGCAGGGCCACCGGGTCGTCCAGGACCAGCTTCCCGCCCTCCGCGCGGTGGCCGACCGGATGGTTGAGGAAGCCGTTGGAGACCAGGATCCAGTAGGCCGACAGGTAGGCGGTGAGCGTCACGATCCAGATCGCGGCCAGGTGCGCCCAGCGGCCCAGCCGGTGCCAGCCGAAGATCCACAGCCCGAGGAAGGTCGACTCGACGAAGAAGGCCACGAGCGTCTCGACCGCGAGGGAGGCGCCGAAGACGTCCCCCGCGTAGTGGGTGAGCCCGCTCCAGCTCATTCCGAACTGGAACTCCATCACGATGCCGGTGACGATCCCGACCGCGTAGTTGATCACGTACAGCTGACCCCAGAACCGCACCATGCGCGCGTGCAGCGGCTTTCCGGTGAGGGTCGCCCGGGTCTGGAGCACGGCGACGACCGTCGCGAGCCCCAGGGTGAGGGCGACGAAGAGGAAGTGTCCGCCCGCGGTCAGGGCGAACTGCAGCCGCGCGAGATCGAGTACGTCGGGATTCACCCCGCAAGCGTCGGCGCACGGCCCCGGCCGGCGCGTCGGCCGCCGGTGGACACCGTCCCTACCCCACGGGTTGCGGCTCCGGCCGCCGCCGTACCCCAGGAGTTGCGGCCCGCCCCCCTCGACCCCTAGGGGTCCGACCCGTGTCGGGCGCCCGTCAGGCCAGCCAGCCCGGGGTGATCATTCCCGACTCGTACGCCAGGATCACCAGCTGCGCCCGGTCCCTGACGTCCAGCTTGGTCATGATCCGGCTGACATGGGTCTTGGCGGTCGCGGGGGAGAGCACCAGGCGGCGGGCGATCTCGTCGTTGGAGAGCCCCGCCCCGACCAGGCCCAGCACCTCCCGCTCCCGCTCGGTCAGGGCGCCCAGCCGGGGGCCCGGGTCCGGGCGGGGCGCGCGGCCCGCGAACTCGGCGATCAGCCGGCGGGTCACCGCCGGGGCGATCAGCGCGTCGCCGCGCGCCACCACCCGCACCCCGTGCAGCAGCTCCTCCGGCTCGGTGTCCTTCACCAGGAAGCCGCTCGCGCCGGCGCGCAGCGCCCCGTACACGTAGTCGTCGACGTCGAAGGTGGTGAGGATGACCACCCGCACCCCTTCGAGCGCGGCGTCCGCGGTGATCCGGCGGGTGGCCTCCAGGCCGTCCAGGACCGGCATCCGGACGTCCATCAGGACCACGTCCGGGCGCAGCTCGCGGGCGAGCGCGACGGCCCGCTCGCCGTCGGCGGCCTCGCCGACCACCTCGATGTCCTCCTCGTCGGCCAGGATCGAGCGGAAGCCCGCCCGGACCAGGGTCTGGTCGTCGGCGAGCACGACGCGGATCATGCGGGGTCCCCCTCGGGCGGTGGTTTCGGTGCGGGCGTCGGCGCGGTGGCGGAGCCGGGCGCGGGCGGCGGGAGCGGGAGCCGGGCGTCGACCCGGAAACCGCCGGGCACGGCACGGGCCGTCAGCTCGCCGCCGAAGGCGCGGGCCCGCTCGGCCATGCCCCGGATGCCGCTGCCCGGCGGCTCGCCGGCCGCGCCCCGGCCGTCGTCCTCGACGCACAGCCGCAGCGCGTCGCCGCCCCAGTCGAGCGCCACGAGCACGGAGCGGGCCTCCGCGTGCCGGGTCACGTTGGTCAGCGACTCCTGCACGATCCGGTACGCGGCGAGGTCGAGCGGCGGCGGCAGCGGCACCGGCGTCCCCTCGACCCGGGTGCGCACCTCAAGGCCGGTGCCGGCGGCCCGGGCCAGCAGCTCGGGGAGCAGCGCGAGCCCGGAGGCCGGGGCGGTCGGCGCCGGCTCGTCGGCCCGGCGCAGCACCCCGAGGGTGGCGCGCAGCTCGCGCAGCGCCTCCTTGCTGGTGTCCCGGACCGCCCGCAGCGCCTCCTCGGCGGTGGCCAAGCCCTGCGCGGCGGGCGGCTTCTTGCCGAGCCGGTGCAGCGCGGCCCCGGACTGCACGTTGATCAGCGAGACGCTGTGGCCGAGGATGTCGTGCAGCTCGCGGGCGATCCGCAGCCGCTCCTCGGTGGCGCTCTGCCGGGCCCGGGCCTCCTGCTCGCGCTCGGCGGCCAGGGCCCGCCGCTCGACCTCGCGCAGATAGGCGGCCCGGTCGCGCTGGGCGCGGCCGACCGCGACCAGGCTGATCAGCCAGCCGGCCATCATCGCCAGCGAGGTGTCGTCGATCTGCCGGTGCCCCGGCTGCTGCCGGACCTCGCCGAGGCCGGCAGCGAGCAGCGCCACGGCCGCCAGCGCGACGGCGGCGGCGAACCGGCCCTCGGCCGCGGTGGTGTAGAGCGCGACCGCGAAGGCGATGAGCAGCGGGCCGTCCTGGGCGGACAGCGGGTAGTAGACGGCGCAGGCCAGCAGGGTGACCACGGCCACCGCCACGGGCTGCCGGCGGCGCGGCACCAGCGCCCCGCAGCCGATCAGGATCAGCGCCCAGCCGACGGCGGCGCGCCCGGCCGGCTCCGGCCGGTAGTGCGCCACGACCAGCGTCCAGACCGCCGTGACGAGGAACACGACGAGCGCCACGAGGGCGTCGCGGAGGTCGCGCGACCGGAGGCTGAGGGGCATGGTCCGAAGCATAGGCACGGGTCCGGCGGCCTTGCGGGACACCGGCGTGGTGCGCTTGACACGGAAATCGAACATCCATTCATATGGGGGTGCAGGGCCTTGGGAACACGGGGTTGTCGCCGAGTTGTCCACAGGCCGGGAGGGACGTCGGAGCCCGTTGTCAGTGGCAGGGGTTAGCGTCTTTCCCATGAAGCGATCGACTCAAGCAAACCGGGTGGAACCCATGGCAGGAACCGACCGCGAGAAGGCGCTCGACGCCGCGCTCGCACAGATTGAACGGCAATTCGGCAAGGGTGCCGTCATGCGCATGGGCGAGCGCTCGAAGGAGCCGATCGAGGTCATCCCGACCGGGTCGACCGCCCTCGACGTCGCCCTCGGCGTCGGCGGCCTGCCGCGCGGCCGTGTCGTCGAGATCTACGGCCCGGAGTCCTCCGGCAAGACGACCCTGACCCTGCACGCCGTGGCCAACGCGCAGAAGGCCGGCGGCCAGGTCGCCTTCGTGGACGCCGAGCACGCCCTCGACCCGGAGTACGCCCGCAAGCTGGGCGTCGACGTCGACAACCTGATCCTGTCCCAGCCGGACAACGGCGAGCAGGCCCTGGAGATCGTCGACATGCTGGTCCGCTCCGGCGCGCTCGACCTCATCGTCATCGACTCCGTCGCCGCGCTCGTCCCGCGCGCGGAGATCGAGGGCGAGATGGGCGACTCCCACGTCGGCCTCCAGGCCCGCCTCATGAGCCAGGCGCTCCGGAAGATCACCAGCGCGCTCAACCAGTCGAAGACCACCGCGATCTTCATCAACCAGCTCCGCGAGAAGATCGGCGTCATGTTCGGCTCGCCGGAGACCACGACCGGTGGCCGCGCGCTGAAGTTCTACGCCTCCGTGCGCATCGACATCCGCCGCATCGAGACCCTGAAGGACGGCACCGAGGCGGTCGGCAACCGCACCCGCTGCAAGGTCGTCAAGAACAAGGTCGCGCCGCCGTTCAAGCAGGCCGAGTTCGACATCCTCTACGGCCAGGGCATCAGCCGTGAGGGCGGCCTGATCGACATGGGCGTCGAGCACGGCTTCGTCCGCAAGGCCGGTGCCTGGTACACCTACGAGGGCGACCAGCTCGGCCAGGGCAAGGAGAACGCCCGCAACTTCCTGAAGGACAACCCCGACCTCGCCAACGAGATCGAGAAGAAGATCAAGGAGAAGCTGGGCGTCGGCGTCCGGCCCGAGGAGCCCTCGGCCGAGCCGGGTGCGGACGCGGCGGGCGGCACCGACGCCGCCGCGGGCGCCGACGACGCGGCCAAGGCCGTCCCGGCCCCGGCGAAGGCCGCCAAGGCGACCAAGGCCACCGCGGCCAAGAGCTGACCCGGTGACCGGTCGCACCGAATGGCCGGACGACAGCCCCGACTCGTCGAGGGCCGAGAAGGAGCTGTCGTCCCAGGATCCGGCTGAGCGGGCGCGGGCGATCTGCCTGCGCCTGCTCACCGGGACCCCCCGCACCCGCAAGCAGCTCGCCGACGCCCTGCGCAAGCGGGACGTCCCCGACGAGATCGCCGACGAGGTGCTCTCCCGGTTCGAGGACGTCGGTCTCATCGACGACGCCGCCTTCGCCGGGGCCTGGGTCGAGTCCCGCCACCACGGCCGGGGCCTCGCCCGTCGCGCGCTCGCCCGGGAGCTGCGCACCAAGGGCGTCGACCCCACCCTGATCCAGGAAGCGGTCGAGCGGCTCGACTCCGAGCAGGAGGAGGCCCGGGCCCGCGAGCTCGTCGACCGCAAGCTGCGGGCCACCCGCGGCCTGGAGCGCGACCGGCGGCTGCGCCGGCTGGCCGGCATGCTCGCCCGCAAGGGGTACCCGGAGGGCATGGCCCTGCGGGTGGTCCGCCAGGCCCTCGAAGCCGAGGGCGAGGACACCGACGGCCTGGAGGAGTTCTGAGCCCGGCGCCGATGACCTGTGTCGACCACGAACCGGGGGCCTGGTTCCTGGTCGAGCAGCGGGGCGTCCTCCACCTCGACGCCCGCTACGGCCACGGCGCCCTGATCGACGACTCCGTCCTCGTCCGCCTCGACGCCGCGGAGCTGGCGGCCTACCGCACCGGCGGGCACGCCGCCCTCTCGGACCTCGCCGCCCGCATCCACGACAGCGCCCCCCACCTGGAGCGTTCCCCTTACCACCGGAGGGACCTCTACCGGGGCCCGGACGGCGCCCGCTACCGCGCGGCGGTCGCCGCCGCGGTCGCCGGCCGCGCCCAGGCCGCGCGGAAGCCCTCCTAGTCCGTGCGCGAGGCCGGGAGCAGGACCGGGAGGCCCGCTGCCTTCCAGGCCTGGAAGCCGCCGATCACGTCCGTCGCGCGGTGCAGACCGAGCCGGCGCAGCGACTCGGCGGCGAGCGACGAGGCGTAGCCCTCGTTGCAGAACACCACGACCCGCAGGTCGTGGCTGTCCGCCTCCGGGGCGCGGTGGCTGCCGAGCGGGTCCAGCCGCCACTCCAGCTCGTTGCGCTCCACCACCAGCGCGCCCGGGATCAGCCCGTCCCGTTCGCGCAGGGCCGCGTAGCGGGTGTCGACCAGCAGGGCGTCACCGGCCCGCCAGGCCGCGTGGGCGGCGCGCGGGTCGAGCCGGTCGAGCCCGTCCCGTACCCGCTCCAACAGGGCGTCGATGCCGATGCGTTCCACCGCCCGCGCGTTGTCCGCGCTCACTGCCAGTCCTCCGGGCGCTCGACCTGCTCCAGACGCAGCACCGGGCCGGTGCGGCTGAACCGCCGGATCAGCGGCAGCGGCGGGTAGTAGGCGTGCACCGAGACCGCGTGCTCGACGGGGGACTCGTTGAGCACCTCGTGCACGTGGTGGCGGCCGAAGGCGCGGCCCCGGCCGGCCGGGAGGGTGCGGCTGCGGTCGATGTCGTCGGCGAGTTCGAGGGTCTTCCAGCCGTCCGCCGGGAGCCGCACGGCCAGGGAGTTCTCCCGCAGGGTGCCGCGCGCGGTGGCGAAGGCGCCCAGCGACTCGGCGTGGTCGTGCCAGCCGGTCCCGGTGCCCGGGGGCCAGCCGATCAGCCAGGCCTCGCTGCCGCCCGGGCCGTCGAGCCGCACCCAGGTGCGGCCCTCCGGGTCCAGCGGGAGCGAGAGGACGAGTGCGGCGTCGGCGGCGGTGCGCCGGACGAAGTCGAGGAGTTCGGCCTCGGTCGGGGCCGAGGAGGCCCCTGCGGGGGCGGGGGTGGAAACGGGCGCGGAGGGGCGCTGCGTCGAGGGCACGGGGGACCGTCCTGGGTTCGCGAAAGCGCGCGGACCCACGGGGGCGCGCGCGAAAGCCGTCAGAGGGGAGGCGAATTCAGCAGGACGGACGACACACGCAGCCCGCGTAGCGGATCAGGTCCACATGGACCCTCCGCCACAGGCGCACATCGGTGTCGGTCACGCTCCGGAGTACACCACGCACTCCGGTCGGGGTCAATTGACGTCCGCGGTACGGGCGGCCGTGCCCGCGGGCTCCTCCGCCCCGGCCCCCGGCCCGCCCGCCTCCGCCTCCGCCTCCGCCGTCTCCGGGGCCCCGCCCCGTACCGCGTCGGCCGCCGCGTGTAGCTCCTCCGGGCGCACCCCGGCGAAGGCCGCGGCCAGGTGCCCGTCCGGGCGGACGAGCAGCACCGCGTGCGCCGGGGCGCCCGGGTAGGCCTCGGTGACCAGGAGCTCGGCCGGGGCCGGCAGGGCGTCCACGGCCTCGGCGAGCCGCGGCATCACGCCCGCGCTCACCCAGTGCCGCCGGTCCCACACCCCGGTGCCCGGGGCGACCAGGAGCACCAGGAGCCGGCCCAGGCCGAGGCGGTCGCGCAGCCGTACGGTCGTGCCGTCGGGCGCGGTCACCCGGACGTCCTCCACCGGACCGCCGTCCGGGGTGCCCACCGGGATGCGGCCCTCGGACGGCTCGGGCGCCAGCGGCGAGTGCGGATAGGCGGGCAGCGCGCCCAACGGCCCGCGACCCAGGTGCCCGTCGGTGAGCAGGACGTCGTGGCTGCGGCCGCCGCCGGGCAGCATCGTGCGCAGCCCCCGGCCGCCCCGGAGCACCGGGAGGGCCTGGTCGGCGGCGCGCAGCAGACCGGCGACGGCGGCCCGGCGCTCGCTCTGGTAGCTGTCGAGCAGCACCGGCGAGGCGTCCCGGTGGTGCCAGGCGTGGGCCACCTTCCACGCCAGGTTGTCGACGTCCCGCAGCCCCTCGTCGAGGTTCTGGGTGCCGACCGCGCCCAGCAGGTGCGCCGCGTCGCCGGCCAGGAAGACCCGGTCCACCCGCCAGCGCCGGGCGAGCCGGTGGTGCACGGTGTGGACGCCGGTGTCGATCAGGTCGTACGCCGGGGTGACGCCCTCGCACCAGCCGGCCAGGGTGTCCCGGATGCGGGTCACGAGCGCGTCGGGGGTGACCAGTTCGCCGCGTGGCGGCAGCAGCCAGTCGATCCGCCAGACCCCGTCCGGCAGCGGCCGGGCGCTGACCTCGTCGCCCGCGCTGCGCCACGGCGGCTGACGGTGCAGCAGGGCCTCGCCGGCCCAGGGGAGTTCGGTGCGCAGCGCGGCGACCGCGTGCCGCTCCACGGCGGTCCGGCCGGGGAAGCGGATGCCCAGCAGCTTGCGCACGGTGGACCGGGCGCCGTCGCAGCCGACCAGGTGGCTGCCGCGCCACCAGGTGCCGTCCGGGCCGCGGGTGTGGGCGCTGACGCCGTGCGCGTCCTGCTCGACGGTGTCGACCCGGGACCCGGGCACGAGGGTGATCAGGTCCTGCCGGGCGATGGCGTCGCGCAGTCCGCGGGCCAGGGCGTGCTGGGTGACGTGCAGCGGCGCGGCGGGCGCTCCGGCGGACCCGTCGTCGGGGCCGTCCCCGTCGCCGGTGCCGAGGCCCAGGTCGAGCCGGACGTGCCGGGTCTGCTGGCGGCGGCGCATGGCGCGCCAGCCGACCCAGCGCACCCCTTCGTCACGCAGGGTGGCGCAGCCGAGCCGCTCGACGAAGGCGGCCATGTCGGCCCGGAGCACCACGGTCCTGGCAGGCCGGGGCTCCTCCTTGCCCGCGCCCTCGTCGAGGACGACGCTGGGCACGTGCTGGGCGGCCAGAGCGAGGGAGAGCGCGAGGCCGACGGGCCCCGCGCCCACGATGATCACCGGGTCCACGGCGCGGCTCCTGAAGGCTTGCGAGGCCGTACGGTCATGCGGGTTGCACAGCGGAGGGTGGCGCGCGCCCGGAGCTTGATCACAGAACGTATGCAACCCACTGGGGGTGCGTGCGTCAAGTGAGCGGGGGCAGCGGCGTCGCCACTGCCCCCGGATGATGTCACATGCCGTCAGTTCTTCGAGATGCCAGGGCCGTCGGCGGGTCCCGCGGCCGGGCCTGCGGCGGGGGCGTCGGCGGGCGCCGGGGGCTCCGCGGTGGCCTGGGCGGGCAGGACCGCGGTCGCGGCCGGGTCGGCGACCTTGATGCCGGTCTTCGCGCGGCGGCCGCGGCGCTCGATCCAGGTGGCGAGCGCGGAGAGGGCCAGGCAGAGCGCGATGTAGATGGCGCCGAAGACGACGATCACGGAGACGTACGGGTACTGCCCGTTGACCAGGGTGTTGGAGGCGATGAGCCGGGCCGAGTAGAGGAGCTCGGGGTAGAGGATCACGAAGCCGAGCGAGGTGTCCTTGAGGGTCACCACCAGCTGGCTGATGATCGTCGGCAGCATCGAGCGGACCGCCTGCGGCAGCAGGACGCTCGTCATCACCTGGGTCTTGGTCATGCCGAGCGCGTAGGCCGCCTCGCGCTGGCCGCGCGGCACCGCGTTGACGCCGGCGCGCAGCACCTCGGCCTGCACGCAGCCGTTGTAGACGGACAGGCCGAGCGCCAGCGCCCACATCGAGTAGTCGGTGAGGAAGGCGACCCAGACCGCGAAGATCGTGATGAGCAGCGGGACGGAGCGGAATACCTCGATGAAGGCGGTCGCCGTCCAGCGCACCGGGGCGTGGTCGGAGAGCCGGGCGACGGCGAGCAGCACGCCGAGGACCAGCGAGCCGACGGCCGCCAGGCCGAAGGCCTTGAGGGTGGCGAGCAGGGCGTCGGCGATGTTCTGCCGGATGCCCGCGTAGTTGAAGATGTCCCACATCTCGGGGGCGAGGTGCCCCTTGTCGGCGAGGCGCAGGACGCTGACCGCGAGCAGGGCGAGGATCGCGAGGCTGCCGACGACGGCGTAGATCCGGTTGCGGACCCTGGCCTTGGGGCCGGGCGCGTCGAAGAGAACGCTGGCGCTCATCGGGCGACCTCCATGTTGCGCTCGAAGAGACGGAAGAGTCCGCTGATGGCGAAGGTGATGACGAGGTAGGCGGCGGCCACCCAGAGGAAGATCGGGATGATCGCGTAGCCCTGCTCGCTCATCAGCGTCTGCCAGCCGAAGAGTTCGGTGACGCTGAAGGCGCCGGCGATGGCCGAGTTCTTGGTCAGGGCGATGAAGATCGAGCTGAGCGGCGGCAGCACGGTGCGGGTGGCCTGCGGCAGCACGACCAGGCGCAGCGTCTGCGAGAAGGTCAGTCCGAGCGAGCGGGCGGCCTCGGCCTGGCCGAGCGGCACGGTGCTGATGCCGGAGCGGACGGCCTCGCACACGAACGAGGAGGTGTAGAAGCCGAGCGCCAGGGAGGCGAGCACGAAGGGGCTCATGCCCGGGAAGAGGATCTCCGGGACCACGAAGAAGGAGACCAGGAAGAGCAGCGTCAGCGGGGTGTTGCGGAGCAGCGTCACCCACGCGGTGCCGAAGGCGCGCAGCGGGGGGACGGGGGAGACCCGGAAGCCGGCCACGACGATGCCGAGGACCAGCGCGATCACCGAGCTGACGGCGGTGATCTCCACGGTTCCTATGAATCCGTTGCGGAACTCCGCGAAATGGTCGAGCAGTACGTTCATGAGGACTCCGCGTCGGCAGTCGGCGGCGGGCTTGCGTGCGTTCGGGCAGGGGGCGGGGCGCCCCGCAGCCCCGAGGGGAGGGGGACGGGGCTACGGGGCGCTCACGCCGGTTCAGTAGCGGACGACCGCCGGCGGCTCGGTGTAGGCCGAGCCCGAGAGACCGAGGGTGGCCTCGTAGATCTTCTTGTAGGTGCCGTCCTTCTCGAACTTCTCCAGGATGTCGTTCACCTTGGTGCGCAGGACCTTGTCGTCCTTGTTCATGCCGATGCCGTAGGGCTCCTCGGTGAACGGCTTGCCGACGACCTTGAGCTTGCCGGCGTTGGCGGCCGCGTAGCCCTTGAGGATCGAGTCGTCGGTGGTGACGGCGTCGACCTGCTTGGTGAGCAGCTGCTGCACGCAGTCGGAGTACTTGCCGAGCTCGACGGTCTCCGCGCCGTACTCCGGCTTCTTGATCTCCTGGAGCGGGGTGGAGCCCGTGATCGAGCAGACCTTCTTGCCCTTGACGGCGGTCGGCCCGGTGATGGCGGTCTCGTCCTTGCGGACCAGGAGGTCGGCGCCGGCCTTGTAGTACGGGCCCGCGAAGCCGACCTGCGCCTTGCGCTTGTCGTTGATGGTGTAGGTGCCGACGTAGTAGTCGACCTGCCCGGTGGAGATCGCGGTCTCGCGGAGCTTGGAGTCGACCGTCTTCCACTCGATCTGGTCCTCGGAGAAGCCCAGCTCGGCGGCGATCATCTTGGCGATCTCGATGTCGAAGCCGGAGCGCTTCTTCGTGGCCTGGTCCTCGAAGCCGAGGTACGGCTGGTCGGCCTTGGAGCCGATGATCAGCTTGCCGCGCTCCTTGGCCTTCTTGAAGGTGGGCGAGTCCAGGCTCACGCCGCTGGCGACGGTGTACGTGGGGAGCTTCGGCGCGCCGGCGTCGCCCGGCTTCGTGGCGGGCTTGTCGCCGGCCGAGCCCTCCTTGCCGCCACAGGCGGTCGCGGTCAGTGCGAGCACGGCGACGGCCACGGCCGCGGTCTTGCGGAGCTTCATCGTGAACATCCCTCAGGTCGTGGGTGGTTGATCGTCAGTGTGCAGCAAGTCGCTCGCTGTCACTCAGGAGTTCCGGGTGCGGTGCGGCGCACTCAGGCGTGAACTCAGGCGTGCACTCAGTGGTGCAGGATCTTCGACAGGAAGTCCTTGGCGCGGTCGCTGCGCGGGTTGCTGAAGAACTCGTCGGGGCTGGCCTGCTCCACGATCCGGCCGTCGGCCATGAACACGACCCGGTTGGCGGCGGAGCGGGCGAAGCCCATCTCGTGGGTGACGACCACCATCGTCATGCCCTCCTGGGCCAGCTGCTGCATGACCTCCAGGACCTCGTTGATCATCTCCGGGTCGAGGGCCGAGGTCGGCTCGTCGAACAGGATGACCTTGGGGTCCATCGCCAGCGCGCGGGCGATGGCCACGCGCTGCTGCTGCCCGCCGGAGAGCTGCGCCGGGTACTTGTCGGCCTGGGTGCCGACACCGACCCGGTCGAGCAGCGCGCGGGCCTTGGCCTCGGCCGCCTTCTTCTCCGTCCGGCGGACCTTGACCTGCCCGAGCATCACGTTCTCGAGCACCGTCTTGTGCGCGAAGAGGTTGAACGACTGGAAGACCATGCCGACGTCCGACCGCAGCCGGGCCAGCTCCCTGCCCTCCTGGGGCAGCGGCTTCCCGTCGATGGTGATGCTGCCGGAGTCGATCGTCTCCAGCCGGTTGATGGTGCGGCACAGCGTGGACTTGCCGGACCCCGACGGGCCGATGACCACCACGACCTCGCCCCGGTGGATCGTCAGGTCGATGTCCTGCAGCACGTGCAGGGCGCCGAAGTGCTTGTTCACGTCGGACAGCACGACCAGGTCGTCCGTGGCCGGTACGGCGTCCTCCGAACCCTTGGTCACTGACACTCCGCTCATCGGCTCCTCGCTCCGTCCTGCTCGGTTGGGGAGGACACTAGAGAGCGGGGCGGAGGGGCGTCACCACATCTGAGCGAAGTTTGAGCATAACGATACGGTCGCATCCGGACACTCTGCGTGAACGGGATGGCCCCGCTGTTCCCGCCCTGGTACACAGATAGTCATCACCCGCGCATCCACCCCGTGCCCCGCCACGAGCGCGCACGCGATCACGAAGGAGGGCTCCATGAGACTGCTGCTCGTCGAGGACGACGACCACGTCGCCGCCGCGCTCTCCGCGATCCTGTCCCGGCACGGCTTCGCCGTCACCCACGCCCGCAACGGCGAGGAGGCGCTGCAGGCCGTGCTGCCCGCCGCGCACGGCGAGCGCCCCTCGTACGGGGTGATCCTGCTCGACCTCGGACTGCCCGACCAGGACGGCTACCAGGTCTGCGGCCGCATCCGGAAGCTCACCAGCACCCCGGTCATCATGGTCACCGCCCGGGCCGACGTGCGCTCCCGGATCCACGGCCTCAACCTCGGCGCGGACGACTACGTGGTCAAGCCCTACGACACCGGCGAGCTGCTGGCCCGGATCCACGCCGTCAGCCGGCGCAGCTCCGGCGGCGACGAGACGGGCGGCCCCGGCGAGGACACCACCCTGCGGCTCGGCGCCGTCACCATCGAGCTGCCCACCCGCCGGGTCAGCGTCGACGACGAGGCCGTGCCGCTCACCCGCAAGGAGTTCGACCTGCTCGCCCTGCTCGCCCAGCGACCCGGCGTGGTCTTCCGGCGCGAGCAGATCATCAGCGAGGTCTGGCAGACCAACTGGGAGGGCACCGGCCGCACCCTGGAGGTCCATGTCGCCTCGCTGCGCTCCAAGTTGCGCATGCCCGCCCTCATCGAGACCGTGCGGGGTGTCGGCTACCGCCTGGTCGCGCCCACCGCGTAGGCACCGGCCCGGCCCCCACCCGTGCGCACCCGACTCCTCCCGCTCCTCATCGTGCTGATGGCCGGCGTCCTGCTGGCCCTCGGCTTCCCGCTGGCCGCCAGCACCGCCGCATCCGAGCAGCAGCGGGTGGTGGTCGACCGGCTCGACGACTCGGCCCGGTTCGCCGCGCTCGCCCAGTTCGTCAGCGAGAGCCGCTTCGCCCCCGACGAGCGCCGCTCGCTGCTCAGCGGCGAACTCGCCAGCTACCACGCGGTGTACGACATCCGGGCCGGCATCTTCTACCGGGACAACCGGTCGATGGCCGCCGCGCCCGAGGACTGGGTCGTGCCGTACGACGGCGAGGCCCGGCGCGCCTTCAACGAGGCCCTGCTCGGCCGCCGCAGCCACGACCCCTCCCAGGTGTGGCCCTGGCAGACCGACGCCCGCCTGATCGTCGCCTCCCCGGTGGTCCGGGACGGGGACGTGGTCGCCGTCGTGGTCACCGACTCGCCCACCGGCGGCCTGCGCTCCCGGATCCTGCACGACTGGCTGCTGATCTTCGCCGGCGAGGCCGCCGCGATGCTGCTCGCCGTCGGCGCCGCCTTCCGGCTCACCGGCTGGGTGCTGCGACCGGTCCGGGTGCTCGACGCCGTCACCCACGACATCGCCACCGGCCGGATGAACTCCCGGGTCGCCGCCACCGGCGGGCCGCCCGAACTGCGCCGCCTGGCCCGCTCGTTCAACGAGATGGCCGACCACGTCGAGGACGTCCTCGACCAGCAGCGCGCCTTCGTCGCCGACGCCTCGCACCAGCTGCGCAACCCGCTCGCCGCGCTGCTGCTGCGCATCGAGCTGCTCGCCCTGGAGCTGCCCGAGGACAACGAGGAGATCGCCTCCGTGCGCACCGAGGGCAAGCGGCTCGCCCAGGTCCTCGACGACCTGCTCGACCTCGCGCTCGCCGAGCACACCGCCGCCGACCTGCGGCTCACCGACATCGGCGCGCTGACCGCCGAGCGGGTCGCCTCCTGGCGGCCGGTCGCCGACGACAAGGGCGTCGCGCTGACCGAGGACACCTGCGCGCTCACCGCCTGGGCCGACCCGGTGGCGCTGTCCAGCGCGCTCGACGCCGTCATCGACAACGCCCTGAAGTTCACCCCGCCCGGCGAGGACGTCACGGTGGCCGTGCGCCTCGCCCCCGGCGGCGCCGCCGTCGAGATCGAGGTCGCCGACCACGGCCCCGGCCTCACCGACGAGGAGCTGGAACGGGTCGGCGACCGCTTCTGGCGCTCGGGCCGGCACCAGAACGTCAAGGGCTCCGGCCTCGGCCTGTCCATCTCCCGGGTGCTGCTCACGGCGGGCGGCGGCACCATCGGCTACGCCCGGAACGAGCCCCACGGACTGCGCGTGACGGTCACCGTCCCGCGCGAGGACCCGCGCACGGGCCGGGACGCTCCCTGAGGGGCCCCGTCCGCCCTTCTACGGCTTCACCGAGCGGTAGTAGCGGCGGGAGCCCTCGTGCAGGGGCAGCGGCTCGGTGTAGATCGCGGTCCGCAGGTCCACCAGCTGGGCCGGGTGCACCTGGTTGCCGATGCCGTCGCGGCTGGCGATCACCGTGCGGGTGAAGCCCTCCACCAGGTCGGGGTCGGTGTCCTCGGTGGTGACCAGGATGTTGGCCACGGCCACCGTGTCCACGGGGTTGCCGCTCTGGGCCAGGCTGTAGGCGTCGCCCGGGATCGTCGCCGAGCGGTAGAAGCGGGTGGAGCCGCCCACGTCGTGCAGGCTGTCCACCAGGGCGGCGTCCAGCGGCACGAGGCGGACCGGGAGACGCTCGGAGAGCGCCTGCACGGCCTGGGTGGGCAGGCCGCCGGACCAGAAGAAGGCGTCCAGCTTCCGCTCCTCCATGAGCCGCGGCATGGTGTCGATGCCGGCCGAGACCGGCACGACGTCCACGTCCGGGGTGACTCCGGCCGCCGCCAGCACCCGGTCGGCGATCAGCCGCACGCCCGAGCCGGGCTGCCCGACGCCGACCCGCAGCCCGCGCAGGTCGGACACGGTCTCCACCGGCGAGCCCTTGGGCACGACCACCTGGACGTAGTCGTCGTAGAGCCGGGCGCAGCCGCGCAGCTTCTCGAAGCCGGGCTTGCGGTCCCGCAGGTACTGCCCGACGGCGTCGGCCGTCGCCACCGTGAAATCGGCCTCGCCGGAGGCCAGCCGGGCCAGGTTCTGCTGGGAGCCCTCGCTGTCCTTCAGCGTTATCGAGACCTCGGGCAGGTCCCGGCCGAGGGCCTGCCGCAGCAGCTCCCCGTACCGCTGGTACACGCCCGTGGGCACGCCGGTGCTGAAGGTCACGTGACCGCTCGGCGTCTTCGTGCCGAACGGAACCAGCCACCACACGAGCACCCCGGCGAGCACCAGCAGCGCCGCCGAGACCTTCAGGAGGCGGCGGCGGGCGGTGCGGGACAGGGGGGTGGGCATGCGGCGATCCTGCCAGCTCGCTCCCCGTCCTGGCCAGGACGGACGTCACGTTCCCGGCCAGGCGGGGGTGCGGCGGGCGGGGCTACCGCCTAGTAGGCGAAGCCGGACTTCCCGGACGTGGTCGCCGCGACCCGGGTGATCCCGCTGCCCGGGGGCAGCGCGCTGGTCGTGGCCGTGCCGGTGGTGCCGGTCGTGCTGCCGTCGCCGAGCTGGGCCGCCGCGTTGGCGCCCCAGCCGATCACCGAGCCGTCGTCGAGGGCGGCCAGGGTGAAGTCCGGGCCGCCCGCCATGTCCTGCACGCCCTTGACGTGGTCCAGGACCACCGCGGTGGTGCGGTTCGCGGCGGTGCCGTCGCCGAGCTGGCGCTCGGTGTTCCGGCCCCAGCCGGCCAGGCTGCCGTCGTCGAGGACGGCGAAGGCGGTGGAGTGGGTGGCGAAGACCTTGGCGACGGCGTCGAGGTAGGCGACGTCGACCGGCTTGTTGCTGTCGGCGGTGGCGTCGTTGCCGAGCTGGCCGGTGTCGCCCTTGCCCCAGGACTTGACCGTGCCGTCGGCGGTGAGCGCGAGCACGTACTCGCAGCCGACCGCGATCGACTCGACGTCCGTCAGGTCGGGCACCTGCTGCGGGGTCTCCCGGGTGGTGTTGCTGCCGGTGCCGAGCCGCCCGTTGTCGCCCTTGCCCCAGGTCCAGACGGTGCCGTCCTGGCGCAGCGCCACGCTGAAGTCGCAGCCCGCGGCGACGTCCTTCACCTTGTCCAGGCTCTGCACGGGGATCGGGGTCCTGTACGGGTTGGTGGTGTCCTGCCCGGTGCCGAGCTGCTTGGAGGCGTTGCTGCCCCAGGCGAGGACCCGGCCGCCCTTCACGGCGAGGACGTGATTGAGCCCGGCGGACACCGCGCTGATCCCGGAGAGTCCGGCGACGGTGACCGGGAAGTTCTGGGCGGTGGTGGTGCCGTTGCCCAGCTGTCCGGTGGCGTTGCTGCCCCAGGACTTCACGGTGCCGTCCTTGAGCAGCGCGACCGCGAAGGGGTTGGCGGTGTTGCCGGCGCCGCCTCCGCCGCCGGAGAGCTCGCGCACGTCGTCGCGGGCGATGCCGGTGACGGCGACCGGGGTCTGCTGGGCGGTGGTGGAGCCGTTGCCGAGCTGGCCCTGGGCGTTCTCGCCCCAGGCGCGGACCCAGGGGTCGGTGCCGGCGCGGCCGGGAACGGCCTGCTCGGCGAGGGCCTGGGCGGGCAGGGCGGTCAGGGGGAGGGCCGCGAGGGACAGCGCGGCGAGCAGGGTGAGACGCAGGGGTGGGGTCATCTGCGTGCCTTTCGATCAGTAGGCGTAGGCCGACTTCCAGGGGAGGAGGGCGGGTACGCGGGTGGTGCCGCTGCCCGGGGGCAGCGGGGTGACGGGGGTGGGCGAGGCACTGGTGGAGCCGTCGCCGAGCTGCCCGGAGGCGTTGTCGCCCCAGGCGAGGACCGACCCGTCGTCGCGGACGGCGAGCGAGAAGGCGTAGCCGCCGGCGAGGGCGGAGACGCCGGTGAGCGCCGGGACGGGGACGGGGGTGGTGCGCTTGACCGTGCTGCCGTCGCCGAGCTGGCCCGCCCAGTTGCCGCCCCAGGCGCGGACGCTGCCGTCGTCCAGGAGGGCGAAGCCGTGGTACCAGCCGGTGAAGATCCGGGCGACGGAGTCGAGGTGCAGGACGTCGACGGGGGAGCTGCTGAGCGTGGTGCCGTCGTTGCCGAGCTGGCCGTCGACGCCACGGCCCCAGGCCTTGACGGTGCCCTGGGCGGTGAGTGCCAGGGCGTGCTGGCAGCCGGCGGCGACCGCCACGATCCCGGTGAGGCCGGGCACCCGCCGGGGGGTGTTCCGGTCGGTCGTGGTGCCGTCGCCGAGCTGGCCCTGGTGGTTGCGGCCCCAGGTCCAGACGGTCCCGTCCCGCCGCAGGGCCACCGCGAACTGGCAGCCGGCGGAGACCTCCGCGACCCGGTCCAGGCTCTGCGTCCGGACGGGCCGCGTGGCCGGGTCGGCGGCGGTGCCGTCGCCGAGCTGCCCGTAGGCGTTGCTGCCCCAGGACAGCACCCGTCCGTCCCGTACGGCCAGGGCGAAGTCGATGCCCGCCGCGACCCGGGAGACTCCGGCGAGGCCGGCGACCGCGCCCGGGACGGCCCGGTCGGCGGTGCTGCCGTCGCCGAGCTGGCCCTTGTCGTTGCCGCCCCAGGACTGCACGGTGCCGTCCTGGAGCAGGGCGATCGCATGGTTGCCGGTGTTGCTTCCGCCGCCGACCGCCAGTTCGCGCACGTCCGCGCGGCGCAGGCCGCGCACGGCGGACGGCGTCGGCCGGTCCGCGGTGTCGCCGTTGCCGAGCTGCCCCGCCGCGTTCAGGCCCCAGGACCGGACCCAGGGGTCGGCGGGCTCGGCGTGTGCAGGGCCGGCGGGGCCGGCCAGGGTGAGGACGCCGGTGACCAGGGCGGCGGCGCCGCGCACGAGGGAGGGGTACGTCATCACGGACGCGCCCCCGCTCAGTACGCGTACGTCGAGTTGCCGCCCAGTGAGGCCACCACGTCCTTGACCTTCGAGCCCTCCTCCAGGATCTTCACCGACTCGAAGCGCGACACGGTCGTGCCGTTGCCGAGCTGGCCCTCGCCGTTGTGGCCCCAGGCGAAGACCTCGTCCGCCGTGACCGCGACGCCGTGCCGGGCGCCCGCCGCGAGGTGCTGGACGCCCTCCAGGCGCGGGATCTCGACGGGGGCGGTGCGGTTGGTGCGGGAGACGTTGTCGCCGAAGGCCTCGTCGCTCTCCAGGAGCTGCCCGTACTGGTTGTTGCCCCAGCCCCAGACGTGGCTGTCGCTGGTCTTGGCGTAGTTGTGGAAGGCGCCCGCCTCGATCTCCGAGACGCCCTCCACCCAGTCGACGTCGACCGGGGTGGTGGAGGACTTGGTGGAGGAGTTGCCTAGCTGGCCGTAGAGGTTGTAGCCCCAGGCCTTCACGGTGTCGTCGGCGGTCAGCGCGAGCGCGTGGTAGCAGCCCGCGTCGATGGAGACGATGTTCTCCAGGCCCACCACCTGCCGGGGCACGGCGCTGGTGGCCCGGCTGCCGGTGCCGAGCTGGCCGTGGATGCCCCGGCCCCACGCGTACACCTTGCCGTTCTCCAGGAGCGCGAGGCTGAAGTCGCAGCCCGCCGAGATCTGCTTGACCTTGGGCATGCCCTGGACCCGGTCGGGGACCGTGCGGCTGTCGCCGGTGCGGTTGTTGCCGAGCTGCCCGTAGGAGTTGTCGCCCCAGGAGTAGACCTGGCCTCCGGTGTCGAGCGCGAGGGCGTGCCGGCCGCCGGCCGCGACGTCCTTGATGTTCGTCAGGCGCGGCACGGTGGTCGGCACGGTCTGGTTGTCGTTGCCGCCGTTGCCCAGCTGTCCGGAGGAGTTGTGGCCCCAGGACTTCACCGTCTTGTCCGTACGGGCCAGGACGAACGAGTCCGAGGAGGAGGTGCCGCCGGCCGACATCTGGTCGACGTCGCCGCGGAACAGGCTGGTGACGGAGGTGGGGGACAGGCTGTCGGCCAGGGTGCCGTTGCCGAGCTGGCCGGTGCGGCCGGCGCCCCAGCTCAGCACCGTCGGATTGCCCTCGTTGGCGAGGGCTGCGGGGGCGAGGGCCGGGAGGGCCAGGGCGGCGATCCCGGTGACGGCGGCCAGGCTCCAGCGGAGCCGGCGGCGCAGGGGTACGCGGGGTGATCGGGACATGGGTCTGCTCTCCTTCGTGTTCGTGGGGGACATACGGGAGGGCGGGACCACGGGCATGGGGTGCCCGCGACCGGGTCAGGCGGCTGGAACGGACCGCCGGACCCATGAGCAGACTGACCGAGGGCGATCTTGGGCGCGACTCGGAACGGTCGAAACACCCGTATGCCCGACGCCTGTTCGGGAAACAGACCAAGGTGCCGGTTTCGCCGGATCGGGTCGAGTGCGCCGGGTCCCCGGTCGCGGGCCGGCAGGCGGCCGAACGGCGGCGCCCGGAAGGGTGAGGGCCCCGGCCGGGGCGGTGCGCCGGTCTCACGCCCGGAGCCCGGAACCATCCGGACGGGTGGCGGGCCGGCGCCCGCCGGCCGGACCCCGCCCGGCGGTCCGGCGGGCCGTTCGGCCGACCGCGGACGCGCTCCGCCGATGCGGTGAGCCGGGCGCCGGGGCCGCGCCGCGCCGTGTGTCGGGGCCGGGCGCCGAGGCCGGTCCGGTTAGCTTCGGCATGCGTCCGGCGATCTTGGTGACACGACCCCGCCGCGACCACCGCGCCCTTCGAACGTCCCCAATTCACCCCCGTCCCCAGGGAGTTGCCATGCCTTCCGGCCAGTCCGCGCCGTCCGTACGAGGAGTGCTCGGCGCCGCCGTGCTCGCCGCCGCGCTCGCCCTGTCGGCGGTCCCCGCCGCCTTCGCCGCGGCCCCCTCCGTACCCGTCGAGGAGTGCAAGCCCGACGACCAGGAGTGCAAGGACAAGGAGACCAACGCCAACGAGGCCAAGGAGATCGACGCCCAGCAGGCCAAGACCAAGGAGGCGGCGGCCAAGGCCGACAAGGACATCGCGAAGATCGGCAAGGACCTGGAGGAGTGCAAGCCCGGCTCCGACAGCTGCATGGACAAGCTCGCCAAGGGCCACGGCGAGCAGGAGGGCCTGACCGGCATGACCGCCACCATCGAGGGCTTCCGGCCCGACCCGAGCGACAACGCCCAGTCCGCCGTGACCTCCACCTGCGCCGACTTCCCGGCCTCGCTCCCCGCCGGCTCCACCGACCCGGGCCAGTCCCCCTTCCCGGTGTCCCAGCTCTGCTCCCTGCTCGGCTCCTGACCCCGGGGCCCGAGCCCCGATCCGTGCGGACCCTCACCCCTGCCTCCCACGGCTTTGGCCCCTGCCCGTACGGACCCCACCCCTGCCCCCTAGGGCTCCGACCCGACCCGTACCCTCCCCGCCCCCGAAGGGATGTCCCCCATGCCCTCGCGCCGTCCCGCGCTCGTGCTCCTGCCCGCCCTGGCCCTCGGCCTCGCCCTGCCCCTCGCCCCGCCCGCCGGCGCGGAGGACGGGCCCGGCGAGCCGCCCGTCCCGCGCGCCGTCACCGCCGACGGCAAGCCGGCGAAGATCGCCGACGTCCTGAAGTACTGCGACACCGCCCCGAACGCCTGCCGCTTCGTCATTGACCCCAAGCTCGGCCGGGAGTTCGCGACCGCCGTGCGCTCCCTGGGCAACTCGGTCGTCAACTGCACCCAGAACGACATGAGCGTCGACCGCACGGTCACCCTGCGCACGACCAGCACCGACAACATCGGCGGCGAGATCTCCGGCAAGATCACCGCCGAGGGCACGGTCAGCGCCTCCGGCGAGGTCACCACCAACCTCACCAACGACAACACCAGCGAGCACAAGACGCCGAACCTCAAGGACGGCCCGACCTCCACGAACGGCACCAAGACCAGCGTCGCGGCCGGCGGCAAGCTGGCCGGCTCGACGAGCGCCAAACTCGCCTTCGAGGCCGCCTTCAAGGCCACGTACTCCAAGTCCTGGACGGTCGACAACACCGAGGCGACCACCTACAAGACCACCGTGAAGCCCTACGACATGCTGGTGTTCGGCGCGAGCGCGGCCATGCGGCGGGTCGTCGGCAGCCTGATCGCCAACTCCGGCGCCTCGATCTCCGGGATCGCCGTGGACAGCCCCTCCATGGTCAACTCCAGCAGCTTCGTGGCCCAGACCTACGCCGCCCCCGCGAACCTCTGCGGCCGCACGCGCCCCACCGGCAACACCGCGGGCGGCAACAACCCGCAGCCCGGCCCGCCCGCCGCGCCCCGCGCGCTGCGCACCCCCGACCGGGCCGACGCCCACGGCGCCCTCGTCCCCGGCGCCGTACCGAAGCGGGTCGACGTCCTGCGCCCGGGCCGCGGCGGGTCCGCCGCCGGCTCCTGACCCCTGCCGGGCCCCGCCCCGCACCCCCGTCCCGCCCCTGGCACGCACCACCCCCGGCACCCCCCGGGGCACCCCCCACGAGGAGTCCGTCCGCCATGTCTTCCTCCCCCCGTCTGTGCACCCTCGCCGCCGCGGGCCTGCTGCTCCCGGCCGCCCTCGGCGGCGCGTACGCGGCGGCCGCCCAGGCCCCGGCCCAGGCGCCCGCACCGCAGCCCGTCACCGTCCTCAACGGCGACTTCGCCGACCCCGTCATGAAGGGCGACGGCCCCACCACCGTCGCCCTCGACTTCTGGGACGGCCGGAACCAGCGCTACTCCCCGGCAGCCTCCGGCCGCACCGACAACGCCCACGGCGTCGCCCTCGAAAAGGAGGGCAACGCGCTCTCGCAGCGCCTGCGCGGGGTCCGCAAGGGCGCCCAGGTCACCGTGAGTTACGAGGACAGCCCGGCCGTCTCGAAGGAGTGCAACGCCGCCGACGTCGCCGACGGGCAGCCCTACACCGTCGAAGGCTCCGGCGGCGACGTCCGGGCCGTCACCACCGCCGGCGACCCCGACCGGGTCAAGGGCAGGCCCGGGCCCGGGCGTTGGACCGCCCGCAGCTACACCTTCACGGCCGGCGAGAACGAGCCGCTGCTCACCTTCGCCTCCAAGGTCACCGACGGCAAGACCCATGTGACCTGCACCCCGATGATCGCCCGCGTCCGGGCCGTCGAGGTCCCGGTCCCGCTCGACCGGACCGTCGACAAGACCGCCCTCGGGCGGGCCGAGGCCTACAAGGGCAACCAGCGCGAGAAGACCCTGCACAACGCGGCCGCCGCCTGCAACGGCGACAACGCCTGTGTCTTCCGCCCGGACGCGAGGACGTCCTTCCGCTACTACGACCGCGCCCGGGTGGCGGGCGAGGCCTACGTCAACTGCACCCGCAACACCCTCGAACACACCCGGGTCGTCGCCTTCGAGGAGCGCAGCCACGACAGCATCGCCCAGACCTACGCCGCCGACGGGCTCCCCCTCAACGACGTCGCCAAACTGCCCACCTCGGGCGACCGCACGGAGGACGAGAAGCGCGTCAAGGACCGGCCGATGGCCGGACAGTTCTCCCTCGCCTACGAGCAGGGCTGGCAGCGCGCCTGGCAATGGTTCAGCGGCGACCGGCGCACGGTCGTCGAGCGGATCCAGCCGGGCGAGGTCAGCTGGGTGGAGCTCCAGCCGAGCCGCGAGCGGGTCGAGGGCTGGTTCCTCAGCAGGAAGGACGACTACCGGCTGCACGCCGTGATCGACGGCCCCTCGCGCGGGGTCCCCGACCGGCTGCTCCAGCGCACCGGGCCCATGTCCGAGGCGGAGAAGCAGCGGTGCGCCGCCGAGCGGCCCATGACCACCACCCCGGTCGGCGCCGACTCCGCCGCCCACTCCTCCGACAAGGGCCTGCTGAAGGCCGCCGTGCCCGCCGCCGCACCGGCCCGGGCGATCCGCACCGTCCCGCTCAACTGACGGGACCGCGGGGCGGGTTCAGCTCCGCCGCCCGCTCGCGCAGCCAGCCGAGCAGCGCGGCGAGCCGGGGATCGCGCTCCGGCGGGCGTGCGGTCAGCAGCCCGTAGCCCGTCCCGTCCGGGACGAACCCGTACGGGGCCGCCAACTGGCCCCGTACGAGGTCGTCGTGGACCAGCGCGTACGGACCGACGGCCACGCCCACACCCGCCACGGCGGCCTGGAGGGCGAGGAAGAAGTGCTCGAAGCCCTGCTCGCCGGCCACGGACGGCGACCCGCCGGTCAGCCGGCGCCAGTCCGCCCAGGCGGCCGGCCGGGTGGCGGTGTGCAGCAGGGTGACGGGTGCCCCGGCGAGCAGGGCCTCCGCCGCCTCCGGGCGGCACACCGGGCCGATCCACTCCTCGAAGAGCGCCACCCGGTGCGTCCCGGCCGGCACCGGGAAGTCGTCCCGGCGCAGCGCCGCGTCCACCGGATCGCGGGCGAAGTCCACCGGCCCGCCGCCCGCCGACAGGTGCACGGTCAGCCCCGGGTGCGCGCCCGCCAGCTCCGGCAGGCGCGGGATCAGCCAGCGCATGAGCAGCGTCGGCTCGCAGGACAGCGCCAGCGGACCGGTGTCCCGCTCCCGGCCCGAGACCTCCCGGGCGGCCGTCTCGATCACGTCGAGCGCGTCCCGCACGGCGGCGGCGAGCCGGCGGGCCCCGGGAGTGGGCCGCAGCGCCCGCGGGCCGCGCTCGAAGAGCCGCGTCCCGAGGGCCTTCTCCAGGTTCCGGACCTGCCGGCTGACCGCGCCGTGGGTGACGTGCAGCTCCTGGGCGGCCCGGGTCATGCTGGCGTGCCGCACCGTCGCCTCGAAGGGCAGCAGGGTGCTCAACGGGGGCAGCTCCGGGCGGCTCATGTGTGCAATCTACGCACAGCCGGAGTGAGAAGGAATCGCTTGTCCCGCGGCTTCGCGCGGCGTGATGGTTGATCCCGTCACACCCGCCCAGCACCGCCGATCGGGGGACCCTCCGCGATGCCGCCCTCCACCGTCACCGTTCTCGCCGACGACCTCACCAGCGCCGCCGACGGCGCCGCGCCCTTCCGCAGGGCGGGGCACCGCGCCCGCGTCCTCTTCGGCCCGGTCGTCGGCCCCGTCGACGGCGTCACCGCCGTCGACCTCGGCACCCGGCTCGCCGCCGGCCCCGACGAGGCCGCCGCCCGCACCCGGCGGGCCGCCCAGGCGCACGCCGGCGCGGACCTCCTGGTCAAGACGGTCGACTCCACCCTGCGCGGACACGTCGCCGCCGAACTGCGCGCCGCGCTCGCCGGCTCCGGCCGGCGCACCGCGATCCTCGCCCCCGCCTTCCCGGCCGAGGGCCGCACCACCATCGGCGGCGTGCAGTACGTGAACGGCACACGGGTCGACGAGAGCGCGTTCGCCCGCGACCCCGCGCACCCGGTCCGCACCGCCGACCTCGCCCGCCTCCTGCCCGGGGCCGGGTTCGTCGACCCGGGCGAACTCCCCGACGTGCCAAGGCGGTTGACGGCGAACGGCGTCCTGGTGTGCTCCGCCCGCACCGACGCCGACCTCGACGCGGTCGTGGCGGCCGTGCCGCGCCCCGACGAGGTGCTGTGGGCCGGCTCGCCGGGCCTCGCCGACGCGCTGGCCCGCCGCCACGCCCGTACCCCCGCCGCACCCCGCCCCGGACTCCCGCCCGTCCACCGCCCGCTGGCCGTCGTCGGCAGCGCCCACCCGGCCAGCCGCCGCCAGCTCGCCGCCCTGCGCGCCACGGCGGGCGCCGCCCTCCACACCCCCGAGGAACGCGCCGCCGAGCCCGCCGCGCCGCTGCGCCGACTGGTCGAGGAGACCCGGCGCGCGGTCGCCGAAGGCCGGGCCGACGGCCTCGTCCTCACCGGCGGGGAGACCGCCGCCGCCGTCCTCGGAGCGCTCGGCGCCACCGGCATCGAGCTGTACGACGAGCCCGAGCCCGGCATCGCCCGCGGCACCCTGCACGGGCCCGGCGCGCCCCGGCTGCCCGTCCTCGTCAAGGCGGGCGGCTTCGGCGACGACGGCACCCTGGTCCGGCTCACCGCGCTGCTCGCCGGAGGCACCCGGTGACCGCGCCCGGCCTCCGGCCGCTCGCCGTCACCATGGGCGACCCGCACGGCATCGGTCCGGAGATCACCGTCCGCGCCTGCGCCGACCCGCGACTGCCCGCCCCCGTCCTCGTCATCGGCGACCCCGGCACCCTCGCCCGGGCCTGCCGCACGACCGGCACCCCGCTGCGCGTCCGCACGGTCACCGGCCCCGAGGGAGCCGGCCGCACCCCCGGCGTCCTCGACGTCCTGCCCGCGGGTCCCGCCCTGCCCGCCCACCTCGCCCTCGGCACCGTCGCCGCGAGCGCCGGCGCGGCCTCCTACGCGTACGTGCGCCACGGCGTCGAGCTGGCCCTCGCCGGGCGGGTCCGGGCGCTGGTCACCGCCCCGGTCAACAAGGAGGCACTGCGCCTCGCCGGCATCCCGCACCCCGGCCACACCGAGATCCTCGCCGAGCTCACCGGCGCCCGGCGCCACGCGATGATGATGGCCAACGACGAGCTGCGGGTCGTCCTCGTCACCGTCCACCAGTCCCTGCGCACCGCACTCGACGCGCTCACCGTCGAGCGGGAGCTCGACACCATCCGGCTCGCCCACGAAGCCCTCCGGGACCGGGACCGGGCCGGGGACACCGGCCCGCGGATCGCCGTCGCCGGGCTCAACCCGCACGCGGGCGAGAACGGCCTCTTCGGCCGCGAGGACCTCGACGTCATCGCCCCGGCGGTGTGCGCCGCCCGCGCGGAGGGCATCGACGCGAGCGGGCCCTGGCCCGCCGACACCGTCTTCCTGCGCGCCCGCCGGGGGGAGTTCGACGCGGTCGTCGCCCAGTACCACGACCAGGGCCTGATCCCGGTGAAGTACCCGGGCCTGGAGCACGGCGTCAACATCACCCTCGGCCTGCCCTTCGTGCGCACCAGCGTCGACCACGGCACCGCCTTCGACCTGGCCGGCACCGGCACCGCCGACCACACGAGCCTGCTCACCGCCCTGCGGCACGCCACCGCACTCGCCCCCGAGAGGTAGGCCCGGCCATGGACTTCGTCTTCATGCTCACCCGCGACGACCGGACCGTCACCGACTGCCTGCACGTCCTCGACTCCGTCCGGGACCTCGGCATCACCCACATCGGCTTCAAGGACGTCGGCGTGGACCCCGCGACCCTGCACCGCCTCCACGCCCGCATCCGCGACCTCGGCGCCACCAGCTACCTGGAGGTCGTCGCGACCACCCGCGCACAGGCCCTCGACTCGGTGCGCGCCGCCGTCGACCTCGGCGTCGACCGGCTCATGGGCGGCACCTGGATCGACGAGACCCTCGCCCTGCTCGCCGGTACCCGGACCGGCTACCTTCCCTTCGTCGGCGCCCCCTACGGGCACCCCACCCGCCTGGCGGGCGGGCCGGAGCGGATCGCGGCCGACTGCCGCCGCGCCGAGGCCGTCGGCTGCGCCGGCGTCGACCTGCTCGCCCACCGCGCCACCGACGCCGACCCGCTCGACCTGGTGAGGGCCGCCCGCGCCGCCACCGCCGGGCGGCTCGTCGTCGCCGGGTCGATCACCACCGACGCCCAGATCCACGCCCTCGCCGAGGCCGGCGCCGACGCCTTCACGGTCGGCTCCGCGGCCTTCGCCGGGGCCGTCCGGCCCGCCGCCGGCGGACTCGCCGCGCAGCTCACCGCCGTGCTCGCGGCGGCCGGACGCCCGGCCCGGCGCCGGGGTCGCCCCGGGCCCGCGGCCGAGCGGGCCGGGCAGCTCCGCGCCCCCCTTACCCTTGAGTGATGACCAGCAGCAGCGACCGGACCGGAGCAGTGGACGAAGTGGGCGAAGTGCGAACCTACGAAGTGCGCACCTACGGGTGCCAGATGAACGTCCACGACTCCGAGCGGCTCTCCGGCCTGCTCGAGGACGCCGGTTACGTCCGCGCCCCCGAGGGCTCCAACGGCGACGCCGACGTGGTGGTCTTCAACACCTGCGCGGTCCGCGAGAACGCCGACAACAAGCTGTACGGCAACCTCGGCCACCTCGCGCCGATGAAGGCCGCCCGGCCCGGCATGCAGATCGCCGTCGGCGGCTGCCTGGCGCAGAAGGACCGCGACACCATCGTCAAGCGGGCCCCCTGGGTCGACGTGGTCTTCGGCACCCACAACATCGGCAAGCTGCCGGTGCTCCTGGAGCGCGCCCGGATCCAGGAGGAGGCGCAGGTCGAGATCGCGGAGTCGCTGGAGGCCTTCCCCTCGACGCTGCCCACCCGCCGCGAGTCCGCGTACGCCGCCTGGGTCTCGATCTCCGTCGGCTGCAACAACACCTGCACCTTCTGCATCGTCCCGGCGCTGCGCGGCAAGGAGGAGGACCGCCGGCCCGGCGACATCCTCGCCGAGATCGAGGCGCTGGTCGCCGAGGGCGTCTCCGAGATCACCCTGCTCGGCCAGAACGTCAACGCCTACGGCTCCGACCTGGGCGACCGCGAGGCCTTCAGCAAGCTGCTGCGGGCCTGCGGCGAGATCGAGGGCCTGGAGCGGGTCCGCTTCACCTCCCCGCACCCGCGCGACTTCACGGACGACGTGATCGCCGCGATGGCCGAGACTCCGAACGTGATGCCGCAGCTGCACATGCCGCTGCAGTCCGGCTCGGACACGGTCCTGAAGGCGATGCGCCGCTCGTACCGCCAGGAGCGCTTCCTCGGGATCATCGAGAAGGTGCGCGCCGCGATCCCGCACGCCGCCATCTCCACCGACATCATCGTGGGCTTCCCCGGCGAGACCGAGGAGGACTTCGAGCAGACGATGCACGTGGTCCGCGAGGCCCGCTTCGCGAACGCCTTCACCTTCCAGTACTCCAAGCGCCCCGGCACCCCCGCGGCCACCATGGAGGGCCAGGTCCCCAAGGAGGTCGTGCAGGCGCGCTACGAGCGCCTCGTCGCCCTCCAGGAGGAGATCTCGTGGGAGGAGAACAAGAAGCAGGTCGGCCGCACCCTGGAGGTCATGGTCGCCGAGGGCGAGGGCCGCAAGGACGGCGAGACCCACCGCCTGTCCGGCCGCGCCCCCGACAACCGGCTCGTCCACTTCACCAAGCCCGACGAGGACGTGCGCCCGGGCGACGTGGTGACCGTCGAGATCACCTACGCCGCCCCGCACCACCTCCTCGCCGAGGGCCCGACCACCGCCGTCCGCCGCACCCGCGCGGGCGACGCCTGGGAGAAGCGCCGCGCGGACGCCGCCGCGAAGCCGGCCGGCGTGCTGCTCGGCCTGCCGAAGATCGGCGTGCCGGAGCCGCTGCCGGTGGCGGACGCGCCGGCCTGCGGCAGCCACTGAGCCACGGCCCCCGGCCCGGGCGGACCCGCCGCCCCCGGCGCGCCGGCGCAGTAGGCTGCGGATCATGCTTGTCGCCGTCGCCGTCTGTCCCTGCCCCCCGCTCCTGGTGCCCGCCGTCGCGGCCGGGGCCGCGTCCGAGCTGGACGAGGCCCGCACGGCCTGTTCCGACGCGCTCGGGGTGCTCGCCGCGTCCCGCCCCGACCGGCTGGTCGTGGTCGGACCCGGCGGGGAGGGGGAGCCGGTGTGGTTCCCGGCCGGCTCGGGCGGGTCGTTCGCCGGGTACGGCGTGGACCTGACCGTACGGCTCGGGGACGGGCCCGGCGGGGAACGGCCGCTGCCCGCCCCGCTGGCGGTGGCCGGCTGGCTCCTGGAGCACACGGACTGGGCCGACGCGCCCATCGAGGGCCTGGCCGTCGGCGAGTCCCTGGAGGCGGCGCGCTGTGCCGGGACGGGCCGGGAGCTCGCCGCGTCGGCGGAGCGGGTCGCGCTGCTCGTCATGGGCGACGGCAGCGCCTGCCGGAACGTGAAGGCCCCGGGCTACCTCGACGAACGCGCCGAGCCCTTCGACGCGGCCGTCGGGCGCGCCCTGGGCGCGGCGGACCCCGAGGCCCTGCTCGCCCTGGACGCGGAGCGGGCGCGGGAGCTGCGGGCGGCCGGCCGGGCGCCCTGGCAGGTGCTCGCGGGCGCCGCCGAGGGCGCGGGCCTCGCGGGCCGGCTGCTCTACGAGGACGCCCCCTACGGCGTCGGCTACTTCGTCGCCGCCTGGAGCTGACGGCACGCCCCACCCGTACCGCACGACGGCGGACGGCCGCCGAGCGCGCTGCCCGGCGGCCGTCCGCCGTCGTGCGGGGGAGGAGCGACCCGGGTCAGGCGGCCGGCGGCGGAGGCGGCGTGGGCGGCGTGGGCGGCGTCGGGCCCTCGTCCTTGTGGGCGAGCCGCTCGATGGCCTCCTTGGCCTTCCCGGTGCCGGTCTCGATCTTCCCGCTGTACTTGCCCTTGGTCTTCTCGTCGACCACCTTCGCGGCCTTCTCCAGGCCCTGCTCGACCTTGCCGCCGTGCTGCTGTGCGAGATCGGAGACCTTGTCCTTGGCCGGGGCGAGCTTCGCCTTCAGTGAATCCAGGAGACCCATGGGGTCACCGTCCCTCCGCGTCCTCGTCGCTCTACTTCCGGGCGTCCTCGGCGGCCGCACCGCTGTCCGCGGCCTCCTCGGCCGACTGCTGCCGGGGGATCTCCACGGTCCCGTCCCGCAGCACCGGCACGTCCTCCCCGGCGCCGGCCCCTCCGGAGACCTCGGCCCCGGAGACCTCGGCCCCGGAGACCTCGGCGCCGGAGACCGCGACGCCGGACTCCGCCACCGGCTCGGCCGCCTCCGCCTCCGTCTCCTCCGTCACGGCCGCGGTCTCCGCGGCCTCCTTGCCCTTCCGGCGAAACAGCGCGAAAACGCCCATATCTGCTCCCTAGCGTACTCAGGGTCGGAATTCCGCAACAGGCAACGAAGCCGGATCGGAGCCGTCACGTCGCTCATTCGGGGACGCGCCGTGAGGTTTGCGAGACTGGGGCGGTGAGAAGTGCAGCTCCCGCCTCGCGGGTCATCGCCGTCGTCGGCCCCACCGCGGCCGGAAAGTCCGATCTGGGCGTCTTCCTCGCCCAGGAGCTGGGCGGCGAGGTCGTCAACGCCGATTCCATGCAGCTCTACCGGGGGATGGACATCGGCACCGCCAAACTGACGATGGAGGAGCGCGCCGGCGTCCCCCACCACCTCCTCGACATCTGGGACGTGACCGAGGCCGCCAGCGTCGCCGAGTACCAGCGGCTCGCGCGCGCCGAGATCGACCGGCTGCTCGCCGAGGGCCGGGTGCCGATCCTGGTCGGCGGCTCCGGCCTGTACGTGCGCGGGGCCCTGGACGTCATGGAGTTCCCCGGCACCGACGCCGGGATCCGGGCCCGTCTGGAGGCCGAGCTCGCCGAGCGCGGCTCCGGCGTCCTGCACGCCCGGCTCGCCGCCGCCGACCCCGAGGCGGCCCGCGCGATCCTGCCCAGCAACGGGCGGCGCATCGTGCGCGCCCTGGAGGTCATCGAGATCACCGGGAAGCCCTTCACGGCCAACCTGCCGGGTCACGAGTCCGTCTACGACACCGTGCAGATCGGCGTCGACGTCGCCCGCCCCGAGCTCGACGAGCGGATCGCGACCCGGGTGGACCGCATGTGGGAGGCCGGCCTCGTCGACGAGGTGCGCGCCCTGGAGGCGCGCGGCCTGCGCGAGGGGCGCACGGCGGCCCGCGCGCTCGGCTACCAGCAGGTGCTCGCGGCGCTCGCCGGGGAGTGCACCGAGGACGAGGCCCGGGCCGAGACCGTGCGCGCCACCAAGCGCTTCGCGCGCCGCCAGGACTCGTGGTTCCGGCGCGATCCCCGGGTGCACTGGCTCAGCGGGGCGGCCGAGGACCGCGGGGAACTCCCGCGGCGGGCCCTGACGTTGGTCGAACGAGCGGTTACAGCCTGATCACGTGATGGCATCGGGACGTCATGCCCGTCATTCCGGGGGTGCCGGGCGTGCCATCATCGAGCATCGATCGACCAAGTGGAGTCCGAGTTGGGAGGGCGCGTGGCGATGGAGGCCGGCCCTCGTGACACCGATCAGCAGGCCGCCGTCCGGGGAGAAGTCCCCGGTGGGGCGCCCGGGCTGACGCCGGACGGCCCGGACGAGGCCGAGGGCAGCGCCGTCGAGGTGGACGCGGCGGAAGTCGAGGTGGAACTGCGCCCGCAGCGCCGCCTGAGGATCTGGCAGCTCGCGCCGATCGTGGCGCTGGCCGCCGTCGGCTCGCTGATGTTCGCCTTCCCGCTCGCCTTCGGCTCGGGCGACGGCGGCGCCGTCGTCGCCATGCTCGGCCTGCTGATCAGCTCCTGCGCGGCCGGCTGGGGCATGATGGCGGCCCGCCGGGTCGGCCACACCTGGCCGGGCCTGCCGGCCCGCGGCTCCGGCGAGCGCCCGAACTGGCGCGCCCTCGCCCTGTACGTGCTCCTCAGCGGCGTCCTGGTCGCCCTGGCCGTCTGGCGCGTCGCCCGCCTCCGCTGAGCCCGGCCCGCGGCCGATGGCCCGTCCCGTCCGGCGGACGTTCCGTCCGGTGGCCCGTCCGTCCGTCCCACGGACCGTTCCGCGCCGCGCCGTACCCGACCCGTACAGTTGATCCCGTGACCAGCGCGCAGACCTCTCCCCTCGTCTTTCTCAAGGGCCACGGCACCGAGAACGACTTCGTGATCGTCCCCGACGCCGAGAACGCCGTCGACCTGCCCCCCGCCGCCGTCCGGCGGCTGTGCGACCGACGGGCCGGGATCGGCGGGGACGGGGTGCTGCACGTGGTGCGCAGCGCCGCCCACCCCGACGCGCGGGACATGGCCGGCGAGGCCGAGTGGTTCATGGACTACCGCAACGCCGACGGCTCCGTCGCCGAGATGTGCGGCAACGGCGTCCGGGTCTTCGCCCGCTACCTCCAGCACGCCGGGCACGTCACCGCCGGCGAGGTCGCCGTCGCCACCCGCGGCGGGGTCAAGCACGTCCACCTCGACAAGGACGGCTCCGTGACCGTCCGCATGGGCCGGGCCCTGCTGCCCGCCGACGGCGTCACCGTGACCGTCGACGGGCGCAGCTGGCCCGCCCGCAACGTCAACATGGGCAACCCGCACGCGGTCGCCTTCGTCGAGGACCTCGCCCACGCCGGCACCCTCCACGACGAGCCGCCCTACGAGCCCGCCGCCGTCTACCCCGAGGGCGTCAACATCGAGTTCGTCGCCGACCGCGGCCCCCGGCACGTCGCCATGCGGGTGCACGAGCGCGGCGCCGCCGAGACCCGCTCCTGCGGCACCGGCGCCTGCGCCGTGGCCGTCGCCACCGCCCGCAGGGACGGCGTCGACCCGGCCGAGACCGGCGCCCCCGTCACGTACACCGTCGACGTGCTCGGCGGCACCCTGGTGATCACCGAGCACCCCGACGGCGAGATCGAGATGACCGGCCCCGCCGTGATCGTCGCCGAGGGCACCGTCGAGCCCGAGTGGCTCGCCGGCACCGTCTGAGACCCGTCCCGGGGCGCGGGCGGGGCGCCGGAATCGAAACCGTCAACGACTGATTCGTCCCTCGAATGGGTGATCCCGTTCACGCTCGGCGAGAGCGGGACTGCGCCACGTGGTGGGGTCGGTAGCATCAAGCACCGGCCCGCCGGGCACGCCTGCCCGGCCCTTCCGCCGGTCGACGCCGCCGGAGGTGCCCCATGAGCGCAGAGGCCGCCAACCCCGTGAGCGACGCCGAGGCCGCCGGCCCGGACGCTCCCGGGCGCAGACGAGCCCGCCCCAGGATCGACCTGCGCCGCCTCGGCCGCGCCGCGCTCCTCGGCGCCACCGCGGGACCGGCCGCCCGCGACCGGCTGCCCGACGCGATCGGGCACGTCGCCGAGGCCCACCGCGCCCACCACCCGGACGCCGACCTCGCCGTGCTGCGCCGCGCCTACGTGCTCGCCGAGTCCTCGCACCGCGGCCAGTTCCGCAAGAGCGGCGAGCCGTACATCACCCACCCGCTCGCGGTCACCCTGATCCTCGCCGAACTCGGCGCCGAGACCACCACGTTGACCGCCGCGCTGCTCCACGACACCGTCGAGGACACCGAGGTGACGCTCGACCAGGTGCGGCGCGAGTTCGGCGACGAGGTCGCCTATCTCGTCGACGGCGTCACCAAGCTGGAGAAGGTCGACTACGGGGCGGCGGCCGAGCCCGAGACCTTCCGCAAGATGCTCGTCGCCACCGGCAACGACGTGCGCGTGATGTCGATCAAACTCGCCGACCGGCTGCACAACATGCGCACCCTCGGCGTGATGCGGCCCGAGAAACAGGCCCGGATCGCCAAGGTCACCCGCGACGTCCTCATCCCGCTCGCCGAACGCCTCGGCGTCCAGGCCCTCAAGACCGAGCTGGAGGACCTGGTCTTCGCCATCCTCCACCCCGAGGAGTACGAGACCACCCGGGCCCTCATCGCGGGCAACACCGGCGCGGGCGACGCCCTCGCCGCCATCGCCGAGAACGTCTCCGGCGTGCTCCGCGAGGCCGGCATCGGCGCCGAAGTCCTCGTTCGCCCGCGGCACTTCGTCTCCGTCCACCGGGTCCGCCTCAAGCGCGGCGAGCTGCGCGGCAGCGACTTCGGCCGGCTCCTCGTGCTGGTCGCCGAGGACGCCGACTGCTACGCCGTCCTCGGCGAGCTGCACACCTGCTTCACCCCGGTGGTCTCGGAGTTCAAGGACTTCATCGCCGCCCCCAAGTTCAACCTCTACCAGTCGCTGCACACCGCCGTCGCCGCCCCCGACGGCGCCGTCGCCGAGGTCCTCATCCGCACCCACCGGATGCACAAGGTCGCCGAGGCCGGCGTCGTCGCCCTCGGCAACCCGTACATCGGCCCGGAGGGCGGCGACGGCGTCGAGGACGGCGAACGCGTCGACCCCACCCGCCCCGGCTGGCTCTCCCGGCTCCTCGACTGGCAGCAGTCCGCCCCCGACCCCGACACCTTCTGGACCTCGCTGCGCGCCGACCTCGCCCAGGACCACGAGATCACCGTGTTCCGCACCGACGGCGGCGCCCCCGGCATGATCAGCCTGCCGGCCGGCGCCACCTGCGTCGACGCCGCCTACGCCGCGCACGGCGAGGCCGCCCACAGCTGTCTCGGCGCCCGCGTCAACGGCCGGCTCGCCCCGCTGAGCACCGTTCTGCACGATGGCGACACCGTCCAGCTGCTGCTCGCCGAGGACGCGCCCTCGGGGCCCTCCCCGCAGTGGCTCGACCACGCCCGCACCCCCGCCGCCCGGATCGCCATCACCGGCTGGCTCCAGGCGCACCCCGAGGCCGCCCGGATCCCCGCCGCCGCGCCCCGCCCGCCCGCCAGCGTCACCGCCGACCGGCGCACCGGCAGCCGGCTGCGCGCCGAGCTGCCCGGCGGGCCCGAGGGTGCCCCGCCCCCCGTCGTACGGCCCGCCGGCTGCTGCACCCCCGTGCCGCCCGACGAGATCACCGGCTTCGTGGTCCGCGGCGGCTCCGTCACCGTCCACCGCACCGGCTGCGCCTCCGCCGACGCCATGCGCCGCCTCGGCCGCGACCCCGTCACCGTGCACTGGGGCGACACCGCCGAATGCCGGGTCACGCTCGTCGTCGAGTCCTTCGGCCGCCCCCGGCTGCTCGCCGACCTCACCGAGGCCATCGCCGCCGAGGGCGTCGCCGTCGTCGCCGCCACCGTCGAACCGCCCAGCGAGCAGCGGGTCCGGCACACCTACACCCTCCAGCTCCCCGACGCCGCCGGTCTGCCCGCGCTCATGCGAGCCATGCGGGACGTGCCCGGCGTGTACGACGTGAGCCGCGCCCGGCACCCCGCCACCCCGCAACGGTGAGCGCCGGCGCGTGACACCTTCGGGTGGCGGTCGCGCGCGCCGCCCCGGAGGGCGGCCAGGGTCCTGGTAGCGGTAACCCATGTCGCTCCCCTCCCGTGCCGTCCCCGCCCCGCAGCCGTCCCCACGCGCGCGTGCGCCCCGCGCGCGTGCCCTGCGCGCCGCCGTGCTCGTCGCCCTCTCCGCGGGCCTGGTCGCCGCCGCGCTGCCCGCCCCCGCCCCGCTCGGCATCGGCGACCCGCTCTTCCCGCAGCTCGGCAACCCCGGCTACGACGTCCTGTCGTACGACATCGCGCTCGACTACCGCGGTCGGAACACCGAGCCGCTCGCCGCCGCCACCACCATCGAGGCGGTCGCCACCGACGCGCTGGACCGGATCAACCTCGACTTCACCCACGGCACCGTCTCCGCCGTCACCGTCGCCGGCGAGCCCGCCTCGTTCGAGAGCAGCGGCGAGGACCTGGTGATCACCCCGGCCAGCCCGGTCGAGCGCGGGGAGGTCGTCGAGATCGCCGTCCGCCACACCAGCGACCCCCGCGGCCCCGCCGACTCCGGCGGCTGGGTCCGCACCGGCGACGGCCTCGCCATGGCCAACCAGGCCGACGCCGCCCACCGGGTCTTCCCGTCCAACGACCACCCCTCCGACAAGGCCTTCTTCACCTTCCGGATCACCGCGCCCGACCGCTTCACGGCCGTCGCCAACGGCCTGCGCGAGAGCCGGGTGCGCAGCGACGGCAGCACCACCTGGACCTACCGCACCACCCACCCCATGGCCACCGAGCTCGCCCAGGTCTCCATCGGCGAGTCCGCCGTCGTGCACCGGCGCGGCCCGCACGAGCTGCCCGTGCGCGACGTCGTGCCCGCCGCCGACAAGGAGCGCCTGGAGCACTGGCTGGCGCGCACCCCGAAGCACCTGGAGTGGCTGGAGCGCCGGGTCGGTCCGTACCCCTTCGAGAACTACGGGGTGCTGATCGCCGACGCCGACACCGGCTTCGAGCTGGAGACCCAGACCCTCTCGCTCTTCGAGCGCCGCCTGTTCACCCAGCCCGGCTTCCCCGAGTGGTACGTCGAGTCCGTCATGGTGCACGAGCTGGCCCACCAGTGGTTCGGCGACAGCGTCTCCCCGCGCGCGTGGTCCGACCTGTGGCTCAACGAGGGGCACGCCACCTGGTACGAGGCGCTGTACGCGGAGGAGCACGGCGGGCCCACCCTGGACCGGCGCATGAAGGCCGCCTACGCCGCCTCCGACCAGTGGCGCGCCACCGGCGGCCCGCCCGCCGCGCCGGAGCCGCCCGAGCCGGGCGAGAAGATCAGCCTCTTCCGCCCCGTCGTCTACGACGGGGCCGCCCTCGCCCTCTACGCGCTGCGCGAGGAGATCGGCACCGAGGCCTTCGAGGCCCTGGAGCGCCACTGGGTGGCCGAGCACCGGGACGGCACCGCCACCACCGCCGACTTCACCGCGCTGGCCGGCCGGATCGCCGGGCGCGACCTGAGCGCCTTCTTCCAGGCCTGGCTGTACGGGGCCAAGACCCCGCCGATGCCGGGGCACCCCGACTGGAAGAGCCGGGCCCCGCGCGCCGAGCGCCCGCCGACGGCGGCGAAACCGGGGTGACGGGCCCCCTCCGGCCGTGTCACCATCGTCGGGTCGGCGACGCGGCCGGACGGGCGGGAATTCTCCCGCCGGGTCACGCGTTGTGACCGGCATCAAGTGTTTTCTCTTCGACGTAAGGATCCAATGACCTCCTCTTCATCCCCTTCCCAGGACAAGCAGAGCTTCGCGGACACCCGCCGCACCGAGAGCCTTCGGGCCGATGCCCTGATGGAAGAGGACGTCGCCTGGAGCCACGAGATCGACGGGGAGCGGGACGGCGACCAGTTCGACCGCTCCGAGCGCGCGGCCCTGCGCCGTGTCGCGGGCCTCTCCACCGAGCTCGAGGACGTCACCGAGGTCGAGTACCGGCAGCTGCGCCTGGAGCGCGTGGTGCTGGTCGGCGTCTGGACCTCGGGGACGGTGCAGGACGCGGAGAACTCGCTCGCCGAGCTCGCCGCCCTCGCCGAGACGGCGGGCGCGCTCGTGCTCGACGGCGTCATCCAGCGCCGCGACAAGCCGGACCCGGCCACCTTCATCGGCTCGGGCAAGGCCCAGGAGCTGCGGGACATCGTGCTGGAGACCGGCGCCGACACCGTGGTGTGCGACGGCGAGCTCAGCCCCGGCCAGCTCATCGCCCTTGAGGACGTCGTCAAGGTGAAGGTGGTCGACCGGACCGCCCTCATCCTCGACATCTTCGCCCAGCACGCCAAGTCGCGAGAGGGCAAGGCGCAGGTCGCCCTCGCGCAGATGCAGTACATGCTGCCGCGACTGCGCGGCTGGGGTCAGTCGCTGTCCCGGCAGATGGGTGGCGGCGGCGGTGGCGGCATGGCCACCCGCGGTCCCGGTGAGACCAAGATCGAGACGGACCGGCGACGGATCCGCGAGAAGATGGCGAAGATGCGCCGGGAGATCGCGGAGATGAAGACCGGCCGCGACATCAAGCGCCAGGAGCGCCGGCGCAACAAGGTGCCCTCGGTCGCCATCGCCGGTTACACCAACGCGGGCAAGTCCTCGCTGCTCAACCGCCTCACGGGCGCGGGCGTGCTGGTGGAGAACGCGCTGTTCGCCACCCTCGACCCGACCGTGCGCCGGGCCGAGACCCCGTCCGGCCGGGTCTACACCCTGGCCGACACCGTCGGCTTCGTCCGGCACCTGCCGCACCACCTGGTCGAGGCCTTCCGCTCCACCATGGAGGAGGTCGCCGACTCGGACCTCATCGTGCACGTGGTGGACGGCTCGCACCCGGCCCCCGAGGAGCAGCTCGCCGCCGTGCGCGAGGTGTTCCGCGAGGTCGGCGCGGTCGACGTGCCGGAGCTCGTGGTGATCAACAAGGCGGACGCGGCGGACCCGCTGGTGCTCCAGCGGCTGCTGCGGATCGAGAAGCACTCCATGGCCGTCTCCGCCCGCACGGGCGAGGGCATCCCGGAGCTGCTCGCCCTGATCGACGCCGAGCTGCCGCGCCCGCAGATCGAGATCGAGGCCCTCGTGCCGTACACGCAGGGCGGTCTGGTCTCGCGGGTGCACGGCGAGGGCGAGGTGATCTCCGAGGAGCACACCGCGGAGGGCACCCTGATCAAGGCCCGGGTGCACGAGGAGCTGGCGGCGCACCTCGCGTCGTACGTCCCCGCCGCGCACTGACCGGCCCGACACGGAACGGGCACGGACCGAAAAGGGCGCCGGCCGCCTCCCGCGAGGGAGGCGGCCGGCGCCTTCGTCCTGTCCGCAGCCCGGATCAGCGGGCGAACTTCTTGCTGATCATCTCGTGGGCGTTCTTGGCGCCCCTGCCCAGCTGCGGTCCGGCCAGCCAGCCGTTGCTGCCGGCCGGGCCGATCGAGGTGTTCGACACCAGCGCCGTGGTGCCGTTGGGCAGTACCCGGAACCAGCCGCCGCCCGAGGAACCGGCGGTCATCGTGCAGCCGATCCGGTACATCACCGGGGTGGCCGGAGCGGTGCTGAGCCGGGTGGCCCGGTCCAGGCACTTGTGCATGATCACGCCGTTGTACGGCGCCGCTCCCGGGTAGCCCCAGGCGCCGATGGTGCCGGCCTGCGCGGGCTGCGGGGCGGAGAAGTCGACCGGCAGGGCCGCGCCGACGGTCTCCTCCAGGGACTTGCGGCCGTTCTGCGGCCGCACGTGCAGGATCGCGTAGTCGTAGGGCCAGGCCTGGTTGGTGCCGCCGCTCTGGATCCACTCGCCGGAGGTCACGGCCCAGTCGGCCCAGTACTGCCCGTAGGGGTAGATCTCGTAGCCCTGCGCGTTGCGCAGCGCGGCGGGGGACTTGCCCTTGTCGTTGAAGGCGGGCGCGAACATGATGTTGCGGTACCAGCCGCCGCGCTTGCCGGCGTGCACGCAGTGCCCGGCGGTCCACACGAGGTTGGACTTGCCGGGGTGGCGCGGGTCCTTCACGATCGTGCCGGAGCAGGCCATGGAGCCCTCGGGCGCGTCGAAGAAGATCTTGCCGACGGGAGCCGCGTAGCGGTGGTACGGGGTCTTCTCGCGCTGGGCCGTCACCGGCCTCGGCGTGGGGTCGCTGCCCCCGCTGGTCGCCTGGGTCTCGACGGTCTGGTCGGGGCTCTTCGCGGACTGCATCCGCTCGCCGTCCCAGAGGTCCTCGATCACCGGGTTGACGAAGTCCTCGGCCTCACGGAGCCAGGTGTCCCGGTTCCAGTTCTTCCACTCGCCGTCCTTCCACTTGTCCAGGTCGACGCCGTGCTTCTTCAGCTTGTCGGCGAGGTCCTTGGGAAGGCCGGACGAGGAACCGGAGCCGTCCCCGGTCGGGCTCGCGGTCGCGGTCTGGTCGGCGGGCTTGTCGCCCGCCGGGGTCTCCGTCGGGCCGCAGGCCGTGGCGGTCAGCGCCAGCGCGAGCGCGGCCGCGACGCCGCCGGCGGCGGGCAGGAGTCGTATGGAACGCATGAAGTGGTGTCCCCCTGGGATGTCGGCGCGTCCGGCCGGGAGGGCAGGGCCGGTCGCCACTGCCGCGCGATTGCCATGGACGCGTCATTCTGCGGTGCACAGTATGCCCCGGTGCCGGGCGGGACCGAGGGGGCCCGCCCGGCTTCACGGAGTCCTACTGGTTCGCGTACTTCTTGCTCACGCCCTCGTAGAGGGCCTTGGCCTCGGGACCGAGCCGCGGACCGGCCAGCCAGCCCGCCGTCACCGGGCCGATCGAGGTGTTGGACACCAGCGCCGGCTCGCCGTCCTTGCCGGTGGCCACCCAGCCGCCGCCGGACGAACCGCCCGTCATCGTGCAGCCGATGCGGTACATCGTCGGCTGCGAGGCCTTGATGGACAGCCGGCCCGGCTTGTCCGCGCACTGGAACATCTTCTGCCCGTCGAAGGGCTTGCCCGCCGGGTAACCGGTCGCCGTCATGCTCGCGATCTTCGGCACCGCCGGCGCGTTGAACTCCACCGGGAGCGCCGAACCGACCGTCTCCTCCAGGGACTTGCCGTTCCCGCCCTTCTCCGGCGTCACGTGCAGCACCGCGAAGTCGTACGGCGCGCCCTTGCCGCCGGTCTGGCCGCCCTCGTCGATCCACTGCTGCGAGGTCTGCGCCCAGTCGCTCCACCACACGCCGTAGGGAGCGATCTCCTCGCGGGTGGCGTTCTCCAGCGCGGAGGTCGGCCGGCCCGCGTCGTTGTACGAGGGGACGAAGGCGATGTTGCGGTACCAGCCGCCCTTCTGGCCGGCGTGCACGCAGTGCCCGGCCGTCCAGACCATGTTCGACTTGCCCGGGTGCGCCGGGTCCTTGACGACCGTCGCCGAGCAGACCATGGAGCCCTCGGGGCCGTCGAAGAAGACCTTGCCGGAGGCGGGGGAGCTCTGGTGGTACGGCGGCTGCACGGCCTTCGCCGGCACCTTGGCCGGGGTCGGGTCGGTCACGCCCTTGTCACCGGAGATGTCCTCCTCCTCGACCGGCTTGTCGGGGCGCTCGGCGTCCCGCATCCGGTCCGGGTCCCAGAGGTCCTCGATGATCGGGTTCACGAAGTCCTTGGCCTCGCGCAGCCACTTGTCGCGGTCCCAGTTCTTCCACTCGCCGCCGCGCCACTTGTCGACGTCGATCCCGTGCTCCTTCAGACGGTCCTTCAGGTCGTCCGGAATCTTGATCTTGCCGTCGGCGGAAGGCGTCACGGCGGTGGGCTTGTCACCCCCCGCGGTGTCCTCGGTCGGACCGCAGGCCGTGGCCGTCAGCGTCAGCGCCGCCACGGCGGACGCCGCGGCCAGCAGCGGACGAATCGATCGCATCTCGTGATCCCCCTGGGACTACGTCAACTTGTGCATCAGTGAACAGCGGCGGCACGGCGCGCCGTGCCGCGTGAAGCCCCCACTATGCCGGTGCCGGAGGGGACGGTACGACGCAGGTCCGCGGTTCCGGCACCGGCCGGGCCGTTGCCGTGCCGTGATCCGGGACACGCCAAGGAACTTGGCTCCGGCCCGTGATCCCCGGCAGAGACCGTCGTTGGTACGTACGGGGGACACACCGGCGGCCTTCAGAACGCCCTCGCGGGGCGGCTCTGCAACGTACCGATGTGCAACGCAACCGTTACCGCAACCGTGACAGCGGGAGGACACCGAGCCGTGGCCGTGACCGAACCAGCTCCGGCCGCAGCGCCGGGCACGCGGAGCCGTGAGGAGCAGCGGGCGAGCGGCGAGGGGGGCGCCCACGAGGGCATCCTGCGCCGCCAGGCGCAACGCGAGTCCGCCGCGCGCACCTATGCGCGGTCGCTGCCGATCGTCCCCGTCCGGGCCCGGGGACTCACCATCGAGGGCGCCGACGGGCGCCGCTACCTCGACTGCCTGTCCGGCGCGGGCACCCTGGCGCTCGGGCACAACCACCCGGTGGTCCTGGAGGCCGTCCGCAAGGTGCTCGACTCCGGCGCGCCGCTGCACGTCCTGGACCTCGCCACCCCGGTCAAGGACGCCTTCGTGACCGAGCTGTTCGCCACCCTGCCGCCCGAACTCGCCGCCGACGCCCGCATCCAGTTCTGCGGACCGGCCGGCACCGACGCCGTCGAGGCCGCCCTCAAGCTCGTCCGCACCGCCACCGGCCGGCGCGGCGTCCTCGCCTTCACCGGCGCCTACCACGGCATGACGGCCGGCGCCCTCGACGTCTCCGGCGGCGCCGAGGACGTGCGGGTCGCCCGGCTGCCCTACCCCCGGGACTACCGCTGCCCGTTCGGCGTGGGCGGCGAGCGCGGCGCCGAACTGGCCGCCCGCTGGACCGAGACCGTCCTCGACGACCCCAAGAGCGGCATCCCCGAGCCCGCCGGGATGATCCTCGAACCGGTCCAGGGCGAGGGCGGCGTGATCCCCGCCCCGGACAGCTGGCTGCGCCGGATGCGCGCCCTCACCGCGGCCCGCTCCATCCCGCTGATCGCCGACGAGATCCAGACCGGCGTCGGCCGCACCGGCGCCTTCTGGGCGGTCGACCACGCCGGCGTCGTGCCCGACGTGATGGTCCTGTCCAAGGCCATCGGCGGCTCCCTCCCGCTCGCCGTCGTCGTCTACCGGAGCGCGCTCGACGCCTGGGAACCCGGCGCCCACGCCGGCACCTTCCGCGGCAACCAGCTCGCCATGGCCGCCGGCGCCGCCACCCTGGCGTACGTCCGCGAGAACGGCCTCGCCGAGCGCGCGGGCCTGCTCGGCGCCCGCATGATCGGCCGCCTCCAGGGCCTCGCCGCCGCCCACCCGTGCGTGGGGGACGTGCGCGGACGCGGCCTGATGCTCGGGGTCGAACTGGTCGACCCGGCGTACGGGACGGGGCGGCCCCGGGGAGAGCTCGCCGACCCCGGCGCGACCGCCCCGGCCGAGGCGTACGGCCCCGGCGGCGCCGCGCCCGACCTCGCCGTCGCCACCCCGCCGCCCGACCCGGAGCTCGCCGTCGAGGTGCGGCGCCAGTGCCTCGACCGCGGGCTCATCGTCGAACTCGGCGGCCGCCAGGGCGCCGTCGTCCGGCTGCTGCCCCCGCTCACCCTCACCGACGAGCAGGCGGAGGCGGTCCTGGACCGCTTCGCCGACGCGCTGGCCGCGGCCGAACGCGCCCTCCGGTCCCGCCCCACCGGACCGTCCCGCTGAACCCCGGACCGCCTCCCACCCGGTCCCCTCCCCCCTCCCCAAGGAAGACCCGTGAACCCGACCCCCGCCCCCACCCCGAGCACCGCCGGCGCGACCGCCACCGCCACGGTCGACGGACCGCCGAGCGCCGCGGCGTCCTTCCCGCGCCAGTTCCCGGGCCCGCACCCGGCCCCGTACCCCGCCGCACCGGCCGGCGCCCCGAGCGGGGCACGCACCGACTCCCGGGCCGACGCCCAGGCCGACCCGCTCGACGACGCCGACCCCGCGCGCGCCGCCGACGCCGCCGCCGTCGAGAACCTGCTCCGCTGCTGGGTGCGGGAACGGAACCTGCCCGCGCCCGAGCCCGCCGCCACCGGTGCGGCCGACACCCTGCGCATCCCGCTCGACGCCAGCGGCACCGCCCTCCTCGTTCCCGTCCGCCACTGGTCGCCCACCGGCTGGCACCGCTTCGGCGCCCCCGTCCTCGAAGGGCTCCCCGGCACCGCCCCCGCCGTCGACGCCGTCACCCTCGCCGCCCTGCTCGGCCGCGAGACCGGCGGCTCCGGCGGCACCGAGGCCACCGAACTCGTCGGCCGGGTCGCCGACTCCGCCCGCCGCACCGCCGAGTTCATCGCCGAACGGCGCCGCGACCCGCGCCCCGCCCCCGGCGCCGACCTCTTCCTCACCGGCGAGCAGTCCCTGCTGCTCGGCCACCCGCTGCACCCCACGCCCAAGAGCCGCGAGGGCCTCTCCGAGGCCGAGGCCCGCCGCTACTCGCCCGAACTGCACGGCTCCTTCCCGCTGCACTGGATGGCCGTCGACCACTCCGTCCTCGCCACCGACTCCGCCTGGACCGAACAGGGCCGCCCGGTCGCCGCCGCCCAGCTCACCGCCGGCCTCGCCGAGGGCCTCGACCTCCCGCCCGGCACCGCCGCCCTGCCGCTGCACCCCTGGCAGGCCCGCGAGCTGCGCGAGCGCCCCGCCGTCGCCGCCCTCCTCGACGCCGGCCTGCTCCACGACCTCGGCCCCTACGGGGAGCCCTGGCACCCCACCTCCTCGGTCCGCACCGTGCACCGCCCCGGCGCCCGCGCCATGCTCAAGCTCTCCCTCGGCGTCCGGATCACCAACTCCCGCCGCGAGAACCTGCGCAAGGAACTGCACCGCGGCGTCGAGGTGCACCGGCTGCTGCGCACCGGACTCGTCGACCAGTGGCAGGCCGCCCACCCGGGCTTCGACATCGTCCGCGACCCGGCCTGGCTCGCCGTCGACACCCCCGAAGGGCAGCCGCTGCCCGGCCTCGACGTGATGATCCGACACAACCCCTTCGGCCCCGGCGACGACGCCGTCTGCCTCGCCGGACTCACCGCCCCCCGACCCTGGCCCGGCTCGCCCCGGATGCGCTCCCGGCTCGCCGACCTCGTCCTGCGGCTCGCCGCCCGCACCGGCCGCCCCACCACGGCCGTCGCCACCGAATGGTTCCTGCGCTACCTCGACCTCGTGGTCCGCCCCGTGCTGTGGCTGGACGGGCAGGCCGGCGTCGCCCTGGAGGCCCACCAGCAGAACACCCTCGTCCTGCTCGACACCGAGGGCTGGCCCGCCGGCGGCCGCTACCGCGACAACCAGGGCTACTACTTCCGCGAGTCCCGCCGCGAGGAGCTGGAGAGCCGCCTCCCCGGCATCGGCTCCGTCAGCGACACCTTCGTCTCCGACCAGGTCGCCGACGAGCGCTTCGCCTACTACCTGGGCATCAACAACGTCCTCGGCCTCATCGGCGCCTTCGGCTCCCAGCACCTCGCCGACGAGCGCGTGCTGCTCGCCGCCCTGCGCCGCTTCCTCACCGGCGCCACCGGCCTCGGCTCCCCGCTGCCGCACCGCCTCCTGGAGGCCGCCACCCTGCGCTGCAAGGCCAACCTGCTCACCCGGCTGCACGGCCTCGACGAGCTCGTCGGCCCCGTCGACACCCAGTCCGTCTACGTCACCGTGACCAACCCGCTGCGCGCCTGAGCCGCCCCGCGCGGGCCCACGACCGTCCCCCGGGCCCGCGCCGCCCCCGGCCCGTGACCGTCCCACCCACCGAAGCCGAGAGGAGAGCGCCCCCGTGCCTCCCACCGAAGCGCGCCCCGACACCGGGCCGAGCCCCGAGGACACCCTCGACCTCCACCTGCCCGCGGACTTCCTCGCCCTGCTCGCCGCCGACGGCCCCCGCCGCCCGGCCGTGGCCGCCCGCGACCTGCCCGCCGATGCCCTGCCCGCCGAGGACCTGCTCGACCGGGTCGCCGGCTGGCGGCCCGCCGACACCCCCGCCGGCCGCTTCGCGCTCGTCCCCGTACGCCTCGACCACGACCTGCCCCTCGTCACCCGCTGGATGAACGACCCCGCCGTGGCCGCTTTCTGGGAGCTCCAGGGCCCCGAGCGCGTGACCGCCGACCACCTGCGCGCCCAACTCGACGGCGACGGACGCAGCGTGCCCTGCCTCGGCGTCCTCGACGGCACCCCCATGAGCTACTTCGAGATCTACCGCGCCGACCTCGACCCGCTCGCCCGCCACTACCCGGCGCGCCCGCACGACACCGGCGTCCACCTGCTGATCGGCGCCGCCGCCGACCGCGGCCGCGGCCTCGGCACCCTGCTGCTGCGCGCCGTCGCCGACCTGGTCCTCGACCACCGTCCCCGCTGCACCCGGGTCGTCGCCGAACCCGACCTGCGCAACACCCCCTCCGTCACCGCCTTCCGCCGCGCCGGCTTCCGGTTGGCCGCGGAGCTCGACCTGCCCGACAAGCGCGCCGCGCTCATGGTCCGCGACCGGGACCCGCGCCCCGCCCCCTGACCACAGACGCACCCGCACCCACCCTCAGAGCCTGCCGGGTGGCCCCCGACCGGACCGCGGACGAGGGCCACCCGACGGGCTCTCCGCCCCACCGCGCCACCCACCGCGGTGCCCACCTGGAGGAGTCCTCGTGTCGACGTCCCCTGCACCCCACGACTCCGCACGCCCCGACCCCCGGCCCACCCCCGCACCGCCGCCCCCGGCCGACGCCGCCCTGCACAGCCCGCCCGAGCTGACCGCGCAGGCCTGGGAGCGGGCCGGCGCCCGGCTGCTCACGAAGACGGTCGCCGAGTTCGCGTACGAGGGCATCCTCCGGCCCCGGCCGGTCGACCCCGCACCGGACGGGCGCGGGCCGGAGGAGCCCGGGCGGGAGGGGCGCTACGCCCTGGCCCTCGACGACGGCGCCGAGCTCGCCTTCACCGCCCGCCGCGGCGCGTACGACAGCTGGCGGATCACTCCCGGCTCGGTCACCCTCGACGGCCGACCGGCCACCGACCCGCTCGACTTCCTGGTCCGCGCCCGGCGGCTGCTCGGCCTCGACGGCGCCACCCTCGGCCACCTCATCCGCGAGCTCACCACCACCCTCGCCGCCGACACCCGGCTCGACCACACCGCGCTGGCCGCCGCCCGGCTCGCCGAGCTCGGCTACGCGGAGCTGGAGGGCCACCAGACCGGGCACCCCTGGCTGGTCCTCAACAAGGGCCGGATCGGCTTCTCCGCCGCCGACGCCGCCCGCTGGGCCCCCGAGGCCCGCCGCCCCGCCCGCCTCCCGTGGATCGCCGTCAGCACCCGCCTCGCCGCCTACCGGGGCGTGGGCGGCCTCGACACCCCCGAGCGCCTGTACGAGCGCGAGCTCGACCCCGGGGTCCGCGCCGTCTTCCACGGCGTGCTGCGCGAGCGCGGCCTCGACCCGGACGGCTACCTCCTGCTGCCCGTCCACCCCTGGCAGTGGGACGAGGTCCTGCTGCCGCTGTACGCCCCCGCCGTCGCCGCCGGCACCGTGGTGCCGCTGCCCGCCGACGACGACCTGCGGCTGCCCCAACAGTCCATCCGCACCTTCCTCAACGTCTCCCGGCCCGACCGGCACACGGTCAAGCTGCCGCTCTCCGTCCTCAACACCCTGGTCTGGCGCGGCCTGCCCACCGAGCGCACCCTCGCCGCCCCCGCGGTCACCGCCTGGGTGCTCGGGCTGCGCGACGCCGACCCCTTCCTGCGCGACGAGTGCGGGGTGATCCTGCTCGGCGAGGTCGCCTCCGTCACCGTCGAGCACCCGCTCTACGACCGGCTCCCGGAAGTGCCGTACCAGTACAAGGAGCTCCTCGGCGCGATCTGGCGCGAACCCCTGCGGCTGCCGCCGGGCGAACGCGCCCGCACCCTCGCCTCGCTGCTGCACACCGATCCCGCCGGCCGGGCCTTCGCCGCCGAGCTGGTCGAGCGCTCCGGCCTCGCCCCTCGCGCCTGGCTCCAGCGCCTCTTCGCCGCCCTGCTGCCGCCGCTGCTGCACTTCCTCTACCGCTACGGCACCGTCTTCTCCCCGCACGGCGAGAACGCGATCGTGGTCTACGACGAGCAGGACGTGCCCGTCCGCCTGGCGATCAAGGACTTCGTCGACGACGTCAACATCAGTGCCGTACCGCTCCCCGAGCACGCCGGCATGCCCGAGGACGTCCGGGCCGTGCTGCTCACCGAGGAGCCGGACTTCCTCACCCAGTTCATCCATTCGGGCCTCTTCGTCGGCGTCTTCCGCTACCTGGCACCGCTCTTCGAGGAGCAACTGGGCGTGCCGGAGGAGGAGTTCTGGACCCTGGTGCGCGCCGAGATCCTGCGCCACCAGGGCCGCTTCCCGGAGCTGAAGGAACGCTTCGAGCTGTTCGATCTCCTGGTGCCGCGGATCGAGCGGCTCTGTCTCAACCGCAACCGGCTGCACCTCGACGGCTACCGCGACCGCTCCGAGCGGCCCCACGCGGCCGTCGACGGCACCGTCCCGAACCCGCTCGCGTGAGCGCGGGGAGGGACCGCGGTGTCAGTGCCGCCCCGTAGGGTGGAAGGGCTATGACGAAGCCATCCCTCCCCGATCTCCTCCACGCCGCCGTCTCCGCCGTCGGCGGTGTGGAGCGCCCCGGCCAGGTCGCCATGGCCGAGGCCGTGGCCGAGGCCATCGACGACGGTTCCCACCTCCTCGTCCAGGCCGGCACCGGCACCGGAAAGTCCCTCGGCTACCTCGTGCCGGCCCTGGCGCACGGGGAGCGGGTCGTGGTCGCCACGGCCACCCTGGCGCTCCAGCGCCAGCTGGTCGAGCGCGACCTGCCGCGCACGGTCGAGTCGCTGCACCCGCAGCTGCGCCGGCGCCCGGAGTTCGCGATGCTCAAGGGCCGCTCGAACTACCTGTGCCTGCACCGGCTGCACGAGGGCGTGCCGCAGGACGAGGAGGAGGGCCTCTTCGACCCCTTCGAGGCGGCGGCCCCGACCAGCAAGCTCGGCCAGGACCTGCTGCGGCTGCGGGACTGGTCGGACGAGACGGAGACCGGCGACCGGGACGACCTGACGCCGGGCGTCTCCGACCGGGCCTGGGGTCAGGTCTCGGTCTCCTCGCGCGAGTGCCTGGGCGCGAGCAAGTGCGCGTACGGGGCGGAGTGCTTCGCCGAGGCCGCCCGCGAGCGGGCCAAGCTCGCTGACGTCGTCGTCACCAACCACGCGCTGCTCGCCATCGACGCGATCGAGGGCGCGCCGGTGCTGCCGCAGCACGAGGTGCTGATCGTGGACGAGGCCCACGAGCTGGTGTCCCGGGTGACCGGGGTGGCCACCGGCGAGCTCACCCCGGGCCAGGTGAACCGGGCGGTGCGGCGCGCGGCCAAGCTGGTCGACGAGAAGGTGGCCGACCAGCTGCAGACCGCCGCCGAGGGCTTCGAGAAGCTGATGGAGCTGGCGCTGCCGGGCCGCCTGGAGGAGATCCCGGAGGACCTGGGCTATGCGCTGATGGCCCTGCGGGACGCCTCCCGCGCGGTGATCACCGCGCTCGGCTCCACCCGTGACCGCTCGGTGCAGGACGAGGACGCCGTCCGCAAGCAGGCCCTCGCCTCGGTGGAGACCGTGCACGGGGTCGCGGAGCGGATCACCAACGGCTCGGAGTGGGACGTCGTCTGGTACGAGCGGCACGACCGCTTCGGGGCCTCGCTGCGGGTCGCGCCGCTGAGCGTCTCCGGGCTGCTGCGGGAGAAGCTGTTCGCGGACCGCTCGGTGGTGCTGACCTCGGCGACCCTGAAGCTGGGCGGCGACTTCAACGGGGTGGGCGCCTCGCTGGGCCTCGCGCCGGAGGGCACCCAGGGCGAGGACGTGCCGGTCTGGAAGGGCATCGACGTCGGCTCGCCCTTCGACTATCCGAAACAGGGCATCCTCTATGTCGCCAAGCACCTGAACCGGCCCGCGCGGGACGGGGAGCGCGGCGACATGCTGGACGAGCTGACCGAGCTGATGCAGGCCGCCGGCGGGCGGACGCTCGGCCTGTTCTCCTCGATGCGCGCGGCCCAGCAGGCGGCGGAGGAGCTGCGCACCCGGATCCCGGAGCTGCCGATCCTGCTCCAGGGCGAGGACACCCTCGGCGAGCTGATCAAGAACTTCGCGTCCGACGCGAAGACCTGTCTCTTCGGCACGCTCTCCCTGTGGCAGGGCGTGGACGTGCCGGGGCCGAACTGTCAGCTGGTCGTCATGGACAAGATCCCCTTCCCGCGCCCGGACGACCCGCTGATGAGCGCCCGGCAGAAGGCGGTGGAGGAAGCCGGGGGCAATGGCTTCATGGCGGTCGCGGCCACCCACGCGGCGTTGCTGATGGCGCAGGGCGCCGGCCGTCTCGTCCGCGCCACGGGCGACCGCGGCGTGGTCGCGGTCCTCGACCCCCGGCTGGCGACGGCCCGCTACGGCAGCTATCTGAAGGCCTCGCTGCCGGACTTCTGGTACACCACGGACCGCAACCAGGTGCGGAAGTCCCTGGCGGCGATCGACGCGGCCGCGATCAAGGCCGCCGCGGACCAGCCCTGAGGGGCGGGGGTGCACACCGAGGGCGAGTGAGCCGAAGGGCCACGCCGAGGGAACGGTGCCGGGCGCGCGCAGGCCCCGAGGAACGGGGGGCGAGCACGAGCGGTGCCGTGAGCTCGGCTCCGGCGCCCCGGAGGCGAACCGAGCCTTGGAACAACGCAGGGCCCCGGGACCGGCGCAGTGGGTCCCGGGGCCCGGTTCAGGGGCGGCGGGGTGGGGTCAGACCCGTCGCAGGACGGCGACGACCTTGCCGAGGATGGTGGCCTCGTCGCCGGGGATCGGCTGGTACGCCGAGTTGTGGGGGAGCAGCCAGACGTGCCCGTCCTCGCGCTTGAAGCGCTTGACGGTGGCCTCGCCGTCGAGCATGGCGGCGACGATGTCGCCGTTCTCGGCGACGGGCTGGCGGCGGACCGTGACCCAGTCGCCGTCGCAGATCGCGGCCTCGATCATGGAGTCGCCGACCACCTTGAGGACGAAGAGCTCGCCGTCGCCGACCAGCTGCCGGGGGAGCGGGAAGACGTCCTCGACGGACTCCTCGGCCAGGATGGGGCCACCGGCCGCGATGCGGCCGACCAGGGGGACGTAGGAGGCGGCGGGCTTGCCGGTGGTGTCGGTGGGCTGGGTGCTGGGCTGGTCGGAGCCGCGCACCTCGTACGCACGGGGGCGGTGCGGGTCGCGGCGCAGGAAGCCCTTGCGCTCGAGGGCCATCAGCTGGTGTGCCACGGAGGAGGTGCTGGAGAGGCCGACGGCCTGGCCGATCTCGCGCATCGACGGCGGGTAGCCGCGGCGCTGGACGGAGTCGCGGATGACCTCGATCACCCGGCGCTGGCGGTCGGTGAGGCCGGAGCTGTCGGCCCGGATGCCTGGAGGTCGTCCGGGGAGGGAGCGCGCGGGTCGGCCGGGCTCCTCCCCGTTCATGGCGGCGTCATTCATCGCATGCACCGGCTCGAGTCGGCCCTGGGAGCGGCCCTGGGCAGTGATGGTGGCACTGTCTGCGGTGGTGGTCACGTCGTCGGCCCCTCTCGAATGTTCTCCCTGGCTGGCACAACGGTAGTAGCTTTCGAAAGGTTGCGCCAAACACACGTTCGAGTGAAAATTCGCCGTTCGCCTTACGTGTGCGCGAGGGCAGGTGTATACGCCGATCCGACGAGTTCCCGAAGGGTTCGCAAATCGGGGCATCACGGTCGTCTTCGCCGCCGGTTCGCAGGACCCCGGGACCCGCTGTGCGCCCCGCTGCGGGCGCCTCGGCGCCGGCTGCACAGTCTGACACCGGTGACCCCGGGAAGGCCGCCGCCGCGCCCTTCCCGTACCCTCGTGGCCGGTCGCCGGAGCTTCTCCACCGGCCCCCGGGCGCGCGACACGCGCAGGGGCCCGAAATGCCGACCAACCCAAGATCTAGTGGTTGGATGGCACCAGCCACCCACAAGTAGTGGTCCCGGTCGGCCGGGGCAGCTCGTATCGCCTATGCTGGTGGTCGCTTCGCGGGGGCCTTGACGGGCCGGGCGGGGCTATTCAGTCGTGCCTTGAGGGAGGGTCGGAACCACATGCACTGCCCCTTCTGCAGGCACCCCGACAGCCGCGTCGTCGACAGTCGCACCACCGACGACGGGACGTCGATCCGCCGTCGCCGCCAGTGCCCGGACTGCTCCCGTCGTTTCACGACGGTGGAGACCTGTTCGCTCATGGTGGTGAAGCGGTCCGGGGTCACCGAGCCCTTCAGCCGTACCAAGGTCATCTCCGGCGTGCGCAAGGCCTGCCAGGGCCGGCCCGTCACCGAGGACGCCCTCGCCAAGCTCGGCCAGCGGGTCGAGGAGGCGGTGCGCGCCACCGGGAGCGCCGAGCTGACCACCCACGACGTGGGCCTGGCCATCCTCGGCCCGCTGCAGGAGCTCGACCTCGTCGCGTACCTGCGCTTCGCGTCCGTGTACAAGGCTTTCGACAGCCTCGAAGACTTCGAGGCCGCCATCGCGGAACTCCGCGAGCGGCCTCCCGCCGGGAACGGCGAGCGCGGGGCTGCCCCCGCCGTGCCCGTTCCCGCCCACGCCGCCGACTAGCGGCGCGCCGGACCCGAGGGTCCGGCTGCCGGCCCGCGCGGCCGGACGGAAGACCTGCCCCGAGCGGCCCCTGAGGTGTTCGTGGCAATTGCACTACATAACGCAGTACAGAAGGCGGAGCCCTGGAATTTTCCGGGCGCTCCAGGGTGTTTTGCCCGTATATGGGAGGCGGCATGACAGAGACGGCGAGCGGTCCGGCACGTGGTTCCCGCACCAAGGGAGCCAAGGCGGCGAGCAAGGGCCTGCGTATCGAGCGCATCCACACCACCCCCGGCGTGCATCCGTACGACGAGGTGAACTGGGAGCGCCGTGACGTCGTCATGACCAACTGGCGCGACGGCTCGATCAACTTCGAGCAGCGTGGCGTCGAGTTCCCCGACTTCTGGTCGGTGAACGCGGTCAACATCGTCACCAGCAAGTACTTCCGCGGGGCCGTCGGCACCCCGCAGCGCGAGACCGGTCTCAAGCAGCTCATCGACCGGATCGTGAAGACCTACACGAAGGCCGGCGAGGACTACGGCTACTTCGCCTCGCCCGCCGACGCCGAGATCTTCGAGCACGAGCTGGCCTACGCCCTCCTGCACCAGATCTTCAGCTTCAACTCCCCGGTGTGGTTCAACGTCGGCACCCCGCAGCCCCAGCAGGTCTCCGCCTGCTTCATCCTGTCCGTCGACGACTCCATGGAGTCGATCCTCGACTGGTACAAGGAAGAGGGCATGATCTTCAAGGGCGGCTCCGGCGCCGGCCTGAACCTCTCCCGCATCCGCTCCTCCAAGGAGCTGCTCTCCTCCGGCGGCAACGCCTCCGGCCCGGTCTCCTTCATGCGCGGCGCCGACGCCTCCGCCGGCACCATCAAGTCCGGTGGTGCCACCCGCCGCGCCGCCAAGATGGTCATCCTCGACGTCGACCACCCCGACATCGAGGACTTCATCGAGACCAAGGTCAAGGAGGAGGAGAAGATCCGCGCCCTGCGCGACGCGGGCTTCGACATGGACCTGGGCGGCGACGACATCACGTCCGTCCAGTACCAGAATGCCAACAACTCCGTCCGCGTGAACGACGAGTTCATGAAGGCCGTCGAGTCCGGCGGGAAGTTCGGCCTGCGCGCCCGCATGACCGGCGAGGTCATCGAGGAGGTCGACGCCAAGGCGCTCTTCCGCAAGATGGCCGAGGCCGCGTGGGCCTGCGCCGACCCGGGCATCCAGTACGACGACACGATCAACCACTGGCACACCTGCCCCGAGTCCGGCCGCATCAACGGCTCGAACCCGTGCAGCGAGTACATGCACCTGGACAACACGTCCTGCAACCTCGCCTCGCTGAACCTGATGAAGTTCCTCAAGGACGACGGCAAGGGCAACCAGTCCTTCGACGTCGAGCGCTTCGCCAAGGTCGTCGAGCTCGTCATCACCGCGATGGACATCTCCATCTGCTTCGCCGACTTCCCCACCCAGAAGATCGGCGAGAACACCCGCGCCTTCCGCCAGCTCGGCATCGGCTACGCCAACCTCGGCGCCCTGCTGATGGCGACCGGCCACGCCTACGACTCCGACGGCGGCCGCGCCCTCGCCGGTGCCATCACCTCCCTGATGACCGGCACCTCGTACAAGCGCTCCGCCGAGCTCGCCGCGGTCGTCGGCCCGTACGACGGCTACGCCAAGAACGCCACCCCGCACCAGCGGGTCATGAAGCAGCACGCCGACGCCAACGACAAGGCCGTCCGCATGGACGACCTGGACACCCCGATCTGGGCCGCCGCCACGGAGGCCTGGCAGGACGTGATCCGGCTCGGCGCCAAGAACGGCTTCCGCAACTCCCAGGCCTCGGTCATCGCCCCGACCGGCACCATCGGTCTCGCGATGTCCTGCGACACCACCGGCCTGGAGCCCGACCTCGCCCTGGTCAAGTTCAAGAAGCTGGTCGGCGGCGGCTCGATGCAGATCGTCAACGGCACCGTCCCGCAGGCCCTGCGCCGCCTGGGCTACCAGGAGGAGCAGATCGAGGCGATCGTCGCCCACATCGCCGAGCACGGCAACGTGATCGACGCCCCCGGCCTGAAGACCGAGCACTACGAGGTCTTCGACTGCGCCATGGGCGAGCGCTCCATCTCCGCGATGGGCCACGTCCGCATGATGGCCGCCATCCAGCCCTGGATCTCCGGCGCCCTGTCCAAGACGGTCAACATGCCGGAGTCGGCGACCGTCGAGGAGGTCGAGGAGATCTACTTCGAGGCCTGGAAGCTCGGCGTCAAGGCGCTCGCGATCTACCGCGACAACTGCAAGGTCGGCCAGCCGCTCTCCGCCAAGAAGAAGGAGGACGAGAAGGCCGAGGTGACCGCGAAGACCGAGGCGACGATCCGCGAGGCCGTCGAGAAGGTCGTCGAGTACCGCCCGGTCCGCAAGCGCCTCCCGAAGGGCCGCCCGGGGATCACCACCTCCTTCACCGTGGGTGGCGCCGAGGGCTACATGACCGCCAACTCCTACCCGGACGACGGTCTCGGCGAGGTCTTCCTGAAGATGTCGAAGCAGGGCTCCACCCTCGCGGGCATGATGGACGCCTTCTCCATCGCCGTCTCCGTGGGTCTGCAGTACGGCGTGCCGCTGGAGACCTACGTCTCGAAGTTCACCAACATGCGCTTCGAGCCGGCCGGCATGACGGACGACCCGGACGTGCGGATGGCGCAGTCGATCGTCGACTACATCTTCCGCCGCCTGGCGCTCGACTTCCTGCCCTTCGAGACCCGCTCCGCCCTCGGCATCCACTCCGCCGAGGAGCGCCAGCGCCACCTGGAGACCGGCTCCTACGAGCAGTCCGTCGAGGACGTGGACGTCGACGTCGAGGGCCTGGCCCAGTCGGCGCCCCGCGCCCAGGAGCTGAAGGCCGTCGAGACGCCGGTCGCCGCCAAGGCCGAGATCCCGGCCCCGAAGCAGGCGCACACCTCCGCGGAGCTGGTCGAGATGCAGCTCGGCATCAGCGCGGACGCCCCGCTCTGCTTCTCCTGCGGCACCAAGATGCAGCGCGCCGGCTCCTGCTACATCTGCGAGGGCTGCGGTTCGACCAGCGGCTGCAGCTGACCCACCGCGGCGGCCGCGCGCCCACGCGCGCGTGGCCGCCGCCGGCTGACCCGTAGCACGCGAAGGGGACCGACCACACCGGGTCGGTCCCCTTCGGCGTACGGGTCCCGGTCAGGCCGGGCGGGCGCCCATGACCGCGCCGAAGGTGCTCGGGTCGATGTCGAAGCCGCGCAGCAGCGGCCGGAACAGCCACTCACCGGAGCCGTCACCGCCGTCGCCCTCGCCGCCGCCCTCGGCCCCGTCCCGGACGAACTCGGCGATCGTCGCCGCGGTCGCGTCCGCCACCGAGCCGAGGGTGTCCTCCAGGAGGTCGGTGTAGCCCTCGCGCACCCGCACCCCGGTCCGCGCGACCTGCCCGAAGGTGAGCCGCCCACCGCCCTGCTGGATGGCCACGCCCACCACCACGCGCGCGTACCGCGCGGCGATCCGGTCGAGCTCCACGGTCATCGCCTCGTCGTAGCCGAAGCCCTGCCCCGTACGGCTGTCGCGGTGGAGGGTGATCGTGCCGTCGGGGGAGCGGCTGTCGAAGTGCACCAGATGGGCCGGCGGACCGTACGGGGCGTCCGCCGGGTAGACCGCCGCGACGAGATCCAGGTCGTGCGCGGGGGAACCGGCCGGGCTCGGGTCCCACTTGAGCGCGACCTCGACCTTGCCGACCCCCTTGTTGAGCCCGCTCACGCTCAATCCCCTCTCTCTGTACGGTTCCTGACGAGCAGTTCATGGTGTCATGTGATCAACATGTCATCGCTGGAGGGGGAGTGCCGCATGTGGGGCGGGGAAGAGCTGGATCTGGACGCATATCTGGCGCGGATCGGACACTCGGGCGCGGTCGCCCCGGATCTCGCGACCCTGCGCGCCGTGCACCGCGCGCACGTGGAGAGCCTGCCCTTCGAGAACCTGGACGTGGCGCTCGGCCGCCGGATCCCGCTCGACGTGAAGAGCCTCCAGGCCAAAATGGTCGCCCGCCGCCGCGGCGGCTACTGCTACGAGCAGAACTCGCTGCTCGCCGCCGCCCTGGAGCGGATCGGCTTCATGGTGGCGGGACGCGGCGCCCGCAACCGCACCCGAGGCCCCGCGCTGACCCCGATCACCCACGCGCTGCTCGTCGTCACCGTCGACGGGCGCCCCTGGCTGGCCGACGCGGGCTTCGGCTGGCAGGGCCCGCTGGAGCCGGTGCCGCTCGCCGACGGGGCGCGCGTCGAGCAGGACGGATGGGTCTACGGCATCGGCACCGAGGCGGACGGCGTCCGCGTGCTGCGCACGCTGCGCCCGGAGGGCTGGACCGACCTCTACTCCTTCGCCCCGCATCCGCTCCACCCGGTCGACTTCGAGCTCATGAACCACTACAGCTCCAGCCACCCGCGCTCCCGCTTCGTCGGGCAGGTGGTGGCCCACCGGCCGGGCGCCGCCGTGCGGCACGCGCTGGTCCGCGACGGCCTCATGTCGGTGCGCGCCGACGGCAGCCGGGAGGAACGCCGGATCGGGGCCCAGGAGTTGCCGGCGGTGCTCACCGGCCTGTTCGGAATCGAACTGGACGACGAGGAGCTCGCCGCCCTGCCGAGGGCGGACTCCCCGGAGGTCTGACGGGGCGTCGCTCCGCCCCGTACGATGGCGCGGTGCTGGTCAAGTGGATTCGCTGCACCGTGGTGGACCGTCGAGGGTTCGAGCGGGGGCAGCGGAAGTGGGCGGGGCTGCTCGGTGAGCCGGGGTTCCGGGGACAGGGCGGCGGATGGAGCCGGCGACGGCCGGACGTCGCCCACGTCTTCGCGTTCTGGGAGAGCAGGGCCTTCTACGACTCCTTCATGGCGCGCTCCCACGACCGGCTGGCCGCCGCCCAGGTCGGCACCTTCCGGAACGCCCAGGTCAAGCTGTTCGACCACCGCTTCGACGTGAAGACCGGCTTCGAGCCGCGCTTCGCCGACGCCGACGTCGCCCGGGTCGCCCACTGCCGGGTGCACGAGGAGCGGGTCGAGCACTTCGCGCTGATGCAGGAGAAGGTGTGGAACCCGGCGATGGCAGGGTCGCCCGGCATGCTCCGGGGCCTGTTCGGCGAGGCGCCCGGCCACGAGTTCCTGGTCCTGTCGATGTGGAACTCGGCGGCGGAGCACGGCAAGTACCGGGTCGAGCGGATCGAACGGCTCGGCCTGCGCGCCCAGACCGAGGCGGACGTCGCCGCGATGAGCGGCGACGTGGTGCAGCTCGAACCCGCCTGGGCGGTCTGACCCCGCCGGGCCCCTCCGCCGCGGCGCCGCCGTTCCCGTACCGGAACCGGCCGGGTCCACCGGATGGCCGCCGGACCCCCGGCCCGCTGAGCCGTCCGGAGGAACGTTGTCTAGGGTCGAGCCATGGCACGACCACGGCGCATCGTCCTCGTACGGCACGGCGAATCCGAGGGCAACGTGGACGACACGGTGTACGAGCGCGAGCCGGACCACGCCCTCCGGCTCACCGGCACCGGCTGGCGCCAGGCCGAGGCGACGGGGGAGCGGCTGCGGGAGATGTTCGGCGACGAGGCGGTCAGCGTCTACGTCTCCCCGTACCGCCGCACCCACGAGACCCTGCGCGCCCTCCGGCTCGACCCCGCCCGGGTCCGGGTCCGCGAGGAGCCCCGGCTGCGCGAGCAGGATTGGGGAAACTGGCAGGAACGCGACGACGTGCGCCTCCAGAAGGCCTACCGCGACGCCTACGGCCACTTCTTCTACCGCTTCGCCCAGGGCGAGTCCGGCGCCGACGTCTACGACCGGGTGGGCGCCTTCCTGGAGAGCCTCTACCGGAGCTTCGAGGCCCCCGACCACCCCCCGAACGTCCTGCTCGTCACCCACGGACTGACCATGCGCCTCTTCTGCATGCGCTGGTTCCACTGGTCGGTCGCCGAGTTCGAGTCGCTGTCCAACCCGGGCAACGGCGAGACCCGCTGCCTGCTGCTCGGCCCCGACGGGAAATACCGCCTCGACCGGCCCTTCGAACGCTGGCGTACCCCGGAACCGTACGGTCCCACCGGATAGAGTGGCTGGTCGATGACCCCTGACTCCACTCTCGACCGGCGCTTCGCCCGCGCCCTGGCCAGCCTGCGCGGGCTGTCCGTGGGAGACGCCCTGGGCTCCCAGTACTTCGTCCCCGCCCACTATCCGCTGCTCAAGCGGCACGAGCCGCCGACCGGCCCCTGGCAGTGGACCGACGACACGGAGATGGCCTGCTCGGTCCTGGCCGTGCTCGCCGAGCACGGACGCATCGACCAGGACGCCCTCGCGCGGTCCTTCGCCCACCACCACGACTTCGACCGCGGCTACGGCCCGGCCGTCAACCGCATGCTCCGGCTCGTGCGCGAGGGCGGGGACTGGCGGCAGCTCGCGGCCGAGCTCTTCAACGGGCAGGGCTCCTGGGGCAACGGCGCCGCCATGCGGATCGCGCCGCTCGGAGCCTGGTACGCCGACGACCCGGAGCAGGCCACCCACCAGGCCGAGATCTCCGCGTACACCACGCACCAGCACCGCGAGGCCGTCGTCGGCACCATGGCCGTCGCCGCTGCCGCCGCCCTCGCCGCCGACCCCGGCGGCCCGCCGACGCCCGAGGCGCTGCTCGACGGCGTCATCGCGCTCATCCCGCGCAGTGCGGTCGGGGCCGGCCTGCGCCGGGCCCGCGACATGCTCGACTACGGGGACGCCGGCACCGTCGCCGCCGTCCTCGGCAGCGGCCGGCGCACCAGCGCCCACGACACCGTGCCCTTCGCGCTCTGGTCCGCCGCCCGCGGCCTCGGCGACTTCGAGCGGGTCTTCTGGACGACCGCCGGAGTCGGCGGCGACGTCGACACCACCTGCGCCATCGCCTGCGGCGTCGTCGCGGCCGGCCCCGGCGGCACCCCGCCCGCCGCCTGGCTGGAACAGACCGAGGACCTGCCCGACTGGCTGCCGGAGGCGCCCCGCCCGTAGGGACCTGCCCGCAAGGTCCTGCGCGGCTTCGCTCCCGCCCGGGCGAATGGTCCGGTTCTTCCGGACCTGGCCGCTCCGGCTGTGTCACGGTCCTGCCACAGCCGCCCCCGGGCCGGTCCGGTGCGGGCTCCCGCCGTTAAAGTCGGCCACTCGCAGCGCTGATCATGACAAGCAGCGTGCCGACGAGACGCCCGGGACGCGGCGGGCCGCACGGCCCCGCGCGCCGGGCCGGGAGGGGCCCCGTGACCGACACACCATCCGCGGACCAGCCGTCCGAGCAGCCGCCCGCGGACCAGCCGTCCGAGCAGCCGTCGCCGGCGGACCAGTCGCCGGTGGACCGGCCGTCCGCGGAGCGGTCGTCGCCCGTGGACCAGCCGTCCCAGCAGCCGTCGCCGGCGGACCAGTCGCCGGTGGACCGGCCGTCCGCGGAGCGGTCGTCGCCCGTGGACCAGCCGTCCGAGCAGCCGTCGCCGGCGGACCAGTCGCCGGTGGACCGGCCGTCCGCGGAGCGGTCGTCGCCCGCGGACCAGCCGTCCGAGCAGCCGTCGCCGGCGGGCCAGCCGCCGGTGGACCGGCCGTCCGCGGACCGGCCGTCCGTAGACCGGTCGCCCGAGCGGCCGTCCGCCGCGGGCAAGCCGTCCGCGCAGCCCGTGGACAGCCCGCCGCCGAGCGGCCCCCCGAGCGGATCGCCGAGCGGTGCGGCCCCGCCGGCCGGTGCGCCCGCCGGTCCGCGGGCCGCGGCCTCGGCGGGCGTGTGGGCCACTCCTCCCGGCGGCGCCCCGACGGGCCGGCCCGTCGCCGTGGCGCCGCCGCCCGGCGCGTATCCGCCCGGCGGCCACCCAGGGGCCGGTGGGCACGCGCGAGCGGGCTACCCGCAGGGCGCGTACGCCCCGTACCAGGCCTGGGCGCCGCACCGGAAGCCGCAGCCGAGCAAGCTGCGGCCGCCGGTTCCGGCCCGGCCGAACTCCGCCACGCTGTGGGCGGTCGTGGCCACCGCCGTGGCCGCCGCGTTGCTCCTCAGCGGCGGCGCCGGCGCCAACCTGCTGCTCGTGGCCGTGCCCGCCACCGCGGCCGGCGCCCTCGCCGCCCGCGCGGCCGGCCGCCGGCTGCGCCCCTGGACGCTGGTGTGGGCCGTCGGCGGCGCCGCGCTGCTCGTCGTCCCCGTCCTCAGCGACGCGGGCTGGCCCACCTTCCTCGCCGTCGTCACCACCCTCGGCCTCACCGGCTACGCGCTGCACGGCGGCCGCGGCTGGCCGAGCATGCTCTTCGCACCGCTCGGCCTCTTCGACTCCATGGGCAGCGGCATGCCGTGGATCTGGCAGGGCATGCGGCAGGGCGCGGGCGGCGCGCCGGGCCGCTTCGGCGCGCTGCTGCGCCCGATCCTGATCGCCCTGGGCCTGCTCGTGGTCTTCGGCGCCCTGTTCGCCGGCGCCGACGCCGCCTTCGCCGACCTCCTCGGCGGGCTGATCCCCGACATATCCCTCGACCAGGCGCCCTGGCGGCTGCTCTGCTTCCTGATCGGCCTGTTCGGCGCGATCGCCGTCGCCCGCACCGCCGCCGCCCCGCTGCGCTGGGACCGGCTCGCCTTCGCCCCGGGCCGTCCCCGCGCCCGCCTGGAATGGGCACTTCCGCTCGTCGTCCTCTGTCTGCTCTTCGCCGCCTTCAACGCCATCCAGCTCACGGTGCTCTTCGGCGGCTACCGCAAGGTGCTCAGCGAGACCGGCCTCAGCTACTCCGAATACGCCCGCCAGGGCTTCTGGCAGTTGCTCTTCGCCACCCTGCTCACCCTCGTGGTGATCGGCCTCGCGCTGCGCTGGGCGCCCCGCGGCACCCCCGGCGACACCCGCCTGGTCCGCTCGGTGCTCGGCACGCTGTGCGTGCTCACGCTGGTCGTGGTCGCCTCGGCGCTGCGCCGCATGGACCTGTACGTGGACGCGTACGGCCTCACCCGGCTGCGCATCTCGGTGGCCGCCATGGAGATCTGGCTCGGGGTGGCGATCCTGCTGATCATGGCCGCCGGGATCTGGGGCGCCCGCCTGCTGCCCCGCGCCATCGCCGCGAGCGCCGCCGGCTTCGTGCTCGCCTTCGGACTGATCCAGCCGGACGCCGTGATCGCCGAGCAGAACGTCCAGCGCTACGAGCGCGACCACAAGATCGACGTGCGGTACCTCGCCGGTCTGTCCGCCGACGCCGCACCGGCCCTCGACCGGCTCCCCGAGCAGCTGCGCACCTGCGCGCTGTCCGGGCTCGCCGACCGCTTCGAGGACACGGAGGAGCCCGCCTGGTTCGCGACCAGCCGTTCCGAGGCCCGCGCCCGCGAGATCCTCGAACGCCGCCCCGCGAGCTCCCGCGCCTACTGCGGCGACCCCACCCGCGAGGAGGACTACGACCCGGAGGACGACCCCTACGCCCCCGACGCGGACCCTTACGCCCCCGACGCGGACCCCTACGCGCCCTGAGGAGTGGCCACTTCACACCCCGTGGCCGCCTTCCGGAACGACCCTGACCCTGCTTCGCGAACGCGATGCGGACGCGGTCGGGTCATACGGGGTGACGTGTGAACATCTCGCTCCCGGCGCCGTTTTCCCGCTGTCTTCGCTTCCCCCTCCAGGGTGTGCGGCAGCGAAGGAGGCGGCGCCGGACCGCTTCCGGAGCCGGTCGCTCCGACCGGCCGGTTCCGGCCGGTTCCGCCCCGGCCGGAGCGGCGGCGGGGAGGGCGAAGGGGAATCCGGGTACCGAGGGAGGTATCGATCGGCGTAACCTGTCAGCGCCATGCCGTACGAACCACCCACCCACACCGTCGAGCGTTCGATCCGGGCCACCACCGGCGCCAGGATCGTTGCCGGTGTCGACGAGGTCGGACGCGGGGCATGGGCCGGGCCCGTCACCGTGTGCGCCGCCGTCACCGGCCTGCGCCGCCCGCCCGCCGGGCTCACCGACTCCAAGCTCCTCACCCCCAAGCGCCGCACCGAGCTCGCGCTCGAACTGGAGGGCTGGGTCACCGCGTACGCGCTGGGCGACGCCTCGCCCGCCGAGATCGACGAGCTCGGCATGACCGCCGCCCTCCGGCTGGCCGCCGTGCGCGCCCTGGAGGGCCTGCCCGTCCGCCCCGACGCGGTCATCCTCGACGGCAAGCACGACTACCTGGGCAGCCCCTGGCAGGTCCGTACGGTGATCAAGGGCGACCAGTCGTGCGTCGCCGTGGCCGCCGCCTCCGTGATCGCCAAGGTGCGCCGCGACACCCTGATGGCCGGACTGGAGGGCGTGACCGGGCCGTACGCGGCCTACGCCTTCGACGCCAACGCCGGCTACCCCTCGCCGGTCCACAAGGCCGCCCTGGAGGAGCTGGGGCCCACCCCGTACCACCGCCTCTCCTGGGCCTATCTCGACGCGATGCCCCGCTGGCGCCACCTCAAGAAGGTCCGCCTCTCGGCCGAGGCCGCCGCACTCGAAAGCGGGGGTCAACTCGGCTTCGACTTCTGACCTTCCCACCGTTCGGACCCCTTCCGCCCCCCGCGCCCGCGCGCGCCCGGCGAGCCCCTGGCGGCCCACGGGTCTCACGGGCCCGCGGAGCCGGCCCGTAGAGCCCTCCGGGCCGGCCGGATCCCTCCGGCCCCCGGACCCTTCCGGCCGGGTCCCCGGTCCGACCCTGATCTTCCGGCTTCTGGCATGTCCGGCGGGACTCCGGGGAAACCCCCCGACGGAACCGTGCGAGGAGTCGGGGCGCCCCTGTGCGCCCACCCGCCCGAGCCCCTTGCGACGGCGTTTGATAGACATCCACCCATGCCTCTCATCCCCGAGGAGCCTCAGATTCACGAGAGTGCCCAGGGTCCCCGCGCGACCGCGGCCGCAGGCCGCCCCGTGCCGACCCCCCGACCCGTACCCGGCCCGCGTTCCGCGGCCTCTCCGCGCCCCGGGCGTCCCGGCCCCGGCCCGGCCAGGCCCGCACCGCCGGCGCCGCGCCCGCCCGCTGCCGGAGCCGCTTCCCCCGCCGCCCGTGCGGAGAATCGTTCCGACCAGCGGACCGAGCCGCAGATCCAGCTGATCCCCGCGCCCGTCGACGGAGCCGTCGACGCCGCCGAGGAAGCGGTGGACCTGCTCCTGGACAACGGCCGCGCGCCCGGTGACGTCCTGGTGCTCACGACCGGCGAGCAGCACCCCTGGACGGCCCACGAGCTGTCCTTCGGTGAGGCCGCCTACTGGGCGCAGCAGGACACCCGCGAGGACGTGTTCTTCGCGGACGCCGCCGCCGTGGACCGGGCCGCCGCCCGTCCCGTGGTGGTCGTCGCGGTCAACGGCGGCACCGACGAGGACGTCGCCCGCCGGCTGCCCGAGGCGCTGCGCCGCGCCACCGCCCTGCTGATCGTCTGCGGCGACCCGCAGCGGGTCAACGCCGCGCTCGGCGCCGGCGTCTGACCCCGACCGGCCCCGCCCGCTCGGGTCCCGGCCGCCCACCGGCCGGGTCACCCGGCGGGCCGGCCGTGCCCGGCACCCGTCCCGTACGGGGGCTCCACGCGCGCGTGGCGTGACGGGGCGGCCGGCGCCCGTCGTACGGCGGCGGGGTCGTGCTCGTACGCACCCGGCCCCGGCCTCGTACCGTCGCATCGTCGTGTCGCAGGCGCCGAGGCCCGACGCCGGGCCCTCGGCGGAAGCGGGTCAGTGGGCACCGCGTGGGCCCCAGTGGGTCAGCGGGCCGCGGCCCGGCGCAGGGGCTCGGGGGCGCCGCTCGCGATCCGCGGCACCAGGCGGTCGAGTGCGGGGTCCGCGCCCAGCGGCGCCGGCTTCGAGTCGGAGCTGGGCCTGCGCCCGCCCCGCCCCTCGCCGAGCACCTGCCAGCCGCCGCCGGTCAGCGTGATGTACGCCCCGCAGCGCAGCCCGTGCAGGGTGCACGCGTCGCGCAGGCCCCACATCCAGGCGCCGTCCTCCTCGGTCCAGCGCTCGTCTCCCTCGCGGCAGTAGAGCAGCACCGCCGTGCGCACCGGCGCACGCCGGCGCAGGTCGTGCGGGACGACCCGGCGCAGGTGGGCGAGGAGCGCGTTGCGGAACTCCCAGCCGTCCGCCGGTACGGCCCGGCGGGTGAACGAGGCGCTGGCCGCGAGCCGTTCCTCGTGGTCGAGCACCGCGACCACGGCCGTGGTCGGCGTGGGGCTGTGACGGGAGTGCAGGCCGCTGACGACCTCGCGCGGATTGCGCAGGAGCGGGATCCCGGCGGCTGCCCACTCGGCCGGTTCGAGCATCCGAGCGAGGCGGCTGGCCGACCCGGACGACGAGGTCGACGGAGCGGTCGAGGGCGGAGCGAATCCGAGGGTCACGATCCTCCCTTCGGATACGCGCCCGCTCCGCGGGCAGGGTCGGATGAGGGCGCACCACGGCACGGCCAACGGGCCGCGTTGGGCGTGCGGGGTGTGTGAGCAATTCTTCCCTGGCCCGTGCGCGGGCGGCAACGAGCAATTGGCGCCGCTGACTGGAATCCACCGGTATGACTCTCATATCCCTGCCCAGTTGCCCATTGTTCACGCTCCGTTCCGCGAACGGACGTCTGACGGGGAGCGCGCGGGGTCACCGTCCGTCACGGGGGGTGAAGTGGCCGATTGTCAGTGCCATCGGGTTGCATGGGGGCATGGACAACCTGGACCTCCGGACCGAAGCAGACGCCGTCCTCGCCGAGCTCGTCGGCGACCCGGGCGGCGCGGCCAGACTGCGCGAGGACCAGTGGCAGGCGGTCTCGGCCCTGGTCGAGGACCGCCGGCGCGCGCTGGTGGTGCAGCGCACCGGCTGGGGCAAGTCCGCGGTCTACTTCGTGGCCACCGCGCTGCTGCGCCGCCGCGGCGCCGGACCCACCGTGATCGTCTCCCCGCTGCTCGCCCTGATGCGCAATCAGGTCGAGGCGGCGGAGCGGGCCGGCATCCGCGCCCGCACCATCAACTCGGCCAACCCGGAGGAGTGGGAGGCGATCCACGAGGAGGTCGAGCGGGGCGGGACGGACGTCCTGCTGGTCAGCCCGGAGCGCCTCAACTCCGTCGACTTCCGCGAACAGTTGCTGCCCAAGCTCGCCGCCACCACCGGTCTCCTCGTGGTCGACGAGGCGCACTGCATCTCCGACTGGGGACACGACTTCCGGCCCGACTACCGCCGCCTGCGGGCCATGCTGACCGAGCTCGCGCCCGGCGTGCCGGTCCTCGCGACCACGGCCACGGCGAACGCGCGGGTGACCGCCGACGTCGCCGAGCAGCTCGGCACGGGCGCGGGCGAGGCCCTGGTGCTGCGCGGCACGCTGGAGCGGGAGAGCCTCCGGCTCGGCGTGGTGCGGCTGCCGGACGCCGCCCACCGGCTGGCCTGGCTCGCCGAGCACCTGGACGAGCTGCCCGGCTCCGGCATCGTCTACGCGCTGACCGTGGCCGCCGCCGAGGAGGCCACCGCCTACCTCCGGCAGCGCGGCTTCGCGGTCGCCTCCTACACCGGCCGCACGGAGAACGCCGACCGGCTCCAGGCCGAGTCCGACCTCCTTCGGAACCGGGTCAAGGCGCTGGTCGCCACCTCCGCCCTCGGCATGGGATTCGACAAGCCGGACCTCGGCTTCGTCCTGCACCTCGGTTCGCCTTCCTCCCCGATCGCCTACTACCAGCAGGTGGGCCGGGCCGGCCGCGGCGTCGACCACGCCGACGTGCTGCTGCTGCCCGGCAAGGAGGACGAGGCGATCTGGCGCTATTTCGCCGACACCGCCTTCCCGCCGGAGGCCCTGGTCCGCCAGACCCTCGCCGCCCTGGAGGAGGCCGGGGGCCGCCCGCTGTCCGTGCCGGCCCTGGAAGCCGCCGTCGACCTGCGCCGCAGCCGCCTGGAGACGATGCTGAAGGTGCTCGACGTGGACGGGGCCGTCAAGCGCGTCAAGGGCGGCTGGATCGCCACCGGCAACCCCTGGGTGTACGACGCGGAGCGGTACGCCTGGGTCGCCCGGCAGCGCGCCGCCGAGCAGCAGGCCATGCGCGACTACGTGAGCAGCACCGCCTGCCGCATGGAGTTCCTGCGCCGCCAGCTGGACGACGAGGGCGCCGTCCCGTGCGGCCGCTGCGACAACTGCGCGGGCCCCTGGGCCGATTCCTCCGTCTCCGCGGAGACCCTGACGGCCGCCGAGAAGGAACTCGACCGCCCCGGCGTCGAGATCGAGCCCCGGCGCATGTGGCCCACCGGCATGCCCGCCCTCGGCGTCGACCTCAAGGGCCGGATCCCGGCGGGCGAGCAGTGCTCCCCGGGCCGCGCCCTCGGCCGCCTCTCCGACATCGGCTGGGGCAACCGGCTGCGCCCGCTGCTCGCCGAGCACGCGCCGGACGGCCCCGTCCCGGACGACGTGCTGCGGGCCGCCGTCGCGGTCCTCGCCGACTGGGCCCGCTCGCCCGGCGGCTGGGCCTCCGGCGCCCCGGACGCCCCGGAGCGCCCGGTGGGCGTCGTGGCCCTGCCCTCGCTGTCCCGGCCGCAGCTGGTCGGCTCGCTGGCGCACGGCATCGCCACCGTGGGCCGACTGCCCTTCCTCGGGACCCTCGCGTACGTCACGGAGGAGGGCGCCCACGCCGCCCGGCGCAGCAACTCCGCGCAGCGCCTGCGGGCCCTGTCCGGTGCCCTCGACGTGCCCGCCGAGCTGGCCGCTGCCCTGCGCGAGGCCCCCGGCCCGGTCCTCCTCGTCGACGACTCCACCGACTCCGGCTGGACCCTCGCCGTCGCCGCCCGCCTGCTCCGCCGCGCCGGCAGCGGGCCCGTGCTGCCACTGGTGCTGGCCGCGGCAGGCTGACCGGCGCGCCCGGCGCCGGCCCGGGCCGGGGGTCGAACCGGGCGCGTTGCCGGGTCCGGGCGGGTGCCGGCTCCGAGCGGGTGCCGGTCTTCCATCGAAGCGCATCGGGCGGCCGGGCGCGACCCCCCGGACCCGGCCTGTGGAAAACTCCCGAAGCCCCGTCAACCAGGAGTTATCCACAGGGGTTTCGCGATCGCGGAGATCGCGGGACCGTCGTGACCATGAACACGAACCGCCATGAATCCCACGACTCCTCCGCACCCCAGCAGATCACCCTGCGCGGCCCCGCCGAGCTCGCCGACGCGCTGCCCTTCATGCTCGGCTTCCACCCCAGCGACTCCGTCGTCCTCGTCGCGCTCCACGGCGAGCACGGGCGCTTCGGCGGGCGGGTCAGGGTCGGCATCCCCGGCTCGCCGCGCGAATGGCCCGCCACCGCCGGCCACTTGGCCGACTGCCTCGTCGAGGGCGCCGGCCGCCGCGGCGAGCGGCCCGACGGCATCGTCGTCTTCCTCTGCCAGGACCCCCGACCCGGCGAGACCGCCCGGCACGTCATGGAGCGGCTGCGCCCCTTCGCCCAGCGGCTGCGCACCGCCTGCGGCGCGCTCGACGTCCCGGTCCTCGAAGCCCTCTGCATCTCCGACGGGCTCTACTTCTCCTACTGCTGCCCGGACCCCCGCTGCTGCCCGCCGGACGGCACGCCCCTCGCCCTCTCCGGCACCTCGGTCATGGCCGCCTCCGCCGCCTACGCCGGCATCCAGGTGCGCGGCACCCTCAAGGACATGGAGGCCCGGCTCAAGCCCCGCACCGAGGACGACGCGGCGCAGCGCGCCGCTCTGAACGAGGCGGCGACGGTCATCGTGCCGAGGATCCTGGACGCCCCGGCGAGCGGCCACGGGCGGCGCGAGACCCGCGAGACCACCCTCGGGCTCGCCCGCCGCCTGCTCGACCGGTTCGCCGCCGCACCGGAGGACCCGGCGCCCCGGCCCCTCTCCGGCGGCGCCCACCTGCCGCCCGGGCTCACGGCCGCCCTGACCGGCCCCGTGACCGCCGACGACCGGGACGACGCGCTGCTCTCGCCCGACGAGGCCGCCACCCTCATCCTCGGCCTCCAGGACCGCGACACCCGCGACCGGGCCGCCGAGTGGATGGAGGGCCCCGAGGCCGCGCCCGCGCTCCGGCTGTGGCGCGCGGTGTCCCGGCGCTGCGTGCCGCCCTACCAGGAGTACGCGGCGGCCCCGCTCACCCTGGCCGGCTGGGTCGCCTGGTCCACCGGCGACGAGCCCTCCGCCCGGGTTGCCCTCGGCCTCGCCCTGGAGGCCGACCCCGACTACCTCTTCGCCCGCCTCCTGCACCAGGCGTGCAACGAGGGGCTGGACCCGGAGGCCCTGCGCGTCTGCCTCCGCCGCGAACGGGACACCCGCCTCGCGGCCGAGGCCGGCACCCCGGACGACCCGGCCCCGAACAGCCCCGCCCCGACGGCGGACCCCCGCCGCCGCGCCCGCCGGACCACCCACCAGCCCGCCCTGCGCGCCCCCTCCGCCACCGCCCGCCGCCGCGCCCTCGCCGCCCGACCGGCGCGGCGCGCGGTGGTGACGCGCGGCCGGCGGCCGGGGCGGACGAGGAACGGGGGGTGAGGGCCGTGGCGGGATGGCGTGCCAGGGAGACGGCGGTGCCGCGGGGGCCCGGGGCGGAGCGGGGCCGTCGTCCGGAGGCTCGGCCGACCGGGGTTCCGGGACGGCGTGCGGCGTGGCGCGGCCGGCGGGCCGGGACGGTGCGGAGCGCGAGGTGGACGGCGTGTTCGGGCGGGGCGTGACTCGGCGGGGTGCGGGGGCGTTCACGTGGGTGGCGGTCGTGCGGGAGCGGGACCGCCGTTGCACGGCCGGTCGGGCGGACCGCCGGGGCCGCCCGACCGGGCCCGGTGAGGACGCCGCCCGGGCCCGGCCGCACCGCCCGGACCGCACAGAGAGCGCCGCAGACCCGTCATGGCCCCCAGTACCGCCCAGGTCCCCGGACCCGCAGCCGGACATCCGCCCCTGCCCGGCGCGGGGGCGGCCCGCCCCGGCGAGCCGCCGGCCGTGCACGACACCCTCGTCGGCGTCGCCCTGCCCGCCCTCGCCGTCAGCCCCCGGCACGGCCAGCTCACCGGCACCGGCCTCGAAGGCGTCTACCAGCACGGCCGCCGGCTGCTCGCCCGCTGTGTCCTGCGCGTCGCCGGACGCGAGCCGGTCCCGCTCCGAAGCCGTGCGGACGGCGCGGAACGGGCCGAGTTCCTCGGCGTGCTGCGCGGCCCCGGAGACCTCGGCCCCGACCCCGGCCTCGTCGTCGAACGCACCCGCGACGCCGACGGCACCGAACGCCTCACGGTCCGCAGCTCCGCGCCCAGGCCGGTGCGCATCCCGGTGGAGCTCGCTCTGGGCACGGATCTCGCGGACCTGGGCGCGGTGGCGGCCGGCTGCCCCGGGCCCGAGCTCACCGCAAGCGTCCACGGCAGCGGACTGCGCTGGACCGCCCCCGACGGCACCGCCGTCAGCGTCCTCGCCGAACCGGCGCCCAGCGAGGCGCTGGCCGCCGCCGGACTGCTGCGCTGGGACGCCGAGCCCGCCCCCGGTGCCCCCTTCACCCTCACCCTCCGGGTCCGCCGCGAGCGCGCCGGCCGGACCCAGGCCGCCGGGGCGGGAAGGCCCGGCGGACACCTCCTCGCCGACGCCGTCGCCGAGGGCGACGACCCGCGCGTCGGGCCGCTGCTGCGGGCCTGCGTCGCGGACCTGCGCGCCCTGCTCCAGCGGGATCCCGCGCATCCCGCCGACGTGCACCTGGCGGCCGGCGTCCCCTGGCGCATGGGGCCCGTCACCGCCGAGGCGCTGTGGGCCGCCCGGATGGCCCTTCCGCTCGGCACCCGGCTCGCCGCCACCACCCTGCGCGCCCTCGCCCGCACCCAACTCCCGGGCCCGGGGCCGGAGTCCGGGCGCGTTCCGGGTCCGCTGCGGGACGCCGGTCCGCTCCTTCCGCCCCGCTGCACCGGTGTCGAGGCCACCCTCGCCTTCCCCGTCGTGCTCGCCGAGGCCCGCCGCTGGGGCCTGCCCGAGCAGGACCTCGCCGAGCTGCTGCCCGCCGCCGAGCGGTGCCTGGACTGGCTGCGCGGCGCCGTGGACGGTGCCGGGTTCGTGCCGGACCCGTGGCCCTCCGGACCCGCGCGGGCCGAGACCCAGGCCCACGCGCACCGGGCTGCCGTGCTCGGCGCCGACCTCCTGGACGCCTGCGGGCGGCCCGGCGGCGAGGCCTGGCGGGAGTGGGCGAGGGCGCTGCGGGCCCGGTTCCGCGAGCGGTTCTGGCAGGACGACCCGGCCGGCGGGCGGCCGCTGCTCGCCCTGCTGCCCGACGGGCGCCCGCTGCCCCACCTGGGCGGCTGGGCCGCGCACCTGCTCGACACCGGCCTCGCCGACGCCGGGCGCCGGGCCGCCGGGCTGCTCGACAAGGCGCGGACCGAGCGCCTGGCCCGGCTGCTCGCCGCGCCCGCGCTCGACTCCGGCTGGGGGCTGCGGGGCCTCGGCGAGAAGGAGCCCGGCTACAGCCCGTTCGGGCACCGCTCGGGCGCGGTGCGGGTGCACGAGACGGCGGTCGCCGTCGCGGGACTCGCCGGCGCCGGGCACGAGCGGGAGGCGGGGGCGCTGCTGCGCGGGGTGCTCGACGCGGCGGAGGCCTTCGGTCTGAGGCTGCCGGAGATGTACGCGGGGGAGCGGCGCACCCCGGGCGCACCGCCGGTGCCGCATCCGGCGGCGTGCCGACCGGCCGCGGTGGCGGCTGCCGCCGGGGTGCACCTCCTGGCGAGCGTCCTCGGCGTCCGTCCGGACGCCCCGGGCCGCACGGTCACCCTCGCGCCGCTGCGGTCCTCGCCGCTCGGCGAGCTCCGGCTCTCCGGTCTCGTCGTGGCCGGCGAACCCTTCGCGGCGCGCGTCGGCCGACTGGGCCTCGGCATGGTGGAGGAGGCCGCTCCCGGTCTTCAGCTGGGAGTCTGAGGGGGAGTCGCGCGAAGAAGTGGAGGCGGATCCTTCCGGCGGGCGTGTTTATCGTCAGGAAGACGACTATGATCGCGGGCATGTCTCCCTACGACCCGTCGGCCTTTCCGCCCTTCGCTGTCACCGTCGATCTGGTCGTCCTCACCGTGCGGCGCCATGCGCTGTGCGCGCTGATCGTGAAACGGGGGGAGGCGCCCTTCCAGGGCCGCTGGGCGCTGCCCGGCGGGTTCGTCCGGGACGACGAGGACCTCGACGCGGCCGCCGCGCGGGAACTGGTCGAGGAGACCGGACTGTGCGTGCACGAGCCGGGGGCGCCCGAGCCGGAGCCGGTGGCCGGGCACGGCGCGCACCTGGAGCAGCTGGCGACGTACGGGGCGCCCGACCGCGATCCGCGGATGCGGGTGGTCAGCGTGGCCCACCTCGCGCTCGCCCCGGACCTGCCCGCGCCGCGGGCCGGCGGCGACGCCAACAGCGCGCGCTGGGCGCCGGTGGAGGAGCTGCTCGGCGAGGACGGCACGGCCGAGCGGGAGGGCGAGCCGGTGCCGCTCGCCTTCGACCACGCGAAGATCCTGGCGGACGGGGTGGAGCGGGCCCGCTCCAAGATCGAGTACTCCTCGCTCGCGACGGCCTTCTGCCCGCCCGAGTTCACGGTCGGCGAGCTGCGCCGGGTGTACGAGGCGGTCTGGGGCGTGGCGCTCGACCCGCGCAACTTCCACCGCAAGGTGACCGGCACGCCCGGCTTCCTGGTGCCCACGGGCGGGACCACGACCCGTCAGGGCGGGCGCCCCGCCCAGCTGTTCCGCGCTGGTGGGGCCACGCTGCTGAACCCGCCGATGCTGCGCCCCGAGGTCTGACGGGCGCTCGCGGGGCCGCCCCGAGGCGCCAACCCTGCACCAAAAGTCCGAAATGTAGCGTTATCTTGCTGGGACAGCCGCCCTGCCGCGGAGCGGTCTCACCTACCCGCGAGAGAAGCGATGCTCCAGGCCATCGGACTCACCAGCACCCCCCGCCGGGACCGCCCGGCCGCCGTGGACGACCTCACCTTCGACGCCCGGCCGGGCACGGTCACCGCCCTGCTCGGCCCGGCCGGCGCCGGCAAGACCACGGCCCTGCGCCTCATGCTCCAGCTCGAACCCGGCCGTGGCGTCACCTACTTCCGGGGTCGCCCCTTGCACCGGGTCGCCCACCCCGCCCGCGAGGTCGGGGTGCTGCTCGGCGACGTGCCCGGACACCCGTCGCGCACCCTGCGCAGCCAGCTGCGCATGCTGTGCGCCGCCGCCGGAGTGCCCGGTTCGCGCGCCGACGACCTGCTCCGGACCGTCGGCCTCACCGGCCTGCACGACCAGCGGATCGGCAGCCTCTCGCTCGGCATGGACCGCCGACTCGGCCTGGCCTCCGCGTTGTTGGGCGACCCCCACACGCTGCTGCTCGACGAGCCCGCCGCCGGACTCTCCGTACGCGAGAGCGCCTGGCTGTACGAACTCCTGCGCGCCCACGCCGACGAGGGCGGCACCGTCCTCTACACCACCGCCGATCCCAAGGACGCGGCCCGCAACGCCGACCGGGTCGTCACCCTCGACGGCGGCCGGCTCGCCGCCGACCAGGACGCCGCCGAGTTCGCCCGCACCCGCCTGCGCCCCCGGGTCGCCGTGCGCACCCCGCACGCCGCCCGGCTGGCCGCCCTCCTCACCCAGGAGTCCCGCTCCGCCCGGCGCCCCGTGGAGGTGGTGACCGAGGGCGGCAACCGGCTCTCCGTCTACGGCAGCGACTGCGCGACCGTCGGCGAGAGCGCCTTCCGTCACGGCGTCCTCCTCCACCGCCTCGCCGACGAGACCGGCGACACCCGTGACGCCGGCGCCCCCCACGGCCCCGAGGCCGCCCGGGCCCCGCGGTCTCCGGAGACCGCCGGGGCCGCACCGGCCGGGGGCCCGCCCGTCCCGGCGGCGCCCGCGCCCGCCGCGTACCGCAAGCACCGCGCGCCCCACCGTTCCCCGCTCCGCCCGGTGCGCTACGAGATCCGCCGGCTGCTCGGGGTGCCCTCCACGCCGCTGGTGGCGGCCGGGGTGCTGCTGGTGTCGGTGGTCCTCGCGGTGCTCCTCGCGCGCAGCGGGCGCACCCCGCTGCCCGCCGTCCTGGCCGGCTGGCCGGGGATCTCCCCGCTGCCGCCCGCCGCGCTGGGTGCCGGGCTGCTCGGCGCCTTCTCCTTCGGCGAGGAGTACCGCTACCCGGCGCTGACCACCGGACGCGGCGCCGTACCGCGCCGGCTCGGGCTGCTGCTGGCCAAGCTGGCGGTCGCGGCGGGCGTCGGCGCGCTCCTCGCCGCGCTGGCCGTGCTGGCCGACCTGGAGGCCGTGCGCTTCGTCTACGGCGGGGAGTTGATCCCCGTACCGAAGAACTGGCCGACCCTGTGCGCGAATTGGTTCGGCCTGGTGATCGGCTGCGCCTGGGCCGGGCTGCTCGGCGCGGGAGTGTTCCGGGCCGCGGCCGCCGGGGTCGCGGCGGTGCTCGCGGTGCCCGTGGTCTTCGCGCCCCCGCTGCAGCGGATGCTCGCGGGCGTGCCCCGTCGCTCGGTGGCCGGACTCCCGGCCCGGCTCCGCGAGTTCGCCAGCGTGGAGTGGTCCTCGGCCGCCGACCGCTGGGTGATGGGCGCCCTGCGGGTGGTCGGCCAGCCCGTCGGGGTGGCCCTCTCCCTGACGTTGACTGTCCTGCTCTGCGCCTATGTGCTCACCGGCCGCCGCAGCAGGGCCCGTTGGTGATCACTGCCGGACCGAATGCTTTCGTTTCCCCGGTAACTCCCCAAAAAATTGCCGGGAATGTCCGGTAAATCGTCAATTGCCCAAGGGGTGCCGATCACCCTTTCGTGTGCTTTTCACCAAAGACCTCAAGGGGCACGGGAGCCACGCCGACAAAGGATGCGTGAGTACCCTTGCGCACACGATGATGACCCCCGCCCGCCCCGTCGAGTCCGGCCTCGGCGCCCCGGGCGACCTCGACCGCTACCCCTACGCGGAGGCGCCCGGAGCCGACCGCGTCGGACCGCCCGCCTGGGAGGCGACGGAGGAGCTCGGCAGGGTCGGCCGCCGCGCCGCCGGCAGCCGCGGCCGCGGACTGCACGGCCAGCTCGTCCAGCAGCTCGGCCAGATGATCGTCTCCGGCGACCTCGGCGCCGACCGCCCGCTCGTGCCCGAGGAGATCGGCCAGCGCTTCGAGGTCTCGCGCACCGTCGTCCGGGAGTCGCTGCGCGTCCTCGAGGCCAAGGGCCTGGTCAGCGCCCGCCCGAACGTCGGCACGCGGGTCCGCCCGGTCAGCGACTGGAACCTGCTGGACCCCGACATCATCGAGTGGCGCGCCTTCGGCCCACAGCGCGACGACCAGCGCCGCGAGCTGAACCAGCTGCGCTGGACGATCGAGCCGCTGGCCGCCCGGCTTGCCGCCGGCCACGGCCGCGAGGACATCCAGCAGCGCCTCGCCGACATGGTCGAGATCATGGGCCACGCCTACGCCCAGGGCGACGGCATCACCTTCTCCCGGGCCGACACCGAGTTCCACGCCCTGCTGATCCAGCTCGCCGGCAACCGCATGCTGGAGCACCTGTCCGGCATCGTCGGCGCCGCCCTCCAGGTCTCCGGCGCCCCCGCCACCGGCTGCGACCGGCCGAGCGAGAGCTGCCTCGCGCACCACGCCCGGATCGTCGACGCGCTGGCCGCCGGCGACGCCAACGGTGCCGAGACCGCCATGCGGCAGCTGCTCACCGTCCACCCCGAGGAGGGGCGGGTGGTCCCGGCCCCGCGCGGGAACTGATCCGCCGGCCGTGACGAACAGCGCCGAGGCGTACGCAGCGCGTGCCGCCGGACCCGAGTGGAGCCCGGGAACCACCCCGTTCCCGGGCGCGCCGGGGTCGGGCGGCACGATCTCGTGCCGATCCGGGCGGTTCGGGGCGGATTCGCCACATATGCGGTGTGACTCGGGCCACGCGGATTGGGCGTAACGCTCTTCGAAGCCGTGCGATGACCTAAGAGGTGACAGCCGAGGAAGGAATACAGCCGCCGATCAGGGCGCTGTGCAGTTCCCCGGTCCAGCCCGCGCCGTCGGCACATTCCCGGCCGTCGGTCGTCGGCTCCAGCCTGATCCAGGGCGGGGCCGGAAGCCGTTTTCCATCGTTCCGAGAGGTTGTTCGTGTCGGCCAGCACATCCCGTACGCTCCCGCCGGAGATCGCCGAGTCCGAGTCTGTGATGGCGCTCATCGAGCGGGGAAAGGCTGATGGGCAGATCGCCGGCGATGACGTGCGTCGGGCCTTCGAGGCTGACCAGATTCCGCCAACCCAGTGGAAGAATGTTCTGCGCAGCCTCAATCAGATCCTCGAGGAAGAGGGTGTGACGCTGATGGTCAGTGCAGCGGAGTCGCCGAAGCGCGCCCGCAAGAGCGTCGCAGCGAAGAGCCCGGCCAAGCGCACCGCCACCAAGACCGTCACCGCCAGGACGACCGTGACGAAGACCGTCGCGGCCGCCACCGCGGCCCCGGCGGCCGAGAGCGCGGACCCGGCCGACGAGGCCGCCGCGCCCGCCAAGAAGGCCGCGGCCAAGAAGACCGCCGCGAAGAAGACGGTGGCGAAGAAGGCCGCCGTCAAGAAGACCGCCGCCAAGAAGACCGCGGCGAAGAAGGACGACGAAGAGCTGCTCGAGGGCGAGGAGCTGCTCGAGGACGTCGCGCCCGGCAAGGACGACGAGGAGTCCGAGGGCGAGAGCAAGGGCTTCGTCCTGTCCGACGAGGACGAGGACGACGCGCCCGCCCAGCAGGTCGCCGTCGCCGGTGCCACCGCGGACCCGGTGAAGGACTACCTCAAGCAGATCGGCAAGGTCCCGCTGCTCAACGCCGAGCAGGAGGTCGAGCTCGCCAAGCGCATCGAGGCCGGTCTGTTCGCCGAGGACAAGCTGGCGAACTCCGACAAGATCGCCCCCAAGCTCAAGCGCGAGCTGGAGATCATCGCCGAGGACGGGCGCCGCGCCAAGAACCACCTCCTGGAGGCCAACCTCCGTCTGGTGGTCTCGCTGGCCAAGCGCTACACCGGCCGCGGCATGCTCTTCCTGGACCTGATCCAGGAGGGCAACCTGGGTCTGATCCGCGCCGTCGAGAAGTTCGACTACACCAAGGGCTACAAGTTCTCCACGTACGCCACCTGGTGGATCCGTCAGGCGATCACCCGCGCCATGGCCGACCAGGCCCGCACCATCCGCATCCCGGTGCACATGGTCGAGGTCATCAACAAGCTCGCCCGTGTGCAGCGCCAGATGCTCCAGGACCTGGGCCGCGAGCCCACCCCGGAGGAGCTGGCCAAGGAGCTCGACATGACCCCGGAGAAGGTCATCGAGGTCCAGAAGTACGGCCGCGAGCCGATCTCGCTGCACACCCCGCTGGGCGAGGACGGCGACAGCGAGTTCGGTGACCTCATCGAGGACTCCGAGGCGGTCGTCCCGGCCGACGCGGTCAGCTTCACCCTGCTCCAGGAGCAGCTGCACTCCGTCCTCGACACGCTCTCCGAGCGCGAGGCCGGCGTCGTCTCCATGCGCTTCGGCCTGACCGACGGCCAGCCGAAGACGCTCGACGAGATCGGCAAGGTCTACGGCGTGACGCGTGAGCGCATCCGCCAGATCGAGTCGAAGACGATGTCGAAGCTGCGCCACCCGTCCCGCTCGCAGGTCCTGCGCGACTACCTGGACTGACGCGGCCCGTCCCGCCGAGGGACAAGCACGGCGTACGAAGGACCCGGTTCCCCGTTCGGGGGGCCGGGTCCTTCGCGCATGAGTGCGGGTGCGCGGTGGGCGGGCCCGGGCGACGCTGGGTGAAAAGATGTCAGCGGAGAGTCAGGAGGCTTCATGCGTCGTCCCATCGCCCGTGCCGTCACCGGAGTCCTGGGCCTGGTCGCGACGGCCGCCGTGCCGCTCGGCGCGGCCGGTACCGCGCGCGCCGACAGCGTCGTGGTCGGCGGGCAGCCCGCCCGGACCAGCGAGGCGCCGTGGGTCGTGGCCCTGTCCAGCCGTGACCGGTTCGGCGGCAGCAGGGCGGGGCAGTTCTGCGGTGGGGTCGTGGTGGCCCCCACCAAGGTGCTCACCGCGGCGCACTGCCTGGGCCGCGAGGTGCTCGGCGGGACGCCGGACCGGCTGTCCGACTTCTCGGTGATCGCCGGCCGCACCTCGCTGCGCGGCCACGGCGGCCAGGAAGTGAGGGTCGCGGACACCTGGGTGAACCCCGACTACGACCCGTCGAGCAATTCGGGCGACCTGGCGGTGCTCACGCTGGCGAGGGCGCTCCCGGAGTCGTACGCGATCGAGGTGGCCCGCCCCGGTGACGCGGCGCTCGCGGAGGGGCAGGCGGCGGACGTCTACGGCTGGGGCGACACGACGGGCAACGGCACGTACGCGACCTCGCTGCGCTCTGCGCGGGTCCGGGTGCTGCCCGACACGGTCTGCGAGCGCGCGTATCCGGGCGGTTTCGGTGCCGCGTACCGCGGCGACACCATGCTGTGCGCGGGGGATCCGGCCGGGGGCCACGACGCCTGCCAGGGCGACAGCGGCGGTCCGCTGGTGGCCCGCGGCCGGCTGATCGGGCTGGTGTCGTGGGGGAGCGGCTGCGGTCAGGCGGAGAACCCCGGCGTCTACACCCGGGTCTCGGCGCTGCTGCCGCGGCACGTCTGAGGGCGCCTCCGGTCCGGCGCCGGCCGGAATGCGAGAACGGGCGGCCACCCCCCTCGGAACGCGGGGGTGGCCGCCCGTCGGCCGGTCGTCAGGAACCGGCCCGTGGCTCGTCGGGGATGCGAGGCGTCAGTGGTCGTCGCCCTGGGTGCGGGCCGGCACGTCGGTGAGCCGGTCCGTCTCATCCTGTATCTCTGCGGCGATCTTCTTGAGTTCCGGCTCGAACTTGCGTCCGTGGTGGGCGCAGAAGAGCAAGTCACCGCCGCTGACCAGGACGACACGCAGGTATGCCTGGGCGCCGCAGCGGTCGCAGCGGTCAGCGGCCGTCAGGGGGCTCGCGGGGGTCAGAACAGTAGTCACGTCGCCTCTTCTCTAGCTCGACGAGCTGTCGTACCAGGGTCAACATCCAACCAGGCCGAAAACGTTCCCGCTCGTGGCTTTTCCTCGAAACTTTTTCTTCCCAAGGTGGCTGTCTGCTGCCGGTTGGCGGCGAATGAGCCGTATTGCTTCGCTCTACGGGTTTCGCATTGCTGTGTGTGGTCGTGCCCTCCCGGCGGGTTGCCGGTTGTTCATGAGGACGTGCCCGGAGCCTAAATGGTTCATGCCTGGAAGGGAACGTGACGTTCGCGTCACCCCATCGAGGGATCGAACACCCATGCGACTCTGGACTAGCATGAGGAATCAGGAGGGTGGCGTGACAACGGCTCTACCAGGGCTCTGTACCCTCTGAACCGGTGCAGGCCGCCGTGCCTTACCCACCGGGCCAGATTTCAAATTCAGCGAGGAGCGAACCGCGTGACCGCCGAGACGTCCGTGCCGTCCAGTGCGCTGCTGACCGCAGACCGTGACGGTTCCAACTACACCGCGCGGCACCTGCTCGTCCTCGAAGGGCTCGAAGCCGTCCGCAAGCGCCCCGGCATGTACATCGGGTCCACCGACAGCCGCGGCCTGATGCACTGCCTCTGGGAGATCATCGACAACTCCGTCGACGAGGCCCTCGGCGGCTACTGCGACCACATCGAGGTCGTCCTCCACGACGACGGATCCGTCGAGGTCCGCGACAACGGGCGCGGCATCCCCGTCGACGTCGAGCCCAAGACCGGACTCTCCGGCGTCGAGGTCGTCATGACCAAGCTGCACGCCGGCGGCAAGTTCGGCGGCGGCTCGTACGCGGCCTCCGGTGGTCTGCACGGCGTGGGCGCCTCCGTGGTGAACGCGCTCTCGGCCCGCCTCGACGTCGAGGTCGACCGCAACGGCTCCGTCCACGCGATCAGCTTCCGCCGCGGCGTCCCCGGCATCTTCACCGAGCAGGGCCCCGACAGCCCCTTCGACCCCTCGGGCGGCCTGCGCAAGACCAAGCGCGTCCCCAAGACCCGCACCGGCACCCGCGTGCGCTACTGGGCGGACCGCCAGATCTTCCTCAAGGACGCCAAGCTCTCCCTGGAGACGCTGCACCAGCGCGCCCGCCAGACCGCCTTCCTCGTCCCCGGCCTCACGATCGTCGTCCGCGACGAGCGCGACCTCGACGGCATCGGCAAGAGCGAGGAGACCTTCCGCTTCGACGGCGGCATCAGCGAGTTCTGCGAGTTCCTCGCCCAGGACAAGGCCGTCTGCGACGTGCTGCGGCTCACCGGCCAGGGCACCTTCAAGGAGACCGTCCCGGTCCTCGACGACCGCGGCCACATGACCCCCACCGAGGTCACCCGCGAGCTCGGCGTCGACGTCGCGCTGCGCTGGGGCACGGGCTACGACACCACGGTCCGCTCCTTCGTGAACATCATCGCCACGCCCAAGGGCGGCACCCACGTGTCCGGCTTCGAGCAGGCGATCACCAAGACGGTGAACGAGGTGCTGCGCGCCAGCAAGCTGCTGCGCGTCGCCGAGGACGACATCGTCAAGGACGACGCCCTGGAGGGCCTCACCGCCGTCGTCACCGTGCGCCTCGCCGAGCCGCAGTTCGAGGGCCAGACCAAGGAGGTGCTCGGCACCTCGGCGGCCCGCCGGATCGTCGCCAACGTGGTGAGCAAGGAGCTCAAGGCCTTCCTGACCTCCACCAAGCGGGACGCCAAGGCCCAGGCCCGCGCCGTCCTGGAGAAGGCCGTCGCCGCCGCCCGTACCCGGATCGCGGCCCGCCAGCACAAGGAGGCGCAGCGCAGGAAGACCGCCCTGGAGTCCTCCTCGCTGCCCGCCAAGCTCGCCGACTGCCGCAGCGACGACGTGGAGCGCAGCGAGCTCTTCATCGTCGAGGGCGACTCCGCGCTCGGCACCGCCAAGCTCGCCCGGAACAGCGAGTTCCAGGCACTCCTTCCGATCCGCGGCAAGATCCTCAACGTCCAGAAGTCCTCCGTCTCGGACATGCTGAAGAACGCCGAGTGCGGAGCGATCATCCAGGTCATAGGAGCGGGCTCCGGCCGCACCTTCGACATCGACGCCGCGCGGTACGGAAAGGTCATCATGATGACCGACGCCGACGTCGACGGCTCGCACATCCGCACCCTGCTGCTGACCCTCTTCCAGCGCTACATGCGGCCCATGGTCGAGCAGGGCCGGGTCTTCGCCGCCGTGCCGCCGCTGCACCGCATCGAGCTGGTCCAGCCCAAGAAGGGCCAGGACAAGTACGTGTACACGTACTCGGACAACGAGCTGCGGCAGACCCTGCTGGAGCTCCAGCGCAAGGGCGTCCGCTACAAGGACGCCATCCAGCGCTACAAGGGCCTCGGCGAGATGGACGCCGACCAGCTGGCGGAGACCACCATGGACCCCCGCCACCGCACCCTGCGCCGGATCAACATCGGCGACCTGGAGGCGGCCGAGCAGATCTTCGACCTGCTCATGGGCAACGACGTGGCGCCCCGCAAGGAGTTCATCACCAGCTCCGCCGCCACCCTGGACCGCTCCCGCATCGACGCCTGACGCGGCCGGCGGGTCCGTGGACCCGCCGCGCCGTCCACCGGCCGGCCCACCCGATACGACTGTCGGACGGGCCGGTCCGCCATGTCCGGGCTTCCGTCACCTGATGGGGTGAAGAAGGCGGGAGAAGAGTCCGGGATCCGCCCAGTCTGTCCATCCTTGGGCACGCGGCCGAAACGGTTCGCTGACAAGGAGAGTTCACCGGTGGAGAAGCAGGACGGGCTCGGTGCCGCGGAGGTGCGGCTCGACGACCCCTGGTACGACGAACTCGCCGCCGGCTGGGGCGAGCACGACGGGGCGGCGGCGGCCGGCGCCGTCCCCCGCCCACAGGCCCCGGACCCGGCCGGCGGCCACAGCGCCGCGGACATCTATCTGGAGGTCCAGCGGAGCCCCGCCTTCCAGGAAGTGCGCCGCCGATACCGCCGCTTCGTCCTCCCGGCCTCGCTCGCCTTCCTGCTCTGGTACCTGGCGTACGTCGTGGCCGCCACCGCCGCTCCCGGCCTGATGGCCCGCCCGGTGGCCGGCGCGGTCAACGTCGCGATGCTCGCCGGGCTCGGCCAGTTCGCCACCACCTTCCTGCTGACCTGGGCCTACGCCCGGCACGCCCGGCTGCGCCGGGACCGGGCCGCGCTCGAACTGCGCTGGGACACCCAGGAGATGACCCGGGGAGCGCGGCGATGACCGGAGACCACCAGACCCTCGCGCTGCTGCTGTTCAGCGCCTTCATCGCGGTCACCCTCGGCATCACCACCTGGGTCAGCCGCAACCGGCACGGCTCCGCCGAGGAGTTCTACGCCGGCGGCCGGCTCTTCTCGCCGCTGGAGAACGGCTTCGCCATCGCCGGCGACTACATGTCCGCCGCCTCCTTCCTCGGCATCTCCGGCCTCATCGCCCTCTTCGGCTACGACGGCATGCTCTACTCCGTCGGCTTCCTCGTCGCCTGGCTGGTCGTGCTCCTGCTGGTCGCCGAACTCGTGCGCAACTGCGGCCGCTTCACCCTCGCCGACGTCGTCGCCGCCCGCATGGCCGAGCGGCCGGTCCGGATCGCCGTCGGCACCTCCTCCGTCACCGTCTCCGTGCTGTACCTGGTGGCCCAGATGGTCGGCGCCGGCAGCCTCGTCGCCCTGCTGCTCGGCGGCACCAGCGACGCCGCCCGCTCCTGGACCGTGATCGGCGTCGGCGCGCTCATGGTCGTGTACGTGTCGCTCGGCGGCATGCGCGCCACCACCTGGATCCAGATCGTCAAGGCCGTCCTGCTCATGGCCGGCACGATCGCCCTCACCCTGCTCGTCCTGCTGCGCTTCCACTTCGACGTCGACCAACTGCTCACCACCGCCGCCGAACGCAGCGGCCACGGCCGGGACTTCCTCGCGCCCGGGCTGCGCTACGGCGGCGACTGGACCGCCCGGGCCGACTTCGTCAGCCTGGGCCTCGCGCTCGTCCTCGGTACCGCCGGGCTGCCGCACATCCTGTCCCGCTTCTACACGGTGCCCACCGCGCGGGCCGCCCGCCGCTCGGTCGTCTGGTCCATCGGCCTCATCGGCGGCTTCTACCTGATGACGATCGTGCTCGGCTTCGGCGCCGCCGCCGTGGTCGGCCCCGACGCCGTCCGCGCCTCCAACGCCGCCGGCAACACCGCCGTGCCGCTGCTCGCCCTCGACCTCGGCGGCGGGGCCGGCTCCACCGGCGGCACCGTGCTGTTCGCGGTCGTCGCCGCCGTCGCCTTCGCGACCATCCTCGCCGTGGTCGCCGGCATCACCCTCGCCTCCTCGGCCTCCGTCGCGCACGACCTCTACGCCTCGCTGCGCCGCCCCGGCGGCAGGCAGCGCAGCGAGGTGGCCGTGGCCCGGCTCGCCGCCGCCGGCATCGGGGCCGCCGCGATCGGCCTCGGCCTGCTCGCCCGCGACCTCAACGTGGCCTTCCTGGTCGGCCTCGCCTTCGCCGTCGCCGCCTCCGCCAACCTGCCCGCGCTGCTCTACTCGCTCTTCTGGCGCCGCTTCACCACCCGCGGCGCGGTCTGGTCGGTGTACGGCGGGCTCGTCCCGGCCGTGCTGCTCGTGGTGGTCTCGCCGGTCGTCTCGGGCAGCCCCGAATCGCTGTTCCCCGGCGTCGACTTCCAGCTCTTCCCGCTGCAGAACCCCGGCGTGGTGTCCATCCCGCTGGGCTTCCTCGCGGGCTGGCTCGGCACCGTGACCTCCCCGGAGCCGCCGGACGAGGCCCGGCACGCCGAGACGGAGGTACGGGCCCTCACGGGCGCCGGAGCGGTCTGAGGAGTCGGCGGGCCACGGCGCGGCTCAGCCGGTCGCCGCCGGGCCCGCCCACGCGTACCGGTGCTCGGGGCGGCCCGTCTCGCCGTACTTCAGCGACAGCCGCACCCGGCCGGTGCGCTCCAGGAGCTTCAGATAGCGCTGGGCGGTCTGCCGGCTCACCCCGGCCCGCTCGGCGATCGCCTGCGCCGACAGCGGTCCGTCCGCCGCGAGCAGCACCTGCCGCACCAGTTCGGCCGTCGTGGGGGAGTGCCCCTTGGGCAGGTCCGGGACGACGGAACCGGCGGACAGGGCGCCGAAGATCCGGTCCACCTCGGCCTGCTCCGCCTCGCCGCCGCCGTCCAGGGTGCGGCGCAGGCCCGCGTACGCCTCCAGCTTGGCCCGCAGGCCCGCGAAGCCGAAGGGCTTCACCAGGTACTGCAGCGCCCCCTGCCGCATCGCCGCCTGGACGGTCGCCACGTCACGGGCCGCCGTCACCATGATCACGTCGGTCTGCCGGCCGAGCGCGCGCAGCTCCCGGACCACCGCCAGACCGTTGCCGTCCGGCAGGTAGTGGTCGAGCAGCACCAGGTCCACGGCGGGCTCCGGCGCGGTCAGCGCGGCGAGCGCCTCCGCCGCCGAGTGGGCCACGCCGACCACCCGGAAACCCGGCACCTTCGCCACGTAGGCGGCGTTGACCCGCGCCACCCGCACGTCGTCGTCGACGACCAGGACGCCGATCACCAAGCCTCCTCCGCGACCACGGGCGCGAGGGCGCCGTCCGCCCCTCCGTCCGCCTCGCCGAGCGCGTCCGGCAGCAGCACGGTGAACTCGGCGCCGCCGTCCGGCCCGGTGCCGACCACGGCGCTGCCGCCCCGCCGCTCCGCGAGCCGGCGCACCAGCGGCAGCCCGAGGCCCCGCTTGCCGTGAGCCGGCGGCTCCTTGGTGCTCCAGCCCTCCGCGAAGATCAGCTCGCGCCGCTCCTCGGGCACGCCGGGCCCGCTGTCGCCGACCCGCAGGACCACCGTGCGCCCCTCGGCCCGCAGCTCCACCTCCACGCGCGCGTGCGGCGTGCCGGAGGCCGCGTCCAGGGCGTTGTCCACCAGGTTGCCGACGACCGTGACCAGCTCGCGCGGGTCCACCAGGCGGTCCGGGAGCAGCGAGCCGGGCGCGACGCGCAGCGCCACACCGCGCTCGGCGGCCACGGCCGCCTTGCCGACGAGCAGCGCGGCGACCAGCGGGTCGTGCACCTTCTCGGTGACCTGCTCGGCAGTCGCCCGGTGCACGCCGACCACCTCGGTGACGAACTCGACGGCCTCCTCGTACATCTCCAGTTCGAGCAGGCCGAGGAGGGTGTGCATCCGGTTGGCGTGCTCGTGGTCCTGGGCGCGCAGCGCGTCGATCAGACCGCGCGTCGAGTCCAGCTCGCGGCCCAGGCGCTCCAGCTCGGTGCGGTCGCGGAGGGTCGCGACGGCGCCGCCGTCGTGGGTCGGCATGCGGTTGGCGATCAGGACCCGGCTGCCACGCACCGTGACCAGGTCCTCGCCGGTGGCCCGGCCCGCCAGCACCTCGGTGGTGCGGCCCTCGCCGAGCACCTCCTCCAAGGGGCGGCCGGTGGCCTCGGGGCCGATGCCGAGCAGCCGCTGCGCCTCGTCGTTGACGAGCCGGATCCGCCCCGCGCCGTCGATCGCGACGACGCCCTCGCGGATGCCGTGCAGCATCGCCTCGCGCTCGGCGAGCAGCGCGGAGATGTCGGAGAAGGCCAGGTCGTGGGTCTGCCGCTGGAGCCGGCGGGAGATCAGCCAGGCGGCCAGCGCGCCCGCCGCCAGGGCGCCGCCGGCGTAGCGCAGCAGCCCGGGGATGGCCGCGACCAGGCGGTCGCGCACGCTGTCGTACTCGATGCCCACCGAGACGGCGCCGACGATCTCGCCGCGCCGGTCCCGCAGCGGTGCCTTGCCGCGCGCCGAGCGTCCCAGGGTGCCGCTGTCGATCTCCATCACGGTGCGCCCGGCGAGCGCGGCGCTGGGGTCGGTGGACACCCGCCGCCCGATCTGGGCGGGGTCGGTGTGCGACCAGCGGATGCCGGCGGTGTCCATCACCACCACGTACTCCGCCCCCGTCGAGCGCCGGATCCGCTCGGCCTCGGTCTGCACCGGGCCGTCCGGCGTGGGCCGGGTGGTGGCGAGGTCGGCGGCGACCTGCGGGGAGGCCGTGGTCTCCGCGATGGCCAGGGCCCGGCGCATGGCCTGGTCGTCCAGCTGGGCGCTGAGCGGGGCGAGGAAGAGCCCGGTGGCGAGCACCGTCACCCCCGTCGCGACGGCCAGCTGCATCAGCAGGACCTGCGAGAACACCCGCCGCGGCCACCCGATCCTGCGCCGGCGGCCGGGCGGCCGCGCGGGCGGGGAGGCTGCGGGGCTCATGCCGGAAACGGTACGGGCAGGAGGTCGCCGACCGGAAATGCCGGGCCGCATCGCCGGGCGCGGCCCGCGCCGTGCGGCGCGCCGAGTCGGTCGGGCCCCGGGTCCGGCGGCCCCGAGGCCCTGGTCCCGCCGCCGGCCCGGGCGCCTCGCCGCGCGGGGCGCGGGGCGGCACGCGCGCGTGCCTATTCTGGGGGCTTCGTCATCGCAGGCACCGAGCGTACGGAGGCACGATCCTTGACCACGCCGCAGATCCCCGTCGTCGTCCTGGCCGGGTTTCTCGGGGCGGGGAAGACCACCCTGCTCAACCATCTGCTGCGCAGCGCGCGGGGGACCCGGATCGGGGTGATGGTCAACGACTTCGGTGACATCGGCATCGACGCCATGACCGTGGCCGGTCAGGTCGGCTCCACCGTCTCCCTCGGCAACGGCTGTCTGTGCTGCGCCGTGGACGCGAGCGAGCTCGACACCTACCTGGAGGTGCTCACCCGGCCCGAGCTGCGGCTCGACGTGATCGTCATCGAGGCCAGCGGCCTCGCCGAGCCGCAGGAGCTCGTGCGCATGGTGCTGGCCAGCGACAACGACCGGATCGTCTACGGCGGTCTGGTCGAGGTGGTGGACGCCGCGGAGTTCGCGGCGACCCGGGAGCGGCACCCGGAGACGGACCGGCACCTGGCCGTCGCCGACCTGGTGGTGGTCAACAAGGCCGACCGGGTGCCGGCCGAGCGGCTGGCGGCGGTGCGCGGCGAGGTCGCCGAGCTCGCCCCGCGCGCCGCGGTGGTGGAGGCCGCGCACGGGCGGGTGGATCCCGAGCTGCTCTTCGACCGGGTGGTGCCGGAGGGCGAGATCGAGGGCCAGATGTCGATCGAGGACATCCTGTACGGCGAGGACGCGGACGGGGCGGAGGCGCACGCCCACCCGCACGCCGCCTACGAGACGCTGTCGCTGACCGCCGCCACCCCGCTGCACCCGCGCCGGCTGATGGCCTTCCTCGACGCACGGCCCGAGGGGCTGTACCGGATCAAGGGCTTCGTCGACTTCGGCGCCGCCGACCCGGCCCACCGCTACTCCGTCCACGCGGTGGGCCGCTTCCTGCGCTTCTACCCCGAGCCCTGGCCGGACGGCGAGGAGCGGCTGACCCAGCTGGTGCTCATCGGCTCCCGCATCGACGCGGCGGGCCTGCGCGCGGAGCTCGCCGGCTGCGAGCTGGGCGGCCCGCAGGACGTGCCCGACGAGCACGCGATGTGGGGCGTGCTGCGCTACGTGCCGCGGACCGAGGAGCCCTCCGAGGATCCGGACGGCTCCGAGGAGCACGACCCCTCCGGGGAGCAGGCCGACGCCTACCCGGAGACCGTCGCCGGCTAGACCGTCTCTTCCGCATCCTGCCGGGCTCCCGACTCCCTCAGGCTTCGCCCGGGTGGGGGTGCCCCCGGCGGAGCCTGGGGGAGTGCCCCCCGAACGGCCTGATCCGAGAGAAACGACCTGGGCGACGAGCGGCCGGACGGCGTCCGGCGAGGTGCCCGCGGTGGTGCGTGCACACGTCGGAGCCCCCGGCTCCGCGCTCCTCGCAGCGCGGAGCCGGGGGCTCCGTCAGGATCCGGTCAGCTGGCCGGGCCGGCCACCACGTCGACCGGCTTCGCCAGCGGCGTGCCCGAGCCGTCCCGGCGCGGGTCCGGCTCCGGCAGCTCGGACGGCGTGCCGTTCCGCTGGGCGGCCCGCGCCGGTGTGGCGCCCGCCCAGGCGAACACCAGCAGGTCCTCGCCCTTCAGGAAGCGCTGGCAGCGCACACCGCCGGTGGCGCGGCCCTTGCGCGGGTACTGGTCGAACGGGGTCAGCTTCGCCGAGGAACCGGCCGAGGCGTCCAGCGTGCCGGAGCCGCCGGCCACCGTGAACACCACCGCGTCCGCGGCCGGGTCCACCGCCGTGAAGGAGATCACCTCGGCGCCGGCCGCCAGCTTGATGCCGGCCATGCCGCCCGCCGGGCGGCCCTGCGGCCGCACCTGGGAGGCCTGGTAGCGCAGCAGCTGGGCGTCGGAGGTGATGAAGACCAGGTCCTCGTCCCCGGTGCGCAGCTCGGTCGCGCCCACGACCCGGTCGCCCTCCTTGAGGGTGATGACCTCCAGCTCGTCCTTGTTCGCCGGGTAGTCCGGCACGACCCGCTTGACCACGCCCTGCAGGGTGCCGAGCGCGAGGCCCGGCGACTCCTCGTCGAGGGTGGTCAGGCACAGCACCGTCTCGTCCGCCTCCAGGGACACGAACTCCGCGAGCGGCGCCCCGCCCGCCAGGTTCGGCGCGGTGGCGGTGTCCGGCAGCTGCGGCAGGTCGATCACGGCGACCCGGAGCAGCCGGCCGGCCGAGGTCACCACACCGACGTCGCCGCGCTGGGTGGCCGCCACCGAGGAGAGGATCACGTCGTGCTTGGCCCGCTTGCCGTCCTGCGCGGCCGGCAGCGTCTCCGTCACCGTGCGGGCGAGCAGGCCCGTGGAGGAGAGCAGCACCCGGCACGGGTCGTCCGCGACTTCCAGGGAGGTGGCCGCGACCGGCGCGCCCGCCGACTCCAGCAGGACGGTGCGCCGCTCGGTGCCGAACTTCTTGGCGACGGCGGCCAGCTCCGCCGACACCAGCTTGCGCAGCTCGGCGTCGGACTCCAGGATCCCGGTCAGCTCGTCGATCTCGCCGGTGAGCCGGTCGCGCTCGGTCTCCAGCTCGATCCGGTCGAACTTGGTGAGCCGGCGCAGCGGGGTGTCCAGGATGTACTGCGTCTGGACCTCGCTCAGCGAGAAGCGTTCCATGAGCCGGGACTTGGCCTCCGCCGAGTTCTCGCTCTCCCGGATCAGGCGGATGACCTCGTCGATGTCGAGCAGCGCGACGAGCAGGCCCTCCACCAGGTGGAGGCGGTCGCGCTTCTTGCCGCGGCGGAACTCGGAGCGCCGCCGCACGACGTCGAAGCGGTGGTCGAGATAGACCTCAAGGAGCTCCTTGAGGCCGAGGGTGAGCGGCTGTCCGTCGACCAGCGCCACGTTGTTGATGCCGAAGGACTCCTCCATCGGCGTCAGCTTGTAGAGCTGCTCCAGGACCGCTTCCGGCACGAAGCCGTTCTTGATCTCGATGACCAGGCGCAGACCGTGGTTGCGGTCGGTGAGGTCCTTGACGTCGGCGATGCCCTGGAGCTTCTTGGAGCCGACCAGGTCCTTGATCTTGGAGATGACCTTCTCGGGGCCGACCGTGAAGGGCAGCTCGGTGACGACGATGCCCTTGCGGCGGGCGGTCACCGTCTCGATCGTGGTGGTCGCGCGGATCTTGAAGGTGCCGCGGCCCGTCTCGTAGGCGTCCTTGATGCCGGACAGGCCGACGATCCGGCCGCCGGTGGGCAGGTCGGGGCCCGGCACGAAGCGCATCAGCGCATCCAGGTCCGCGTTCGGGTGGCGGATCAGGTGGCGGGCGGCCGCGACGACCTCGCCCAGGTTGTGCGGGGGCATGTTGGTCGCCATGCCGACGGCGATCCCGGAGGCGCCGTTGACCAGCAGGTTCGGGTACGCGGCGGGGAGCGCGACCGGCTCCTGCTCCTGGCCGTCGTAGTTCGGCGTGAAGTCGACGGTGTCCTCGTCGATGGACTCCGTCATGAGCAGCGCCGCCGGAGCCATCCGCGACTCCGTGTACCGCATGGCGGCCGGCGGGTCGTCGTTGCCCAGCGAGCCGAAGTTGCCGTGGCCGTCGACCAGCGGCACGCGCATGGAGAAGGGCTGCGCCATGCGCACCATCGCGTCGTAGATGGACGCGTCGCCGTGCGGGTGCAGCTTGCCCATGACCTCGCCGACGACGCGGGCGCACTTGACGAAGCCGCGGTCGGGGCGCAGGCCCATCTCGTTCATCTGGTAGACGATGCGCCGCTGCACCGGCTTCATGCCGTCGCGGGCGTCGGGCAGCGCGCGCGAGTAGATCACCGAGTACGCGTACTCGAGGAAGGAGCCCTGCATCTCGTCAACGACGTCGATGTCGAGGATTCGCTCCTCGAACGCGTCGTCCGGCGGCGGTGTCTTCGTGCTGCGGCGGGCCATCGCGGCTGCGGCTCCTTCACCAACAAGGTTGATCTGACGCGGACCATTGTGGACCGTGGCACCGACAACGCCGACCGCGACCCGGAAGAGGGACATCCGAGGCGGCCGGGAACTTCGCCAGGTGTCGGCGCGCTTGCATACAGTGGCAGGACTTTTTCCCGATCGCGATCGAAGGGGACACATGCCCATGGGTCACACGGCTGCGGCCGAGGCCGGCTCCGGCGGCCTGACAGCGACCGAGCACCGGCTGGCCAACGGCCTGCGCGTGGTGCTCTCGGAGGACCACCTGACCCCGGTCGCCGCGGTCTGCCTCTGGTACGACGTCGGCTCCCGGCACGAGGTCAAGGGCCGTACCGGTCTCGCCCACCTCTTCGAGCACCTGATGTTCCAGGGATCGAAGCAGGTCCACGGCAACGGCCACTTCGAGCTGGTGCAGGGCGCGGGCGGTTCGCTCAACGGCACGACGAGCTTCGAGCGCACCAACTACTTCGAGACGATGCCGGCCCACCAGCTGGAGCTCGCGCTCTGGCTGGAGGCCGACCGGATGGGCTCGCTGCTCGCCGCCCTGGACGACGAGTCCATGGAGAACCAGCGGGACGTCGTCAAGAACGAGCGCCGCCAGCGCTACGACAACGTGCCCTACGGCACCGCGTTCGAGCGGCTCACCGCCCTCGCCTACCCGGACGGTCACCCGTACCACCACACCCCGATCGGCTCGATGGCCGACCTGGACGCGGCCACCCTGGAGGACGCGCGGAACTTCTTCCGCACGTACTACGCGCCGAACAACGCGGTCCTCTCGGTGGTCGGCGACATCGACCCCGAGCAGACCCTGGCCTGGGTGGAGAAGTACTTCGGCTCCATCCCCGCGCACGACGGCAAGCCCGAGCCGCGCGACGGCTCGCTGCCCGACGTGATCGGCGGGCAGCTGCGCGAGGTCGTCGAGGAGGAGGTGCCGGCCCGCGCGCTGATGGCCGCCTACCGGCTGCCGCACGACGGCACGCGCGAGTGCGACGCGGCCGACCTCGCCCTGACCGTCCTCGGCGGCGGCGAGTCCTCCCGGCTGCACAACCGGCTGGTCCGCCGCGACCGCACCGCCGTCGCCGCCGGCTTCGGCCTGCTGCGGCTGGCCGGCGCGCCCTCGCTCGGCTGGCTGGACGTCAAGACCTCCGGCGGCGTCGAGGTGCCGCGGATCGAGGAGGCCGTCGACGAGGAGCTGGCCCGGTTCGCCGCCGAGGGCCCGACGGCCGAGGAGATGGAGCGCGCCCAGGCCCAGCTGGAGCGCGAGTGGCTGGACCGGCTCGGCACCGTCGCGGGCCGCGCCGACGAACTCTGCCGTTACGCGGTGCTGTTCGGCGACCCGCAGCTGGCGCTGACCGCCGTCGACCGGGTCCTCGACGTGACCGCCGAGGAGGTCCGGGCGGTCGCCGCGGCCCGGCTGCGGCCCGACAACCGCGCGGTGCTCGTCTACGAGCCGGTGGGTGACGCGGCCGAGGAGGCCGACAGCGACGAGGAAGAGGGAGCGGACCAGTGAGCGACACCGCCGCGTCTTTGACCAGCATGACCTTCCACCCGCAGCCGCGGGCCGGCGAGGCGAAGCCCTGGGCCTTCCCGGCCCCCGAGCGCGGCGCGCTCGACAACGGGCTCACGGTGCTGCGCTGCCACCGCCCCGGCCAGCAGGTGGTGGCCGTCGAGATCTGCCTCGACGCGCCGCTGGACGCCGAGCCCGAGGGCCTCGACGGCGTCGCCACGATCATGGCCCGCGCCCTGTCCGAGGGCACCGACCGGCACACCGCCGAGGAGTTCGCGGCCGAGCTGGAGCGCTGCGGCGCCACCCTCGACGCGGCCGCCGACCACCCCGGCGTACGGGTCTCCCTGGAGGTCCCGGTCTCCCGGCTGCCCAAGGCGCTCGGCCTGCTCGCCGAGGCCCTGATCGCCCCGGCGTTCCTGGAGACCGAGGTCGAGCGCCTGGTGCGCAACCGCCTCGACGAGATCCCGCACGAGACGGCCAGCCCGGCCCGCCGGGCCGCCAAGCAGCTCTCCAAGGAGCTGTTCCCGGCCTCCTCGCGCATGTCCCGGCCGCGCCAGGGCACCGAGGAGACCGTGGCCGCGATCGACGCCGCCGCCGTCCGCGCCTTCTACGACGCGCACGTGCGCCCGGCCGCCGCCACCGCCGTCGTGGTCGGCGACCTCACCGGCGTCGACCTGGACCAGGTGCTCGCCGACACCCTGGGCGCCTGGAGCGGCGAGCCCGCCGCCCCGCGCCCGATGCCGCCGGTCACCGCCGACGACACCGGACGGGTCGTCATCGTGGACCGCCCGGGCGCCGTCCAGACGCAGCTGCTCATCGGCCGCGTCGGCGCCGACCGCCACGACAGCGTCTGGGCGGCCCAGGTGCTCGGCACGTACTGCCTGGGCGGCACCCTCACCTCCCGCCTGGACCGCGTGCTGCGCGAGGAGAAGGGATACACCTACGGCGTGCGGGCGTTCGGCCAGGTGCTGCGCTCGGACGGCGAGGGCAACGGCGCGTCGATGCTCGCCATCAGCGGCTCGGTCGACACGCCCAACACCGGCCCGGCCCTCGACGACCTGTGGAAGGTGCTGCGCACCCTCGCCGCCGAGGGGCTGACCGACGCGGAGCGCGACGTCGCCGTGCAGAACCTGGTCGGCGTGGCCCCGCTGAAGTACGAGACGGCCGCCTCCGTCGCCGGGACGCTCGCCGACCAGGTCGAGCAGCACCTCCCGGACGACTATCAGGCGCAGTTGTACGCGCGGCTGGCCGCGACCGGCACGGTGGAGGCGACCGCCGCGGTGGTCAACGCCTTCCCCGTGGACCGGCTCGTGACCGTGCTGGTGGGTGACGCGGCGCAGATCGCGGAGCCCGTGCGGGCCCTCGGCATCGGCGAAGTGAGCGTCGTCTCCGGCTGATTGAGACGCCGTCACGAGGGCCCCGGCGACCTGGTTCGTCGGGGTCCTCCCTTTTGTCCGTATTGCCAATGAGTGTGATCGAATGCCCTGTGGCATGTCTTACAAAAATGCGTGTCCGTTTGGTTATTGAAAGGTGATCGGCCTAGCGTCGATGCGGCTGTCCGGCCACTGCTCGACGCCGCACCCGCGGCAACGGACAGTCATCGCCGAGTCCCCACAAGGCGCGAGCCTGGGGAGCCGGGGACCCGCACGCAGTCCCTGGGGTGAATCGGACGCCTTCGCTCCGCGCGGAGGGGCCCGTAGGAGACCTTCCTGCTCCGAACCCGTCAGCTAACCCGGTAGGCGAGAGGGAAGGAAAGGACCAGCCACTTCATGGCGTTCACCCGTGCCACCGGGAAGCACCGTGCCCCGAGCCGGCTCGCTCGCCGCAGCGCCGGCATCGCCGGCGTCGCGACGCTCGCCACCACCGGTGTCATCGGCACCCTCGCCTCCCCGGCGCTCGCCGCCGACACGGAAGGCGCCTCCCCGGAGGACACCGGCCTCACCCAGGTCATCGTCGACGAGTCCCTCGCCGAGCGGGTCGACGCCCAGGCCGCCGCCCAGGAGAAGGCGGCCGCCGAGGAGGCCGCCCGCATCCGGGCCGCCGCCGAGGCCAAGCGCAAGGCCGAGGCCCGCGCCAAGGAGATCCGCGAGGCCAAGGAGCGCGCCGCCCGTGAGGCCGAGCGCAAGCGCCTCGCCTCCTTCCAGCTTCCCGTGGCCGGCTCGTACGTGAGCACCGGCTACAAGACCGGCGGCTCGCTCTGGTCCTCCGGCAGCCACTCCGGCGTCGACTTCCACGCCGCCTACGGCACCAAGGTCGTCTCCGTCGGCTCCGGCACCGTCGTCGAGGCCGGCTGGGGCGGCGCCTACGGCAACAACGTCGTGATCCGGATGAACGACGGCACGTACACCCAGTACGGGCACCTCTCCGCCATCACCGTCTCCGTCGGCGAGAAGGTCACCCCCGGCGAGCAGATCGGCATCTCCGGCTCCTCCGGCAACTCCACCGGCCCGCACCTCCACTTCGAGGCGCGCACCACCGCGGAGTACGGCTCCGACATCAACCCGATCAGCTACCTCCGCGCCCGCGGCGTCGACGTCTGACGGCCCGGACCGCCCCCGGGCGGCCGATCCCGTGAAAAGGCCCCGGCTCGAAACGAGCCGGGGCCTTTTTGCGTCCCTTTCCACCGGGCGCCGTCGGAATTTCCGGCGACCTGCAATAGAGTCGCCGGACAAGGCGGCGCTCGACGGGGTATCGCGCGGCGGAAAACGGAGGTCGGACATGCGCATTCCCGCGCAATCGGTATGCACGGCGATCCGGGACGACATCGTCTCCGGGGTGTACGCGCGGGGCGACCGGCTGACGGAGGAACAGTTGGCCCGCCGCTACGGGGTCTCCCGCGTCCCGGTCCGCGAGGCGCTGCGCACGCTGGAGTCCGAGGGCTTCGTGGTGAGCCGCCGGCACGCCGGCGCCCATGTCGCCGAGCCCGGCGAGCAGGAGGCCGCCGACCTGCTCGACATGCGCTCCCTGCTGGAGCCGCTGGGTGCCGCCCGGGCCGCCCAGCGGCGCACCGAGGCGCACCTCAAGGTGCTGCGCGGCCTGGTCAGGCTGGGGCAGGAGCGGTCCAGGGCCGGACGCGGCGCGGACCTGGCGGCGCTCGGCGGCTGGTTCCACGAGACCCTGGCCCAGGCCTCCGGCAGCCCGCCGCTCACCGCGCTGCTCACCCAGCTGCGGCACAAGATCGCCTGGATGTACGCGGTCGAGCCGGCCGAGCGGCCCGCCGAGACCTGGGCCGAGCACGGGGCGATCGTGGACGCGGTGGCCCGCCGGGACGCCGAACGGGCCCGGGCGCTGACCGCGCTGCACGTGGAGCGGGCCCTGCCGCGGCACCGCCTGAAACGGCCGGACCGGGCGCGCGTGAGGGTTTCGCAACATCCCGTACACAGTGCGGGACCGGGGAATTAACACGGGCGCCGTATACAAAGGGGCGGGAATTCGCATCCCTTTTCCGTGCTGCCCGGAAACGGATAAACCGCGCGCGCCCCGGGGTGCGGGCATTCCGGCGAGTGCGCCGAAATTTCCCCACCGCATTTCGCGCGGCCCCTCGTCCCGGAAAGGCGACGGCCGCGTCCGCCGGGGAAGCCGGGGACACGGCCGTGCGCGCGGTCCGTCGTCGGGGAGGGAACGGACGGAGGAGGACGGGAGACGCGCGGGTCAGACCGTCTCGGGGAGCTCGTCCAGGCCCTCGGCCACCAGCCGGGCGAGACGGTCGAGCGCGGCCTCGGCGCCGTCGGCGTCCGAGGCGAGCACGATCTCCTCGCCGCCCTGGGCGCCCAGGCCGAGCACCGCGAGCATGGAGGCGGCGTTGACCGGGTTGCCGTCGGCCTTGGCGATCGTCACGGGGACGCCGGAGGCCGTGGCGGCACGGACGAAGATGGAGGCGGGGCGGGCGTGCAGGCCCTCGGCCCACCCGACGTTGACGCGGCGCTCAGCCATGGTGGTAGCCCTTCAACTTTCAGCGGGTTGTCTAGACCAGTCTCTCACGGGTGGCGGCGTGCTCCCGTACCGACCTTCGGCCCCGGCCGGACGGCCGTTCGGCGTTCCCTACCTTGCCCGGCGCACCAGGCCCGCGCGACCCGTGCCACCGCCCGGTTCCGGTCTTAGGCTGACCCCATGCAGAGCGGGTCGGAGCAGTCGGGGCAGCCGGAGCACGCGTATCCGGACCACTGGGAAGCGGACGTGGTCCTCCGGGACGGCGGCACCGCGCGGATCAGGCCCATCACCACCGACGACGCCGACCGGCTGGTCAGCTTCTACGAGCAGGTCTCCGACGAGTCGAAGTACTACCGCTTCTTCGCGCCCTACCCCCGCCTGTCCGCCAAGGACGTGCACCGCTTCACCCACCACGACTTCGTCGACCGGGTCGGCCTCGCCGCGACCGTCGGCGGCGAGTTCATCGCCACCGTGCGCTACGACCGCATCAACGAGCACGGACGCCCCGCCTCCGCCCCGGCCGACGAGGCCGAGGTCGCCTTCCTCGTCCAGGACGCCCACCAGGGCCGGGGCGTCGCCTCCGCGCTGCTCGAACACATCGCGGCCGTCGCCCGCGAGCGCGGCATCCGGCGCTTCGCCGCCGAGGTGCTGCCCGCCAACAGCAAGATGATCAAGGTCTTCACGGACGCCGGCTACACCCAGAAGCGCAGCTTCGAGGACGGCGCCGTCCGCCTCCACCTCGACCTGGAGCCCACCGACCGCTCCCTCGCCGTCCAGCGCGCCCGCGAGCAGCGCGCCGAGGCACGCTCCGTCCAGCGGCTCCTCGCCCCCGGCTCGGTCGCCGTCATCGGCGTCGGCCGCGCCCCCGGCGGCGTCGGCCGCACCGTGCTGCGCAACCTCCTGGACGCCGGCTACACCGGGCGCGTCCACGCGGTCAACGCCGCCCTCGACGAGGGACCGCACCGGCTGGAGGGCGTCCCCGCGGTCCGCTCCGTCGCCGCCATCGGCGCCCCCGTCGACCTCGCCGTGATCGCCGTCCCCGCCGAACGCGTCCCCGAGGCCGTCGCCGACTGCGGCGAGCACGGGGTGCGCGGACTCGTGGTGCTCTCCGCCGGCTACGCCGAGAGCGGCCCCGAGGGCCGGGAGCGCCAGCGGGCCCTGGTCCGCCAGGCCCGCTCGTACGGCATGCGGGTCATCGGGCCCAACGCCTTCGGAATCATCAATACGGCCGAATCCGTCCGGCTGAACGCCTCCCTCGCCCCCCAGATGCCGGCCGCCGGCCGGATCGGGCTCTTCACCCAGTCCGGCGCCATCGGCATCGCCCTGCTCGCCGGACTGCACCGGCGCGGCGCGGGCCTGTCCTCCTTCCTCTCCGCCGGCAACCGCGCGGACCTCTCCGGCAACGACCTCCTCCAGCACTGGTACGACGACCCGGCCACCGACGTCGTCCTCCTCTACCTGGAGTCCATCGGCAACCCCCGGAAGTTCACCCGGCTCGCCCGCCGCACCGCCGCCGTCAAGCCGGTCGTGGTGGTCAAGGGCGCCCGGCACAGCGGCAGCGCCCCGCCCGGCCACCGGGTCCCCGTCACCCGCATCCCGCACGCCACCGTCTCCGCGCTGCTGCGGCAGGCCGGCGTCATCCGGGTCGACACCGTCACCGAACTCGTCGACGCCGGGCTGCTCCTCGCCGAGCAGCCGCTGCCCGCCGGGCCCCGGGTCGCCATCCTCGGCAACTCCGAGTCCCTCGGCCTGCTCGCCTACGACGCCTGCCTCACCGAGGGCCTGCGACCGCTGAGGCCCCGGGACCTCACCACCGGCGCCACCCCGGCCGACTTCCGGGCCGCGCTCACCGAGGCGCTCGGCTCCGAGGCCTGCGACGCGGTCGTCGTCACCGCCATCCCGTGGGTGGGGGAGAACGGAGCCACCGAGTCCGGCGGTGGCGAGGTCCTGGCAGAGGCCCTGCGCGCCGCCGTCGCCGCCGCGCCCGGACCGGCCAAGCCGGTGGTCGTCGTGCACGTCGAGATGGGCGCCCTCGCCGAGGCCCTGTCCGAGGCCGCCCGCACCGGCCCGGCCGCCCGCACGACCCCGGCCCCCGCCCCGGCCCCCGCTTCGGGCCCCGCGCCCGACCCGGCCACCGCCCCGGCGGCCCCCGCTTCGGGCCCCGCGCCCGGCCCGGCCCCCGCCCCGCCGGCCCCCGCTTCGGGCCTCGCACCCGCCCCGGCCACCGTCCCGCCGGCCCCCGCGCCCGACCCGGCCCCCGCGCCCGACCCGGCCACCGCCCCCGCCGCGCCCGCCGCACCGGCCCCGCCCGCCCCTGCGCCCGCCGCACCCGCCCCGCCCGTACCCGTACCCCCGTCCGCGGACGCCACGGCTCCGCCCCCCGCACCGCCCCGCGCCCCCGAGCCCGGTGTCATCCCCGCGTACCCCGCCGCAGAGCGCGCCGTCCGGGCGCTCGCCGAGGCCGTGCGCTACGCCCAGTGGCGCCGGCAGGCCGCCGACCCGGGCCGGGTGCCCGAGTTCGACCGGATCGACGAGGCCGCGGCCGCCGCCCTCGTCGAGCGGGCCCTCGGCGCGGCGGACGCCGACCCCCGCGGGGTCACCCTGGACGCCGACACCACCCGCGCGCTGCTCGGCCACTACGGCATCGAGCTGCTGCCCACGCTGCCCGCGCCCGGCCCCGACGAGGCCGTCCGGGCCGCCGCCAGGCTCGGCTACCCGGTCGCGCTCAAGACCACCGCCCCGCACCTGCGCCACCGCCCCGACCTGGGCGGGGTCCGCCTCGACCTGGCCACCGAGGAACAGCTGCGCACCGCCTACGCCGAGCTCACCGAGACCCTCGGCAAGCCCGAGGAGCTCCAGCCGGTCGTCCAGGCCATGGTGCCCCGCGGGGTCGACACCGTCGTCCGGGCCGCCATCGACCCCGCCGTCGGCGCCGTCCTCTCCTTCGGCCTGGCCGGTGCCGCCTCCGAACTCCTCGGCGACACCGCCCACCGGCTGGTCCCCGCCACCGACCGCGACGCCGCCGAACTCGTCCGTTCCATCCGCACCGCCCCCCTCCTCTTCGGCTGGCGCGGCTCCGCCCCGGTCGACACCCCCGCCCTGGAGGAGCTGCTGCTGCGCGTCTCCCGGCTCGTCGACGACCACCCCGAGGTCGTCGCCGTCTCCCTCGAACCGGTCGTGGTCGCCCCGCGCGGCCTGTCCGTCCTCGGCGCCACCCTCCGCCTCGCCCCGCCCCCGCCCCGCACCGACCTCGGCCCGCGCAGCCTCCCCGTCTACTGAGGGCGCCCCGCGGCCCGCAGCGGCCGGAGGGGGGCCCGCGGCCCCGTAGGATGGAGCCCATGGCGAAGACCGGTACGACGACCCAGGGGCTGCGCGCGGCGATCGAGCGCAGCGGCTACTACCCGGCCCTCGTGGCCGAGGCGGTGGAGGCCGCCGTCGGCGGCGAGGCCGTCACGTCGTACGTGGTCCACCAGGAGACCACCTTCGACGCCAACGAGGTCCGGCGGCACGTCACCGTCCTGGTCCTCACGGGCAACCGTTTCATCGTCAGCCACACCGACGAGCAGTCCGCCGACAACAGCTCCCCGACGCCGTACGCCACGACGTCCACCGAGTCCGTGAAGCTCGACCGGATCTCCTCGATCGTCGTCAGCCGCGTGGTCGCCAACCCCGAGTCGTACACCCCGGGCACCCTGCCCCGCGAGGTCGTCCTCACCATCGGCTGGGGCGCCGTCTCCCGGCTCGACCTGGAGCCGGCCGCCTGCGGCGACCCGAACTGCGACGCCGACCACGGCTACACCGGCAGCTCCACCGCCGACGACCTCAGCCTCCGGGTCAGCGACGCCGGCGACGGCCCGGACACCGTCCGCCAGACCCTCGCCTTCGCCCAGGCGCTCTCCGAGGCCACCGCGACGACCCCGTCCGCCCGCTGATGGTCCAGCCCGCCGCCGTCGCCCAGGGCTGGCCGGACGAGCCGGAGCCGCTCGACCCCGCCACCGCGCCGGTCCCCCAGTACGGCACCGGTTCGCTCGGCGACCTGCTGCCGACCCTGGTCGCCGGCCAGGGCGTGCCCGGCTGCGCGCCGCGGATCGCGGAGCTGGAGCCCGCCGACCGCAACTGCGTCTTCCTCATCGACGGGCTCGGCTGGGAGCAGATCCTCGCCCACCCCGACGAGGCGCCCTACCTGACCTCGCTGCTCGGCTCCTCGCGCGGCGGCACCGGCCGCCCGATCACCGCCGGCTTCCCCGCCACCACCGCGACCTCGCTCGCCTCGGTCGGCACCGGACGCTTCCCCGGGACCCACGGACTGCCCGGCTACACCGTGCGCGACCCCGACACCGGCGAGCTGATGAACCAGCTGCGCTGGCGGCCCTGGACGTCGCCGCAGGTCTGGCAGCCCTACCCGACGATCTTCCGGCTCGCCGACGAGGCCGGGATCCACACCGCCCAGGTCTCCTCGCCCGCCTTCCAGGACACCCCGCTCACCAAGATCGCGCTGAGCGGCGGCACCTTCCACGGGCGCCTCTCCGGCGAGGAGCGCATGGACCTGGCCGCCGAGCAGCTGGCCGCCGGCGACCGCTCGCTGGTCTACACGTACTACAGCGAGCTGGACGGCGCCGGGCACCGCTTCGGCATCGACTCCGACGCCTGGCGCGGCCAGCTGATGTTCGTCGACCGGCTGGCCCAGCGGCTCGCCGAGCAGCTCCCGCCGCGCTCCGCGCTCTACGTCACCGCCGACCACGGCATGGTCGACATCCCCTTCGACGAAGACCACCGGATCGACTTCGACGAAGACTGGGAGCTGCGCGCCGGCGTCGCCCTGCTCGGTGGCGAGGGCCGCGCCCGGCACGTCTACGCCGTCCCCGGCGCCGCGTCCGACGTCCTGACCTGCTGGCAGGAGGTCATCGGCGACCGGTTCTGGGTGGCGAGCCGCGAGGAGGCCGTCGCGCTCGGCTGGTTCGGCGACGCGGTCGACGAGCGGGTGCACGGGCGGATCGGCGACGTGGTCGCGGCGGCGCGGGGCGACCTCGCCATCACGGCCTCCGTGAACGAGCCCAACGAGTCCGCGATGACCGGCATGCACGGCTCCATGACCCCGGCGGAGCAGCTGGTGCCGCTGCTCGAAGTGCGCACCTGAGCCTCCGGTCCCGCCCCGGCCCCCGGGCCGCCGGCCCCGCCCCCCCGTCCCTCCCCGATCCCGAAAGGTCTCCGACCTCCCATGCCCGAGCTGGTGTTCTTCTCCGGAACGATGGACTGCGGAAAGAGCACCCTCGCTCTTCAGATCGAACACAACCGCTCCGCCCGGGGCCTGCAGGGCATGATCTTCACCCGGGACGACCGGGCCGGGCAGGGCAAGCTCTCCTCGCGCCTCGGACTGGTCACCGACGCCGTCGAGGCCGCCGAGGGCTTCGACTTCTACGCGTACCTGGTCGCCCACCTCTCCCAGGGCGGGCGCTGCGACTACGTGATCGCCGACGAGGCGCAGTTCCTCGCCCCGGAGCAGATCGACCAGCTCGCCCGGGTGGTCGACGACCTGGAGCTCGACGTCTTCGCCTTCGGCATCACCACCGACTTCCGCTCCAAGCTCTTCCCCGGCTCGCAGCGCCTGGTGGAGCTGGCCGACCGGGTGGAGGTGCTCCAGGTCGAGGCGCTGTGCTGGTGCGGCGCCCGGGCCACGCACAACGCGCGCACCGTGGGCGGCGAGATGGTCGTCGAGGGCGCGCAGGTCGTGGTCGGCGACGTCAACGCGGGGGACGAGGTCGGCTACGAGGTGCTGTGCCGGCGCCACCACCGCAAGCGGATGACCAGCGCGACGGCGCGCGCGGCGGCGCTCTCGCCGGACGTCCTGCCGGTCTCCATGAACTGACGCCGCCCCGGTCCCTGCCGCTGCGCCCCGCCCCGGGCCGTACGGGCCCGGCTCAGGCCGTCCCCTCGGCCAGGGTCTCCGCCACCACCTGTGCGAAGGCCTCGGCCTGCGGCGTACCGTTCCCGCGCCGGAGCACCACGCCGAGCAGCGAGTCCGGCAGGCCCTCGACCGGTACGAACGCGATCGAGCCCCGGTGCCCGTGGTACTCCGCCGTCGAGCGGCAGAGCAGCATCGCGCCCCGGTCCGCCGCCGTCAGCGAGAGGCCCTCCTGGAGGGTGTTGACCAGTGGACCGGCCGGGATCGGCAGCCCGCCCGGCGTCTCGCGCGGGGCCTGGGCGAGCCGCCAGTACTCCGGCGCCGAGTCCTGGATGCCGATCAGCCGGCAGCCGGCCAGCTCCTCCGCCGAGACCGAGGCCCGCCGCGCCAGCGGATGCCGGGCGGACACCGCCAGGGTCTGCGGCTGCCGGGAGAACACCGGCCCGAGCCGCAGGTCGTCCTCCGCCACCGGCAGCAGGACCACCGCGCAGTCCACCTCCTTGCGCCGCACCGGCCCGAAGGGGTCGGACAGCGCTATCTCCGCCACCTCGATCGCGCACTTCGGGAAGCGCTCCTCGAAACCCGTGATGGCCCGGGCCAGATAGTCGTCCACCGTGCCCTGGAAGCCGATCCGCAGCACCCCGTCCAGGCTCCGTGCCGCCGCCCGGGCCTCGTCCACCGCGCCCCGCAGCGCGTCGTACGCCGGACGCAGCGAGGCCAGGAAGGACTCGCCCAGCGGGGTCAGGCCCACCCGGCGGCTGGTCCGCTCGACCAGCGGGGCGCCGATCCGGCCCTCCAGGGACCGCAGCAGCTGGCTGACCCGGCTCTGCGACACGTACAGGCGCTCGCCCGCCCGGCCGAAGTGCAGCTCCTCGGCGAGCACGAGGAAGGCCTCCAGCTCGCGGATGTCCAGACTGCTCATCGTCTCCCCTTCTGCGCGGCGCTCCCAGGGTTGTCTACCCGGGCGGGCGGGCGGTCCGCCAGGCGGGCCGGGGGAATCGATCAAGTAGCCCGGCTCATCGAAGCATGAGGGATTGGGCGTTGTTCCCGCAGGTCGCGGCGGGTTGGCTGAAGTCATGGCACAGACAGAGGAAATCGCAGGGGTGACACCGGAGGCTCCGGAACCCCGGAGCGGCGGCTGGCCCGCCGTGGTCGCCGTCGCCGGAGCGACGTTCACCGTGGTCACGTCCGAGATGCTGCCGGTCGGGCTGCTCACGCCCATCGGCGACGCGCTGAAGGTGACGGAGGGCACGGCCGGACTGACCCTGACCATCACGGGTCTGGTGGGCGCGGTGTCCGCGCCGCTGCTCACCCCGGCGCTCGGCCGCTTCGACCGGCGCCCGGTGCTGTGCGGACTGATGGCGGTGCTGATCGTCGGCAATCTGCTGGCCGCCTGGTCCCCGCACTTCGCCGTCATGGTGGCGGCCCGCGTCCTGGTCGGCATCGGCATGGGCGGGGTGTGGGCGATCGCCGCCGGCCTCGCCGTCCGGCTCGTCCCGGCGAAATCCGTGGCCCCGGCCACCTCACTGGTCTTCAGCGGGATCGCGGTCGCCTCGGTGCTCGGCGTCCCGGCCGGCACCTACATCGGCGAACTCGCCGACTGGCGCACCGCGTTCGTCACCATCGCCGGGCTCGCCCTCGTCGTGCTCCTGGCCCTGGCGGTGCTGCTGCCGAAGCTGCCCGCCGAGCAGGAGATCCGGCTCGGCGGCGTGCTGCGGCTCGTCGGCAACCCGCGGGTGGCGACCGGGCTCGGCGTGGTGCTGCTCCTGGTCACCGGCCACTTCGCGGCCTACACCTATGTGCGGCCCGCCCTGGAGGAGATCTCCGGCGCGAGCGCCTCCGTGATCGGCACCCTGCTGCTGGTGTACGGCGTGGCCGGCGTGCTCGGCAACTTCGCCTCGGGCGCGGTCGCCTCCCGCACCCCGCGCGGCGCGCTCCTGGCGATCAGCCTGGTGCTCGCGGCGACGGTCTGCCTGATGCCGCTGATCGGCGGCTCGGTCGTGACCGCCACGGTGCTGCTCGCGGTCTGGGGCGTCTCGTACGGCGGGGTCTCGGTGGCCACCCAGACCTGGCTGCTCGCGGCGGCGCCCGAGGCGCGCGAGTCCGCGTCCGCGCTGTTCGTCGGCGTGTTCAACGGCTCGATCGCGCTGGGCGCCTTCGTCGGCGGGCTCGCCGCGGACGGCGCCGGCATCGAGGCGGTCATGTACCTGGGCGCCGCCCTGGCCGTCGGGGCCTTGCTGGTGACGGCACTCGGCAAGGCCCCGGCCGCCGGGCGGCTCTGAGCGGCGGCCGGCCAGGGGCGGACCCCGCCCGGCCGGCCCCACGAACCGGCGGCGCTCCGGGGTACACCCCCGTCCCCGGAGCGCCGCCACCCGGCCGAGGCCCCGCCGACGCCCCCGCCGGCACCGGCCGGCGGATCAGGCGCCGACGCGGTCGAGGAAGCTCCGGATCAGCTCCGCCCACTCGGCCGGCCGCTCGGCGGCGATGGCGTGCCCGCAGTCCAGGACCGCCAGCTCCGCCCCCGGAATGCCGTTCGCGAGTTCACGGGAGTGAAGAGGTGTGATGAGGAGATCGCGGGAGGGCGAGACGACCAGGACCGGCACCCGCACCCGGGCCAGATCGGGCCGCACGTCGATCTGCTCGAACAGCGCCAGCTGGGCGTCCGTGCCGGCCGGCAGGCCCGCCGCGAACAGACCGAGCTGCTCCTCGATCTCGGCCCCGGAGCGCTCGTCGAGCCAGTCCGGCCCGCCGACCATCAACGACAGATAGGCGGCCAGTTCCCGCCCCGCCGGATCGCGCCGGCCGAGCGCCCGCCAGGTGTCGACAGCGAGCCGCATCCGGGGATTGGGGAAGGCGAAGCCCGCGGAAAGCACGAGGGCCCGCACCCGTTCCGGATGGCGGACCGCGGCCCGTACCGCCACCGTCGTGCCCATCGAGAAACCGGAAATGGCGAAGGACTCGGCGCCGGATTGAACGGCGCTTTCCACGATTTCGTCGGCCAGGTTGTCCAGATTCAAGGGACGATCCGTGAGAGGGGTGGAACCGGAGCCCGGATAATCCGGTCCTATGACGGTCCTGGATTCGGCGAGAGAGGCGATCACGGGGCCGAAGCTGTCCTGCACGTCACTGCCGGCACCGTGCGCGAGCAGGAGCGCGGGGCCGCTGCCCCACACCGAGCGGGATAACACGGAAGGAGGTGAAGAGGTCATGCGGGCGATGCTAGCGAATCACCGTTCCCTTTCCCTGAATTCTCCGTCGACTTCGCGCCAACGCGACCGACCACTACTTGATCGAGTGGTCGGCGACTACTCGATCGAGTAGTGGTGGAGCGGATCACGTGAAACGTAGGCTCACGAGCATCGGGCAACGAAAATTCCCTGAGCCTGAATTATCGAAGGAAGGCCGATGCTCACTTCACGTCAGCTCCCGCTGTCCGCCTACCAGCGCGATATCTGGGCTGCCGAATCCGCTGCCGCCGCCGACCCTCAGTTCAACGTCCTCCTGCACGAACGGCTGGACGGGGAGCTGGACACCGACGTCCTGTGCGCCTCCCTGGAGCACGTGCTCCGCTCCCACGACGCCTTCTCGCTGCGCTTCGACGACACCGCCGGAATCCCGTTCCAGTGGCACGCCGACGAGGACGCCGCCCCCTGGGTGCAGTTCGCCGACCACTCCGACGCGCCCGCCCCCGCGGCGGCCTGCGCCGCCCGCCGCCGGGACTCCCTGAACCGCCCCTTCCCGCTGCGCCGTTCGCGCCTGTTCACGGCCGAAGTGCTGCGCGAGAGCGAGCGCGTGGTCCACCTGCTCCTCACCGTGCACCACCTGATCGCCGACGCCTGGTCCCTGAAGCTGGTGCTGCGCCAGGTCCACGAGGAGTACCTCCGGCGCACCGGGGCCGCGCCCGCCGGCCGGGCCCCCGCCGGCGGCTCCACCGTGACCACCCTGCTGGACGCCGAGGCCGCCTACCGCGCCTCCGCCGCCCACGAGGCCGACCGCGCCCACCACCGCGAGGCCCTCGCCGGAGTCGCGCCCGCGCTCTTCACCCGTACCGCCGCCACCGGCGAGAGCCGCGTGCTGCGCGGCCGGCACGGCTTCACCGTGGACGCCGCGCTGGTCCGCCGGATCCGCGGCCTCGGCGGCTCGCCCTTCGCCTTCCTCGCCGCCGCCTTCGCCACCTATCTCGCCCGGGCCCACCAGGCCGACGAGACCGTGCTCGGCGTCCCCTTCCTCAACCGCCCGACCGGGCCCGAGAAGGAGACCGTCGGCCAGGTCGCCAACAGCCTCCCGGTCCGCGTGGCCGTCGACGCCGGGGCCGGCCTGCCCGAGCTCGCCGCCCGCTTCCGCGCCGGCACCGACACCCTGCGCCGCCACGAGCGGCTCGCCCTCGGCGACGTCCTGCGCGAACTCCCGGCCACCGGGCCCGGCTCCCGCCGCCTCTTCGACGTCACCCTCTCCTACCTGCGCTTCCCGCGCCCCGCGGAGCTGCCCGGCGTCACCGCCGAGACCGTCGTCCAGGCGCCCGTGCACGCCCAGGACGCGCTGTCCGTGATGATCCACGCCTTCGAGGACGACGCCGACCTGCGCGTCGACCTCGACTACGCGCTCGACGTCTTCGACGAGGACCTGCCGATCACCGCCGTCGCCGACCAGCTGCTCACCCTGCTGCGGGCCGGCGTCGAGCGGCCCGAACAGCCCGCCGTCACCCTGCCCCTGCTGAGCGGGGCCGATCACGCCCGGCTGGTCCACGACTCCCGCGGCCCCCGCGTCCCGTACGCCGACGACACCACCGTGCACGCGCTCGTCGCCGCGCAGGCCGCCCGCACCCCGGACCGCACCGCCGTCACCGGCGCGGACGGCACCGAGACCCTGACCTTCGCCGAACTGGACGCCCGCTCCAACCAGGTGGCCCGCGGGCTGCGCGCGCACGGCGTCACGACCGGCGACCGGGTCGCCGTCCTCATGGAGCGCTCGCCCCGGCTGCTCGTCGCCCTGCTCGGGGTGCTCAAGGCGGGCGGCGCCTACGTGCCGGTCGACCCCGGCTACCCGGCCGAGCGGATCGCCCTGCTCCTTCAGGACAGCCGCGCCGCCGCCGTCCTCGTCGACCCCGGCACCGAACTGCCCGAGGCGGCGGCCGGCAAGCAGCCGCTGACCGTGGCGGAACTCCTCGACGGCCCCGACGGACCGCTCCCGGCCCACGCCGGCCCGCACGACCTCGCGTACGTCATCTACACCTCCGGCTCCACCGGACGCCCCAAGGGCGTGATGGTCGAGCACCACTCCGTGGTCAACCGGCTGGCCTGGATGCAGCGGGCCTACCCGATCGGCGCGGACGACGTGCTGCTCCAGAAGACCCCGATCTCCTTCGACGTCTCCGTCTGGGAGCTGTTCTGGTGGGGGATCGAGGGCGCCGGCCTCGCCCTGCTGCCCGTCGGCGGCCAGCGCGACCCGCGGCAGATCCTCGCGAGCATCGAGGACCGCCGGGTGACCGTGCTGCACTTCGTGCCCTCCATGCTCGGCCCCTTCCTCGACCTCCTGGAGATATCCCCCGAGCTCCGCGCCCGGGCCGGCTCGCTGCGCACCGTCTTCTGCAGCGGCGAGGCCCTGCCCGCGGCACGCGTCGAGCAGTTCAACCGGGTCCTCGGCACCGGCCCCGATGCCCCGCGCCTGGTCAACCTGTACGGGCCCACCGAGGCCACCGTCGACGTCTCGTACCACGACTGCCCGCGGGCGGCCGACGAGCCGGTCCGCCGGGTGCCCATCGGCCTGCCCATCGACAACACCGTGCTCTACGTGGTCGACGCGCACGGCGGCCTCCAGCCGCCCGGCCTGCCCGGCGAGCTGTGCATCGGCGGCGTCGGCGTGGCCCGCGGCTACCTGGACCGGCCCGAACTCACCGCCGAGAAGTTCGTCGAGGACCCCTTCCCCGGCCGTCACACCGCGGGGGAGGAGCCCTTCACCCCGGAGCGCCGGATCTACCGCACCGGAGACCTCGCCCGCCGGCTCGCCGACGGCAGCATCGAATACCTCGGCCGGATCGACGGCCAGGTCAAGATCCGCGGCAACCGCGTCGAGCTCGGCGAGGTGCAGAACCGTCTCGCCTCGCTCCCCGGGGTCCGCGACGCCCTCGTCGTCGACCGCGACACGGCGGCCCGCGGCACCGTGCTCGTCGGCTACGTCGTCACCGACGAGGCCCTCGACCCGGCCCGGCTGCGCACCGAACTCGGCGCCCGGCTGCCCGAGTTCATGATCCCCTCGCACTTCGTGCGGATCGACCGCATCCCCCTCACGCCCAACGGCAAGGCCGACCGGCGCGCCCTGCCCGCCCCCGCCACCGGCTCCGGGCCGGACGCCGGGGAGGCCGCCGAGCCGCCCCGGAACGCCACCGAGGAGACGCTGCTGCGCATCTGGTCCGAGGTCCTGGAGACCGAGCCCGGCGCGATCGGCGTCCACGACGACTACTACGCCCTCGGCGGCGACTCCATCACCCTGCTGCGCATCCAGGCACAGGCCGAGAAGGCCGGCATCCGCTTCTCGCCGACCGACCTCATGAACCACCCCACCGTGGCCCGGCTGGCCGCCCGCGCCACCACCGGAGGCCCCGCCGCCGCGCCCGCCGAGCTCGCGCCCTTCGCCCTGGTCTCCCAGGTCGACCGGGCCCGCCTCGAAGGCCGCGCCGACGCCCACCCGCTCACCCGCCTCCAGCTCGGGCTGCTCTACCACAGCCGCGCCGAGGAGCGGTCGGCCGTCTACCACGACGTCTTCCAGTACAGCCTGGAACTCGCCTGGGACGAGGAGCACTTCCGGGCCGCCTTCGACCGGCTCGTCGACCGCCACCCCGTGCTGCGCTCCTCCTTCGACCTCGGCTCCTTCTCCGAGCCGCTGCAGATCGTGGACCACACCGTCGACGGCGGCCTCGCCGTCCTGGACCTGCGCGGTCGCCCCGAGACCGAGGCCCGCGCCGAGATCGCCGCGCACATCGAGGAACGGCGCTTCCACCGTTACGTGTTCGAGCGCGCCCCGCTCTACCTGTTCCGCGCGCACGTCCTGGACGACACCGTCGAGCTGGTGCTCAGCTTCCACCACGCGATCCTGGACGGCGGCAGCGTCGCCACCCTCCTGCGCGAACTCCTCCAGGACTACCTGCACCGCCTCGGCCACCCCATCGCGGCCGTCCCGGACACCGCCCTGCCCTCCGGCGCCCACCACGTGCTCGCCGAGCGCCGGGCCCTGGAGTCCGCCGAGACCCGCCGCTTCTGGCAGGAGACGCTCGCCGCCGCCCCGCTGCCGCAACTGGAGGCCTTCCGGCCGCACGAGACCCCGCGCGAGGCCGAGCAGATCACCCGGATCGTCGACCTGCCGCGCGAACTCACCGACCGGGCCCGCCACCTCGGCGCGGCCCGCGGACTGCCCCTGAAGTCGGTGCTGTTCGCGGCGCACTGCCTCACCCTGCGGCTGTACTCCGGCTCCGCCGACGTCACCACCGGTCTGGTCACCCACGGCCGCCCCGAGATCGAGGGCGCCGACCGCACCGCCGGCCTCTTCCTCAACACCATGCCCGTGCGGCTCGACACCTCCGCCGCCACCGACTGGGCCGACGTGGTCGGCGCGGCCTTCGCCGAGGAGCGGCGCAGCCACGAGCACCGGCGCTATCCCCTCAGCGCCATCCAGGAGGACCACGGCGGCACCGTCCTGGAGACCGCCTTCAACTACATCCACTTCCGGCAGCTCGCCGCCGTGCTCGAACTGCCCGGCGTGCGCATGCGGGACTTCCGCACCTGGGAGGAGACCAACTTCCGGCTCCTCGTCAACGCCATGACCGACCCGGTCGAGGGCACCGTGCGGCTGCGCATGGACTTCCACGGCCAGACCTTCACCCCGGCCCAGGCCGAGCTGTACGCGGAGACCTTCACCGCCGTGCTCGACCGGGTGGTCCGGCACCCCGACGAGCCCGCCGACCTGGGCTTCCTGCACCCGGAGCCGTACCGGACGGAGGACACCGCCGGCACCTCGGACACCGCGGACGCCGGCTTCCGGGACGTGGCCCGCACCGTCGCCGAGCGGACGGAGCAGGCCCCGGACGCGGTCGCCCTCGTCCAGGGGGCCCGCCGCTGGACGTACGCCGAACTCGGCGCCGCCGCCGACCGGGTGGCCGCCCGGCTGCTGGCCCTGGGAGCCCGGACCGGCGACCGGGTGGGCATCGCGCTGCCCCGCTCGCCCGAGACCGTCGCCGTCATCCTCGGCGTCATGCGGGCCGGGGCGACCACCGTGCCGCTCGACGTGAGCTACCCGGCCGAGCGCCTGACCTCGATGGTGCGGCAGGCCGAGCCCTTCCGGATCGTCGCCGGGGCCGAACACGCCGGCGCGCTCGGCGAACTCGCCCCGGTGCTGCCCGCCGAGGAGCTCTTCGCGGACCCCGCGGACGCACCCGCCGACCGGGCCGGTGCGCCCGCCGACCTGTCCGGCGCACCCCGGATCGGGCCCGCCGACCTCGCGTACATCCTCTTCACCTCCGGCTCCACCGGCGCCCCCAAGGGCGTCGCCATGCCGCACCGCTCGCTCGCGAACCTGGTGGCCTGGCAGAACTCGGTGCCGAGCGGGGTCGTGGGCGGCACCACCGCCCAGTACGCGCCCCTCAGCTTCGACGTCTCCTTCCAGGAGATCTTCTCGACGCTGTGCGGCGGCGGCACCCTCCACCTCCTCACCGAGGACGAGCGCCGCGACATGCCCGCCCTGCTCCGGCTCCTCGACCGCGAGGGCGTCGAGCGCCTCTACCTGCCGTACGTCGCCCTCCAGCAGCTCGCCGAGACCGCGGCCGCGCTCGACCTGGCCCCGCGCGGGCTGAAGGCCCTGCTGTCGTCCGGCGAACAGCTGCGCGTCACCGACGAGATCCGGCGGCTGTGCGCGGCCCTGCCGGGGGTGATCCTGGAGAACCAGTACGGGCCCACCGAGTCCCATGTGATCACCGCGTACACCATGCAGGGCGACCCGGCCGGCTTCCCGGCCCTGCCGCCCATCGGCCGGCCCGTCCACCGCTCCCGGGTGCACGTCCTCGACGGCGACGGCCGCCCGGTGCCGCCCGGCGTCAAGGGCGAGCTGTACCTGGCGGGCGACTGCCTCGCCGAGGGCTACGTGGGCCGGGCCGACCTGACCGCCGAGCGGTTCACCGCTCACCCGGTCACCGGCGAGCGCCTCTACCGCAGCGGCGACCTGGGCATGCGGCTGCCCGGCGGCGACATCGTGTGCCTGGGCCGGGCCGACTCCCAGGTCAAGGTGCGCGGCTACCGCGTGGAGCCGGCCGAGGTGGAGCTGGCCGTCGGGCGCTTCGCCGCCGCCCATCCCGGCATCCGGGAGGTCGCCGTCGTCGCCCGCCGGCGCGAGGGCAACGACTCCTTCCTGGCCGCCTTCCTCACCGGCGACCGGGACGGCGCCGACCTGGTCCTGCTGCGCAAGCAGCTGCGCACCGTGCTGCCCGACTACATGACGCCCTCGCACTTCGAGTGGCTGGACGCGCTCCCGCTCACCCCGAGCGGCAAGCGGGACGACGCCGCGCTGCGCCGGCTGCCGCTCACGGCGGGCGCCGCGGACGAGGCCGCCGAGCCGCTCGACGCCTACGAGCGGACGCTGACCGCGATGCTCGCCGACCTGCTCCAGCTGCCGGCGGTGGGCCCGCACCAGAACATCTTCGACCTCGGCGGCACCTCGCTCACCGCGATGCGCCTGGTGGTGCAGATCGAGCAGCGGTACGGCACCAGCATCCCGCTCTCGGACTTCGTCGCCGCGCCCACCGCGGCCGCCCTCGCGGCCCGGCTGCGCTCCGGGGAGGCCCGGACCGCCTTCGACCCGCTCGTGCCCATCCGGCCCGGCGGCGACAAGCGGCCGATGTTCTTCGTGCACCCCATGGGCGGCAACGTGCTCTGCTACGTGCGCTTTGCCAAGCACCTCCCCGACGACCGGCCCTTCTACGCGCTCCAGGCGGCCGGCGCCGACCCGGGCACCGAGGCGCTGCGCAGCGTGGAGGAGATCGCCGCCGGTTACGTCGAGGCGATCCGGCGGGTGCAGCCCAGCGGGCCGTACGTGATCGGCGGCTGGTCCTTCGGCGGCTTCGTCGCCTTCGAGATGGCCCGCCAACTGCGGGCGGCGGGCGAGGAGATCGCCCGGCTGGTGCTGCTCGACACCACCGCGCTCAACCCGGGGCGGCGGCTCAACACCGGCGACGAGGCGCTGCTCGGCTGGTTCTTCTGGGAGCTGCTCTGGCTGCGCCGCGGCGGCGACTCCCCGCTGGAGCTGATCCCGGCGGAACTGCGCACGCTGGAGGAGAAGTTCGACTTCATCGCCCAGCTCGCCATCGACGAGGGCGTGCTGCCGGCCGGCAGCACCGGAGCGGTCGTCCGGCGCCTGTTCCACGTGTACGAGGCCAACTGGAAGGCGGCCTTCGCCTACCGCCCCGAGGTGGTGGACCAGGACATGGTCCTCATCCACGCCTCCGAGCCGCTGCCCGAGGTCCTCAACTCGATGCACACCGCGATCGAGAGCATGCACAAGGACCCCACCAACGGCTGGCGCGAGCGCACCAGCGGCGTCCTCGACGTGGTCGACGTCCCCGGCGACCACCTCACGATCATGGAGGAGCCGCACGTGGGCCACATGGTCAGGACCGTCGTCGAGCTGATCGGCGAGTGAGATGACACCTCGCCATGACGACCGCCACGACGACCGCCACGACGACCGCCACGACGACCGTCACGACGACACGGAACAGGAGACGGACCGCACCATGGCACGCACCGGAGCAACGGCACGCAAGGCGATCGTCCTCGGCGCGGGCATCGGCGGCCTCACCGCCGCCATCGCCCTGCGCGAGGCGGGCCTCGACGTCGAGGTGTACGAGCGGGCCGGCGAGCTGCGGGCCGCGGGCTCGGGCCTGTCGGTCATGAGCAACGCGGTCGGCGCCCTGGACTCCCTCGGGGTGGGCATCGACCTGGAGCAGCGGGGCACCGCCCTGGAGTCGTACCACGTGCGCACCGCGCGGGGCCGGCTGATCAGGGAGTTCCCCTTCCCGGAGATCATCGGGCGGCTCGGCGTGCCCAGCGTGCTGATCACCCGCTCCGACCTCCAGGCCGCCCTGCTCGAAGCGGCGGACGGCATCCCGCTCCGGCTCGGCGCCACCGCCACCGGCTTCGAGACCGGCGAGGACCCCGGCGACGGGGTGCGGGTGCGCTTCGAGGACGGCGGCGAGGTCCACGGCGACGTGCTGATCGGCGCCGACGGCTTCCACTCCGCGGTCCGCCGGCAGCTGGTCGGCCCGGAGGACTCGCAGGACAGCGGCTACCTCTGCTGGCTGGCCGTGGTGCCCTTCGCCCACCCGCGGTTCGCGCCCGGCTCGGTCACCCACTACTGGGGCAGCGGCAGGCGCTTCGGCATGGTCGACATGGGTGGCGGACGGCTCTACTGGTGGGGCACGAAGAACATGCCCGCCGAGCGCTCCGCGAACTGGCGTGGCGGCAAGGAGGAGATCCTCGCCACCTACGCCGGCTGGGCCGACGAGGTCCAGGAGGCCGTCCGGGTCACCCCCGAGGCCGACATCATCGCGGTGCCCTCCCGGGACCGGGTCTTCCTGGAGCGCTGGGGGAGCGGACCGGTCACCCTGCTCGGCGACGCCGCCCACCCGATGCTCACCAGCCTCGGCCAGGGCTCCGGCATGGCCATCGAGGACGCGGTCGTGCTCGGCCGGGCCCTGAAGGGCGCCACCGACCTGCCGCGCGCCCTGCGCCGCTACGAGGACGAGCGCCGCGAGCGGACCCGGGGCATGGTCGCCGCCTCCCGCGGCATCAGCACCTTCGAGCAGTCGGAGGACCCGGTGCGCCGGCCCGTCCGGGACGCCTACTTCCGGTTCCTGCCGGCCCGGAAGCTGGTCCGCACCCTGGAGGACGCGCTCACCTTCCCGCTGAGCACCCCGCGCCCGCCCCGTACCCCACGCGTCTCCGCCACGGCCTGACCGCCGCCGGACCACTGAGGAGGACAACACATGTCAGGCACTCTCGGCGCCCTCACGCCGCACGGCAGGTCCGTGCTCGTCACCGGCGCCTCCTCCGGGCTCGGCCGGGTCTGCGCGCTCGTCCTGGAGCGGGCCGGCTTCCGGGTGTTCGCCGGCGTGCGCAAGGAGACCGACGGCGAGACGCTCGCCCAGGAGGCCGCGCACGGCCGGATCGTCCCGGTCCGGATCGACGTGACCGAGGAGAAGAGCATCACGGAGGCGGCCGAACGGGTCGCCGCGGTCGTCGGCGACGACGGCCTGTGGGGCCTGGTCAACAACGCGGGCATCTGCGTCTCCGCGCCGCTCGAATGCGTCCCGCCCGCCCAGCTGCGCCGCCAGCTGGACATCAACGTGGTCGGGCAGCTCGCCGTCACCCAGGCCTTCCTGCCGCAGCTGCGGCGGGCCCGCGGCCGGGTGGTCAACGTGACCTCGGGCCTCGGCAGCGTCGCCGTCCCCTACCTGGGGGCGTACGCCTCGGCCCAGTTCGCCAAGGAGGCCCTCACCGACGTGCTGCGCCGCGAACTGCGCCCGCACGGCGTGGACGTGAGCGTGATCCAGCCCGGGGCGATCATGACCCCCATCTGGGACAAGGTCGGCGAGACCGCCCGGGCCGCGATGGACGGGGTCCCGGGGCCGATCGCCGAGCTCTACCGGATCCCCTTCCACCGCTTCCTGCACGCCAACGAGCGCCAGGCCCGGGACAGCAGCACCCGCCCCGAGGACTTCGCCCGCACCGTCGGCCGGGCGCTCACCGCCCGGCGCCCGAAGTCCCGCTACCGGGTCGGCGCGGACGCCCGCACCGTGAGCGTCCTCGCCCGGGCCCTGCCCGACGCGGCACTCGACCGCTACCTGAGCCCGATCACGCGGTAGCGCCACCCGGGCCGGAAACGGCCCGTAGGAAACAGGCCAGCCGACGGGCCCGCCCGAGCGCCTTCCCACCGGGATCACGCCACGATCATGACCGGAACCGCGTGTCCCGGACATGCCGGGAAAACACCACTCCCGCCCCTCCGGAAGGCCGGGCGGGCCCGTCAAGGGCCCCCGCCCGCCCGCGCGTTCCACGGGCTCCGGCGCCCGCCCGGCGCGCCGGCGGCACACGGCCGGCGCACGGCGCCCGGCCCGGCGGCCGTGAACGATACGTCAAGTCGGCGCACTGACCGAGTTTGCTGTGGAACCGGCGTTCCCCGTACGACAAGGATAAAGATCATGGCCCGCACCGCTCAGCACCCCACCCCCACCGAGGCCGCAGCCCCGGCACGCCTGATCGCCCGGCACCGGACCACCCTGGACCGGGCCCTGACCGCCGTCCGCACCCGAGAGCACTGGTCGCCCTACCCCGAGGACACCCGGGTCTACGGACCGGGCGGCGCCGCCGACGGCGAGGCCTCCTTAGCCGCCCTGCTCGGCCGGCCGCTCGACCTCGGCCAGCCCGGCCGGGACGGCACCGTCGGACCCGAGCCGGACCGGGGCGGCGAGCGCTCCCCGTACGGCGGGGACCTCGGCATCTCCTACGCCCACCACGACCCCGCGGTGCTGCTGCCCGCGATGACCGCCGCCCTGCCCGCCTGGCGCGACGCCGGGCCCGAGGTCCGGGCCGCCGTCTGCCTGGAGATCCTGGACCGGATCAACGCCCTCAGCCCGCTCTTCGCCGCCGCCGCCGAGCACACCAGCGGCCACAACCCCGTCATGGCCTTCCACGCCGGCGCCGTGCACGCCCAGGACCGCGGCCTGGAGGCGGTGGCCCAGGCCTATGCCGAACAGACCCGGCTGCCCGCGACCGCCCGCTGGCGCAAGCCCATGGGACCGGGCCGCGTGGTCGACATCCACAAGCGGTTCACGCCCGTGCCGCGCGGCATCTCCCTCGTCGTCGCGAACAGCGTCTTCCCCGCCTGGAACGGCTACCCCGGCCTCTTCGCCTCCCTCGCCACCGGCAACCCCGTCCTGGTCAAGCCCCACCCCGCCGCCGTCCTCCCGCTCGCGCTCACCGTCCGCGAGGCCCGCGCCGCGCTCGCCGCCGCCGGCTTCGACCCCAACCTGGTCTGTCTGGCCCCCGAACACCCCGGCGAGGGACTCGCCCGGCGCCTCGCGACCGCCCCCGAGGTCCGCCTGGTCGACTACTCCGGCCGCACCGCCTTCGCCGACTGGCTGCGTGAACACGCCCGACAGGCCCGGGTCTTCACCTCCGTCTCCGCCGTCAACTCGCTGCTCGTCGAGTCCACCGACGACTACCGCGACATGCTCGCCAACCTGGCCTTCTCGGTCTCCCTCTACAGCGGCCAGCTCTGCACCAGCCCGCAGAACCTGCTGATCCCGCGCACCGGCATCACCACCGACGAGGGCCCCAAGAGGTACGAGGAGGTGGTCGCCGACCTCGGCGCCGCCCTGGACGCCCTGCTCGGCGACGACGCCGCGGCCTGCGCGGTCCTGGGCGCCTTGCTCGGGCCCGAGGTGCGCGCCCGGGTGGAGCGCGCGGCGTCCGGCGCGCTCGGCCCGGTCGGGGTGCCCTCGCGGGCGGTCCGGCACCCCGCGCACCCGGACGCGGACGTCCGCACCCCGGTCGTGGTGAAGCTCGACGCCGGCCGGGACGCCGACCGCGCGACCCTGCTGCGCGAGTGGCTCGGACCGGTCTGCTTCGCCGTGGCCGTGGACTGTGCCGAGGCGGGCGTGGCGCTCGCCGCCGAGACCGCCCGGACCTGCGGCGCGCTCTCCGTCGGCCTCTACTCCGTCTCCGAGGAGGTGACGGAGGCGATGACCGCCGCCTGCGCCGAGGCCGGCGTGATGCTCTCGGCCAACCTGATGGGCGACTGGTACATCTCGCAGTCCGCCGTCTACTCCGACCTGCACGGCACCGGCATGAACCCCGCCGGCAACGCCGTGTACACCGACGCCGCCTTCGTGGCGGAACGATTCCGTACGGTGGTCGTCCGACGCTACGGCGGTGCCACATGAGCACCCTCCTCGCCCCTGACCTCCCGCTCCGCGGCCGGGACCGCGAACTCGCCCTCATCCGCGAGGTGCTGGAGCACGGCCTGCGCGGCGGCCCCGTCGTCCTCGCCGTCGAGGGCATGCCCGGCATCGGCAAGACCCGGCTGCTCAGCGAGGCGGCGGCGCTCGCCCGGGAGCTCGGCTACCAGCCCGCGCGCCGCCCGCACGGACGCGAGGCCCGCCACCACCGGCCCGGCGCCCGCCCCTCGGGCCCCCATCTGACGATCCTCGACGACCCCTGCGGCAGCCCCGACCGCCCGGGGCACCGCACCCGCCTCCCCGCACCCCGCGGCCGTCACGGCGGCACCGCCCGGGGCGTCTGGCTGATCGCCCACCGGCCCGGCGAACCCGCGCCGCCGCCCGGACCGCTGCTCGCCGACCCCGCCACCCGCACCGAGCGCCTGCTCCTCGGCCCGCTCGCCCCCGCCGACACCCACCGGCTCGCCCAGGACCTCCTCGGCGCGCCGCCCGCCCTCTCCCTCCTCCCGCTCGTCGACGACACCGGGGGCCACCCCCGGCTGCTCATCGAGCTGCTCACCGGCCTGCGCGAGGAGGGCGGCGTCCAGCTGTCCGGCGGCGAGGCGGAGCTGCTCACCGCACGCCTTCCGGCCAGGCTTTCCGCCCGGGTCCGCGCCACCCTGGAGCGCTACTCGCCCGCCTGCCGCCAACTCCTGTGCGTGGCGGCCGTGCTGGGCGACGAGGTGGTGTACGGGGAGCTCGCCCGGATGATGGGCACCTCCGTCTCCGCGCTGCTGCCCACCCTCGAAGAGGTCTGCGCCACCGGCGTGGTCCGGGACGTCGGCACCCGCGCCGTCTTCCGCAACGCCCTGCTGCGCCGCCTCGTCGCGGAGTCCGTGCCCGCCCCCGTACGCCTCGCCCTGGAGCAGGAGGCCGCGGCCCTGCGCGCCACCCGCCGCCCGCCGCGCCCGGCGGCTCCCGCCCGCCCGGCCCCGCCGAGCCCCCCGGCACCCTCGCCCCGCCCCGGCGAACCGAGCCGCCAGCAGCGCGCCCTGGTGGCCCTGGTCGCCGAGGGCCTGACCAACCAGCAGATCGCCAGCCGGCTCGCCCTCTCGCCGCACACCGTCAACTACCACCTGCGCAAGCTCTACAAGCACTACGGAGTGAGCTCGCGGATCGACCTGCTCCGCGCCGCCCGCGTCGCCCACTGAGCTTCGCCCTCCTTGTTCCCTCCTTTGCAGACCCGCACCGACCGGAGGTCCCACACCCCGTGGCCGAACTGCGCCTGTCCCCGACCTGGCCCCACCCCGACACCCCGCCGCCCGCCCGCCGCACCCCCTGGCTGCGCGACGCCCTCGCTGCCGAGAGCGCCACCGAGGCCGGCCGCACCCCGCCGCTCCACGAGGAGACCCGCTGCGACGTGTGCGTGGTCGGCGGCGGCTTCACCGGACTGTGGACGGCCCTGGAGATCCTGCGCCGGGCCCCCGGCACCGACGTCGTGCTGATCGAGGCCGACGTCTGCGGCGGCGGCGCCAGCGGCGCCAACGCCGGCTTCCTCATGCCCATGTGGGCCCGCTTCAGCAGCCTGGTCGCGATCGGCGGCCACGCCGAGGCCCGCCGCATCGGCGAGGCCTCGGCCGCCGCCGTCGACGAGATCCTCGACTTCGCCGACACCCACGGCATCGACATCGAGCACCGCCGCGGCCCCTGGATGTGGGCCGCCTCCTCGCCCGCCCAGCGCGGCGCCTGGCAGCGCACCCTGGACGACCTGCACCGGGCGGGCATCCAGCCGCTGCACCGGATCACCGCCGCCGAGGCCCGCGCGACCGTCGGCACCCGCCACCACTACGGCGCGGTGCTCGACCCCGGCTGCGTCACCCTCCAGCCCGCCCGGCTGACCCGCGGCATGCGCCGGGTCGCCCTCGACGCCGGCGTACGGATCCACGAGCGCACCCCGCTCACCGCGCTGCGCCCCGCGCCGGGCGGCACCGTCCGCGCCCGCACGCCCCACGGCACCGTCCACGCCGACAAGGTGGTGCTGGCCGTCAACGCCTGGGCCGGGCAGCTGGAGGACCTCGGCCGCCGCATGGTCACCGTCGCCAGCGACACCGTCCTGACCCGGCCCGTGCCGGAGCGCCTGAAGGCCCTCGGCTGGGACGGCGAGGTCTCCGTCTGCGACTCCCGGCGGCGCCTCAACTACTACCGCACCACCCCCGACGGCCGGCTGCTCTTCGGCAAGGGCGGCTCGGGCGTCGCCCCCGGGCAGCTCGGCCCCAGCACCCTCTGGGGCGACGCCCTGCGCCCCGCCGAGCTGCGCGCCCACCTCGCCCGGCTCTTCCCGGACCTCGCCGACGCGCCCGTCGACATGCGCTGGACCGCGCCCGTGGAGTACTCGGTGACCCATCTGCCCTTCGCCGGCTGGCTGCGCTCGGTGCCCGGCGTCGCCTACGCCACCGGGTACTCCGGCGACGGCGTGGGCCCCTCGCGGCTGATGGCCCGGGTCCTCGCCTCCCTCGTGCTCGGCACCTCCGACGAGTGGTCGCGGTCCGCCTTCACCCGGGCGCCGGGCGGCTGGTTCCCGCCCGAACCGGTCCGCACCCCCGGCGCCCGCCTGGTGCTGCCCGCCCTGCGCGCGGTCGAGGCCCGGGAGGACGGCGGCGGGCGGGTCCCGCAGGCGCTCAAGCGGCTCCTGGAGGTCTTCTGACGCGGGGCCCGGAGCGGCGCCGGCTCAGCCGGCCGGCTCGGTGCGGAAACGGCGCCGGTACTCCATCGGCGTCGTGTCGAGCCGCCGCCGGAAGGCCCGGATCAGGGTGTCCGTGGTGCCGAACCCGCAGGCGCTCGTGATCCGTTCCAGGGTCGCGTCGGTCGACTCCAGGAGGTGCCGGGCCCGTTCCACCCGCGCCGACTCCACATAGGCGCTCGGAGTCGTCCCCAGCTCGGACTTGAAGATCCGGGTCAGCTGCCGCTCGCTGACGTGCGCGCTCGCCGCCAGGTCGGCGAGGGTGAGCCGGCCGTCGAGGTTGCGGTTGATGTGGTGCCGCAGCTCCTCCACCCGCCGGGTGGTCGACACCGGCTCCAGCGGCACGCTGAACTGGCTCTGCCCACTGGGCCGCTTCAGGTACATCACCAGCTGCCGGGCCACTCGCAGCGCCGTCGTCTCGCCGAAGTCGTCGGCGACCAGCGCGAGCGACAGGTCGAGGCAGGAGCTGATGCCGGCCCCGGTCCACACGTCGCCGTCCCGGATGAAGATCGGGTCGGCGTCGACCTCCACCTCCGGGTGGTCGGCGGCCAGCTGCCCCGCCGTCGACCAGTGGGTGGTGGCCCGCCGGCCGTCGAGGAGTCCGGCGGCGGCCAGGATGTGCGCCCCGACGCAGACCGAGGCGACCCGGCGGCTCCGCCCGGCCAGCTCCCGCACCCGGGCGACCACCGCCGGGTCGACCAGCGCGTGCACCCGCCGCCCGCCGTCCGTCTCCACCGCGCCGGGCACCAGCAGCGTGTCGAGGCGCCGGCCGGCCAGCTCCTCGAAGGTGACGTCCGGCAGCACCCGTACCCCCGCCGAGGTGGTGACCGGACCGGCCGACTCCGCGGCGAGCACCACCTCGTACCCGTCGGCGCCGTCCGTCTCGCGGCGCAGCAGCGCGAAGACCTCCGGCGGGCCGGTGACGTCGAGCAGGTCGACGCCCTCGAACAGGACGATGACGACGAGCCGTCCGGCGCTGCTCATGGGGTTCCCGTCCTCTCCGGCCGGCGGGCCGACGCGATCTTCCGGATCCCGCACGATCGTACGGGTCCCGGACGGGCGGCCGGATCCGGCGCCGGGCACCGGCTGTTCACCTGAGGTGCGCCCGGAGACCGCCTGCCGATCGGCCGGCGGTCGCACGGCTCGGCGGTAATGCGTCTCTACGACGATCAGCACGCGGCCCGGGCAGCGCCGAGCGCCCCGCCGCGCCGAGCCCGGTCGCGCCCGCACCCGCCGGCCGACCGCCCAGGAGGACGTGTGGCACCCGCAGCCGAGACCGCGAGCCGACCCTCCCGGCCCCGGCTGCGGGCCGCGGCCGGCGCGGCCCTGCTCACCGGCGTGCTCTTCGCCCTCGCCTCCCGGCTCGCCGGCAGCCACCCCCTCGGCGACCGCACCCGCAACATCGTCGACCTGGGCCAGCAGTACCTCCCGTACCACGCCTACTGGCGCTCCCTGCTGCTCGGCGAGACCCACGGCGACCTGTTCCTCAACTGGAACTCCGGCTTCGGCAGCAACTTCCTCGGCGACCTCGGCACCTATCTGAGCAGCCCCTTCGCCCTGCTCGTGGTGGCCTTCCCGGCCGACCGGCCCGAACTCGCCCTCTACGTCGTCACCGCGCTCAAGATCGCCACCGCGGGCGCGGCCATGGCCGCCCTGCTGCTCACCCTGCGGCGCGGCCCGTGGCCGCTCGCCGCGCTCCTCGGCACCGCCTACGCGCTGTCCGGCTGGACCTTCAACTACGGCGCCACCGTGCCGATGTGGCTCGACGGACTGATCGCCTTCCCGCTGCTCTGCCTGGTGGGGGAGTGGGCCGGGAAGGGCCGCCGCCCGGTCCTCGGGCCGCTGGTCGTCGCCCTCGCCTGGACCGCCAACTTCTACACCGCCTACATGGCCACCCTCGGCGCCGCCGTGGTGCTCGTCGTCCGCCTCCTCACCGCCGAGGACGCCCCGGCCGGCGTCCGGCGGGCGCGCCTCACCGCCGTGCTGCGCGCCGCCCGGACCGTCGCGATCGGCCTCGGGCTCGCCGCCCCGCTCGTCCTCGTCGTCTTCCTCGGCACCAGGTCCGCCGACCCGACCCCGCCGACCGCCTTCGCCCCGGCCGCCTGGACCGAGGTCCTGGCCCGCTTCCTGCCGGCCACCGCGAGCGTCGCCTCGCCCGCCCTCTTCATCGGCACCCCCGCCCTGGCGCTCGCCCTCACCCTGCCCTTCAACCGCGCCGTCCCCGGCCGCGTCCGGGCCGGCTGGGCCGCCGCGATCGTGCTCGTCACGCTCTCTCTCCAGTGGGAGCCGACCCACCTGCTCTGGCACGCCGGGGCCTCGCCGAACGGCATCCCGTACCGTCAGACCTTCGTGCTGTGCGGCCTGTTGCTGACGGCGGCCTGGCTGTCCGCCGCCGACGGCGTGCCCCGGCCGCTCGCCCTGCTCGGCGGCGCCGGCACCTTCGCCCTCCTGGCCCTGGGCGCGGCCGGCAGCGTCGACATCGACCGCTGGACCTACCCGGCCGCCGCCGGGGCCGCCGCCCTCGCCGTGCTCGCCGCCGCGGCCGCCCTGCGCGCCCGCTCGCGCCCGGCCGGCCGGCTGCTGCCCGTGCTCGCCGTCGGCCTGCTGCTCACCGCGCAGGCGGGCGAGACCCTGGTCACCGGCAAGCGCATCGAGGAACGACAACTGGCCGGCGTCTCCTGGTCGCCCCGGATCGGCCCCTGGCACACCGACATGGCCGCCGCCGTCGCCGCGCACGACGCCTGGCCGCGCCACCGCACCGACCCCGGCGAGGTCCCGGGCGGCAACGACGTGCTCCTGGTCGGCGGCCAGGGCGCCGACTACTACAGCAGCCTCACCTCCGAGACGTACTCCCGGACCCTGGCCGCCCTCGGCTTCGGCTACTACGCCAAGGGCCGCCACCCGGTGAGCCTCGACAACCCCGTCACCGACGCGATCTTCTCCATCGGCACCCGGATGCGTTCCACGCCCGCGGGCCCGCCCGCGCTCGACCGGCTCCCCGAGGCCGGGATCGAGGTCGCCGAGAGCCCCGTGCCGCCGCTCGTCACCGTCCGCCCCGGCCCGCCCGCCGCCGGCCCCCGGCCCGGCTCGGCCGCCGACACCGCCTTCGCCCGCCAGGAACGCATGCTGGGCAGCCGGGTGTACGAGGTGCCGGCGGCGCCGCTGCGTACCGCCACCGCCGGCGGGGCCGTCCTCACCGCGAGCTGCCCGGCCGGCTCCGAAGTATGGTTCTGGGCCCCCGACTACCGGGGCACCGCCGCCCTCGCCGGGACCGCGTCCGCCGCCCCGCCCGCCGCCTTCGCGGGCAAGCCGCCCTCCGTGCGCGCCGCCATGCAGCGGCTCGGCACCGTCCCCGCCTCCGGCGCCGTCCGCGTCGAGCTGACCCCCGACCCCGAGGGCAAGCCCCGGCCCCGGCTCCCCGCCCGGCCGATCGGCTGCCTGGAACGGCACCGGCTCGACACCGCCGTCCGCGAGCTGACCGCCACCGGAGCCACCGCCGTCCGCGCCACCGGCCACACCCTCACCGCCGAACTGCCCCCCGGCAGCACCGGCACCGCCGTGCTCGCCGTCCCCCGCATCCCCGGCTGGCGCTGCGCCGCCGGCGACGCGCCGCTGGAGCCCGCCCACCGCCGCCTCGGCCTGATCGCCGTCCCCCTCGACGGCAAGGCCACCACGGTCACCTGCGCCTTCCGCCCGCCCGGTGTGCGGCCCGGCGCCGCGGCCGGCGCCGCCGCCCTCCTCGCGCTGCTCCTCACCGGCCTGCCGCACCGCCGGCGCCGGAGCCGTGAACCCGCCGGACAGCGGGAGTTCACCCCCCGTGCACCCGCGGCTCGTTCCCCGGAGAAGACCCCTGCCTAGCCTGCCCGACCAGTACCGATCAGCGAGTTGGTGAGTTCCGAGTGCCGAAACTGTCCGTCGTCGTGCCCTTCCACAATGTCGGGCCCTACGCCCCCGACACCCTGCGCAGTCTCGCCGACAACGCGGACGACGACACCGAGTTCCTGCTGGTCGACGACCACTCCACCGACGAGACCCCGGACCTCCTCGACCGCTGGAAGAGCCGCATCCCGCAGGCCACCGTCATCCGCCACAGCACCAACCTCGGCGTCGCCCAGGCCCGCAACACCGGCATCGACGCCGCCACCGGCGACTACCTCACCTTCCTCGACGGCGACGACTGGTACGCCCCCGGGCACCTGCGCGCCATGACCGAGGGCATCCACCGGCTCGGCGTCGACTTCGCCCGCACCGACCACGTCCTGTCCACCGACCGGAACCGGCAGATCCGCTACGCCCCCGCCAAGGTCCGCGACACCGCCATGGACCCCCGCGACGGCATCGCCCCCGCCAGCACGATCACGATGGTCGACTACCCCTTCGTGCCCTTCGGCGTCTACAGCGCCCGCCTCTTCGAGGACGGCGCCGGGCGCTTCGAGACCAAGCTGCGCACCGCCGAGGACCGGCTCTGGGTCTGGCGCCTCCACCTCAACGCCACCAGCTACGCCGCCCTCTCCCTGCACGGCGTCTTCTACCGGCGCGGCGTCACCACCTCCCTCACCCAGATCACCGACCACCGGCAGCTCGACTTCATCCCCTCCTACGACCTGCTGCTCGACGAGGTCGGCAGGGACCGCGACGCCGAGCGCTTCCTGCCCAAGGCCGTCCGCACCTACTGCGCGATGATCGCCTTCCACATGGCCAAGGCCGACCAGTACGAGGCGGCGGTCGGCAAGCGGCTGCGCCGTGACGTCACCGACGCGCTGCGCCGGATGCCGCAGCGGGTCCTCGACGAGACCCTCGCCACCATGGACACCCCCCGCAGCACCCTCCTGAAGAGCCTGCGCGACATCGGAAAGGCCGCCTGAGCATGCCGACCACGGACCGCACCCGCGTCCAGATCTTCCAGGTGTCCACCCTGTACGGCGCCGCCACCGCCGCCGCGGCCGTCGACGCCGGCCTCTTCGGCGCCCCCGGCGAGGCCCGCCGCCTGCTCCTCGTCTCGAACAACGCCGAGATCCCCGAGACCGCCGTCCCCCTGGCGACCATGACCGGCTACGAGCGGGTCGCCGCCCGCTTCGACGGCGTGCTCGACTGGAACGAGGCCGTCCACCCGCACCACCCCGGCACCTGGGCGCCCCGCCCCGAGGAGACCCCGCTCTGGCAGCGGGTCCTGCGCACCGCCTGGGACCTCGGCGCCGCCCCGGTCGAGCTGGTCGTCGAGTCCATCCAGGTCAACCCGGCCAAGGCACTCGCCGCCGTGTTCGCCGAGAGCTCCGTGCACGTCTACGCCGACGGCCTGATGAGCTACGGCCCCACCCGCGACGAGCTGCCCCAGTCCCTCGCCTGCCGCATCCGCCGGGTGCTCCACCTCGACCTGGTCCCCGGACTGCGGCCGCTGCTCCTCACCGAGTACGGCGTCGGCGCCGAACTCGTCCCCGACGAGGCCTTCCGCGCCGTGCTGCGCGAGATCGCCGAGGCCTCGCGGGACTCCGCGGAGGACGCCGCGCTCACCGCCGCGGCCGCCGCCGCGCCCACCGCGCTGCTGCTCGGCCAATACCTCGCCGCCCTCGGCATCCTCAGCGTCGAGGAGGAGGAGGACCTGCACGTACGGATGCTGCGCGGCGCCGCCGCGGCCGGCCACCGCTCGGTGGTCTTCAAGCCGCACCCGACCGCCCCCGCCGGCTACTCCACCGCCCTGCACGAGGAGGCCGCCCGCACCGGCGTCCGGCTCACCGTCCTGGACGGCCCGCTGCTCGCCGAGACCTACTACGAGCGCTGCCGGCCAGGCCTCGTCGTCGGCTGCTTCTCCACGGCCATGCTGACCGCCGCCCACTACTTCGGCGTGCCCGTCGCGCGCGTCGGCACGCGCACGGTCCTGGAGCGCCTCACCCCGTACGAGAACAGCAACCGCGTGCCACTCACGCTGGTCGACCACCTGGTGCCCGACCTGGAGGGCGACACCCCGCCCGCCGTGCCGGACACCACGCGGGCCGGGCTCGCCCCGCTGGTCCGGGCGGTCGGCCACTGCATGCGCCCGTCCGCCCACCCCGGCCTGCGCGAGGAGACCGCCGCCTACCTCGCGGCACACGGAAGCGACCCGGACCTCGCCCACCACTTCCCGGCCGAGCGCCTGGCGGAACTCGGCCTGCGGGCCCCGGCCCGGGCCTGAGGGACGAGCTACGCGCCGGCCGACCTGACCAGGGTGAAGACCGCGCCCTCCGGGTCGGCCACCAGCGCGAGCCGGCCCGCCGTGCCCTCGCGCGGCGGCCGGAGCACCTGGCCGCCCAGCTCCGCCACCGTCCGGGCCGAGGCGTCCACGTCGGCCACCTCGAAGTAGGTCATCCAGTGCGCGCCCCGGTCCCGGGGCAGGGCCGTGCCCACCCCGTGCAGCGAGGCGACCGGCCGCCCGTCGAGGTGCAGGGTCAGGTAGTCGAAGTCGGCGGACACCACCGGCTCCACCTCGTAGCCGAAGACCGTGGCGTAGAACTTGCCGACCGAGGCGGTCTCGTAGGTCAGCAGCTCGTTCCACACGGGCGTGCCGGGCGGACCGGCCGTCGCCGTGCCGTGGTGGGCGTCGGCCTGCCAGACGCCGAACACGGCGCCCGCCGGGTCCGAGCAGATCGCCAGCCGTCCCGCCTCGCCCGCGTCCAGCGGGCCGACCGCGACCGTGCCGCCGCAGCAGCGGATGGTCTCCGCCGTCTCGTCGGCGTCGTCCGTGGCCAGGTAGGTGGTCCAGGCGATCGGCAGATGCCGGTCCGGCGGGAGCTGGCCGATCCCGGCCACCTCGCGGCCGTCGAGCAGCGCGCGCACGTACGGGCCGAGCTGCTGCGGGCCGGGCACGAACTCCCAGCCGAACAGCGCCGCGTAGAACTCCCGCGTCGCGTCAAGTCCATGCACCATCAGGCTCACCCAACAGGGTGTACCGGGTGTGCGCCGAGTCGCCTCGGTCATCGTCACTCTCTTCTCGCCAGGGGCCGCACGGCCGGGGGCGGGCGGGGCCGTACGGGGCCTCCCGGCGGGTCACTGCCCGCGCGCCGCCCGTCGTACACCTGCACCGGGCGTCCGTCCCGTCCCGATGGTGGCACCCCGGGGCGCCCCGCGCGTCCCGGCCGAACCCGGCGGGTGCCCTCCGTCAGGCGACGGGCTGCGCGAGGATGGCTCCCATGAAGCCCATCATCTCCGCAAGCGAACTCGTCAGCGAATCGGCCGGGCCGAGGCCGCCGGTCCTCCTGGACGTCCGCTGGTCCCTCGGCGGCCCGCCCGGCCGCCCGGAGTACGAGGCCGGGCACCTGCCCGGCGCCGTCTACGTGGACCTGGACGCCGAACTCGCGGGGCCGCCCGGGGCCGGCGGGCGCCACCCGCTGCCGGACGTCGCCGCCTTCGGCGCGGCGATGCGCCGCGCGGGCGTCTCGGCCGGCACCCCGGTCGTGGTCTACGACGGCGGGCTCGGCTGGGGCGCGGCCCGCGCCTGGTGGCTGCTGCGCTGGACCGGACACCCGGACGTCCGGGTGCTCGACGGCGGTCTCGCCGCCTGGCCCGGCGAGCTGTCCAAGGACGTGCCCGTGCCCGCCCCGGGCGACTTCGAGCCCCGCCCGGGCGCGCTGCCGCTCCTCGACGCGGACGCCGCCGCCTCGCTGGCCCGCTCGGGCCTTCTGCTCGACGCGCGCGCCGCCGAGCGCTACCGCGGGGACGTGGAGCCCATCGACCGGGTCGGCGGCCACATCCCGGGCGCGGTCTCCGCCCCGACCACGGAGAACGTGGCGGGGGACGGGCGCTTCCGGCCCGCCGAGGAGCTGGCGGCCCGGTTCGCCGGCCTCGGTGCCGGCACCGCGGGCGAGATCGGCGTCTACTGCGGCTCGGGCGTCTCCGGCGCCCACGAGGTGCTGGCCCTGGAGCTGGCCGGCTTCCGGGCCGCGCTCTACGCCGGCTCCTGGTCCGAGTGGTCCGCGGACCCGGCCCGCCCGGTGGCGACGGGCCCGGATCCGCAGTAACCGGGGACACGCACGCGGCGAAGGGCCCGCGCTGTCACCGCGGCGCGGGCCCTTCCCCGTACGAACTCAGCCGGTCACTCCGACTGCTTCTTGCGGCGGGTGCCGAAGACGATCTCGTCCCAGCTGGGCACCGCCGCGCGCCGCCCGGGGCGGACGCCGTCCGCCTCGGCCTGCCGGTCGGTGGTGCCGATGAGCCGGTCCCGGTGGCCCGAGACGGCCCGCGGCATGAGGACGTCCGCGTAGGCGGAGCCGGCGCCGGCGGAGGCCGCCGGGGCGGGCGGCTCCTCGGCCTCGACCTCGTCGGCGGGCTCGCTGTCCGGCTGCTCGGGCACGACCAGGTCGCCGCGGAAGCTCGGCACCGCCTCCAGGAGACTGGTCAGCGAGTCGCGCTCCTCCTCCGGCTCGGGGGCCGGGGCGGGGGAGCGGTCGATCTGCCGGTCGAGCGCGCGGTCCAGCGGCCGGTCCCGGGGCAGCCGGGCGATCCGCGGCACGAAGGGGAAGCTGGGCTCCGGCACGGCCGCCAGGGTGTCGTCGGTCTCGCCGATCAGCGCCCGGGCCTCGTCGTCCACGGCCTGGACGAGCCGGCGCGGCGGGTCGTAGGTCCAGCTCGCCGTGTGCACCTCGCCCGCGACCCGGTAGACGAGCAGCACCTCCCAGGTGCCGTCGTCCCGGCGCCAGGAGTCCCACTGCACGGTGTCCTTCTCGGCGCCGCGCAGCAGCAGCCGCTCCTGCACCGCCTCGCCGAGCTGGGGTCCGGTGTTCTCGCCGGGCCGGCGCACGGGGGTCTTCCGGGCCCGCTCCGCCATGAAGGCGCGCTCGGCGAGGACGGGGCCCTCGAAGCGGCGCACCCGGTCGACGGGGATGCCGGCGAGCTGTGCGACCTCCTCCGCGGAGGCACCGGCCCGTATCCGGGCCTGGATGTCGCGGGGGCGGAGGTGGCTCTCGACCTCGATCTCGATCTGTCCGAGCCGGGCGCGGTCGTTGCGGACGGCGGCCCGCAGCCGCTCGTCGATCGGAAGTGTGTACTCCGTGTTGTCAGCAGCCTTCAGCACCAGTCGTGTGCCGTCGTTCGAGACGGCCACGACACGCAGTTCGGGCATGGGAACCTCCCGGGTGGTGCCTGCCGACGTCACGTGCGTCGCTGCTTCCGCTAGTCGAGTGTGGCCTGCCCGGGTGCAGCCTGCCACAACCCTGCCGAGTTGCCCGGCGTGTCGGGCCTGGACCCTGGAACGCCGTTATGGCACGGTTACCCGAATGCGACGCAGAGTGACTGCCCGTCACGCTGTGTCGCGGGTGCCCGTACGGTGCCGTGGCGCCGCCGGTTCGAGTGCCACCTTCGGCCCCCTTCCGTCGATTCCGGACACCCGTGAGGGAATCCGGACCCAGGGCTCGCCACAGTACTCCATTCGGGCCACCTGGGTGGACCGGCGCGCCGCCCAACTTCTCCGGCGATTCCGGAGTTGAGTCTCCGGGGTCGCGCTCCCCGCGTGTCCCTCTTCACAGAAGCACCCGAAACGGAACCAATCCCTTCGCCCATTTGTCCCTTCTGGGTGCACGGTGGAACAGATGACCAGCTGGGACGGACATGCCGGAAGAGAAGAAGAAACGGTTCGACCTGAGCCTTCCTCAGGTCGCGGGCAGTGCGCTCGCGGCCGTGCTCGCCGCCAAACTCGCGTCCACGCTCGGCGTCTACGGCACCATCCTCGGCGCCGGTGTGATCAGTGTCATCGCCACCTGCGGCGGCCCCCTCCTCCAGCACCTCCTCAAGCGCACCGGTGAGCAGATGCGCGAGGTCACCGCGACCGGCCGGCCGAGGCCCCGTCAGGCCGCCGCCTCACGGGGCGAGCTGCCGGGGGAGGGGCTCGGCGAGGAGTTCAACGCGCCGACCACGCACGGCACCCGGGTCCGCGGCTGGAAGCGCTCCGCCGTCGGCGCGGCCGCCGTCTTCCTGCTCGCCATGGGCGGCATCACCGCCTACGAGCTGACCTCCGGCCAGGACCTCGCCGGCACCCGGGGCACCACGACCTTCGGCTCGGCCGTGCGCGGCCAGGGCGGTGACCCGGGGAGCGGCCGGGGGAGCGACCGGGACGGCGGCGAGGAGCGGCGCCCCGCCACGGACGGCACGTCCTCCCCGACCCCCGGCTCCGGCGGCGGCCGGCAGGAGGACCGGGACGCCGGCGGGACGCCGACCCCGGACCGTACCCCCGGGACGGGGACGCCGACCCCGGGCCCGACGTCCTCGGCGTCCACCGAGCCCACCGGCGGCTCCACTTCGACCACCACCCCGCCCACGACGGCGCCGACCACCCCGGCCGGCACCACGCCGCCGGCCGCCGGGGCGCCCGCGGGCGACGCGGCCGAGTGACCGTCAGTCGCCCAGCACCCGGCGGAGGTAGTCGTTCCCGAAGCGCCGGTCCGGGTCGAGCCGGTCGCGCAGCGCGGTGAACTCGCCGAAGCGCGGATAGGCCTTCTCGAAGTAGGCCGCGTCCCGGGTGTGCACCTTCCCCCAGTGCGGGCGCCCGCCGTGCCCGGTCATGATCCGCTCCACCGCGGTGAAGTACGCGCGGTGGGGCGTGCCCTTGTAGAGGTGCACGGCGATGTACGCGGACTCCCGGTCCGAGGCGGTGGACAGCGCGATGTCGTCGGCCGGCGCGGTGCGCACCTCCACCGGGAAGCTCACCTTCAGCGGCGAGCGCTCGATCATCGCCTTCAGCTCGCGCAGCGCGGACACCGCCGCCTCGCGCGGCAGCGCGTACTCCATCTCCAGGAAGCGCACCCGGCGCGGCGAGGTGAAGACCTTGTACGGGATGTCCGTGTACGTCCGGGCGGACAGCGCCCGGCTGGAGACCCTGGCCAGCGCCGGCACGACCGGCGGCACCGCCCGGCCCAGCGAACAGGCCAGCTGGAAGACCCCGTTGGACAGCAGCTCGTCCTCGATCCAGCCGCTGACCCGGCCCACCGGGGCGGCGGGACCCGCGCTGCGGTTGTTGCGCTTGGTGTTGCAGTTGTCGGTGTGCGGGAACCAGTAGAACTCGAAGTGCTCGTTCTCCGCGTGCAGCTGGTCGAACTCCGCGGTCACGCGGTCGAAGGACATCGGCTCCTCGCGCGCGGTGAGCAGGAAGAGCGGCTCCACCGCGAAGGTGAGGGCGGTGACCACGCCGAGCGCGCCGAGGCCGATCCGGGCGGCGGCGAAGACCTCCGGGTTCTCCTCGGGCGAGCAGGTCAGCAGCGAACCGTCGGCGGTGACCAGCTCCATCGCGCGGATCTGCGCGGCGATCGAGGCGGAGTCGCGGCCGGTGCCGTGGGTGCCGGTCGAGGTGGCGCCGGCCACCGTCTGCTCCATGATGTCGCCCATGTTCGTGAGCGAGAGGCCCTCGCGCGCGAGCGCCGCGTTGAGCCGCTTCAGCGGGGTGCCGGACTCCACGGTCACGGTCATCGCCTCGCGGTCGATCCGGCGGATCCCGGTGAGCAGGTGCGGGCGCACCAGCACCCCGTCGGTGGCGGCGATGGAGGTGAAGGAGTGGCCGGTGCCGACCGTCTTCACCCGAAGTCCGTCCTCGGCGGCCGCGCGCACGACCGCCGCCAGCTCCTCGGCCGAGGCCGGGCTCGCCTCCCGCACCGGGCGGGCCGTGACGTTCCCCGCCCAGTTACGCCACGTGCTGCCCGCCGCCCCGGTGCTCTTCTGCTGCGTCGTCGACCTGGTCAAGCTGCCCCTCCCGCGTCGGCGCCGGCCTGCGCAGCCGGCGGTGACCGAGCACCGCCACGGCGACCGCGAGCGCACCCGAGAGGACGGGCACCACGTACCCCGACTCCGCCCCCGACGCGTCGACCACCCAGCCGGCGGCCGAGGAGCCCAGCGCCACACCGATCGCGAGCCCGGTTCCCGTCCAGGTCATGCCCTCGGTCAGCTTGGTGCGCGGTACGTGCGCTTCGACGAGGGCCATCGTGGTCACCATCGTCGGCGCGATGGACAGGCCCGCGACAAAGAGCGCCACGGCCAGCAACGGCAGGTTCCCGGCCAGTAGGAGGGGGATCATACTCACGGCCATGGCGCACACGCCCACGAGCCAGCGCACCGCCGGCTCGCCCTTGACCCGGAGCAGTCCGAAGACCGCGCCGGCCAGGCAGGAGCCCAGCGCGTACACCGCGAGCACCAGGCTCGCGGCCGACTTGTGGCCCTGCTCCTCGGCGAAGGCGACGGTCACCACGTCCACCGAGCCGAACACGGCGCCGGTGGCGACGAAGGCCAGGGTCAGCACCTGCAGGCCGGGGGAGCGCAGCGCCGAGCCGCCGGAGTGGCTCTCGCGCGGGTGCGGGGCGGGCTCGGTGGCGCGCTGCGCGGTCAGCCAGAAGACGCCGGCGGCCAGGAAGAGGCCGGCGAGCAGCGGGCCGGCCTCGGGGAACCAGGTGGTCGACAGTCCGATCGAGATGATCGGGCCGAAGATGAAGCACACCTCGTCGACGATCGACTCCCACGAATAGGCCGTGTGCAGCCGCTGGGCGTCGCCGCGGTAGAGCTCCGCCCACCGGGCCCGGGTCATCGCGCCGAGGCTCGGCACGGTGCCGACACAGGCCGTGAAGACGAAGAGGGTCCAGTCCGGCGCCTCGAACTTCACGCACAGCAGCAGCCCGGCGGCGGCCGCGAGCGAGATCAGGGTGGCCGGGCGCAGCACCGCCCGCTGCCCGTGCCGGTCGACCAGGCGGGAGATCCGCGGGCCGAGCACGGCGGCGGAGAGCGCGAGCGTCGCGGACAGCGCGCCCGCGAGCCCGTACCGCCCGGTGACCTGGGAGATCATGGTCACGATGCCGATGCCCATCATGGACAGCGGCATCCGGCCGATGAAGCCCGCGACGGAGAAGGACGTGCTGCCGGGGGCCGCGAAGATCGCGCGATAGGGACTGGGCAAGGGGAGCTCCGGCTCGGGCAGGCGTGCGTGACCGCACGGGTGTGGCACACACGTGTCAATTAACAGCTAAAGCCTACGGCCTTGAAGTCGTCCGGTCACTCCCTTTTCCGGTCGGGCCGCGCCCCGGGCCGTCACCGCCGGGTGGCAGGATCGGTGCCATGTCCGACGAGCTCGATCCCGCCCCGTACGACGCCCTGCTGCTGCTCTCCTTCGGCGGCCCCGAAGGCCCCGACGACGTGGTCCCGTTCCTGGAGAACGTGACCCGCGGGCGCGGCATCCCCAAGGAACGGCTGAAGGAAGTGGGGCAGCACTACTTCCTCTTCGGCGGCGTCAGCCCCATCAACGACCAGAACCGCGCCCTGCTCGACGCCCTGCGCACGGACTTCGCCGAGGCCGGCCTCGACCTGCCGGTCTACTGGGGCAACCGGAACTGGGCGCCGTACCTCACCGACACCCTGCGCGAGATGGTCACCGACGGGCGGCGCCACATCGCCGTCCTCGCCACCAGCGCCTACGCCTCCTACTCCGGCTGCCGGCAGTACCGCGAGAACCTGGCGGACTCCCTCGCCCAGCTGGAGGCGGAGGGCCTGCCACTGCCCCGCGTCGACAAGCTCCGGCACTACTTCAACCACCCCGGCTTCGTCCGCCCCATGATCGAGGGCGTGCTCGCCTCCCTGGCCGAGCTCGACGAGTCCGTGCGGGCCGGCGCCCACCTCGCCTTCACCACCCACTCCATCCCGGACTCCGCCGCCGACACCTCCGGCCCCGTCGCCGACCACGGCGACGGCGGCGCCTATGTGAAGCAGCACCTGGACGTGGCCCGGGTCATCGCCGACGCCGTCCGCGAGGAGACCGGCGTCGAGCACCCCTGGCAGCTCGTCTACCAGTCCCGCAGCGGCGCCCCGCACATCCCCTGGCTGGAGCCCGACATCTGCGACCACCTGGAGGAGCTGCACGCCGCCGGGGCCCCGGCCGTCGTCATGGTCCCCATCGGCTTCGTCTCGGACCACATGGAGGTTCTCTACGACCTCGACACCGAGGCCACCGCCAAGGCCGCCGAGCTCGGGCTGCCGGTCCGGCGCTCGGCCACCGTCGGCGCCGACCCGCGCTTCGCCGCCGCCGTGCGCGAGCTGGTCCTGGAGCGGGCCGCGAGCGAGCGGGGCCTGCGCGCCGAGCGCTGCGCCCTGGGCGCCCTCGGTCCCTCGCACGACCTGTGCCCGATCGGCTGCTGCCCCGCCCGGGCCGAGCGCCCCGCGGCGGCCGGTGCCGACAGCCCGTACGCCTGATCCGTACGCCCGATCCGTACGCCCGACCCCACCGTCCGACCCGAACGTCCGACTCGTCCGTACGAGGAGACCGAGGCATGACCGACCCCCTGCTGACCGAACTGCACGAGCTGGCCCTGGAGGCCGCCCGGCGGGCCGGCGTCCTGCTGCGCGACGGGCGCCCCGACGACCTGGCCGTGGCCCAGACCAAGTCCAGCGCCGTCGACGTGGTCACCGAGATGGACATCGCCGCCGAGAAGCTGATCACCGGCTTCCTCGCCGAGCACCGCCCGCACGACGGCCTGCTCGGCGAGGAGGGCGCCGCCACCCCCGGCACCACCGGTGTGCGCTGGGTCATCGACCCGCTCGACGGCACCGTGAACTACCTCTACGGCCTGCCGACCTGGTCCGTCTCGATCGCCGCCGAGCGGGACGGCGAGACCGTGGTCGGCGTCGTCGAGATCCCGATGCGCGGCGAGACCTTCCACGCCACCCTCGGCGGCGGCGCCCGCCTCGGCGACCGCACGCTCGCCGTCCGCCCCGCGCCGGACCTCTCCCAGGCCCTGGTCGCCACCGGCTTCGGCTACGTCCAGGAGCGCCGCGACCACCAGGCCCAGGTGGCCCGCGAGCTGCTGCCCCAGGTCCGCGACATCCGCCGGGCCGGCTCCGCCGCCGTCGACCTCTGCGACGTCGCGGCCGGCCGCCTCGACGCCTACTACGAGCGCGGCCTCAACCCCTGGGACCTCGCGGCCGGCGACCTCATCGCCCGCGAGGCCGGCGCCCGCACCGGCGGCCGCCCGGGCGAGCCCCCGTCGGGCGAGCTGGCCCTGGTGGCCCCGGAGGGCCTCTTCGGGACGCTCCAGGGGTTCCTGGAGCGGGCGGGGGCGTGGCACGACTGACGTGCTGCCCCGGGCGACGGAAGGGCCCCCGGAGCCATCGGCTCCGGGGGCCCTTCCGTCAGGTCCGCGGGGTCAGGCGCAGGAGGCGCCGACCTCCACGCCGTGTTCGGCGGCCAGCCGGTGCAGGTCCTCCAGCTCGGCCTGCTCGACCTCCGCCAGGAAGTCGTCGCCGGCCTCGCGAGCGCGCGTGAGGTCGGACTGCGTGGCCTTGATGCGGTGCAGCAGTCCTGCGGTGAAAGCGTCCATCGTGCGCCCCCTCGTCGTGGGTCGGTGGCACGGGGAGTGCCGGGGGTGGATGGATCACGCACTGCTACCTCTGGGGGACAGAGAGCGGTAGGTGGCAGCCCACCTACGGGGCGTGATCGCGGGGTGTGCAGTCGTCCTCCCCAGCCCTCCGCGGACGGAAACATCAACGGCCCGCCGAATCAGGTGAATTCTCGGTGCGCGCGGCCCGCCGCCGCGCTCCGGCGCCGCCCCCGCCGCACCCCCTCAGGGCCGCCTTACAGCCGGTTTACGCGCGTTCGGGGCAGGATGGACACGCACAGTCAGTGCGCAGAACCGCCTTGTCCGCCTCAGGGTCCGCCCGGATCCGCCGCAAGGGAGCAGGGCGCCCAGGAAAGGACTTACGGACGTGCGCGTACTCGTCGTCGAGGACGAGCAGCTCCTCGCGGATGCGGTGGCCACCGGTCTGCGCCGCGAGGCCATGGCGGTCGACGTCGTGTACGACGGGGCCGCCGCCCTGGAGCGGGTCGGCGTCAACGACTACGACGTCGTGGTGCTCGACCGCGACCTGCCGCTGGTCCACGGCGACGACGTCTGCCGCAAGATCGTCGAGCTGGGCATGCCCACCCGGGTGCTGATGCTGACCGCCTCCGGCGACGTCAGCGACCGCGTCGAAGGCCTGGAGCTCGGCGCCGACGACTACCTCCCCAAGCCCTTCGCCTTCAGCGAGCTCACCGCGCGCGTGCGCGCCCTGGGCCGGCGCACCAGCGTCCCGCTGCCGCCCGTCCTGGAGCGGGCCGGCATCAAGCTCGACCCCAACCGCCGCGAGGTCTTCCGCGACGGCAAGGAGGTCCAGCTCGCGCCCAAGGAGTTCGCCGTCCTGGAGGTCCTGATGCGCAGCGAGGGCGCCGTCGTCTCGGCCGAGCAGCTCCTGGAGAAGGCCTGGGACGAGAACACCGACCCGTTCACCAACGTCGTCCGGGTCACCGTGATGACCCTGCGCCGCAAGCTCGGCGAGCCCCCGGTGATCGTCACCGTCCCCGGCTCGGGATACCGGATCTGAGCCGATGGCCCCGAACACCACCACGCTCAACGCACCACCGAAACCGCACTGGGACCCACGCGACCCGGTCCGCCCCCTGCTGCGCCCCACCATCCGGATAAGGCTCACGCTGCTCTACGGCGGCATGTTCCTGATCGCCGGCATCATCCTGCTGGCGATCATCTACCTCTTCACCGCGCAGGCCGTCCGGGACACCACGGCCACCCTGCCCTTCAAGGTGGTCAACGGCACGGTCACGGCCACCACCGACTGGTGCGAGCTGCCCGACCGGTCCACCGGCGAGCAGCTCAACAACGCCGTCTCGATGTGCCTGCGGCACCAGAGCGACCTCGCCCTGGACGACCTGCTGCGCCGCTCCCTCTTCGCCCTGCTCGGCCTCAGCATCATCGCCTTCGCCTTCGGCTACGCGATGGCCGGCCGGGTGCTCTCCCCGCTGGGCCGGATCACCCGGACCGCCCGCCAGGTGGCCGGCACGGACCTGTCCCGGCGGATCGAGCTGGACGGGCCCGACGACGAGCTGAAGGAGCTCGCCGACACCTTCGACGAGATGCTGGAGCGCCTGGAGCGGGCCTTCAGCGCCCAGCAGCGCTTCGTCGCCAACGCCTCGCACGAGCTGCGCACCCCGCTGGCGATCAACCGCACGCTCCTGGAGGTCACGCTCTCCGACCCGGCGGCGCCGGTGGAGATCCAGCAGCTCGGCAAGACGCTGCTCGCGACCAACGAGCGCAGCGAGCAGCTGGTCGAGGGCCTGCTGCTGCTCGCCCGCAGCGACAACGAGATCGTGGAGCGCAAACCGGTCGACCTGGCCGAGGTGGCCTCCCGGGCGATGGACCAGGCCCGGGCGGAGGCCGACACCAAGGGCGTGGAGTTCCGGGGCGAGCGGGCCGCGGCCGTGGTCCAGGGCAACGGCGTCCTGCTGGAGCGGATCGCCCTGAACCTGGTGCAGAACGCGGTGCGGTACAACGTGCCGGAGGACGGCTGGGTGGAGGTCGCCACCTCCGTGCAGGGCGGCCAGGCGGTCCTGGAGGTGACGAACACGGGCCCGGTCGTCCCGGCGTACGAGATCGACAATCTTTTCGAGCCATTCCGGCGCCTCCGGCAGGAGCGCACGGGGAGTGACAAGGGCGTCGGCCTCGGCCTGTCGATCGCGCGCTCCGTCGCACGGGCGCACGGCGGCCGTATCATCGCCGAGCCGCGCGAGGGCGGCGGGCTCGTGATGCGCGTCACGCTGCCGATCTGACAGACTGCACGCAAGCCGACCTCTTTGTTCGCTTTGCGCTGAATTTCCGGATCTTTTTCCCCGGGTCGTTCTGTGTGATCGATCACAGGAATGAGTGTCCGGCCCTCCACTCTCCGTGATCGCGAATTCCCTCGGAAAACCCGGAAAAGTCCGGGTTTCCAGGGGTCCGAATGACGGGAAGTACACGGGGTGGCACCCGTGAGGGAGGGTCGCGGGACCGTGTACGGTCCGCTTCGCCACCCAAAGCCGGTCACTCGTGAGAGGGCGGATTGGGTGTCGATTGAGTAACAGACCTTGATGTGAGGCAAAATCTCCGCCTCAGGTCGGGCACAAGTCCGGCCTCTCACGCGTTACGTGCGCTGGAGACACCCGCAAACCACCCAGAGGGGGAGAGCTGACATGGCAACGGATTACGACACCCCACGCAAGACCGACGACGACGTCGACTCGGACAGCCTTGAGGAACTGAAGGCCCGCCGGAACGACAAGTCGACCTCGACCGTCGACGTCGACGAGTTCGAGGCCGCCGAGGGCCTGGAGCTCCCGGGCGCCGACCTCTCGAACGAGGAGCTGGCCGTCCGGGTCCTGCCCAAGCAGGCGGACGAGTTCACCTGCATGAGCTGCTTCCTCGTGCACCACCGGAGCCAGCTGGCCCGGGAGAAGAACGGTCAGCCGATCTGCCGCGACTGCGACTGAGATCGAGTGACCGTGGCAGGCGACACACCGTCTCGGAAGCGACGGCTCCGGCTCCCCGGGAGGTCGGAGGCGTACCAGGGCGGCTCGGGCCCGGCGGAGGGCGTCCAGGACGCTTCCTCGGCCGAGCACTCCGCCCCCCTGCCCGCACCTGGCGCACGTGACGACGAGCGAGGCCCCACGGCCTCGCTCGAAGCAGCGGGCGCGCCGCACCGGGCCGGTCACCGGCTCGACCCGGACGACACCCGCAGCACCGACGGCGCCACCCCGGACGACCGGGGCGACACCGCCGAGGCCGCGGACACCGCGGACACCGAGGGGACCGCCAAGCGCGGCGTCCTCGCGCGCGTGGCCAACCCCGCGCGCGTCCAGCTGGACCGCCTCAGGATCGACAGCGCCCGCATCGACGCCGTACGGCGCGGAGTCAAGCGCGGCGGCCAGGGCGCCAGGGCCGGCATCGGCTATCTGGCGGACCGCGTCATCGAGCTCGCCCCGCGCGTGCCCGTACGCGACCTGGCGACCCTCCGGCGGCAGTTCCCGGGCCTCGGGCCCGAGGAGATCGCCGACAAGCTCATCGCCGGCGCGGCCAACGCCAGCGCCACCGTCGGCGCCGGCATCGGCGCCGCCGCCATGCTGCCCGTGCCCCCCGCGATGCCCGCCGAGCTGGCCGCGGAGATCACCGGCGTCGCCGCCATCGAGCTCAAGCTCGTCGCCGAGCTGCACGAGGTCTACGGCCTGCGGCCCCCCGGCACCCTCACCCAGCGCTCCGCCGCCTACCTCACCGCCTGGACCGAGGAGCGGGGCATCGACCCCACCAAGCCGACCACGGTCAACGCGGCGCTCGGCGGGCAGATGAAGCGCGAACTGCGCCAGCAGATCATGAAGCGCATGATGCGCAACCTGCCGAACCTCACCCCGTTCATGGTGGGCGCGGCCGTCGGCGCCGTGATGAACCGGCGCGACACCAAGAAGCTCGCCGCGCACGTCCGCAAGGACCTGCGGGCCCGCCAGATCCCCTGGGACGCCCTCCCGGCCCTGCCGCCCCTGGAGCAGCCGGAGAACCCCAAGGAGATCGACTTCTGACCCGAAGTCCGGCCCACCGTCCCCGGGCCCCCTGGCGGGCGCCCAGGGCCCTTCGCGGGCCCCGGCGGTGTCCGACGGTGTCCCGGGCCGCCGCGGCTCAGGCGGACTCGGTACGGGCCGCCTCCAGGGCCGCCGCCAGCGCCTCCGGCTCGCGGCTGGACAGATAGACGTACGGCGTCGGGTCCTCCGGGTCGGTGACCTCGATCCGCACCGCCGTCGCCACATAGCTGCGCATCAGCATGTACGCCCGCGGGTCCGCCTTGTGCGTGCGCCACGCGCGCGCCTCGTCGGCGTCCAGCACCTCTGCCGTCCCCAGCGCCGACACCGGGATCCGGGCGTCCCCGGCGACCAGCGAGCCGGCCACCACGCGGATCCGGGCCGAGCCGTAGGAGGAGACGCCCACCGCGGCGAGCGCCCCGGCGACCAGCAGTCCGCCGAGCGCCGGCAGCACCCCCAGCGGGAACATGATCAGGGCGCCCGACAGGCCGAGCAGGAACGCGATCACCCACCAGGAGCGGGGCGCGGTCAGGCGTTCGTCGAAGGCCGGGGCGGTCGCGGGCGCGGAAGGCTGCTGCATGCCTCCAAGCTTGGCACGGCGCGACCGGCGCCCGGCCGCGCGGGTAAGGTCTGCGCCTGTGACTGGAACATCTGCCGCTCTCACCCCGCCGGCCGACGCCATAGCGCCGGTACGCCACCCCGACGCGCCCGCCCCCGGCGAGCTGCTCGGGGCGCACTACGAGTACTGCTTCGGGTGCGGCGGCGGGCAGCCCCACGGTCTCCACCTGGAGGCGCGCGCGGGCGAGGGCGTGACGGTCACCGCGGAGTTCACCGTGACCCCCGACCACCAGGGCGCCCCCGGTCTCGCGCACGGCGGCGTGCTCGCCACCGCGCTCGACGAGACCCTCGGCTCCCTGAACTGGCTGCTGCGGGTGATCGCCGTGACCGGGCGCCTGGAGACCGACTTCGCCCGGCCGGTCCCGGTCGACACCGTGCTCCACCTCCAGGCCGAGGTCACCGCCGTGCACGGCCGCAAGATCTACTCGACCGCCGTCGGCCGGATCGGCGGGCCCGAGGGCCCCGTCGCCGTCCGCGCCGACGCCCTCTTCATCGAGGTCAAGGTCGACCACTTCATCGACAACGGGCGCCCGGAGGAGATCCGGGCCGCCATGTCCGACCCCGACCAGGTCCGGCGCGCCCGCGCCTTCGAGGTGAACCCCTGATGCGCCATCCCGTCGACGTACTCATCCGCCGGGTCGACCCGGAGGTGCCGCTGCCCGCGTACGGGCACCCCGGCGACGCCGGCGCCGACCTGGTGACCACCGAGGCCGCCGAACTCGCCCCCGGGGAACGGGCCGTGCTGCCCACCGGGGTGTCCATCGCGCTGCCCGACGGCTACGCCGCCTTCGTCCATCCGCGCTCCGGGCTCGCGGCCCGCTGCGGCGTCGCCCTGGTGAATGCCCCGGGGACGGTCGATGCCGGGTACCGTGGAGAGATCAAGGTGATCGTGGTCAATCTGGACCCGCGCGAAAGCGTGCGGTTCGAACGTTTCGACCGGATCGCCCAGCTGGTCGTCCAGCAGGTCGAGAAGGTGCGCTTCCACGAGGTCGCGGAGCTTCCCGGCTCTGCGCGGGCCGAGGGGGGCTTCGGGTCCACCGGCGGTCATGCCGCCGTGGACGGCTCTACGGGTGGGAATCGATACGCTTCGGTCGTATCCGACCGGGAAGGACAGTGACGTGTTCGGACGTCGCAAGAAGAGCGGTGCCGCCGAGGACGCCGCCGAGCAGGTCGTCGACGCGGTGGACACCGAAGACACGACCGACGCCGCCGCGGGGCAGCGCCGGGTGAACCTTCCGCCGGCACCCCGGCCCGACGGTCCCTGGGACATCTCCGAGGTCAGCAAGCCCGAGGAGGGCCGCGTCGACCTCGGCGGCATCTTCGTGCCCGGTGTCGACGGCATGGAGCTCAGGGTCGAGGTGGCGGGCGACGCGATCGTCGCGGCCACGGTCGTGCTGCGGGACAGCGCCGTGCAGCTCCAGGCCTTCGCCGCCCCCAAGAAGGAGGGCATCTGGGGCGAGGTCCGCGAGGAGATCGCCAACGGCATCACCCAGCAGGGCGGCGTCATCGAGGAGGTCGAGGGCCCGCTGGGCTGGGAGCTGCGCGCCCAGGTCCCGGTGCAGCTGCCCGACGGCAACCGGGGCGTCCAGCTGGTGCGCTTCGTCGGCGTCGACGGCCCGCGCTGGTTCCTGCGCGGCGTGATCTCCGGCCAGGGCGCCGTGCAGCCGGAGGCCGCCGGGCTCCTGGAGCAGATCGTCCGGGACACCGTGGTCGTCCGCGGCGACGGGCCGATGGCCCCCCGCGACCCGATCGTCCTCAAGCTGCCCAACGACGCCCAGATGGTCCCGGACGGCGTGCAGCAGGAGGACCAGTCCGGCTCCCGCTTCTCCGGCGGCATGGGCCAGCTCCAGCGCGGTCCGGAGATCTCCGAGATCCGCTGAGACCCAGCGGTCCGGAGATCTCCGAGATCCGCTGAGGTCCGCGGACCCGGTGGGGCCCGCCAGGATCCTCCGGGACCCGCGAGGGTTTTCCACAGCCGCGGCCGGCTCGACCGGCCGCGGCTTTTCCACAGGCTCCGGCCGCGTCTTCCCCCGGCACCCGCCCCCGGCACATACTGGCGGCGCACACGTTCGCACCAGGGGGGTACAGCGGTGAGTGAGAGCAACGCGCGGACCGGCACGGCCGTCCTCGACGACCCGGCCGGCGCGCCGATGGTCCGGGTGGAGGACCTGCACCGGTCGTACGGGACGGGGGCCGCCGCCGTGCACGCCCTGCGCGGTGTGTCCTTCGAGATCCCGCGCGGCGAGCTGGTCGCCCTCAAGGGCCGCTCCGGCTCCGGCAAGACCACCCTGCTCAACCTGGTGGGCGGCCTCGACACCGCCGACCGGGGGCGCATCGTCATCGACGGCACCGACCTCGCCGAGCTGAGCGAGGACGGCCTGCTCGCCCTGCGCCGGGACCGGATCGGATTCATCTTCCAGTCCTTCGGGCTCATACCGATCCTGACCGCCGCCGAGAACGTCGGCGTGCCCCTGCGGCTGCGCAAGGCCGACCCGAAGGAGCGCGAGGACCGCGTCGCCCTGCTGCTCGCCCTCGTCGGGCTCGCCGACCACACCGCCCAGCGCCCCGGGGAGCTCTCCGGCGGCCAGCAGCAGCGGGTCGCCATCGCCCGCGCCCTCGCCAACCGGCCCGCGCTGCTGATCGCCGACGAGCCCACCGGCCAGCTGGACGCCGAGACCGGCCTCGCCGTCATGGAGCTGCTGCGGGCCGTGGTGCGCAGCGAGGGCTGCACCGCCCTCGTCGCCACCCACGACACCCAGCTGCTCGGCCTCGCGGACCGGGTCCTGGAGCTGCGCGACGGCGAGATCATCGAGCACTGAGACGGGCCGCCCGCCGTCGCCCGGCCGGGACGCATCAGGATCACGTCAAGACCACCCGGAGTGCCGTCACCCGTGCGAAATGTCCGATGAGCTGGACGTAGGGTCATGGGCATGGGACGCGGCACACTCCGGATCTACCTGGGAGCGGCACCGGGCGTCGGCAAGACGTACGCGATGCTCTCCGAGGCGCACCGCCGTGTGGAGCGGGGCACGGACTGCGCCGTCGCGTTCGTCGAGCACCACGGCCGGCCGCGCACCGAGGTGCTGTTGCACGGCCTGGAGCGGATTCCCCGGCGCCGCCTGGAGTACCGGGGCGGCGTCTTCTCCGAGATGGACGTGGACGCGGTCCTGGCCCGGCGGCCCGCCGTCGCCCTGGTGGACGAGCTGGCGCACACCAACGTGCCCGGCTCGCGCAACGCCAAGCGCTGGCAGGACGTCGAGGAGCTGCTCGCGGCCGGGATCGACGTGATCTCGACCGTGAACATCCAGCACCTGGAGTCGCTGGGCGACGTGGTCGAGTCGATCACCGGGGTGCGGCAGCGGGAGACCGTGCCGGACGAGGTGGTGCGCCGGGCCGACCAGATCGAGCTGGTCGACATGTCGCCCCAGGCGCTGCGCCGCCGCATGGCGCACGGCAACGTGTACCAGCCGGACAAGGTCGACGCGGCCCTGTCGAACTACTTCCGCCCCGGCAACCTCACGGCGCTGCGGGAGCTGGCGCTGCTGTGGACCGCCGACCGGGTCGACGAGTACCTGCGGCAGTACCGCGGCGAGCACGACATCCGCTCCACCTGGCAGGCCCGGGAGCGGATCGTGGTCGGCCTCACCGGCGGCCCCGAGGGCCGCACCCTGATCCGGCGGGCCGCCCGGCTCGCCGAGAAGGGCGCCGGCGGCGAGGTCCTCGCCGTCTACGTCTCCCGCAGCGACGGCCTCACCGCCGCCTCGCCCAAGGAGCTGGCGGTGCAGCGCACCCTGGTCGAGGACCTCGGCGGCACCTTCCACCACGTCATCGGCGACGACGTGCCGCACGCCCTCCTGGAGTTCGCCCGCGGGGTCAACGCCACCCAGATCGTGCTCGGCTCCAGCCGCCGCCGCACCTGGCAGTACGTGTTCGGGCCGGGCGTCGGCCAGACCGTGGCCCGTGAGTCGGGCCCCGACCTCGACGTGCACATCGTCACCCACGAGGAGGCCGCCAAGGGCCGCGGCCTGCCCGTGGCGCGCGGCGCCCGGCTCGGCCGGGGCCGGATCCTCGCCGGCTGGCTGGTCGGCGTCGCCGGACCCGCCCTGCTCGCCCTGCTCCTCACCCATGTCGACGCGGACCTCGGCCTCGCCAACGACATGCTGCTCTTCCTCACCCTGACCGTGGCCTCCGCCCTGCTCGGCGGTTTCCTGCCGGCCCTGGCCTCGGCGGCCTTCGGCTCCCTGCTGCTCAACTGGTTCTTCACCCCGCCGCTGCACCGGCTGACCATCGCCGACCCGCTCAACATCGTGGCCATCGCCGTCTTCTTCGGCGTCGGCATGTCCGTGGCCTCCGTGGTCGACCTGGCCGCCCGCCGCACCCAGCAGGCGGCCCGACTGCGCGCCGAGTCCGAGGTGCTGTCCCACCTGGCCGGCAGCGTGCTGCGCGGCGAGACCAGCCTGGAGGCCCTGCTCGAACGGGTCCGGGAGACCTTCTCCATGGAGTCCGTCGCCCTCCTGGAACGGGCCGGCGACGTGGCGCCCTGGACCTGTGCCGCGAGCGTGGGCGCCCATCCGGTCACCCGGCCCGACGACGCCGACGTCGACATGCCGGTCGGCGACCACCTGGCCCTCGCCCTCAACGGACGGGTGCTGCCGGCCGAGGACCGCCGGGTCCTCGGCGCCTTCGCCGCCCAGGCCGCCGTGGTCCTGGACCGCCAGCGGCTGGTCGGCGAGGCCGAGGAGGCCCGCAAGCTCGCCGAGGGCAACAAGATCCGCACCTCGCTGCTCGCCGCCGTCAGCCACGACCTGCGCACCCCGCTCGCCGGCATCAAGGCCTCCGTCAGCTCGCTCCGCTCCGACGACGTCGAGTGGTCCGAGGAGGACCGGGCCCTGCTCCTCGAAGGCATCGAGGAGGGCGCCGACCGGCTCGACCACCTCGTCGGGAACCTCCTCGACATGTCCCGGCTGCAGACCGGCACCGTCACCCCGCTGATCCGCCCCACCGACCTCGACGAGGTCGTCCCCATGGCCCTCGGCGGCGTCCCCGACGGCAGCGTCCACCTGGACATCCCCGAGACCCTCCCCATGGTCGACGTCGACCGCGGCCTGCTCGAACGGGCCGTCGCCAACATCGTCGAGAACGCCGTCAAGTACAGCCCCGGGGGAGCCCCCGTCCTGGTCTCCGCCAGCGTCCTCGGCGAACGCCTCGAACTGCGCGTCACCGACCGCGGCCCCGGCGTCCCCGACGAGGGCAAGGACGGCATCTTCGAACCGTTCCAGCGCTTCGGCGACGCCCCGCGCGGCTCCGGCGTCGGCCTCGGCCTCGCCGTCGCCCGCGGCTTCGTCGAGGCCATGGGCGGCACCCTCGCCGCCGAGGACACCCCCGGCGGCGGCCTCACCATGGTGCTCACCCTGCGCACCGCCCGCGGCTCCGCGCCGCCCCCGGACCCGGGCCCCGCCCCGCGGTCCATCACCGGCTCCCGGTGACCCGGGCCCCGGCCCGTCCCCGGTCTCCCCGCCGAAGCCCCACCGCCGAAGCCCCACCCACGCCCCCCGACAAACCCACCGCCGAAGCCCGCCCCCCGTCAAACCCACCGACGAAGCCCACCGCCGAAGCCCCCGACGAAAAGGAAGGCCACCCGCCATGACCCGGGTCCTCGTGGTCGACGACGAGCCGCAGATCGTCCGCGCCCTGGTGATCAACCTCAAGGCGCGGAAGTACGAGGTCGACGCGGCCCCCGACGCCGCCACCGCCCTCCGGCTCGCCGCCGAGCGCCATCCCGACGTCGTCGTCCTCGACCTCGGCCTGCCCGACATGGACGGCGTCGACGTGATCCGCGGCCTGCGCGGCTGGACCCGGGTGCCGATCCTGGTGCTCTCCGCCCGGCAGACCTCCGACGAGAAGGTCGAGGCCCTCGACGCCGGCGCCGACGACTACGTCACCAAGCCCTTCGGCATGGACGAACTGCTCGCCCGGCTGCGCGCCGCCGTCCGCCGGGCCGAGCCGGTCGGCCGCGAGGAGGGCCTCGTGGTCGTCGAGACCGAGGGCTTCACCGTCGACCTCGCCGCCAAGAAGGTGCACCGCGACGGCAAGGACGTCCGGCTCACCCCGACCGAGTGGCACCTCCTGGAGGTCCTGGTCCGCAACAGCGGCCGCCTGGTCAGCCAGAAGCAGCTGCTCCAGGAGGTCTGGGGCCCCTCGTACGGCACCGAGACCAACTACCTGCGGGTCTACATGGCCCAGCTGCGCCGCAAGCTGGAGCCGGACCCCTCCCACCCGCGCCACTTCGTCACCGAACCGGGCATGGGCTACCGCTTCGAACACTGACTCCCGTCCCCGACGGGCCGTCGGCGGCGGCCGGTACGCTTTTACGTATGAGTGCCGCACCGCGTACAGAGAAGCCCGCCGGGCGCTTCCGCCGCATGCTCGACCGGCTGTCGACCTCCCAGGAGGAGCTGGAGTCGGTGGAGCTCCAGGAGGACTCCGCGGCCTCGGGGTGCACGCGCATCTCCGACTGCTCCGACCGCGAGATAGTCAAGGTGACTGGTACGTTGCGGACGGTCACCCTGCGCCCCCGTGCGGGTGTGCCCGCGCTGGAGGCCGAGCTGTTCGACGGCACGGCCCCGCTGGACGTGGTCTGGCTGGGCCGCCGCTCCATCGTGGGCATCGAGCCGGGCCGCAAGCTGATCGCCTCCGGCCGCATCTCGATGAGCCACGGCCGGCGGGTCCTCTTCAACCCCAAATACGAGCTCCGACCGCTCGGACAGGAGTAGCCGGTGACGTCAGTCGACAAGCCGACCGCCGACACGGACATCCCGACCGGCCAGGCCGACAAGGCGGTGACCGAGGCCGCGCTGTTCGAGGCCTTCGGCGGCGTCCGCGGCATGGTGGAGACGGTCCTGCCGGGACTGCTCTTCGTCACGATCTACACGATCAACAAGAACCTGCACGTCTCGGCGATCGCCGCGCTCGGCGTCTCGCTGCTGCTCGTGGCCGTGCGCCTGGTGCGCCGCGACACCGTCAAGCACGCCTTCAGCGGCGTCTTCGGCGTCGCCTTCGGTGTCGTCTTCGCGATGATGACCGGCAACGCCAAGGACTTCTACCTGCCGGGCATGCTCTACACCCTCGGCCTCGCCCTGGCGTACATCATCACGACCCTGGCCGGCGTGCCGCTGATCGGCCTGATCCTCGGCCCGGTCTTCAAGGAGAACCTCTCCTGGCGCACCCGCAACCCGGGCCGCAAGAAGGCCTACGCGAAGGCCAGCTGGGCCTGGGGCCTCATCCTGCTCGCCAAGTGCGCGATCCTCTTCCCGCTCTACTGGTGGGCCGACACCACCCAGCTCGGCTGGGTCCTGGTCGCCCTGAAGATCCCGCCCTTCCTGCTCGCGGTCTATCTGACCTGGGTCTTCCTCGCCAAGGCGCCGCCGCCGATCGACGTGTTCGCGGAGATGGAGGCCGAGGAGGAGGCCGAGAAGGCCCGCAAGGCCGCGGAGGCCCGCGGCGCCGCGGACCGGGGCCGTACCGAGGCCTGACCGCCCGCCGCCACCGTCGTCGTACGGACGTCGTCGTACGGGAAGGGGCCCGGGACCTGACACAGGTCCCGGGCCCCTCGCCGTGCGGTCAGCGGCTACGCGCCGCCCTCCCGGCGCACCGAGAGCAGCTCCTCCAGCTGCTCCTCGCGCGCCTGGGTGGCCACGAACAGCAGCTCGTCGCCCGCCTCCAGGGTCTCCTCCGGGCTCGGGGTGAGCACCCGGGAGCCGCGGATGATCGTGACCAGGGAGGTGTCCTGCGGCCAGGCCACCTCGCCGACCTGGGTGCCGGCGATCGCCGACTCGGGCGGCAGGGTCAGCTCGACCAGGTTGGCGTCGCCGTGGCTGAAGCGCAGCAGCCGGACCAGGTCGCCGACGCTCACCGCCTCCTCCACCAGGGCCGACATCAGACGCGGGGTCGAGACGGCCACGTCCACGCCCCAGGCCTCGTTGAACAGCCACTCGTTCTTCGGGTTGTTCACCCGGGCGACCACGCGCGGCACGCCGTACTCGGTCTTGGCGAGCAGCGAGACGACCAGGTTCACCTTGTCGTCGCCGGTCGCCGCGATCACCACGTTGCAGCGCTGCAGTGCCGCCTCGTCCAGTGAGGTGATCTCGCAGGCGTCGGCGAGCAGCCACTCCGCCTGCGGCACCCGCTCCACCGAGATGGCGGTCGGGGCCTTGTCGATGAGGAGGACCTCGTGGCCGTTCTCCAGGAGCTCGCCCGCGATGGAACGGCCCACCGCGCCGGCGCCCGCAATAGCGACACGCATCAGTGACCGCCCTCCTCGGGACCCTCGGCGAAGGCCGCCTCGACCTTGTCGATCTCGTCCGTCCGCATCATGACGTGCACGAGGTCGCCCTCCTGCAGCACCGTCTGCGAGGTCGGGAGGATCGCTTCGCCCAGGCGGGTGAGGAACGCCACGCGCACCCCCGTCTCCTCCTGGAGCCGGCTGACCTTGTGCCCGATCCACGCGGGCGAGGTGTGGACCTCGGCGAGCTGCACTCCGCCGCTCGGGTCACGCCACAGCGGCTCCGCGCCCGAGGGCAGCAGCCGGCGCAGCATCTGGTCGGCGGTCCAGCGGACCGTGGCGACCGTCGGAATGCCGAGGCGCTGGTAGACCTCGGCGCGCCGCGGGTCGTAGATCCGCGCGGCCACGTTCTCGATGCCGAACATCTCGCGCGCGACCCGCGCCGCGATGATGTTCGAGTTGTCGCCGCTGCTGACGGCGGCGAAGGCGCCGGCCTCCTCGATGCCCGCCTCGCGCAGCGTGTCCTGGTCGAAGCCCACGCCGGTCACCCGGCGCCCGCCGAACCCCGAGCCCAGGCGGCGGAAGGCCGTCGGGTCCTGGTCCACGACCGCGACGGTGTGCCCCTGCTGTTCGAGGGTCTGCGCGAGAGCGGCTCCCACTCGCCCGCAGCCCATGATGACGATGTGCACGTCCCCTTACCCCGCACTCCTGATCGTCTTACTGACCTGCGAAAACACCCTGCTCACAACTTTCCCGGCCGCGACCGCGGCCACCTACCCGGCTTCATTCCGGTCCATGCTGTCCGTCCGAGCTTATGCGGCACCGACCCCGGCGACCCATCCGAGGTCGCGGTGCGTCCGTCCGAAGCGGTACCCAGGGAGATTCCGTGCGGATCGGGGTGCTGGTCGGCATGGCCGGTTTCGAACGCTTACGATCCTCTGTTGTGTCCAAACTGACCGACGTGCCCAAACGGATCCTCATCGGACGGGCCCTGCGCAGCGACAAGCTCGGCGAGACCCTCCTCCCCAAGCGGATCGCCCTTCCCGTGTTCGCCTCCGACCCGCTGTCCTCGGTGGCGTACGCGCCGGGCGAGGTGCTGCTCGTCCTCTCCGTCGCGGGCCTGTCGGCCTACCACTTCAGCCCCTGGATCGCGCTCGCGGTCGTGGTGCTGATGTTCACGGTCGTCGCCTCGTACCGGCAGAACGTCCACGCGTACCCCAGCGGCGGCGGCGACTACGAGGTCGCGACCACCAACCTCGGCCCGAAGGCCGGACTGACCGTCGCGAGCGCCCTGCTCGTCGACTACGTCCTCACCGTCGCGGTCTCGATCTCCTCCGGCATCGAGAACCTCGGCTCGGCCGTCCCCTTCGTCGTCGAGCACAAGGTGGCCTCGGCGGTCGCCGTGATCGTGCTGCTGACCCTGATGAACCTGCGCGGGGTGAAGGAGTCCGGCGGACTCTTCGCCATCCCCACGTACGTCTTCGTCTTCGGCGTCTTCGTCATGATCCTCTGGGGCGCCTGGCGCGGCATCGTCCTCGGCGACGACATGCGCGCCCCCACCGCCGCCTTCGAGATCAAGGCCGAGCACGGCGGACTCGCCGGCTTCGCCCTGATCTTCCTGCTGCTGCGCGCCTTCTCCTCCGGCTGTGCCGCCCTCACCGGCGTCGAGGCCATCTCCAACGGCGTGCCCGCCTTCCGCAAGCCCAAGTCGAAGAACGCGGCCACCACGCTGGCCCTCATGGGCGGCCTCGCCGTCACCATGTTCTGCGGCATCATCTTCCTGGCCATGGCCACCGACGTCCGGATGGCCGAGAAGCCGGCGACCGACCTGCTGCACAACGGCGTCCCGGTCGGCGAGGGCTACGTCCAGGACCCGGTGATCTCCCAGGTCGCCGCCGCCGTGTTCGGCGACGGAACGTTCTTCTTCGTCCTGCTCGCCGCCGCCACCGCGCTCGTCCTCTTCCTGGCCGCCAACACCGCGTACAACGGCTTCCCGCTCCTCGGCTCGATCCTCGCCCAGGACCGCTACCTGCCGCGCCAGCTGCACACCCGCGGGGACCGCCTCGCCTTCTCCAACGGCATCGTGCTGCTCGCCGGCGCCGCCGCCCTCCTCGTCTGGATCTACGGCGCCGACTCGACGCGCCTGATCCAGCTCTACATCGTCGGCGTCTTCGTCTCCTTCACGCTCAGCCAGATCGGCATGGTCCGGCACTGGAACCGGCACCTGACCACCGAGCGCGACCCGGCCAAGCGCCGCCACATGATCCGCTCCCGCGCGATCAACGCCTTCGGCGCCTTCTTCACCGGCCTCGTCCTGGTCGTCGTCCTCGCCACCAAGTTCACCCACGGCGCCTGGGTCGCCCTGCTCGGCATGGTGATCTTCTACGTGACGATGACCGCGATCCGCCGCCACTACGACTCCGTCGCGGCGGAGATCGCCGCCGCCGAGGAGCGCCCCGACGAGTACGTGCGGCCCTCCCGGGTCCGCTCGATCGTCCTCGTCTCCAAGCTCCACAAGCCCACCCTGCGCGCCCTCGCCTACGCCAAGCTCATGCACGCGAGCGAGCTGGAGGCGCTCACCGTCAGCGTCGACCCGGCGGAGACCAAGGCGCTGAAGGAGGAGTGGGAGCGGCGCGGCATCAACGTGCCGCTGAAGATCCTCGACTCCCCGTACCGCGAGATCACCCGGCCGGTCATCGAGTACGTGAAGAACCTCCGCAAGGAGAGCCCGCGCGACGCGGTGTCCGTCTACATCCCGGAGTACGTGGTCGGCCACTGGTACGAGCACCTGCTGCACAACCAGAGCGCGCTGCGCCTCAAGGGCCGGCTGCTCTTCACGCCGGGCGTGATGGTGACCTCGGTCCCGTACCAGCTCCAGTCCTCCGAGGCCGCGAAGAAGCGGGCGCGCAAGCGCCAGGAGTGGAACGCGCCGGGCTCGGTGCGCCGCGGACCGGTGGAGAAGACCCGCAAGGAACCGGCCGGCAGGAACGGCTAGACTGGTGGGCTGCTGTGAAAACAGCGGCCCACTTCGTTTCGTAGCCTCCGGGAGCCCCCGATCATGCAGAACACCCCTGTGAAGTCCCTGATCGGGGAGGAGTACGAGGTCGAGGTCGGCCCGGTGGCCCACGGCGGCCACTGCATCGCCCGCACCGAGGGCGGCCGCGTCCTGTTCGTGCGCCACGCCCTGCCGGGCGAGCGGGTCCGCGCCCGGGTCACCGAGGGCGAGGAGACCTCCCGCTTCCTGCGCGCCGACGCGGTCGAGGTCCTGGAGGCGTCCAAGGACCGGATCGAGGCGCCGTGCCCCTTCTCGGGCCCGGGCAAGTGCGGCGGCTGCGACTGGCAGCACGCCAAGCCGGGCGCGCAGCGCCGCCTGAAGGGCGAGGTCGTCGCCGAGCAGCTGAAGCGGCTCGCCGGTCTCACCCCGGAGGAGGCCGGCTGGGACGGCACGGTCGTCCCCGCGGAGGGCGACAAGCTCCCCGCGGGCCAGGTCCCGCAGTGGCGCACCCGCGTGCAGTACGCGGTCGACGCCGAGGGCCGCGCGGGCCTGCGCAAGCACCGCTCGCACGAGGTCGAGGTGATCGACCACTGCATGATCGCCGCCGAGGGCGTCTCGGAGCTCGGCATCGAGCGCCGCAGCTGGGAGGGCATGGCCTCGATCGAGGCCGTCGCGGCGACCGGCTCCCAGGACCGCCAGGTCATCCTGACCCCGCGCCCGGGCGCCCGCCTTCCCCTCGTGGAACTGGAAAAGCCGGTCTCGGTGCTCCGCGTCCACGAGGGCGACGGCTCGGTCCACCGCGTCCACGGCCGCCCCTTCGTCCGCGAACGCGCCGACGACCGCACCTACCGCGTCGGCAACGGCGGCTTCTGGCAGGTCCACCCGAAGGCCGCCGACACCCTGGTCCGCGCCGTCATGCAGGGCCTCCTCCCGCGCAAGGGCGAGACCGCCCTCGACCTCTACTGCGGCGTCGGCCTCTTCGCGGGCGCCCTCGCCGACCGCCTCGGCGAGAACGGCGCCGTCCTCGGCATCGAGTCGGGCAAGCGCGCCGTCGAGGACGCCCGCCACAACCTCGCCGACTTCCCGCGCGTCCGCATCGAACAGGGCAAGGTCGAGTCCGTCCTCCCGCGCACGGGCATCACCGAGGTCGACCTCATCGTCCTGGACCCGCCCCGCGCGGGCGCCGGCAAGCAGACCGTCCACCACCTGACCGACCTGGGCGCCCGCCGCATCGCCTACGTAGCCTGCGACCCCGCGGCCCTGGCCCGGGACCTGGCCTACTTCAGGGACGGCGGCTACCGGGTGCGGACGCTGCGGGTGTTCGACCTGTTTCCGATGACGCACCACGTGGAGTGCGTGGCGATCCTGGAGCCGGTGAAGAAGGGCGACTGACCTGGGGTTTTGCGGGTGCGCAGTATGTGCGGTGTGGGAGTTACGGGCGATATCTTGACGCTCATTTGACGCTCGTTCTGATGGGGCGTCAGGCTCGGGGGTCGGGCGGCCCCGACGAACACCGTGCACTGCCTTACCCCCCCGGTGGAGTGATTCAGGCCCCTTCCACGACCGAGAGGTGATGGCGGAGTTCGTCGGCCACTCGTGCCGCGTCGCCGTTGGCGGGGAGGCGCCAGTCGATCTCGATGCCCCGTTCCACGGCCGGCTCGCTGCTGAAGCGGACGAGGTCGGGGGCGGGCAGATAGGTGTCGCGCAGCCAGAGGAGGAAGGGGGCAGCCTCGCCTGCCGTGGTGTCGGCCAGCATCACACAGTCCCGCCCGTGGACGGTGGCGGTGCCGTCGTACTCGGTGCCGTCGTCGGTGCTCGCCCAGAAGGAGAGATACGGCTCGCCCTGATGCGTGCGGTCCTGGCGGACCTTGTAGCGGACCTCGGGGAACGATTCCCGGAGGGCTTCACCCAGGCCGGTGAGGTCGAGGGCCCAGGCGTGTGGTTCCCGTCCCGGGGCGTAGAACAAGAACGTGGTCCGGTCGTCGTCATCGTGCGTCATGGAGTGCCTCCTTTCTGATCGCGGCAGGTCAGCCACCGATCAGCGCAGCGGTCCGAGTTGTAGAACGCGCCGAAGCACGATCACCTGAGGATCGTGACCAAGCTCGGGTGCCGCGCAAAAGAGTGACCCACGAAGTACGCAGCTAGAGGCTGCCTTTGGGCGAAATCCCGACGGCACAACTATGGACCACTCGCAAACGCTCCAGTCTGCAGATGGTCTAGGAGGCAGGGCCTACAGGCCGTCACGAGAGTCCATGCGTCACGTCCGGGGCGAGGGCAACAAACTCGTCTTCTCGGTCCGGGCGAGTACCGCGGGAATCCCGGTCTCCCCCATCACTCCGCTCGCGGTCTAGCTCGCTCCGGAGCCGGCCGGCGATCTCCACGAGCGCGGCGTCCTCGAGGGCCCGGCCGTGGCGTACGTTTTACGGCTTGAATCGTCGACGCCAAGGTGCAGCACGGCGAGTGTGGGGTTCGGGCCGATCGGTAGGCCCCGGTGCCGGTGGGGCGGGTACGGTTCGAGGCCGTATGGACCGTTCGCCCCGGGGGGCCGCATCCGGTGTGTCGCACAGCGAGCGGGCCAGGCGGATCCGTAGCTCCGACTCCGTGCAAAGGCCGGTGAGTTAGTCGAGGGTCGTCCGGCGCTCCAGCTCAGAATCGCGCTGTTTCCGCTCGTCCATGTCAATGACATGGGTGAGGAGGAAGCGGGGCCCGTCGGTGGAGTCGGCGACGACGGAGTTGGACACCGAGACCCACACATAGCTGCCATCGCGCCGCCCGAGCCGCAACTCGGCCCGGCCGCCCTCGGCGGAGGCGCTCAGCAGGGCTTCGATGTCCTCGGGGTGGACGAGGTGGGCGAAGGAGTACTGCCGCAGAACGGAGGCGGGGCGGCCGAGGAGGCGGCACAGGGCGTCGTTGGTGCGCAGCAGGCGACCGTGCTGGTCGCCGCCCATCTCGGCGATGGCCATACCGGCCGGCGCGTACTCGAAGGCCTGCCGGAACGACTCCTCGCTGGCACGCAGGGCCTGCTGTTCGCGCTCCAGGCGGACCAGCGCCCGCTGCATGTTCGCCCGCAGGCGCGCGTTGCTGATGGCGATGGCGGAGTGGAAGGCGTACGTGCGCAGTGCCTCGCGGGCCTGGGCGCCCGGGCGGCGGCCGTCCTTCGGGCGGTCGACGGAGATCACGCCGATCAGCTCGCCGAGGGGCGAGTGCATCGGCGCGAAGAGCCGGTCCTCGGGGTGCCACCCGCCCTCCTGCTCGGGCGCAGGGCCCTCGGTATGCCACTGGGGTACGTCGTCGTCGTTGAGCACCCAGCCTTCGCTGTGCGGGATGAACCGCAGGCCCTCCCAGTCCTCGCCCATCACCAGCCGCCGCTCCCACGAGGCGCGAGACCCGACCCGGCCGGTGATCAGTGATTCGGCGGCCGGGCTGCCTGCCAGCGCGGCCACGACGAGGTCGCCGTCGGCCCGGACGAGGTTGACGGCCGCCAACTCGTAGCCGAAACCGGAGACGGCGGCGTCGGCGATGGCCTGGAGGGTGTCGGCTAGGCTGCGGGCCGTGTAGATCTCGGCGATGGCCTGGTCGGTCCGCAGGGGCTCCAACACCTGGGGCGGGCCAGTGACGAGTGTCGGCTCGGGCGGCGGGGTGTAGGCGGCGTTGCGGATGAAGGGCGCTTGACCGAGCTGGTTACGGCACAGCCGCTGCGGCTCCGGGCGGTCGCGGGTGACCAGTCGTGTACGGAGCCGGGTGAAGAGCGTGTCGAGGTCCAGGTACTCGGGCCCACCCGGCACGCCCTCTTGCATCAGCGTGACCAGCTCGCCGGTGAAGGCGGTGAGTGGCTCGCCCGGCGGCGAGAGCGCCACGGCCGTCTCGGCTGAGGCCGCGAGGAGGTAGGTGCCGTCCACCTCCAGGGTGGCGGCGGCCGACTGGACCCCGAAGGCCCGTGCGCTGTAGCAGCAGTCCAGGACGACGATCCTGCGCATGGCCGGGCTCTTCTCGACCGGCCAGCGGATCCACTCGTAGGGCGTGGCGGTGTCGTGGACCGATTTGGGATCGCTCGTCTCAGTGGCCAGGTGGAGTTTCCCGGTACGGGGATCGAGTAGGCCGTGCCCCGCGTAGTAGACGAGCAGGGTGTCGGTGGCCGCGTCGACGGCCTCCTGGACCGCCCGCGACACGTCACGGGGGATGGAGGGGTTCGCGACCATGGTGACGTGACCGGGCGGCAGTTTCCACAGGTCCGTGAACAGGTCGCGGAGCAGGGCCAGATTGCCCGCCACGGCCGGCAGGCCGTCCAGGGCGGTGAACTCGCTCGCCCCGATCAGCAGGACTCTGGTCCCGTCCGGGCCGGGCAACGCGGTCAAGCCGCCGACCCCCCCGTACCCTCGCCGTCGTTCAGGAGCGAGCGCATCAGCTTCTCCGCCTCCTCCTGGCTGTGCCCGCTGATCTCGACGCGGGTTCCGTCGGGCCGCTGCACGACGAGTGTCGGCGACGGCGTGCGGGTGGACCGCCAGGAAGCGATTGCGGCAGCGAGCGAGGCGGTGCTGAGGCCGCTGCTGAGGACGAGGGAGAGGATGTCGATCCCGTCGCCTTGCTGCCCGGGCACGGGTGTAAGCGAGCTTTCCAACTCGCCGCGGACATGCCGCCGTACCGCCCGGTCGTCTTCCAACCAGGCTCCGAGGGACCGCAACTCCGCCTCGACGCCGGCTGAATCGCCAGCCGCACGCACGGTGATGATCGTCATACGGTCAGCTTAGGGCTCGCGGAGAATCAACATGCTGATTTGAACTCGGTGGAGGTGCTACCCGCGGGGGCGTCAGCGGGCGTGTGGAACCTGGGAATGTGTAGTTCACGGCTGCGGACCCCGACTCGACGAGCTGCGTGTGGACCGCCAAGATAGGGTGATCGGCAACCTGGCAGCGCCACCCCTCACACTTCGGGGCCAATCCCCCAAACCCTTCGCGTCGAGGTTGGTCACTGGTGTAGATGGATGCCGAGCCCAACCAGCAGAGGCGCGGGCAGCGTCTCAGCTCTCAGCAGGGTGGAGGGCTGGTCTGCTTGCCGGGAATCGGATCGCCGTCAACGGGGTTGGTGGGGATCATGCGAGCGATTCAGGTGTACGAAGTGGGCGGTCCCGAGGTGTTGCGGGTGGCCGAGGTGGACCAGCCGCGGCCGGGGCCGGGTGAGGCGGTCGTGGAGGTCGCCGCGTCCGGGGTGAACTTCCTCGACGTCTACCACCGCGAGGGCCGGTACAGCCTTCCGCTGCCCTTCACTCCGGGGGCTGAGGGTGCCGGTACGGTCGTCGACGTCGGGCCCGGCGTCGTTGACGTCGCGGTCGGGGACCGGGTCGGTTGGGTGGAGATTCCCGGCACGTACGCCGAGCGTGCGGTGGTGGACGCCTCCCGGCTGGTGCCGCTGCCCGACGACATCGACTTCGAGACAGCCGCCGCCGTGCTCCTCCAGGGCATGACCGCGCACTATCTCGTCAAGGACGCCTATCCGGTTCAGGCGGGCGACACGGTGCTCGTGCATGCGGCCGCCGGTGGCATGGGGCTGCTTCTGACCCAGCTCATCACCCATCTCGGCGGCAGGGTGATCGGCACGACGTCGACCACGGCGAAGGCCGAGCTGGCGAAGCGTGCCGGGGCCGCCGAGGTGATCCTCTCCTCCGCGGTCGACGATCTCGCAGCCGAGGTGAGGCGGCTCAACGACGGTCAGGGACTGCCGGTTGTCTTCGACGGCGTCGGCGCGCACACCTTCGACGCGAGCCTCGCCAGCCTGCGACCCCGCGGCCATCTCGTGCTCTTCGGCGCGGCAAGTGGTGCCGTGCCGCCGTTCGATCCGATGCGGCTCGCCCAGGGCGGTTCGCTGACGCTGATCCGGCCCAGCCTAGGGGACTTCATCGCCGATCGGTCCGAACTGCTCCGACGGGCCGCCGACGTGTTCGCGTGGGTGCGCTCCAAGGCGCTCCAGATCACCGTCACGGGCCGCTACGCGTTGTCCGAGGCCGCCCGGGCCCACAGCGATCTCGAAGGTCGGCGTACCACCGGCAAGTTGCTCGTCATACCCGGTGCAGCTGACAGGGGACGCCGCGAGGAGACGCGGGGCTGATCGCGTGGAGGAGGGGCTCCGGCCCGCGGCTTTGGGCGGGCGGAGCGGGCGGCGTTAGGGTGGCGCGCCGGAGCGGGGGGATTGCCGGCCCTGGAGGAGGTGGGGATGGGGCTCGTCGATGTGGGCCACGCGGAGCTGGTCGTCGCCGCGCAGGGGGGTGACGTTCGGGCGCGGGAGGAGTTGATCGCCGCGTACCTGCCGTTGGTGTACAACATCGTCGGGCGAGCCCTGAGCGGACATGCCGACGTCGACGACGTCGTCCAGGAGACCCTGCTGCGGGTGGTGCGCGACCTGCCGGCGCTGCGGGCGCCGGAGAGTTTCCGGTCCTGGCTGGTGTCGATCACGCTCCGGCAGATCAACAGCCACTGGAACCGGCAGCGCGCCCTCGCCGAGCGGACCACGGGCATCGACGAGGCGCGGCGGATACCGGACGCCGGCGCCGGGCCCGTGGACGCGACGATCCTGCGGCTGCACGTGTCGGACGAGCGGCGCCGGGTCGTCGAGGCAGGGCGGTGGCTCGACCCGGACCACCGGATGCTGCTGTCGCTGTGGTGGCAGGAGTGCGCCGGCATGCTCAGCCGGGAGGACATGGCCGCCGCGACCGGGCTCACGGTCGCGCACCTCGGCGTGCGCCTCCAGCGGATGCGCGAGCAGCTGGAGGTGTGCCGGACGATCGTCGCCGCGCTCGAGACCGACCCGCGCTGTCCGGGGCTGGGGGAGACCGTCGCCGGCTGGGACGGGCACCCCGCATCGGTGTGGCGCAAGCGGATCGCGCGGCACACGCGGGACTGCCCGGTCTGCGTGGCCACCTCGCCGGAACGCGTTCCCGCCGAACTGCTGCCCCTCAGCCTCACGACGCTGACCGTCCCGGCCGCGCTGATCGCCGCACTCGCCGCCAAGGGCCTGCTGTCCGGCACGGCGACCAGTGCGGCGACCGGGGCAGGGGCACTGCACGGCGCCCTGTTCGGCAAACTCCAGGCGGTGACCGCTCATCCGCTGGTGAGCCTCGCGACCGGCGCGGTGATCATCGCCGGCACCGCCACCTACGCGGCCTGGCCCGAACCGGCGCCGCCCCGCGTCCCCGGCGTCACCGTCACCGCCGCCCCCACGGCCGGCACCCCCACGCCCCTGCCGTCGGCGAGCCCCTCCGCCGCTTCCGGCACCGTTCCCCTCGGCGCGCGGGCGCTGGAGTCAGCGGACCGCCCCGGCCAATTCGTCACGTACACGGGTGACTTCGCGGCACTCGGCGGTGTCGACGCGTCCAGCGGCGCGCAGCAGCAAACACGCCGGCGGATCACGTTCACCGTCGTCGGGGGACTGGCCGACACGCGGTGCGTCACCTTCCGCGCCGCGGACGGCCGGTACCTGCGCCACTCCTACCTGCGGCTGCGGCTGAGCGGCGACGACGGCAGCGCGCTGTTCCGCGAGGACGCCACCTTCTGTCCCCGTCCCGGGGCGGTCGCCGGGTCCGTGACCCTGCACGCGCACAACTATCCGGGGTCCGTCCTCCGCCACCGCGACGGCGGCATCTGGCTCGACGGCTCCGACGGCACCCGGGCCTTCGCCGGCCAGGCCTCCTTCCTCGTGCGCACCCCCGGGGCCTGAGCGACGCGACCACGCGACGGCGTCCTGCATAACGCTTTCTTCCTGCGAGATGCATCACGGGGCGATTCCGCGGGCGGCTCGACTTTTCTGTTACGAGCCCGCGTGCCCGGAAGCCTCCACTTCAGGGGTGTCCTTCCCGCCCACCCGCCCGCCACGACCGGCCGGCGCGGCGGGGATCCGGCTTCCCCCGCCTCGTATCCCCTGAAGAACTTGAACCTGAAGAAAGCACCGCACATGACGCCACACCCCCACGAACTCGAACCTGAACTCGAACTCCGGGCGACCGGCACCCACGGCTCCCGAGGAGAGTCATGAAGGGCCTGCACCGGCTCCGCCGGCGACGCCGGACCTGGGCGATCGGGCTGTCGGCCACCGCGCTGGTGGCCGGCGTCGTGACGCTCCTGCCCAGCTCCGCGGGGGCGGCGGGCCTGGGGGCCCAAGCCGCCCCCTCCGGGCGGTACTTCGGCACGGCCGTGGCCGCCGGCAGGCTCGGCGACTCCGCGTACACCGCGATCGCGGACCGGGAGTTCAACATGATCACCCCGGAGAACGAGATGAAGTGGGACGCCGTCGAACCGTCCCGCGGGCGATTCACCTTCGGCCCCGCGGACCGGATCGTCGAGCGCGCCCTGGCCCGCGGCCAGCGCGTACGCGGCCACACCACGGTCTGGCACTCCCAGCTGCCCTCCTGGGTCGGCTCCCTCCGCGACGCGAACACGCTGCGCGGCGTGATGAACCACCACATCACCACCCAGGTGACCCACTACAAGGGCAAGGTCTACGCCTGGGACGTGGTCAACGAGGCCTTCGCGGACGGCGGCAGCGGCCGGCTCCGCGACTCGGTCTTCCAGAAGGTGCTCGGCGACGGCTTCATCGAGGAGGCGTTCCGCACCGCCCGCGCGGCCGATCCCTCGGCCAAGCTCTGCTACAACGACTACAACATCGAGAACTGGTCGGACGCCAAGACCCAGGGCGTCTACCGCATGGTCAAGGACTTCAGGTCCCGTGGCGTGCCCCTCGACTGCGTCGGCTTCCAGAGCCACTTCGGGGCGGGCGGCCCGCCGGTGAGCTTCAGGACCACCCTGGCCGGCTTCGCCGCCCTGGGCGTCGACGTCCAGATCACCGAGCTGGACATCGCCCAGGCCTCGCCCACCCACTACGCGAACGCGGTCGGCGCCTGTCTGGCCGTGGCCCGGTGCACCGGCATCACGGTGTGGGGCGTCCGGGACGGCGACTCCTGGCGCAGCGACGAGAGCCCGCTGCTGTTCGACAGCGGCGGCCGGCCCAAGCCCGCGTACACCGCCGTGACGAACGCCCTCCGCGCCGGCGCCGGTACGGGTGCGGGCACCGGCACCACCCCGGGCAAGCCGTCGACCGACGGTACGGGGCAGATCAAGGGCCTCGCCTCCGGCCGCTGCGTCGGCGTCCCCACGAATTCCGCCACCGCCACCGGCACCGTCAACGGCACCCGGGTCCACCTGTGGGACTGCGGTGCACAGGCCGGAGGGCGCTGGACCCACACCGCCGCCAAGCAGCTGAAGCTGCACGGCGTACCGGGCGACAAGTGCCTGGACGCGAAGGGCAAGGGCACCGTCAACGGCACACCGGTGATCGTCTGGGACTGCAACGGCGGCGCCAACCAGCAGTGGAACGTCCACGCGGACGGCTCGATCACCGGCGTCCAGTCCGGGCTGTGCCTCGACGCCGTCGGCGCCGCCACCGCGAACGGCACCACGCTCCAGCTGTACGCCTGCGCGTCCGTGAAGAACCAGAAGTGGACCTGGACCGCACCGTCCGGGACGGGCGGCGGCGGCACGTGCGATCTCCCGACGCGGTACGCGTGGAGCTCGACCGGCCCGCTCGCCCAGCCGTCGAACGGCTGGGCCGCGGTGAAGGACTTCACCCACGTCACGTACGAGGGCAAGCACCTCGTCTACGCGTCGAGCGCGTCGAGCACGTCGGGCGCGTCGGGAACCTCGTACGGTTCGATGGCCTTCCGCCCCTTCACGAACTGGTCGGACATGGCGTCGGCCGGCCAGGTCCGGATGAACCGGAACGCGGTCGCGCCCACCCTCTTCTTCTTCGCGCCCAAGAAGATCTGGGTGCTGGCCTACCAGTGGGGTGCCTGGCCCTTCAGCTACCGCACGTCGAGCGACCCCACCGACCCCGACGGCTGGTCCGCGCCGCAGCCGTTGTTCACCGGCGGCATCCCGCGCACCGAATCCGGCACCGGACCGATCGACCAGACCCTGATCGGCGACGAGAAGAACATGTACCTGTTCTTCGCCGGTGACAACGGCAGGATCTACCGGGCGAGCATGCCGATCGGGAACTTCCCGGGCAGCTTCGGCTCCTCGTACACCACGGTCATGAGCGACACGGAGAAGAACCTCTTCGAGGCGCCGCAGGTCTACAAGGTCCAGGGCAAGAACCAGTACCTGATGATCGTCGAGGCCCGGGGCGCCGACGAGCGGCGCTACTTCCGCTCCTTCACCGCGACCAGCCTGAACGGTACGTGGACCCCGCAGGCCGCCACCGAGTCCAACCCCTTCGCGGGCAGGGCCAACAGCGGCGCCACGTGGACCGAGGACATCAGCCACGGCGACCTGATCCGCGCCAACCCCGACCAGACCATGGCCATCGACCCCTGCAACCTGCGGTTCCTTTACCAGGGCAAGTCCCCGACCGCGAGCGGACCCTACGACCGGCTGCCGTACCGGCCGGGCGTGCTCACCCTGCGGCGCTGACCCGCACGAGCGTCTGCCGCGCGAGCGCCTGCCGTGCGAGCGCCGACTCGCACCATCACCGACCTGCCCGTTCCACCGTCGTACGAGGAGTGACACCCCCCCCATGAACCACCCCACCCACGCCGCGCGCCGCGGACGCCACCGCCGTCGCCGGACCGCCACCGCCCTGCTGCTCGGCGTGCCCGCCACCGTCGTGCCGTACCTCCTGTTCGTGCAGGACGACTCGCAGGCCGCGACGGTCGACGCCGGCGCGTACTACAAGCTCGTCTCGGTGCACAGCGGCAAGGTGCTGGACGTCAACGCCTTCTCCACCGCCGACGGCACCCGCATCCAGCAGTGGACCGACCAGAACACCGCCAACCAGCAGTGGAGGCTCAAGCCCACCGGCGACGGCTTCTACGAGCTGGTGAACCGCAACAGCGGCAAGGTCCTCGGCATAGCGGGCGATTCGACCGCGCGGGCGGCCGCCGCCGAGCAGCAGACCGACAGCTCCGCCGCCTCCCAGGAATGGCGGATCGACGCGGTGAGCGGTTCCGACGCCGTCACCCTCACCTCCCGCAGGAGCGGCCAGGTCCTGGACGTCTCCGGAGGCTCCACGGCCGACGGTGCCGCGGTCATCCAGTACGGGGCCCACGGCAGCGCCAACCAGCAGTGGCGGCTGGTGCGGACCGGCGATGCCCCGGCCCCCGGGACCGGACCGTACGCGTGGAAGAACGCCCAGGTGGTGGGCGGCGGTTACGTCACCGGGCTGGTGTTCAACGCACGGGAGCGGGGGCTGCTGTACGCGCGGACCGACATGGGCGGCGCCTACCGCTGGGACGCCGCGGCCGAGCAGTGGATCCCGCTGACCGACTGGATCGGCGAGAAGGACTGGAACCTGCTCGGCATCGACGCGCTGGCCACCGACCCCGTCGACCCCGACCGGCTCTACCTCGCGGCCGGCACCTACACCAACGACTGGGCCGGCAACGGCGCGATCCTGCGCTCCACCGACCGCGGCCGCACCTTCCAGCGCACCGACCTGCCGTTCAAGCTGGGCGGCAACGAGGACGGCCGCGGGGCCGGCGAACGCCTGGCCGTCGACCCCTCGGACCACCGCACCCTGCTCCTCGGCACCCGCAAGAACGGCCTGTGGCGCAGCACCGACAGCGGTGCGACCTGGCGGCAGGTGTCCTCGTTCCCCGTCAAGGACGGGGCCGGCAGCGGCGCTGGCGTCTCCTTCGTGACGTACGGCCCCGCCGGCAGCAAGACGGTCTACGTCGGCGTCGCCGACAGGTCCACCTCCCTCTACCGCTCCACCGACGGCGGCAGCACCTGGCAGGCCGTCCCCGGACAGCCCACCGGCCAGTTCCCGCAGCACGGCGTCCTCTCCGGCGACGGCTCGCTCTACCTGACGTACACCAACGCCCTCGGACCCAACGGCGTGACCGCGGGCTCGGTCTGGAAGCACACGCCGAGCGGCGGCGGTACGTGGAAGAACGTCTCCCCGTCCAGCGGCTCCCACGGGTTCTCCGGCCTGGCCGTCGACCCGCGCCGGCCGTCCACCGTGATGGTCACCACCCTCGACCGCTGGTGGCCCGAGGACGAGATCTACCGCACCACCGACGGCGGCACGACCTGGAAGGCGCTGGCCGAGAAGTCCGTACGGGACGCCTCGGCCGCCCCGTACGTCGGCACCCACACCGGGCACTGGATGACCGCCCTGGCCATCGACCCCTTCGACTCCGGGCACGTGCTGTACGGCACGGGAAACGGCATCTGGCGCAGCAAGGACGCCGCCGCCACCGACACCGGCGGCACCAGCCACTGGACCGCCGGGGCGCGGGGCCTGGAGGAGACCGCGCTGATGGACGCGATCGCCCCGCTCGGCGGTGCCGCCGTGGTCACCGCCATGGGCGACCAGGGCGGCTTCCGGCACGACGACCTGAACAAGGTCCCGGCCGGGCGGCTGGGCAATCCGCTGATGACCAACAGCACGGACATCGACTTCGCCCAGTCCGCGCCCTCGATGATGGTCCGCGTCGGCCGTGGCGGCGCACAGGACGGTGCCTTCTCCACCGACGGCGGCCTCAGCTGGAACGGCTTCGCGGCCGAGCCGGTGGCCGGCGCCCAGGACGGGCGGGTCGCGCTTGCGGCCGACGGCTCCACCATCGTCTGGACCCAGGCCGGCCAGGCCCCGTACCGCTCGACCGACAAGGGGGCGAGCTGGTCGAGGGTCGGCGGCCTGGGCACCGACGCCGTCGTCGTCGCCGACCGCTCCTCCGCCAGGACCTTCTACTCCCTGTCCGGCGGCACGCTCCACGCCAGCACCGACGGCGGCGCGACCTTCACCGCCCGGGCGACCGGCCTGCCCGCCGGCCGGCTCACGGCCGTCCCGGGTGTCGCCGGCGACCTGTGGATCGCCGGGGGCGACCGCGGGCTGCTGCACTCCACCGACGGCGGCCGCACCTTCACCGCGCTCACCTCGGTGGGGTCCGCCTCCGCCCTCGGCTTCGGCAAGGCCGCACCCGGCGCCTCCTACCAGGCCCTGTACCTGATCGGCACCGTCAAGGACGTCACCGGCGTCTTCCGCTCCACGGACCGGGGCGCCACCTGGCTGCGCGTCAACGACGACGCCCACCAGTGGGGCGGCATCGGCGGCGTCGGCGTCATCACCGGTGACCCGGACACCTACGGGCGCGTCTACGTCGGCACCAACGGCCGCGGCCTCCAGTACGGCGACCCGTCCTGACCCACCGGCGGCTCCGCCTCCGGCCGAGGCGGAGCCGCCCGATCAGCCGTCACGGCTCGGGCGTCGCCCTCGACCTCCCCGCCGAGATCACGGCGTGCGGCGTGCGCCTCTCCGAGGTTTCGCCGGTTCCGCGAGGGCCGCGCCCGCCCGTCACAGCACCAGCGGCAGCTCCCGCACGCCCGTCATGCTCAGGCTCGGCAGGAAGCGGGGCGGGCGGTCGGGGTCGGTGCGGAGGTGGGGGTGGCGGTCGAGGAGGATGTTCAGGGCGACCTTGCCCTCCAGGCGGGCCAGGGGGGCGCCGATGCAGAAGTGGGCGCCGCGGCCGAAGGCCATGTGGGGGTTGGGGTCGCGGGTGGGGTCGAAGACGTCCGGGTCGGGGAAGTGCTTCGGGGAGCGGTTGGCGACGCCGAGGAAGGTCACCAGGATCGAGTCGGCCGGGATGTGCTCGCCGCCGAGTTCGACGGCGGTCGTGGTGGCGCGGGCCGTGCCGGCGAAGGGGCTGAGGTAGCGCAGTGACTCCTCGATCGCCGCGGGGACCAGGCCGCGGTCCGCGCGGACCCGGGCGAACCACTCCGGGTGGCTGTCGAGGCACAGGATCGAGTTGCCCAGCAGCATCGTGGTGGTGATGTGGCCGGCGATCAGCAGGATGTGGGAGAAGTTGACCACCTCGTTGTCGGTGAGGTGCTCGCCGTCCACCTCGGCCTGGACCAGCTTGGTGATGAGGTCGTCGCGGGGGTTCTTCCGGCGGTCCAGGACGTGCTCGCGCATGTAGTCGGAGAGCTTCGCGACCTGCCGCATCGCGTCCTGGAGCTGCTGCCGCTGCGCGTCGCTCGGGTCGGTGAAGGAGAACTCCTGGGTCGCTTCGAGCAGGGCGGTGCCCCACTGCCGGAACTTGTCGCGGTCCGCGCTCGGTACGCCGAGGAGTTCGGCGATGACGATGACCGGAAGCGGGTACGCGAGGTCCTCGACGAGCTCCATGCGGTCGCCGGCCGGCAGCGCGTCGAGCAGCTCGTGGGTGAGTTCCGCGATCCGCGGCTCCAGGTCGGCCACCACCTTCGGGTTGAAGGCGTGGCTGATCAGCCCGCGCAGCTTCTTGTGTTCGAGGGCGTCCATCTGGATGAGGTTGCCCTCGCGGAACTGGTCCGCGCCCTCCAGCATCTCCTGCGGGACGACGCGCTGGGTGTTCGAGGAGTACGTCGCCGGGTTCGCCAGGACGTGCTGGACCTCCTCGTACCCGTACACGCACCAGATGCCGGCCTGTGCGTCGAACACCACCGGGGCCTCCGGTGCCCGGCCGCGCAGCCAGAACTGCGCCGGGTGGGCGCCCCACGAGTCGACCATGTCGGCCATCGATGTCATGCTCCGCCGTCCTTTGCTCGATGAGGGGGTGTGGGGTTCTACGCGGCCGGCTTGCGCGCGACGACCCGCTCGACGACGCCCGCCTTGAGACGCTTCTGGTACTCGATGACGAAGCCCGCCTGCTGGACCAGGGGGAGCGGCCGCCGGGTCTGGTAGTCGCCGCACTGGCGCAGCATGGACTTCTCCAGGAGGCGCTGGCCGAAGAAGATCAGCTTGTGGTGGCTGCCCACGTGGTCGAGGAGCACCAGCTGTCCGCCGGGGCGCAGCAGGCGGTGCATGTCGGCGATCACCGCGCGGTGGTCGGGCACGCTGCACAGCCCGAGCGTGCAGACCACGGTGTCGAACGAGCCGTCCGGGAACGGCATGTGGTGGGCGTCGCCCGCGTGCAGCTCGACCTGCCGGCCCAGGGCGGCCGCCCGCTGCCGGGCCAGGTCGAGCATCGCCGGGCTGAGGTCGAGCCCGGTCAGCGTCACCCCGTCCGGATAGAACTCCAGGTTGCGGCCGGTGCCGATGGCGACCTCGAGCACGTCCCCCTTGGCCTGCCCGCAGGCCCAGGCCCGCCCGTCGTCGAGCAGCATGCGTTCGAGCCGGCCCATGTCGTCGTCGTAGCGGGGCGCGTACTCCTGCCACAGCTTGAGGAGCCGCTCGTTCTCCTTGGTCACGTCGGTCACGTGGTCTCCCTGTCGATCCGGGTGGTCAGTCCGAATGTGTCGAGCCGTGAGGTGTCGATCCCTGACGGGCCGGCCGGCCGTGAAGCGCGCCGGGCCCGTGATGTGTCGGGCCGTGATGTGTCGGGCCGTGATGTGTTGCGGTCCGTGGGCCGTGCTGCCGGACCGTCATGGCCTCACGAGGGACGGAATCCTGCCTCGCCATGCGCCGGTGTCCGGCGTCGCAGGCGTCGAAGGGGGGCGGCGAAAGGACAAGATTCACTTCGTGCCAGCTGACTGTGCCAGAAAGAACACCCCTTGGCTACGGGTGATTATGAGCCAGCCTTTATATCGCCCGCGGCTCGGTAAAGCCCCTGCAAAGCAATGAGATGCGCACGGGGTGCACGTGCGGACGCACCTGCGAACCACCGGTTTTGAGACCCGTTGGCCACCGGTCGGCGCGAGGACCGCGTGTCATCTTGTGCGAACGACGGCGTGCCGCTACCGCGAGGCGGATGGCGTTCGCACGCCACCTGACACCACGTCATGTTCCGCTGTGTGAAACGCCGCTCTGACCTGCGGAAACAGTGGGGTCTGGGCAGCGGGAATGATCTCATCCGCAAAACGCGTCTCCTTGATCCCCCTTGACTGCCCGCATCCCGTCAGGTGACGATCAATGCGTCGGCCGGCCCCTCGTGGCGCCGCCGTTGCGTCTGTGATTCTCCGCCTCTGCGATTTTCGCTTCGATTCTCGACGGGGAGGTTCAATGGATGTCATCGCACCCGAGATGCGGCGATTAACGTCGCTCGTCTCGCCCTACGGTCTCGTGTCCCGCACCACGTCCCTTCCCGTCGCCGACGGCGATCCGCAATTCGCGGTCCGCGTCTCCGGGATCGGCGATCCCGGAAAAGCCCTGGAAAGCCTGAGGGGCTGGACCAACGACGGCGACATCGGCAACATCGACGGCGCCGGCAGCGCCCTTGGCGCCGAGCGCGCCAAGCTGATCTCGATCGCCGAGGCGCTGGAGCGCTACTCGGTCTGCTCCTGGCACGACGAGGACATGGTCCTCGCCTCCGAGGCCGAACTCGTCTCCCGAGACGCGGAGTTCGTGTCGCCGGCGCGCTGGCCCCGGTGTTCCGACCGCGAGCTCGCCCGCGACGACTGCGGACTGCTCCCGTACGACCCCGCCGTCCCCATCCGATGGGTGCGGGCCTGGTCCCTCACCCGTCGGCACGCCGTCCTGGTGCCCGCCATCGCCGTGTACCTCCACATGGCCCCGCGGTCCCCGTCCGAACGCTTCACCCGGGGCATCACCACGGGCGCCGCCGTCCACTCCGACCTGCGCGGTGCCGTACTCGGCGGACTCCTGGAAGTCGTCGAACGGGACGCCCTCACCCTCGCCTGGCTGCAGCGCCTGCGGCTGCCGCGGCTCGCGGTCGACCCCGAGCTCCTCGATCCGCCGGCCCGCGCCGACCACGCCGCCGGCACCGCCCGGCACATGGAGGTCCGGCTCTTCGACGCGACGACCGACTTCGGCATCCCCGTCGTGTACGCCGTGCAGCTCTCGCCGCACGAGCGGCAGCTGGCCCAGATCGTCGCCGCGACCTGCGACGTCGATCCACGGCAGGCCGTCGGCAAGATCTACCGCGAGCTGGCCTCCGTACGGGTCGCGCTGCGCGGCAGCGTGGCCGCCCGCCCGGTGCGGCGGCCCGAGGACGGGACCGTCAGCGTGTCCGGCTCGGCCGCGTACAACGCCTCCGTCGAACGGCGGCACGTCTTCCGGCACCTGCTGGAGGGCGAGCGGGAGGTCCGGCGCCTCGACGAGCTCCCCGACCTGTCCGCCGAGGCCGACCCGCTGGCCACCGCCGTGGCCCGGCTGGCCGCGCGGGGCGCCGAGGCCCTCGTCGTCGACATCACCACGGACGAGGCGAGACAGGTCGGCATGCACGCCGTCAAGGTGCTGGTGCCGGAGGCGATGCCGCTGTCCTTCATCCACAGCGAGCGCTACCTCGGCACACCCCGGCTCTACGCCGCACCGGCGGCGATGGGCCACGAGAGTCATGGCGAAGAGGCGATCAATCCGGAACCGCAGCCGATCGCCTAGTCCAGCAAGTGATCTTCGGTAGTCGACAGCGACAGCGACAGCGACAGCGACAGGGACGGGAGACGGAGCACGTGGTGTCCGAACAGCCGGTGGACTGTCTGTACCTGGTGCGGGACGCCTTCGGCGAGCAGTACGCCGAGGCGTACCGGCCGGCGGCGTGGACCCGTGTGCACGGGAGCGCGCTGCCCGACGACCCCCGGATGGCGCGCGCCGCCGCCCTCGTCGCCGTCCACTCCGGACGGGACGAGGAACTGCGCGACGCGCTGGACCGGTTCGGCTTCGAGCACGGCGTCCCCACCGTGGGGATCGAGCTGCTCCCCACCCGGATCGTCTGCGGCCCGGCCGTGATCCCGGGCGCCACCGCCTGCTACTCCTGCCACCTGCGCCGCGGCGAGCAGCACCAGGACCCCGCCCGGCCCGACCGCGTCGCCGAGGCGACCCGGGGACTGCCCGAGGGCTTCGGCCCGATGCACCTCGCCATCGCGCACGGCCTGCTGGAACTCGCCCGGGCCGAGCTGCGCGACGGACCCGCCGGACTCGGCGGCACGGTACGGAAGTTCGACCTGGTGACGAGCGCGGTGTCGACCGCGTCGACCGTGGCCGTGGACCGCTGTCCGCGCTGCGGCACCCGATGGGCCGACGAGCGGAAGGGGGTCGCCGCGCTGGCCGGCCTCGTATGACCGGCTGATCCGCCGGGCCCGGTCCGACCAACCCGGCCCGGCGGATTCAGTCCGACAGGCGGCCCTGCCCGAGGGCCCCGACAAGACTTCGCTACGGGGGAGGAGTGCACGACCATGGGTGTGGAGCTCAAAGCCGAGGCCCTGGGACGGGCCGCCGGCCGGGACAAACAGATCGCCGTTCCGGTACGGCCGGTGCTGCGCAAGGGCGTACGGCTGCGCCGGTCCGGCGACGCCCTGCTGCTCGACGGCGCCGACAAGCGCCAGGCCTTCACCGGGAGGTTCGCCCGCGAGCACCTCGGCCGGCTGGTCGACGCCTGTGACGGCGGCACCACCCGGGCCGGCATCGCCGCGAAGGTGGGCCTCGACGAGGCCGTCGTCCTCAAGGCCCTCGCCCTGCTCTGGGCCTCGGGCGCCCTGGAGGAAGGCGCCCCGTCCGATGCGCCCCCGTCCGACGCACCCTCGTCCGACGCACCCTCGTCCGTGTCGCCCGAGCTCGCCTGCCTGCTGTCCCGGCTGGGCAACTCCACCGGCGTCAACCCCTCCTGGACCGACGCCGCGGCCCGGCTCGACCGCACCACCGTCCACCTGGCGGGGGACCGCGACCTCGTCACGGCCACGGCACGCTGCCTCGACGGCGTCTGCGAGGTCGTCGACGACCTCGACGACCTCCCGCTCGACACCGGCGCCCTGGTTGTCTTCTTCGAGACCCGGCGCTCCCGGCCGCACCTCGCCGACCTTCGGGACCGATGTTGGCTGGAACGCCGACCCCTGCTGCGCGTCCGGACCGACGCCACCTCGGTGACCCTGGGGCCGTACGTGGACCCCGCGTTCACCCCGTGCCTGGAATGCGGCACCGCGCCCGAGACGCACGAGGAGCCGGAGGGGTACGGGAAGCCCCAGGCGTACGAGGGGAACGAGGAGCCCGAGACGTACGAGGCCGCCGCCGACGGGCACGCGCTCGTCGCGGGACTCGTCGCCCACCACGTACTGGCCCTCTCCTCGCGCTCGATCCGCACCTACCTGCCGCTCGACTCCGGCATCGTCGACCTCACCACCCTCGCGACCCGCTACCGCCCCAGCGCCACCCGCCCCGGCTGCCCCACCTGCTCGTTCAGCAAGGGCACCACGGCGGCCGTTGCGCCGGACAGCGCGGTGTACGAGGCGTCGATCGCGCTCCCGGTGCGCACGTTCCTCGACACCAACGGGCACCTGGCCCACTTCCAGTCGAAGAACATGAACCTGCAGTGGCAGTTCCGCGACTGGCCGAGCTGCCCCCGGGTGCCCCTGCCGGCGGCGGACGTCACCCGCCTGGCCGGAGCACCCGCACCCGCGGAGGACGGGCCGGGAGGCGTCGGACCCGCCGACATCGCCCTCCTGCTGGCCGTCGCCTTCGGCATCCGCGAGCGCTCCGACGGCTGGGTGCAGCGGTGGACCGCGGCCGGCGGAAACATCGGCTCCGCGACCGCCTACCTGGTGAGCCGCGACCCCTCCGTCCTCCCCGTCGGCGGCTACGCCTACCGGGAGAAGGACCACGACCTCGCCCAGCTCACCGCCGAGGCCCTGCCCGGCGAGGCGCCGCTGCTCCTGGTCGTCGCCGCCAACCTCAAGAAGATGGGCTCCAAGTACGGCACGTTCGGACTCCGGCTGTCCTTCTGCGACGGCGGCGTGGCCCTGTCCTCCGCCCGGAAGGTCGCCGACCGGCTGAACCTCCCGTACCGGCTGGCCACGGACTGGGACGACCGGGCCCTGACGGCGTACCTCGGCCTCTCCGCCGCCGAGGAACCCATCACGGCCGTCATGGAGGTGGGCTGACCCGTGCGCACCGACTCCTCCCTGATGGAACCGCTGCTCGACGCCTTCACCGAGCGCACCCCGACCGGCGACGGGCGCGCCGCGGAACGCGCACCGATGCCGTTCGCGGACGCCGTGCCCGTCACCGACACCGGCACCGGCGCGGGCCCGGACGCCCGGCCCCCGCTCGACCTGCACGACACGCTCCAGGCGCGCCGCTCGACCCTCCGCTACGGCGACGCGCCCGTACGGACGGACCTGGTCCTGCGGCTCCTCGGCGAGGCGCTGGCGCGCGACACCGCCGACTGGGCGCTCGACGACGCCATGGGCCCGCTGGAGGCCTTCGTCTTCGCGCTGCGCAGCGAGGGCCGGCCGGCCGGCGTGTACCGCGTCACGGCCGGGGAGACCTCCTTCCTCGCCCCGGCATCGGCCATCGGTGACCCCGAACTGATGGGTGTGCAAAGGGAGTTCGCCGACGGAGCCGGAATCGTCACCGTCTGCGTGAACCTCGACGCCGCCGACTCCTGGGCCGGTGCGCACGGCTTCCGCCTCGCCGCGGTCCGCGCCTCCATGGCGCTCTACGACTTCCACCTGCGCTGCCAGTCCCACCGGCTCGCCGGCACCGTCTTCGGCGGCTTCATCGGCGCGTCCGTCCGCAACCTGATCCAGAGCGACGGCACGACCAGACATCCGCTGCTCTCGGCCACGTACGCCCACCCCCACCCCCACCCCCACCCGGCGGCCTGACCACCCGCCGCGTTCTCCCAACCCCCCGTCCTTCCGCCCCCCACTCGGTGTTCCGAGCCCCGTTCCGGGCTTTCCGATCGCCGTTCCGACCGCTGCCCTGCCGGCTGACCGGCCGACCTGCTGACCGCTGTGTCGCGTGGGGCGCGGTGTCACGAAAGTGAGTGATGTGATGTCCCCTGAGGGGTCCCCCGAGGGTTTCGCGCCCGCGTCGGCCACGGGCGTCGTGCTCGCCCGGCCCGACGTCTCGACGCTGCGGACGAAGCAGGGCGCGTGGATCGGAGTCGGCGGCGCCTCGTTCACCGTCAAGGGCGGGTCCGCCTTCCAGGTCGTCTCGACCCTGCTGACCCGCGCGGACGGCAGCCGCAGCGGCCGTGAGCTGGTGGACGAGTTCCCGGCCGGGGCGCGCCCGGCGGTGTCCCGCGTGCTCGACGCCCTCGTGGCGCGCCGGTGCGTGGCCGTCCTGGACGCCCCGCTGGCACGGCAGGTCGAGGCGAAGGGACCGGCGGCCGAGTGGCTGCTCCCGCACCTCGCCCAGCTGACCGACGCACCGGTCCGCGCCCTGGACCGGCTCCTCGCCACCACCCTGCGGCTGTACGGGCGCCCCGACTGGCTCGACCGGCTGCGCGGACTCCTCGAAGCCGCGCCCCTGGCCGGCCTGCACACCGAGTTCCACGCACTCACCGCGGCGGACCCGGAGCCGCAGCTGCCGGGGAACGGGAACGGGAACGGGGCCGGGCACGGGTGGGTGGTCCTCGACGCGGACGGCCTGCCGCACGAGCGTGTCGTGCGGCTGCAGGACACGCTCCTCGCGCGCGGTGTCCCGCACGGCGTCACCGGCGAGGTCGCCGGACGCCGCTGGATCCTCTGGTCCGACGACGCGGCGACCGGCTGCTGGGAGTGCCTGTGCCGGTACGGGCGTACGGCTCCGGACGCCGCCCCGGCCGACGAGGACGCCCTCGCGGCCACCCTGGTCCAGGCCCTCTACCTGCGCGCCGCCGGGCTCGGCGGCACCGCGGCAGCGGCGGTTTCCCTGGAACTCGCCCAGGGCCAAACGATAGTGACGGAGCATCAGGTGTGGGCGGCGGTGGGGGCCGGGTGCCGGTGCCATCGGGCCCGGGAGCGGCGGAACGTCACCGGCCGCCCGGCCCCCGGGGCCGCGGGCGACGACGCGGGCGAGGTGCTGGTCCGCAGGAACATCGTCAGCCCCGAGGACGACAGCCGTCTGGACGACGTCCACGAGCGGATCGTCGACACCCTGCGCGGCTGGACCGACGAGTTCGCCGGCCCCTTCCGTCACCTCGACGGCGGCGACCTGACCCAGGTGCCCTTCGGGCAGGCCAGGGCCACGGCGCTCGTCGGACTCGGCGAGGCGTGCCGGGTCCACGAGCTCGTGGCGGCCACGCTGTCGCCCCGGGAGGCGATCTACCAGGCCGCTCTCAACGCCGTCGAGCGCTTCGCGTCCTCCGCGTCCCCCGCGTCCCCCGCGTCCCCCACGTCCCCTGCGTCTCTCGCGTCCCCTGCGTCCCCCGCGTCTCCCGTGGCGACCGCGGTCGGCGCCGGCTGGGCGCTGGAGGAGGCGGTCTACCGCGCGCTGCTCAAGTCGTCGCTGGCCCGCCCCGCGGAGCTGTTCTCGTGGGTGCGGCTGACCGACGACGACCTCGGACACGGCGAGTGCGCCTCCTTCGCCCGCTACATCCAGCGGGCCGTCGACCGCCGACGCGACCGCGACCCCGACCGCGAGAACGACGGTGATCGCGACCGGGAGCCGGTGCGCTGGACCGGCACCCGGCTGCCGAACGGCGTCCACCGGGTCACCGGCCGCACCGCCGGCGGGCCGGTCGTACGGGGCGCCGGGGTCTGTTACGGCGAGGCGGTCGCCATGGCGCTGCTCGGGCTCGTCAACGACGACGGCGCCCTGGTCCCGCTCAACCCGCACTTCCGCACCTGGCCGGAGGTGTGGCGGCAGCTCGCCCGGCCGGAGTTCGCCGAGGTCACGGAGCGGACGGTGCCCTTCGCGCACGGCAAGGTCCGACTGGTGGAGGTCGTATGAGTGTCCACACGCAGGCAGCCGCCCCGGCGGCCCCGGCGGTCGCCCCGCCGACCGCCACCCCGGTTGTCCCGCCGGCCGTCCCGCCGGCCGCCGCCGACCTCCTCGGCGCGCTGGAGTCCCTGCCCGACGCACCGGGCACGCGACCGGCCGAGGTGCTCCTCGGCCCGCTGACCGCCCCCACCCGGATCGCGACCGGCCCCGCGCCGGACGCCGCCGGCGGCACCCGTTCCGGGCGCGGCCTCGCGGTGCTGTTCTGGTGCGGCGGTGTCCACGTCCTCGCGTACGAGCTCGACCACGACCGGGACGGCGGCTGCCCGCGCTGTCTGGCCTGGTTCCTCAGCCGGAACGTGGAGTTCGCCGAACTGCCCGGACCGGAGGCGTCCGGCGACGAGCCCGGGGCGGCCGCGCGCAGCCTGGCGCTCTGGCAGGGGCTCGGCCCGGCCCTGCGCGCGACCGTCACCGGGCTCGCGGTGCGGCTCCTCGGGGAGCCCGCCCCCGGCGGCTCGCTCGCGACGGTCGACCGGGCCGCCGGGACGGTGCGCCGGGGACTCGTCCCGCCGCGCACGGGCTGCCCGGGACGCGCGCCCGCGACCGCCACCACCACGCTCTCCTTCGGCTCCGCGCCCGAACTCCTGGAGAAGGCCGACGGGGCGCTCCGGGCCCGGCGCCCGCTGCCGCCGACCCTCACCTCCGACTACCTGGGCCCGCACGCCCTGTTCCGGGAGCCGCTCGTCGACCTGGACGGGCCGCTGCCGCAGGCGCAGGTGGGCCTTCCGCTGGGCAACGGGATGCTGGAGCCCGGGGTCGGACGCACCCGGAGCTTCGCCCGGAGCAGGACGACCGCCGTCCTCGAAGGGCTGGAACGCCACACCGGCTTCTGCCACCAGCCGGCCCGCGGCACGGTGCGGGCCTCCCTCGCGGAGCTGGGGGAGCGGGGCCTCGACCCCCGTACGCTGGGGCACCACTCGGCCGAGCAGTACGCCCGGGAGGGCTTCCTGTGGGACCCGGTGGACCCGGCCGAGGAGCTGGACTGGGTCCCCGTCACGCCGCTCGGCGACGGGCCCGCCCGCTACCTGCCCGAGGTCGCCCTGTCCTGGGTGCGGCGCGCCGGCGCCCGCAGGCCCTTCTTCTACGACACCTCCAACGGCTTCGCGCTCGGCCAGAGCCCCGAAGAAGCCACCCTGCACGGGCTGTTCGAGATCGTGGAACGGGACGCGTTCCTGCTCGCCTGGTACCGCAGGCTGCTGCTGCCCGAGCTGACGCTGGGGCCGGCCGACCGGGACATCACGGAGCTGATGGAACGCGTCGAGGTGGTGACCGGCTTCCGGGTCCGGCTCTACTGGGCCACGCTGGACATCGACGTCCCCGTCGTCCTCGCGCTCGCCCAGCGCGACGCGGACTCGGGCCCCTGCACGCTCGTGTCGACCGCGTGCGGTCTGCACCCGAGGGCGGTGGCCGAGTCGGCCATCATGGAGGTCTCCGCCCGCGTGGCCTCCCTGCGGCACGCGTTCGACGACGACCCGGCGCACCGGCAGCGGCTCGCCGAGGACGTCGACCTGCTCGTCGAGATGGACGACCACAGTCTGCTCGGCGCCCTGCCGACCTCCCGGGACTGGTACTCCTTCCTCACCACGCCCGACCGGCCCGAACTCCCGCTCGCCGCGGCGGTCGCGGCCGCCCCGCGCTTCGACACCCTCGACCAGGACCTCGCGTACGTACGGGACCGGATCGAGGCCGTCGGCACGCACGCCTACGCGGCCGACGTCACCACGCCCGAGCTGCGCTGGCGCGGACTGGTGTGCACCCGCAGCTTCGTGCCCGGCTGCGTGCCGATGACCTTCGGGCAGGCCACCCGCCGTCTGGAGGGACTGCCCCGGCTCGCCGGCGGGTCACTGCCCCACGCCTCCCAGCTGCCCGACGACATGACCCCGGCGGACGTTCCGCCCCACCCCTTCGCCTAGCCCCCGCCGGAAAACGGTAAGACGAGGAGTACGTTTCGTGCGATCGGATGAACCCGCCCGGCCCCGCGCCGGTTCCACCCCCGGATCCGGTGCCGCCCCCGGCACGGACTCCACCGCGAGAGTCAGCCCGTACGTCGTGTTCCGGCGCAGCCGGCTGCCCGTGGCCGGACTCGACGAGCTGCGGTTCGACGAGCCCTGGGCCCGGATCGAGGAGGGCCGGCGGCTCCGGGACGAGTGCGCGCGGCGCGCCGGCGAGGTGTCCGACCGCCTGGCCGGTCTCGTGCCGACGGCGGACGCGACCGTGCGCGCCGAGCTCGTCCGGCTGCGCCGTGACGTCTTCAACCAGCGCGCCGAGCCGGCGGCCCGGCGGCTCGCTGCCGTGGAACCGCACCTCGACGCGGACACCCTGGGCGCGCTGCGCGCCTGGTTCGACCTGGTGGAGCGGACCGGGCGGTGCGAGGACGAGGCGCGGGAGCTGTTCGACGCCCGGATGCGCTCGGCCCGCGCGAGCTTCGCCCGCATCCTCGACCACGACGCGATGGCGCGGAGCATCCAGCTCTCCGGCGACCAGCTCTACGAGAGCCTGCGCCGCTACACCTCGGGCGAGATGGGCCAGGTCAAGCCGAGCCGCGCCCGGGTCCTGGAGTCCTCGCTGGTCAACTTCGCCTACCGGGCCGCCCTGAAGCCGTCCCCCTTCGGCCGGTTCACGGAGGTCGGCGCCTTCCCGCCGGACCTCCCGGACCTGCCGGACCTGCCGGACCTCCGGGACCTGCCGGACCTCTCGGAATCGAAGGCCCCGCCCGGCACCGGCACCGACACCGGCGCCCCGGCGTCCGAGCCCCGTACGTACTCGACGGCGACCCTCAACCGCGTGCTGGTCAACTGGCTGGCCGCCGGCGTGCGCCGGGTCGAGGGCGGCATCGACCTCTTCAAGGTGCTGCTCAACTCCTCGCTGAGGGTGGACGAGAACCGGATCGAGTTCATCGGCCTCGTGCCGGACTCCTCCGAGTACGGCCTCGCCGAGTCGATCGTGCGGCTCAAGCGGGACCGGGTCGTCGACTGCCTCCTGGACGTGCTCGCGGGGGGCACGGCGACGGTGCCGGAGGTGCTCGGCGCGCTGACCCGGCTCACCGGCAGCGACGCGACCAGCAGGAAGGCCCTGCGGGCCATGATGCGGATCGAGCTGCTGTACGTCAGCCCCGGCTTCGACGAGCAGGGCCCGGACTACTCCGCGAAGGTCGCCGGCGCCCTGCGCGCCGGGACGACCCGGCCCGTACGGCTCCTGAGCGGGCACCTCGACACCCTGCGCGAGCTGGAGACCAGGCTCTCCGACGCACCCGCCGAGGAGCGCGGGCGGCTGCTGAGCGCCGCCGGGCAGGCCCTCACCGACGTGGCCGAGGTCTGCGAGATGGACCCGCCGCCCCCGGAGATCTCCCGGGCGCCGGTGTACGAGGACCTGTGGACGCCCGACCGGCCCGCCACCTGGAGCAAGGACGCCGTGGCCGCGAGCGTGCCCGCGCTGGAGAGCCTGTGGCGCCTGTCCTCGCTGCTCGACTACGGACACACCAAGCGGCTCGGCATGTACCACTTCGCGACGACCGCCTTCGGCGACCGCGAGACCGTGCCGTTCCTGCCCTTCTTCGACCGGCTCGTCTCGCTCTCGGAGGGCGAGCAGGACGCGGTGTTCTGGGGACACGAGTCGGCCGCCGCCAAGAACTTCGTCGCGCAGCGCGCCGAGGCCCTGCGGGACATCGGCGAACGGCTGGTGCCCGAGGACGGTGTGGTCCGGATGAGCCCGGAGGAGCTCACCGCTGCCTGCGCCGGAGTGGAGGACTGCGTCGACCCGAAGTCGATCACCTTCCGCGTCCAGTTCGCCGACGGCACCCAGCCGGGAACCCGTCCCGGCACCAGCCCCGGCCCCGGCGCCCGTACCCCCGCCGCGTCGCCGCAGATCGTCGTCAACGGCGTCCTGACCGGCTACGGCGTCTACTTCTCCCGCTTCAGCTCCTTCGTCCAGGGGTCCGCCGTCGAGGACTGGACCCTGCGGACCGCCGTCCGGGAGCACCTGCGCAAGGCGTTCCCGGGGCAGGTGGACCTCAACATGGTCGCCGGCCTCAACTTCAACCTGCACCCGCCGCTCACCGACCGGGTCCTGAACTACCCCGGCACCTGGCCCACCGCACCGGAGATGAAGGCCTACAGCCTCGACCGACTCGCGATCCGGATCGACCACGCCTCGCGCGGTCTGATGCTCTGGGACCCCGAGCTCGACGAGCGGGTGCACCTGGCCCCGATGAACTTCATGCTCCCGATCGTGGTGCCGGTCCTCTACAACCTGCTGGAGGTGCTGAGCCCGACGATCCGCTACAACTACGCGCCGATGGACGACATCGGCCGGGCCATGGGCCACCAGGGCTATCCCGGTTCGGCACCGCGGCTCGTGGTCGGCGACGTCGTCGCCAGCCGGCGGACCTGGACGGTGCCGGCGCGCGAGATACCGGAGCTGTCCGAGCTCAGCAAGGACGACTACCCGGCGCTGCTCCGCTTCGACCGATGGCGTCGCGAACGGGGCCTGCCGCAGCACGCGTTCGTGCTGACCCAGCGCCTGGACGAGTACAACCTGCTGTCCGGCCTGGTCGAGGAGATCCCGCGGGACTGGTCCGACTTCCGGCACCTGACCCGGGCCAGCGTCCACAAGCCGATGTACGTCGACTTCCGCAATCCGTACCTGGTCCGCAGCTTCGCCAAGTCGGCGCTGACCAGGGACGACGTCCACGTGTCCATCCGGGAGTGCGTGCCCGCCCCCGACGAGTACGGCGGCCCCGGGCCGGCCGCGGCAGAGGAGTTCTTCCTTGAGCTCTACCGAGACTGAACGCCGGACGCGGGAGTGGGCGCCGCTGCACGTCTTCCTGCCGATGTCGCTGCAGCCCCGCTTCCTGCGGGACGTGATCCGTCCCCTCATGGACGAGGCCGGGTTGCGCAACGGCTTCTGGTACCTGCGCTACTGGCAGGGCGGCCCGCACATCAGGCTGCGGCTCCACGAGGCCCCGCCCGGGACGGTGGAAGCGGTGCGGGACGCGCTCGCCGCGGCGGTGCCGGCCCTCGACCCCGCCCAGGCCGTCGAGTACGAGCAACAGGCCTCCCACCAGCCGGGCCTGGCCGAACTCGAAGGCGCCAGACCCGTGGAGGTGAGGGCGGCGGGCACCGTCGAGCGGGCCGAGTACGCGCCCGAGTACGCGAAGTACGGCGGCACCACCGGACTGCGCGTCGCCGAGGAGCTCTTCCGCTCGACCTCGACCGCGGTGCTCGACCTCCTCGGCGGCATGACGGACCGGCAGCTCGCCGCCTCGCCGGCCGGCCCGGCCATCCGCGTCATGGCCATGTCCCTCAGAGGCTCCGGAATGGACCCGGCACAGAGCCGGGAGTTCCTCGGGCATTACGAGAAGGACTGGCGCAGATGGGTCCCTCCCGGATATGACGAACAATGGGAAGGGCTCTACGAGAAAACCCGCGGCAGAGTGCAGAATATGTGTCGCGCGGTCTGGCTCGAAGGCGCCACCGACGTTTTCCACGACACCTATGCCAGGGCTCTGAATTCCGCCCGGGCGGCCCAGGACGACAGGACTTCTGCGCCCGAGAGGGCCGGCCTGACCAGCGGCGACGTCACCGAAATCGCCCTGGAGGGAACCCCGTACGTCCACTGCCTGGCCAACTACATCCACACGACCAACAATCGCCTCGGCATTCTGCCGTCCGCCGAGGCGTTCCTCGCCCATGTCATCCGCCGCGCCCTCGGGGAAATCGAAGAGGCGTGAAATTTTTCCGCGACAGGGCTTCCCAAGCCGCCGACCGGTTCTGGTACGGTGAAATTGCGATCACGGAGGGGGGTGATTCCAAGTGGATTCCACGCAGGAGCTCGACCTCAACGCGCTGGAGATCTCGGACCTGATCGAGGACTCGAACTACAGCGACGAGACGCTCTCGCAGGCGATGGCGGCCTCGACCACCACCACCGGCTGCACGACCAGCTCGTGTTCCTCCTCGTCGTCCTGACCAGACGACGAAGACCTTTTCCGGATCCCTAAAGGGAGGTGAATTCGAATGGATTCCACGCAGGAGCTCGACCTCAACGCGCTGGAGATCTCGGACCTCATCGAGGACTCGAACTACAGCGACGAGACGCTCTCGCAGGCCATGGCGGCGTCGACCACGACCACCGGCTGCACGACCAGCTCGTGTTCGTCCTCGTCGTCCTGACCGGCGGCTAGACGGGTCGCCGCCGCCGGGCGCCGTTCACCGAACGCGCGCCCGCCGGCGGCGGCCACGCGAGGGGGCTCCGGCCCCCTCGGCAAGGTGCAACGTTTCTGTGGAGGTTGGTTCGTGTGCACGTCTTCGTGACGGTCCCCCTCGACCCCCTCGACGCCCTCGGCCCCCTCGACCAGGGGGGTGCGACGGTGACGGGGCGCATCCGCGGTTTCCTCGCCGACCTGTTCGGCCCGCGGCGGCCGGCCTGGCCCGGTGACTACTACGCCGTGCGCACCTGGGACCGGGCCGACGGGCGCGACTGCCTCCAGCTCAGCCTCCAGTCCGACACCGCCGGCGCCGACGAGGCGCGCGACCGGGTCCGGGACGCGGCCGGGGCCCACGGCCTGCGGCCGGAGGTGGCCGAGCTGCCCTTCGAGGAGATCCCCTCACCGCTGTGGAACTCCGGCATCGGCGGCGAGGGCGTCGACGCCGTCGCCAAGCGCCTCTATCGCGCCGTGTCCCCGCTGCTCGTCACGACCGTCTCGGCCCTCGGCGACGACCCGGCCGACAAGACCCGGGCGTACGTGCCGGCGCTCGACCTGATGGTCGCGAACGCGGCGGCCACCGTGGCCGAATCCGAGCAACGGCGGCTCTCCTCCCGCGGCTTCGGCGAACTGCTCGCCCTGCGCATGCTCAGCTACCGCTCCCACTACGAGGGCGCCAAGCACGCGCTGGCCAAGGACCCCGAGGCCTTCGAGCGCCGCTGCGCCGCGTTCTACGAACGGCTCGGCCCCCGGGTCCGGGACCTCATCCGCGCCTGCGCGGACGCGCCCGACGCCACGCCCGGCGGCGAGCCGGCCGCCCCCTGGGCGCGGGTCGTACGGCAGCATTTCGGAGCCGTACGGGAAGAATGCCGCGCCGGGCGCATCACGCATTCCGGGCGCACCCTCGACGACTTCCACGAGAACCCGGACGACCATCTGCCGCCCAGCGCCTTCCACGCGAAGAAGCTGTCCCCGGAGATGTCGGAACTCCTGCACCGCAGCTCGGATTTCCTGGCGTACCGGGTGCAGGCGAGCCTGCTCTACAGCTGTCTCCACACCATGGGATTCGGTCTGGCCGAACGGTTCCTGTTCTGCTACGTCCTCGCCCGCGCCAACGAGGAGGTCTCGGGAATGACCACCGAGGAGCTGGCGCACGGACTGGATTCCGTCGCCCGGGAAATCGCGCGGCGGCGTCCGGTCGCCCCAGTCATCGTTCAGCAGACCTAGGAATCAGCGGGGGAGAATCATGCGCATCACGCTCGTCAACGTGCCGTGGAGTCCGATCGGCTTTCCGTCGGTGGCGCTCGGCCTGCTCAAGAGCCTCACTCTGAAGGAATTCCCGGACGCCGAGGTCGACGTCGTGTACGGAAACCTCGACTTCGTCGACTGGATCACCTCACGGCGCCCCGACTTCACGTACGAGGACTACCGCTACTACGACCTGGAAAGCTGCTACATCGGCACCGGGGACTGGGTGTTCTCCTCGGCCCTTTACCACGACCCCAAGTGGAAGGTCCCGGAGTTCCTGGAACAGTTCGGCCCGCAGTCGGAGACCGTGCACGGCCAGGAACTGGCGCACGGAAACACCGAGGAGAGCCGGATCCGCACCACGCTCTGGCTGCACGAGCACGTCGAGGAGTTCACCGACGAGCTGGCCCGCCGGATCGTCGCCGGCAAGCCCGAGATCGTCGGCTTCACCACCACCTTCCAGACCCTCACCGCCTCCATGGCGGTGGCCCGGCGGGTGAAGGAGCTCGCGCCCGGGACGGTGACCGTGTTCGGCGGCGCCAACTGCGAGGGCTCGATGGGCGAGGCGCTGCACCGCAACTTCGACTTCGTCGACTACGTGGTGCGCGGCGAGGGCGAGCTGGCCTGGCCGGGGCTGCTGCGCTCGCTCGTCGCGGACGAGCCGGCCTTCGAGACGGTGCCCGGACTGTGCTGGCGGGACCCGAGCGGCACCTCGGTGCACAACCCCGTGAGCACCAAGCCGCTGCCGCCGGCCGCGATGGTGCTGCCGCACTACGACGAGTACGTCGAGCAGTTCGGGAAGTCGCACGCCCGGTTCTGGCTGGAGCCCCGGCTGGTCCTGGAGAGCTCGCGCGGCTGTTGGTGGGGCGAGAAGCACCACTGCACCTTCTGCGGGCTGAACGGCGCCAGCATGATGTTCCGCAGCAAGCGCCCGGAGCAGTTCTTCGACGACCTGGTCTCGCTCACCCGGCGCCACCGGATCCTCGACGTGATGATCGTGGACAACATCCTCGACATGTCCTACCTGGACTCGCTCCTCCCGCGGCTCGCCGAGGCGGACCTCGACCTGCGCCTGATGTACGAGATGAAGGCGAACATGCGGTACGAGCAGCTGGAGGTCATCGCCAAGGGCGGCGTGGTCTGCGTCCAGCCCGGCATCGAGAGCCTGAACAGCAAGGTCCTCAAGCTGATGGACAAGGGCGTCTCCGGCTGCCTGAACGTGCGCGTGCTGCGGGACGCCGAGTCGCTCGGCCTGACGGTGGCGTGGGCGTACCTCTACGGCTTCCCCGGGGAGACCGACGAGGACTACGAGAAGATCATCGAGCAGTTCCCCAAGCTGCACCACCTGGAGCCGGCGGGCGGCGACGACCGGCTCGCGGTCCAGCGCTTCGCCCCGTACTTCGAGAACCCCTCGCTCGGCTTCGAGGAGCGGTGGGCGGCCCCGCAGTACGGGCTCACCTACGACCTTCCCGAGAAGGAACTCTTCGACATCGCCTACATCTTCAAGGCGACGCACCAGGGCATCGGCAACGACATGGCGTGGAAGCTGCGGGCCGGCATGGACGCCTGGCGCGACGCGCACTGGCACAGCCAGCTGTCGTGGTTCGAGACCGACGAGGGCATCACGCTCACCAACACCCGGCCGGGCTTCGACTGGGAGGTCGTCCAGCTCACCTCGGAGCTGGAGATCGCGCTCTTCCGGATGCTCGACCAGCCGAGGACGCTCGCCTACCTGGAGCGCGAGTGCGCGAAGCGGTTCGGGCAGGCGGACGTCGCCGCCGTGGTGGACCGCTGGCTGAACGAACTGGGCCTGCTCTTCACGGACGACGGGCGGATGATCCACGTCGTCACCAGGGACCGCAACCAGCGGTTGATGCAGATCCGGGTGGGCCAGGGACTCGCGGCCCTGCCGGTGGGCCGGCCGGTCGGCGAGCCGGTGCGGCCCGCGGAGTCCGAGAAGTCCGCCGATTCCGTAGCGGTGTGAGGGAGGGATTCGTCATGCAGACCATGAACGAGGCCGCGACGCTTCCCGGCAGCGGGTTCCAGGTCCGGTTCGCGATGTGGCGGCACGGCAGCCCGGCCGTGCGCGCGCTGCCCGGGATGCACCTGGGGGACCGGGTGCTCGGCGCGGACATCGCGGACGAGGCACGCCGGATCTACGAGTCCGGGGTCCGGTTCGTGTCGATCGAGCCGGTCGTCGACCTCGGAGGACGCCCGGGCACGGAACACATGATCCCGGTGCTCTCCTTCGTCCGTGACCTCACCAGCTACGGCGTGGAGGTGGACTGGCGGGCGGAGATGACGGCGCCGGAGGGCCCGGAGTGGTGGGTGTTCAGCCACCTCTTCCCGCCGTCGTTCATCGAGGGCCCGCGCGGTGCAGAGGCGCTGCGGATCTGGCGGGCGCGCTATCACGTGGGCCGCTGCTTCTTCCGCCGCGGACCGGGCTTCCTCCAGATCCGGGACCGGCGCAAGGGCGGACTGCGCCGGCTCACCGTCGCCGACGAGGCCTACGTCTCGGCGGTCGAGGCGCTGGCCGCCGACCGCGGCGAGGACGCCGTGCCGGCCCCGGCGATGGCGGTGTTCGAGAAGCACCACCTGGCCGTCCGCATCGGCGACGGCGTCTGGTGGGCGCCGTACCGGCTGCGGCGCTGGGCCGCGCCGTCCTGGGAGGTGTGAGCGTGTACGTCAGCATCGTCCTGTGGAACCTGAAGAACTCGAAGGCCACGGTCGAGAGCCTGCGGGAGTACCTGCGCGACTACGCGGTGGACGCCTTCTCCACGCTCCGGGGCATGAAACTGAAGACCTGGTTCGCGGACGCCGAGAAGGGCTACTGGGGTGCGGTGTACCTCTGGGACGGCGTGAACATGCAGGACCCGCTGTCGGTCAGCAAGGCGATCGAGCTCATCGGCTATCCGCCGACGACCACGAGCGTCTTCGCGGTCGAGGCGATCGCCGAGGGCATCAGCGTCATCGACTCCTTCGCGGGCATCGGCCGCGCCTTCGAGGAGCAGCAGCCGGACCCGGAGCCGTCCGCGCCGGACCCGGAGGCCGTCGCCTAGGCCCTGTCCGGCGGAAGCACACCCCGAAAGGGCCCCACCACTCGTGGGGCCCTTTTCGCGTGCCCTGCCGGGGAACGGCCTCGCCGCCGGGCCGGGTCACCCCGTGGCCGAGCTGACGCTCCGCGCCGAGGGCTTGCGCTCTTGAGCCTGACGGCCTCCGGCGCCGCCGCCGGCGACGTGTCCCTCTCCCTGCCCGGCCCGCACGGCACCGTCCGCGTCCGGATCACCGGCGCCGCCACGACAACGCGCCGCTCCCGGGGCGTGCCCGCCGGGCTCACCGTCGCCGGCGGGGCCTCCCGGCTCGCCTTCAATGCCGGCCGTACCGATGTCGGCCGTACCGACGCCCGCCGTACCGGGCGCTCCGCCTGCTTGCCCGCTCCTCGCGGCCCTGCGCCCGAACGCGCCGCCACCCCGGCCGCCCGATCTCGCCTCCTTGTCGATCCTGCGGATCTAGGCCGTACCGCTCCGAACCGACGTCACCGCCGGCGGGTCCGCCTTCGCCACGGCCGCCGGGACTCCGCCGAGGACCACTACGACATCGAAGTCCCGCGCGGCTTCCGTGACCTGACCGTCGATCAATTTCGAGGCCGCCCGGAACACCGGCCCCGCGATCCGGCCCCGCGATCCGGCCCCGCGATCCGGCCCGGGTCGCCCGGACGGCAGGCGCGGGCCGGTTCCCGCGCGCTCCCTCCCGGGAGTGGATCCGGCGGGGCCAGTGGGAGGCAGCGCGGCACCGCCGACGCGGAGCGGGACGGCGCGCCCGGAAGGGTGGGCGCGTCCCGTACGCGCGACACGGAGGTTCGCACCCGCATGACCCCGCCCCCGGATCACCCGGACCACCCGGATCACCAGGACCACCCGGATCACCCGGACCCGAGACCGCCGCACCGGCGCCGCCGCCCCGGCACCCGGAAGGCCGCGACCCTGCTCGCGTTCGGCCTGGCCGGCGCCCTGCTGCTGCCCGGCACCGCCCACGCGGCACCCGGAGACCTGGACCCCGGCTTCGGCCAGGGCGGACGGGTCACCACCCCGGTGACCGGCTACGCGGAAGGCCACGACATCGCGCGGCAGGGCGACGGCAAACTGGTCGTCGTGGGCACCAGCGAGGCCGGCTTCGCGCTCGCCCGCTACAACCCCGACGGCAGCCTCGACCCCGCCTTCGGCGGGGACGGCATCGTCACCAGCGCCTTCGACAGCGGCGCCGGCCAGTCCGCCAACGGCGTCGCCGTCCAGCCGGACGGCAAGATCGTGATCGCCGGCACCACCGAGATCCCCGAAGAGGGCGGCGGCTGCTGCTTCTTCTCCGTGGCGCGCTACAACCCCGACGGCAGCCTGGACGGCGGGTTCGGCAACGGCGGACTCGTCCGCGTCGACGAGTTCGGCGGCTCCGCCGACGGCTCCGACGTGGCACTGCTGCCGGACGGCCGGATCGTCGCCGCCGGCAAGGGCGGAGGCGGCGGCTTCGCGCTCGTCCGCCTCAACCCCGACGGCAGCCTCGACCCGAGCCTCGGCGGCGACGGCGCCGTCGTCGCCGGATTCACGGCCGCCTCGCCCCAGGACGGCAGCGGCATCGCCCGCCGCATGGCCGTCCAGCCGGACGGCAAGCCCGTCCTCGTCGGCTACGTCGGCAACACCGCCTTCGACATCGGCATCGCCCGCTACAACACCGACGGCAGCCTCGACACCACCTTCAGTGGTGACGGGATGGTGACCGCCGACTTCGGCAGCACCGAGTTCGGCAACGCCGTCGCCGTCCAGCCCGACGGCAAGATCGTCGCCACCGGCGCGGGCGGCGCCGGCGTCGCCCTGCTCCGCTACCAGGCCGACGGCACCCCCGACACGGGCTTCGGCACCGCCGGCCGCACCTCGGTCGCCTTCCCCGGAGACGGCGGCGCCGCCAACGACCTGGCCCTCCAGTCCGACGGCCGCATCGTGGTCGCCGGCATCGCCGACGACCCCAACAGCGCCGAGGCCAACGACTTCGGCGTCGCCCGCTTCACCACCACCGGCGCCCCCGACACCAGCTTCGCCGGCGACGGCTTCGTGGTCACCGGCTTCGGCGACTACGACGAGGCGCGCGCCGTGCTCGTCCAGCCGGACGGCAAGGTCGTCGCCGCCGGCTACGGAGCCGGCTTCGCCCTCGCCCTCGCCCGCTACGAGGGCGGCGGCACCCCGCCGCCCCCGCCGCCGGCCCCCAAGGCCGACCTGACGGTGACCAAGACCGGCACCACGACCGTGAACATCGGCGACCGCGCCACGTACACCGTGACCGTGACCAACTCGACCGCCTCCACGGCCGCCGCCACCGGCGTCACCCTCACCGACACCCTCTCCGGAGCCGGCGCGACCCTGATCTCCGCCACCAGCTCCCGGGGCAGCTGCACCACCACCACCGCCACCAGCGCCACCTGCGCCCTCGGCTCGCTCGGCATCGGCGAGAGCGCCGTCGTCACCGTCACGGCCGAGCCCCGCACCACCGGCACCCTCACCCAGCGGGCCACCGCGAGCGCCACCGAGCAGGACCCGGCCACCGGCAACAACACCGCCACCGCGACCACGTCCGTCACCAACGGCCGCGGCTGCACCCTCGTCGGCACCAGCGGCCCGGACACCCTCACCGGCACCTACGGCAACGACGTGATCTGCGCCCTCGGCGGCGACGACACCGTCCGCGCCGGATACGGCAACGACACCGTCCACGGCGGATACGGCAACGACAACATCGACGGCGGCTTCGCCGACGACACCCTCAACGGCAACCAGGGCAACGACACCCTGACCGGCTACTACGGCAACGACCGCCTCACCACCACCGACGGCGTCTTTGGCAACGACACCGCCAACGGCGGCTACGGCACCGACACCTGCACCACCGACCCCGGCGACATCCGCGTCAGCTGCCCCTGACGCCCTCTCTCCGCACAGCGGCCCCCGGCCCTCCCTCAGCCGGGGTGTGGGCGGCTCAGTCCGGTCTTCGCAAGGGCTGGGTGAGCGGTCGACGACGGGCAGCGGACCGCCTTCGGCCCGCATGGTCCTGGAGACCCGCTCTGGGACTGGCGCCGCTGTCCACCGGTGGGATCCGTGGCGGTGTCGTGGGCGTCGGGCAACGCCTCATGTCAGCCTGGCCCGCGAGGCCTTCACCTGGAGCGGTGAGACCCGGCGCCTTCGCCACGGCCACGGACCCCACCATCGTCCGCACCTCGCGGTGATGACGCGGACGCCGGCGAAGGCCGCGAAACTGACCCTCGCCCAGCTGCGCGCCGCCCTCAAGCGCGGCGGCCGCACCCGCGCCTTCGACACCGAGACAGCGCGCCTGCGGGAGATTTTCCGCTCCGAGTACGCCCGGCATCGCCCGGCCGTCGAGGACGCGTTCGGCCAACAGCTGCTGGCTCTGCTCAAGCAGCTGGATGCCGCCTGCCAGGCCGCGGACGACCTCACCATGGCCGCCGAAGCCGCGTTCAAGGAGCACACCGACAGCGAGATCCTGTCGGATAAGTGAGTAGCCTGCCCCCATGGTTGCGGGCGAGGGAACCGAGCACACCGGTGACAATCTTGAGGACCAGGGCTGGGGTGCAACGCGTGCCTGGGTGGAGAAGGGGCTCACCGAGGCAGAACGCATCGAAGACGTTTCGAGGTTGCGTGGCGGCTGGACGTCGGAAATGCGCCGTCTGGACATCTGCGGGCCGGGCGGTCGACGGTCGTTGGTCCTGCGGTCTTTCGTCAAGCCCTTCTACGTTCGCCACGCGGAGGGCCTGCTGACCCGCGAGGCAGCCATTCTGCGCCTGCTCGGCAGCACGGATGTGCCCGCGGCCAGGCTGGTGGCGGTGGACCCGACAGCACAGTACTGCGACCATCCGTCCTTGCTGATGTCCCTGCTGCCCGGGACCGTGCGTCTGGGTGACGAGGGCGCCGACCGGCGTGCCGAACTGCTGGCCCGTCAGTTGCTGCGCATCCACCGGCTGCCAGTGACCGCAGAGGCACGGCCTCGCACCTATCAGGCGTGGACCTCTCCCGAGCGGGTGAACCCGCCCGAAGACACCGAGCGGCCCGAGCTGTGGCAACGGGCCGTGGACGTGATCCGCCGCGAGCCCCCGGACTACCGGGCCTGCTTCCTGCACCGGGACTTCCATCCCGGCAATGTCCTCTTCACCGGCGACGGCGACGGCGAAGGCGACGGATTGCGGATCAGCGGCGTCGTCGACTGGGTGGAGACCTCGTGGGGACCGGCCGACCTGGACGTGGCCCATTGCTCGACAGCCCTCGCCCTGCTGCACGGGGTTTGCGCGGGCATGCAGTTCGCCGACCTCTACGTTGCGGCGGGAGGGACGCTGGCTGAAGATCACGCTTCTCATCTCTACTGGCGTCTGCTGGACGCCTTGGCCTTCGCTCCTGACGCGGAGAAGGTCGCCGTCCCATGGCGCGAAGTGGGCCGTGCCAATCTGACCCCCACCGTGCTGACCAGGCGGCTGGAGGGATACCTCCAGGCGCTTTTCGAACGCTACGCCTGAAGCCGGGTCGGTGGCCTGCGACCAAGAGAACAACCCCGTCATGCAGGCAGTCGTTCGGGACATTCGAACCACCCGTCTTCCAGGCGAGCCGAGATCGTAAGGGTGCAACGTGCTCGCCTCATGGTCCGCAAGCCGAATACCGAGGCGTCGCTTGACTTGTTCGCCCCCTGAGATGTCTCACAGGGGGCCGGGGGCCGCCCCGCGTACGGCTCAGGAAACGGCGCGGCTCATGGGTGCCGGGCCGACGTCAGCAGCCAGCGCCACCGGGGCCGTTCGGTCACCAGCGTCGTCGCCGCCAGCACGGACACGACGACCGCCGCCCACGCCGGCCACACCAGCCACGCCGACACCACCGCCGCCGTCAGCTGGAGCAGCACCAGCAGAATCGTCACCGCGCCCGGCACCGGCACCATCGCCTGCGCCTTGTCGCCGGGCGTGGCGAAGACCGTCGGCAACCCGATCAGAACCACCACCGACAGCGCGGCCAGCAGCCACGACGTCCCCGCGAGCGCCCACGGCGTCGCCACCCAGGCGACGAGCTCGGTGGCGAACCGGAAGACGGAGGCGAGCCGGTCGTCCGGTCTCGCGTGCGTTCGGTCCATCATTTCCCCCCACGGTGGTCGTCCGGGCCGGCGGGAGATCATAAGACCTCCGCCGCCGCGTGCGACCCGCCCCGTCGCGTACGAAACGGGCGAGACGGTTCGTGTCGGTGTTGGGCCGAACGGGTGAGTAACGGGAGGATGGGCGCATGAGTAGGTACGAGAGGTACGACGTCACCGACGAGCAGTGGGAGGGCCTGGCGCAGGTCGTGCCCCTGCGCGGCCGGGACGAATGGCCGTCCAGGGTCGACCACCGCACGATCCCCGACCAGTACGGGGCCGCCGAACAGCGCCGCATGGTCGTACTGCGGGTGCAGGTGTTCGCCGACGCCCGCGAGGTCGCCGAGTACCTCATCGCCCAGATCCCCGTGCTGCTCGACCTGACGAGCGCGGACACCGAGGTCGCCAAGCGCATCCTCGACTTCAGCAGCGGCGTGGTCTTCGGACTCGGCAGCGGCATGCACCGCGTCGACCGCAACGTCTTCCTGCTGGCCCCCGCCGGCACCGAGGTCGAGGGCGCCGCCGACGCGCACGCCGAGGACGCGGAAGAGCTGGTGGAGGGGGCGGTCCCCCGTTCGTAGGAAGGTCGCTCAGCCGTAACGGTTCGGCGTGCGGGCGGCTGCGTACGGTCCGGGCATGACCACCACCGGCGGCACCGCCCCCGACCGCGCGCACCACCCCGAGGCCACCGTTCCGGCCGCCGGGTTCGTCCCCCCACAGGGACGGACCCGCGGCCCGGCCCCAGACCCCCGCGTCCCCGCACCCCACGTCGCAGGGGCGCCGGACGGCGCAGCCGGAAGCCCCGCGGACCGCACTCCTGACGGACTCGCCGCCGATTTCGCCACCCGCCCGGCCGCCGTTCCCGCCGCCGCTCCGGCCGCCCGGCCCACCGTCACCGAACTGCGGCTCTCCGCCTTCGGACCACACCGCGGCACCGTGCTGCCGCTCGGCCCCGTCACCCTGCTGCGCGGACCGAGCGGCAGCGGCAAGAGCACCGCCCTCGACGCCTACGAGGCCCTGGCCCGGCTCGCCTCCGGCGCCGACCTCGACGAAGCCCTGCCCGACGCCGTCCACCGCGTCCCCGAACGCTCCCGGCCCGACGCCCAGGGCCGGCGCGGTCTCCGCATCGGATGCACCGTCGACGGACCGGCCGGCCCCGTCGCACTCGACCTCGCCGTCCAGGTCGAACCCACCCTGCGCATCGTCGGCGAACGCCTCACCGGCCAGGGCCGCACCCTCCTCGCCACCGCCCTGCGCGACCCCCGCCGCAACACCGTCCACGCCGAGTGGCACACCGCCGGCAGCACCCCCGTCACCCGCGCCCCGCTCCCCGACGACCTCCTCGCCACCGCCCTCCTCCCGCTCCGCGTCGCCGGCAAGACCCAGGGCCAGCGCGACGTCCTCGCCGCCGCCGAACAGGTCGTCGTCGGACTCCGCTCGATCTTCCCCTGCGACCCCCTCCCGCGCCGGATGCGCGCCCCCGCCCCGATCGGCGCGAGCGCCGGCCGGCTGCGCCGCGACTGCCGCAACCTCGCCGAAGTCCTGCACCGCACCGCCACCGAGTGCCCCCGGCGGCACGCCCGTCTCGCCGCCTTCGCCGCCGCGGGCTGCACCGGCCCGGTCGCGGCCCTCGGCTTACGGGAAACGGCCGACGGCTCCCTCGTCGAGGCCGTCCTGGAGCGCACCCCGCGCGCGGCCGGCCCCACCACCCCCCTCGGCCGCCTCGGCGACGGCGAACTGCGCTACCTCGCCCTCGGTCTCGTGCTGCTCACCGGGCCCGCCGTGCTCGCCGTCGACCCCGCCGAAGAGGTCCCCCAGGCCATGCAGACCCTCACCGTCCTCGCCGACGGCCTCGACCGCGGCCTGGACGCCCGCCAGACGCGGGCGCTCCTCGCGCTCGCCGGCGAGATCTGCGCGGCCGGCCACATGCGGCTGGTCGCGACGACGGGCGAGACGCCCCTGGCACCGGGGGTGGTACCGGGATTGACGGTGGTAGACCTGGGGCGTGACCGAACATGACCTCCCCGGACTGCAGCGCCGCCTCGCGGAGTTCGCCGCCGCCCGCGACTGGCAGCCTTACCACACACCGAAGAACCTGGCCGCGGCGCTGAGCGTCGAGGCGGCCGAACTCCTGGAGATCTTCCAGTGGATGACCCCGGAGGAGGCCGCCGACGTCATGGCGGACCCGGAGCGCGCGCACCGGGTCCGCGACGAGGTGGCCGACGTCCTCGCCTATCTGCTGCAGTTCTGTGAGGTGCTGGGCATCGACCCGCTGACCGCCCTTTCGGCCAAGATCGAGCGCAACGAACTGCGTTTCCCGGCCCGCCGGAGGCCCTCGGGAAGCGCCGAGGACCCTGATCGTCACTCTTCGGAGTGATCGAGTTTTCCCCAAGGAGATTCCTGTCCACAGATTTCCGAATTCCCCTGGTGTTCGCGCTCAGGGCGCCTCACGCTGGGTAATGGAATGAGTGAGCGGCAAGTCCGGGGAACGGGGGCGGCGTTGATGGAAGCGGAGCGATTGATCGCGACGGGGCGGCACGCGCTGGCGGAGAGCCGCGTGGCGCTGGACATCGTGGCGGAGGCCTGGCAGGCCCAGACCCTCGCCCAGGCGATAGGGAGTCACCTCGCGGCCTGCGGCCCGATGGAGCTGCGCGCCGAGGCGCGGGGGCTGAGCGAGATAGGCGGTGCGCGCGGGACGGTCGAGCATCCCGCCCTGCGCACGGGCGGACCGCGCGCCGCCCGGCTCACGGGCGTCGCGGACGCGCGCGCGGCCCTGACCGCGCTCGGCGCGCTGCTCGGCGAGGTGGGCATCGCCCTGGTCGGCGTGGCCTGCGCCACCGACGAGGAGGGGCTGTACTGGCAGTGCATCGAGGCCATCGACGCCGCCGACGAGGCCGGCGACCGGGTCCGCGCGATGCTCCGCCGGCTCGCCGTGCGGGAGCGTGAGCGGGACCGTCCGCCCGACCCGGCCCGCGGCCGGGCGGGCCCGTCCCCGGGCCCGCGCTGAGACGCCTCAGGCCGGGGCGTCCCCGGCCCGGGGCGGTGCGGCGTGGCCGCCGGCCGAGGACTGCAGGTCGGCGTCGAGCTGGGACAGGTCGGCGGTCAGCGCCGCCATCAGTTCCTCCATCTGCTGCAGCAGCCCCTTCGGGGCGCCACCCGACGGCGCCTGTGACGGCACGGACTGCTCCGGTGCGGCTTCCTGCGACATGACGGCCTCCTCGGCCCGGGGACCTCACCGGAGCGGGCCCACCAGAGAGCGACGCACCGGCAACACCCGCCGGCACGCGGGCCGGGCGGTCCGGCTCCGCCCGAGCCAACGACGCCCGCCACCCCCCGGTCACTGGCCCACGGGGACGCGGCCCGCCCGACGGGTGGATATTCACCCGCGCGTGCCGGTCGGGATCACGCGCTGACGAATCGGTTGACGGGGATGGGGGTGGGAGCGCCGGTCGGGGTGAGGACGGTGCCGGAGCGCGGGGTGCGCCGCCCGGCCGCCAGGGTGCCGGGTGTGGGTGGTCAGGGGTGTCGCGTGGTGAGGCCGGAGAGGAGGACCGTCAGGACCTGGTCGGCTTCGGTGGGGGCGTGTTCGCGGGTCCAGGCGGCTGCGGCGATCAGGGCGTAGAGGCCGGCGGAGGTGGTGTCGGTGCGGACCTCGCCCGCCTGCTGGGCGCGTTCGAGGAGGCGCCGACCGGTGGACTGCATGGCGGTGCAGACGCTGTTCAGTTCGGAGGTCTCGTCCCGCAGGCTGTCCATCAGGGCGGTGACGAGCCCACGGTAGATGGTGGTGTGGGCCACGGCGGCCCGCACCCAGGTGGTGAGGGCCGTGCCGGGGGACTCCGTGGTGAGCAGGGTCTGTCCGGTGTCGCCGAGTTCGGCGAGGCTGTCGCGGAGGATCGCCTCCAACAGGCTTTCCCGGGTGGGGAAGTGGCGGTACAGGGTGGCGTTGCCCAGGCCGGCCTGTTTGGCGATGTCGTCCAGCGAGGCGTTGATGCCGTGCTGTTCGAAGGCCTTCCGGGCCTCGGCCAGCAGCCGTTCGTAGTTGCGGCGGGCGTCTGCGCGCACCGGACGTGGCCCCTTCCCCATACGGCTCCGTGCGGCACCGCCCGGGCGCGGTCGGTCGTGTCCGGGCGGGAACCGTCTCCGCATGCTATCCGGCGGTGTCCTCGTGGTTCCGGGCGGTCTTCATGAGGGCGGTGAGCAGTACGGTCAGGGCGGTGCATCCGGCCGCCCAGAGGAAGGCGGTGGTGACGCCCTCGGTGAGGACGAGGTCGGCGGCGTCCTCGGGGTCGAGGCCGGCCGGGAGGTGGTCGGCCGCGGCGCGGCGGGCCGCGCCGAACACGGTGACCATGAGGGCGAGTCCGAGCGCTCCGCCGATCTGCTGCATGACGTTGAGCAGTCCGGACGCGGCACCGGTGTCCTTCGGTGCGACACCGGACATGAGGACGGTGGTGACGCCGACGAGGAGGGTGCCCATGCCGAGCCCGGAGACGAGCATCGGGCCGAGCAGGGCGTTCGGGTAGCCGGACTCGGGGGTGATCCGCGCGAACCACAGCAGCCCGATGCCGATGGCCGCCGCCCCGGCCGCGGTCAGGGTCCGCGGCCCGGTCCTCGGCAGCAGCTTCGCGGCGACGTGGGACGCGCCGAGGATGAGGGCGGCGAGGGGGACGAAGGCCAGGCCGGCGCGGATCGGGGTGAAGCCGCGGACCTCCTGGAGGAACTGGGTGAGGAAGAAGAACATCGCGTTGCCGGCGGCCATCACGCAGAGGAGGGCGAGGTAGCCGGCGGCGCGGTTGCGGTCGGCGAAGAGACGCAAGGGGGTGATCGGTTCGGCGGTCCGGTGCTCGACGAGGACGAAGGCGGCGAGCAGGGCGACGGCGAGGGCGATGGAGAGGAGGGTGAGGGCGTCGCCCCAGCCGTGTTCGGCGGCGCGGACGAAGCCGTGCACCAGGAGGGTGGTGCCGGCGGTCGAGGTGAGGGCGCCCGCCAGGTCGAAGCGGGCGGGCCTGCGCTCGGTCTCCCGGATCACGAGCGGCGCGGTGATCAGCAGGAGCAGCCCGATCGGCACGTTGACGAAGAGCACCCAGCGCCAGGAGAGCCAGTCCGTCAGGAGGCCGCCGCCGATCAGGCCGATCGCCGCGCCGGACCCGGAGACGGCGGCGTACAGGCCGAGCGCGCGAGCCCGTTCCTTCCCGTCGGGGAAGTGGGTGGCGATCAGCGCGAGGACGGTGGGGGCCGCGAGGGCGGCGCCGACGCCCTGGAGGGCGCGGGCGGCGAGCAGTAAGCCGGCGGAGGGCGCGAGGCCGCCGAGCAGGGAGGCGGCGGTGAAGACGGAGACGCCGGCGAGCAGGGTTCGGCGGTGGCCGAGCACGTCTCCGGCGCGTCCGCCGAGCAGCAGCAGTCCGCCGAAGGCCAGCAGATAGGCGTGGAGCACCCAGGACAGCCCGCTCGGGGTGAAGCCGAGGGCCTGTCGGAGCTGGGGCAGCGCGATGTTCACGACGTTCACGTCGAGGATCAGCATCGTCTGAAGGGTGAGGACGACGGCGAGCACCGCGCGGGGCCGCCGAGCCCTCCCCGGCGGGCCGGCGAGGGCTGCCGCGGGGCCGTTCCCGACGTTCTCCCGGGCGTTCCTGACGTTCTCTCGGTTCATGGTCGTGGTCTCCTCCTCGACTAACCGGGGGATGTCCCCGTTTTGCCTTCCGGAACATACAGGGACTGTCCCCGGTTATCAATCGGCGGGCCCGGCAAGGGGGTTGGGGTACGCCCGGCGGGTGGGCGGGCAGGAGAGGTACCGTGCAGGTGGGAGCCGTGATCCGGACGGCTTCGCGCGGAGCACGACCACCGGAGTGAGCCGATGAGACCCGAACGCACGCTGGCCGCCGCCCTCGCCGCGGGACCGCTCGTCCTCGACGGAGGGCTCTCCAACCAGCTGGAGGCGCAGGGCTGCGACCTGTCCGACGCGCTGTGGTCGGCGCGGCTGCTCGCCGACGCGCCCCAGCAGATCGAGGCGGCGCACGCCGCCTACGTACGGGCCGGCGCCCAGGTGCTCATCACCTCCAGCTACCAGGCCACCTTCGAGGGCTTCGCCCGGCGCGGCATCGGGCGCGAGGAGACGGCGCGGCTCCTGGAGCGCAGTGTGACCCTGGCCCGGGAGGCCGGGGAACGCACGGACCGGGAGGTCTGGGTCGCCGCCTCCGTCGGCCCGTACGGGGCGATGCTGGCCGACGGCAGCGAGTACCGCGGGCGGTACGGGATGTCGGTGGCCGAGCTCGAACGCTTCCACCGCCCCCGCGTCGAGGTCCTCGCCGAGGCGGGCGCGGACCTGCTGGCCCTGGAGACGGTGCCGGACGCCGACGAGGCCGAGGCCCTGCTGCGGGCCGCCGGCCGGTGCGGGGTGCCGGTGTGGCTCTCGTACACGGTGAGCGGCGTCCACACCCGGGCCGGACAGCGGCTGGAGACCGCGTTCGCGCTGGCCGAGGGCCTCGACCAGGTCGTCGCCGTCGGCGTGAACTGCTGCGACCCGGACGACGCCGGGCCCGCCGCGGAGATCGCCGCCGAGGTGACCGGCAAGCCGGTCGTCGTCTATCCCAACAGCGGCGAGCGCTGGGACGCCGGCACCCGCCGCTGGCACGGCGGCGCCACCTTCGCCGCCGCCACGACCTCCGCCTGGCGCGCCGCCGGCGCCCGCCTCATCGGCGGCTGCTGCCGCGTCGGCCCCACCGCCGTCGCCGCCCTGGCCGCCGCACTCGCGGCCGGCGAGACCCCGGCAGGGTCATAGGGCCAGGGTCAGGGCCAGGGCCTGCACCGCACCGACCGGCCCGCGTGAAATGCGTTGTGGCGGAGCCGCGCCCGAGGTCATCCTTGAGCGCATGCTCCTGACCATCAGCACCACCGGAACCGTCGACAAACCCGCCACTGACCTGGGCTTTCTGCTGCACAAGCATCCCGGCAGGGCGCAGTCCTTCACGACCGCGCACGGCACCGCGCACGTCCTCTATCCCGAGGCCGGCGCGGACCGCTGCACGGCCGCGCTGCTGCTCGACGTGGACCCCGTGGCGCTGGTGCGGCGCGGCAAGGGGAAGGGGCGCGGCGGCGCGCCGGACGCGGCGCTCGCGCAGTACGTGAACGACCGCCCGTACGCGGCCTCCTCGCTGCTCGCCGTCGCGCTCGCCAAGGTCTTCAAGAGCGCCCTGCACGGCAGTTGCGCCGCGCTCCCGGAGCGGGCCGCCGAGCCGTTGCCGCTGCGCGTCGAGGTGCCGGTGCTGCCCGCCAGGGGCGGGCCGGAGCTGGTGTCGCGCCTGTTCGGGCCGCTCGGCTGGAGCCGTGTGGCCGCCGAACCGATCGCGCTGGACCCGGAGTTCCCCGCCTGGGGCGACTCCCGTTACGTCCGGCTCGTCCTGGAGGGCGAGCTGCGGCTCGCGGACGCCCTGAACCAGCTGTACGTGCTGCTCCCGGTGCTCGACGACGCCAAGCACTACTGGGTCGCCCCGGACGAGGTGGACAAGCTGCTGCGCGCCGGCGACGGCTGGCTCGCCGACCACCCCGACCGCGCCCTCATCACCAGCCGCTACCTGTCCCGCCGCTGGGGCCTCACCCGCGAGGCCACCGAGCGTCTGGAGCGCCTGGAACTGGTGCGGCTCGCCGAAGCGGACGGACTGGACGTCGAGGACGTCGACAACGCCGTCGACGAGACGACCGACACCGAGGAACGGCCGGTGCCGCTCGCCGAGCAGCGCCGCGCGGCCATCCTCGGCGCGCTGCGCGCCGCCGACGCGGCCCGTGTGCTCGACCTCGGCTGCGGGCAGGGGCAGTTGGTGCAGGCGCTCCTCAAGGACGTGCGCTTCACGGAGGTCGTCGGTGTCGACGTCTCCGCCCGCGCCCTGTCCGTCGCCGCCCGCCGGCTGCGCCTGGAGCGGATGGGGGAGCGGCAGGCCGCGCGCGTGAAGCTGCTCCAGGGCTCCCTCACGTACACCGACAAGCGGCTGACCGGCTATGACGCGGCCGTGCTGAGCGAGGTGATCGAGCACCTCGACCTGCCCCGGCTGCCCGCGCTGGAGTACGCGGTGTTCGGCGCCGCCCGGCCCCGCACGGTGGTCGTGACGACCCCGAACGTCGAGTACAACGTGCGCTGGGAGTCGCTGCCCGCCGGGCACGTCCGGCACGGCGACCACCGCTTCGAGTGGACCCGCGAGGAGTTCCGTGCCTGGGCCGGGGCCGTCGCCGCCCGTCACGGGTACGGGGTCGAGTTCGCCCCCGTAGGCCCGGACGACCCGGAGGTCGGGCCGCCCACCCAGATGGCGGTCTTCACCCGCGCCGACGCGCACGCCCGCACAAGCGCCACCAGCCCGAACGACACCACCGACACCACCAGCCCGACCGACACCACTGACGCCAGCGACACCACCAGCACCACCGACACCACGAAGGAGGACGCGGCATGACCGAGAACAGCGACGGCACCACCGCCCCCGAGACCGGGCGGCGGCGCGTGCTGCCCGTCACCGACCTCTCCCTCGTGGTCCTCGTCGGAGCGACCGGCTCCGGCAAGTCCACCTTCGCGCGGCGCCACTTCAAGCCGACCGAGATCGTCTCCTCCGACTTCTGCCGCGGCCTCGTCGCCGACGACGAGAACGACCAGAGCGCCAGCAAGGACGCCTTCGACGTCCTCCACTACATCGCGGGGAAGCGGCTCGCGGCCGGACGCCTGACCGTCGTCGACGCCACCAACGTGCAGCGCGAGGCGCGCCGGCAGCTCGTACAGCTGGCCCGCGAGCACGACGTGCTGCCGATCGCGATCGTCCTCGACCTGCCCGAGGAGGTCTGCGCAGCGCGCAACGCCGCCCGCCCCGACCGCGCGCACCTGCCGCGCCACGTCGTCCAGCGGCACCGCCGCGAGCTGCGCCGCTCGCTCAAGGGCCTGGAGCGCGAGGGCTTCCGCAAGGTGCACGTGCTGCGCGGCGCGGCGGAGGTGGACGCGGCCGAGGTCGTCCTGGAGAAGCGGTTCAACGACCTGCGGCACCTCACCGGACCCTTCGACATCATCGGTGACGTGCACGGCTGCCGCTCCGAGCTGGAGACGCTGCTCGCGAAGCTGGGGTACGTGGACGGGCACCACCCGGAGGGCCGCACCGCCGTCTTCGTCGGCGACCTGGTCGACCGCGGCCCCGACAGCCCGGGCGTGCTGCGCCGCGTGATGGGCATGGTGGCGGCCGGGGACGCGCTGTGCGTGCCCGGAAACCACGAGAACAAGCTGGGGCGCTGGCTGCGCGGCCGCGCGGTGCAGCGGACCCACGGGCTCGCCGAGACCATCGAGCAACTGGAGCGCGAGCCGGCGGAGTTCCGCGCCGAGGTGGCCGCCTTCATCGACGGGCTGGTCAGCCACTACGTCCTCGACGAGGGCAAGCTGGTCGTCTGCCACGCCGGTCTGCCGGAGAAGTACCACGGCCGGACCTCGGGGCGGGTGCGCTCGCACGCGCTGTACGGGGACACCACGGGCGAGACCGACGAGTTCGGGCTGCCGGTGCGCTACCCGTGGGCGGAGGAGTACCGGGGCCGGGCGACCGTGGTGTACGGGCACACGCCGGTGCCGAACACGTCCTGGATCAACAACACCCTCTGCCTGGACACCGGCGCGGTGTTCGGCGGGAGGATGACCGCGCTGCGCTGGCCGGAGCGGGAACTGGTCGACGTACCGGCGGAGAAGGTCTGGTACGAGCCGGTGAAGCCGCTGGCGTCCGAGGCGCCCGGCGGGCACCAGGGCCGGCCGCTCGACCTGGCCGACGTGCACGGGCGCCGGATCGTGGAGACCCGGCTGATGGGCAACGTCGCCGTGCGCGAGGAGAACGCGGCCGCGGCCCTGGAGGTCATGAGCCGGTTCGCGGTCGACCCGCGGCTGCTGGCCTACCTGCCGCCGACCATGGCGCCGACCGCCACCTCGACGGTGGACGGCTTCCTGGAGCACCCGGCGGAGGCGTTCGCGCAGTACGCGGCCGACGGGGTCGGGCGGGTCGTGTGCGAGGAGAAGCACATGGGGTCGCGGGCCGTCGCGCTCGTCTGCCGTGACGCGGCCGTGGCGGCGGAACGATTCGGCGTGGCCGCGGCGGACGGGGTGACCGGCACCCTGCACACCCGTACCGGACGCCCGTTCTTCGACGACCCGGCCACCACCGAACTCGTCCTCGCGCGGCTGCGCGCGGCGATCGGCGCGGCCGGGCTGTGGGAAGAGCTCGACACCGACTGGCTGCTGCTCGACGGGGAGCTGATGCCGTGGTCGCTGAAGTCGACCGGGCTGCTGCGCTCGCAGTACGCGGCGGTCGGCGCCGCCTCGCGGGCGGTCTTCCCCAGCGCGCTGACGGCGCTCGAACAGGCGGCGGCGCGCGGGGTGCCCGGGGTCGACGCGCTGCTCGACCGGCAGCGGGAGCGGGCGGCGGACGCGGCGGCGTTCACCGAGGCGTACCGGCGCTACTGCTGGCCCACCGAGGGCCTGGACGGCGTGCGGTTCGCGCCCTTCCAGGTGCTCGCGGCGCGCGGGCGCTCGCTGGCCGCCGTACCGCACGACCGGCAGCTGGCCTGGCTCGACCGGCTCGTCGAGCACGACCCGACCGGTCTGCTCCAGGTCACCCGGCGGCTCGTGGTCGACCCGTCCGACGAGGTCTCCGTACGGGCCGGTGTCGACTGGTGGCGGGAACTGACCGCCGCCGGCGGCGAGGGCATGGTCGTCAAGCCGCTCGCGGCCGTGGCCACCGGCCGGGACGGGCGGCCCGTGCAGCCGGGCGTCAAGGTCCGCGGGCGCGAGTACCTGCGGATCATCTACGGTCCGGAGTACACCCGCCCGGACAACCTGGAGCGCCTGCGCCAGCGCTTCCTCGGCCACAAGCGCTCCCTCGCGCTCCGCGAGTACGCCCTCGGCCTGGAAGCCCTCGACCGCCTCGCCACCGGCGAGCCCCTCTGGCGCGTCCACGAGGCCGTCTTCGCCGTCCTCGCCCTGGAATCGGAGCCGGTCGACCCGCGCCTGTGATCCGGGCGGGGAACCGGTGCCCGCGCGGGCCGGCCCCTCGGGGCCGGCCCGCGCCCTGGCGTCCTCACCCCTGACACGCCGAGTACCACGCGCGAGGCGTCCCGCTCCGCCAGGATGGGCGCATGGGATTCCATGTCGATTCCGAGACCGGGCGGCTGCGCCGCGTCATCCTGCACCGGCCCGATCTGGAGCTGAAGCGGCTCACCCCGACCAACAAGGACGCCCTGCTCTTCGACGACGTGCTGTGGGTGCGCCGGGCCCGGCAGGAGCACGACGGGTTCGCGGACGTGCTGCGCGACCGCGGGGTGGAGGTGCATCTGTTCGGGGATCTGCTGCGGGAGGTCCTCGACGTGCCCGCGGCCCGCACGCTGGTCCTCGACCGGGTCTTCGACGAGAAGGAGTACGGGCCGCTGGCGGCCGACCACCTGCGGGCGGCCTTCGACTCGCTGGACGCCGCGGGCCTTGCGGAGGCGCTGGTGGGCGGGATGACGAAGCGGGAGTTCCTGGCGGGGCACCGCGAGCCGACCTCGGTGCGGTTCCACGCCCTCGACCTCGACGACTTCGTACTCGGCCCGCTGCCGAACCACCTCTTCACCCGGGACACCTCCGCCTGGATCTACGACGGGGTGTCGATCAACGCGATGCGCTGGCCGGCCCGGCAGCGCGAGACCGTCCACTTCGAGGCGATCTACAAGCACCACCCGCTGTTCACCGGCCCGGAGGCGGGCGGCTTCCACCACTGGTCGGAGGGGCAGGCCGACTACCCGTCGACGATCGAGGGCGGCGACGTCCTGGTCATCGGCAACGGCGCCGTGCTCATCGGGATGAGCGAGCGCACCACCCCGCAGGCGGTGGAGATGCTGGCCCGCGGCATGTTCGCGGCCGGCTCGGCCCGCGCGATCGTGGCCCTGGACATGCCGAAGCGCCGGGCCTTCATGCACCTGGACACGGTGATGACGATGGTGGACGGGGACACCTTCACGCAGTACGCGGGCCTCGGCATGCTCCGCTCGTACACCATCGAGCCCGGCGACGAAGGGCAGTCCCTGCGGGTCACCGACCACCCGCCGGAGCAGATGCACAGCGCCATCGCGGCGGCGCTCGGCCTCCAGGACATCCGGGTGCTCACCGCGACCCAGGACGTGCACGCGGCCGAGCGCGAGCAGTGGGACGACGGGTGCAACGTGCTCGCCGTGGAGCCCGGCGTCGTCGTCGCGTACGAGCGCAACGTCACCACCAACACGCATCTGCGCAAGCAGGGCATCGAGGTGATCGAGATCCCGGGCAGCGAGCTGGGCCGGGGGAGGGGCGGTCCGCGCTGCATGAGCTGTCCGGTGGAGCGGGACGCGGTCTGAGCGTCGTCGTCGCCGACGTCGGCGGCGAGGGGTTCGGGACAGGGGTATGTATAAGAATGCTGAATTGCGTATAGACTTCCAGGGTCTCGTACGCGCCCGACGCAGGACCCCCGACCCCTCGCGTCCCCGACCGTAACCCAGGAGCGCCCCATGGCCACCGACCTCATCGGCCGCCACTTCCTCAAGGAGCTGGACTTCACCGCCGAGGAGTTCCGCGGCCTGGTGGCGCTCGCCGCCGAACTCAAGGCGGCCAAGAAGGCCGGCACCGAGGTGCAGCGGCTGCGCGGCCGGAACATCGCCCTGATCTTCGAGAAGACCTCCACCCGCACCCGCTGCGCCTTCGAGGTCGCCGCCGCCGACCAGGGCGCCGCCACCACCTACCTCGACCCCTCCGGCTCGCAGATCGGGCACAAGGAGTCCGTCAAGGACACCGCCCGTGTGCTCGGCCGGATGTTCGACGGCATCGAGTACCGGGGCGACAGCCAGGCCGCCGTCGAGGAGCTCGCCGCCCACGCCGGCGTGCCGGTCTTCAACGGCCTCACCGACGACTGGCACCCCACCCAGATGCTCGCCGACGTCCTCACCATGACCGAGCACTGCGCCAAGCCGCTGCACGAGACGACCTTCGCCTACCTCGGCGACGCCCGCTTCAACATGGGCAACTCCTACCTGATCACCGGCGCCCTGCTCGGCATGGACGTCCGGCTCGTCGCGCCCAAGGCGTACTGGCCCGCCGAGTCCGTCGTCGCCGAGGCGCACCGCCTGGCCGAGGCGAGCGGCGCGCGCGTCACCCTCACCGAGGACGTCGCCGAGGGCGTGCGCGGCGCCGACTTCGTCGCCACCGACGTGTGGGTCTCCATGGGCGAGCCCAAGGAGGTCTGGGACGAGCGGATCGCCGCCCTCGGCCCGTACGCGGTGACCATGGACGTGCTGCGCGCCACCGGCAACCCCGACGTGAAGTTCCTGCACTGTCTGCCGGCCTTCCACGACCTCGGCACCGCCGTCGGCCGCGACATCCACGCCCGGCACGGGCTGACCGAGCTGGAGGTCTCCGACGAGGTCTTCGAGTCGGCGCACTCGGTCGTCTTCGACGAGGCCGAGAACCGGATGCACACCATCAAGGCCGTCATGGTCGCGACGATGGGCGACCCGGTCGCCTAACCCGTGCCGGTGCCGGTGCCGGTGCCGGTGCCGGTGCCGGTGTCGATGCCCGTGCCAGTGCCGGTGCCCTCCGCGCAGGCGCCCACGGCCTCCGGCCCCGTCGCCACGTTGCCGATCGCGCGCCGGAAGTCCGGGCAGTCGACGATCGGTTCGTGCGTGCAGACGGCCGCGTGCCGCAGGCTGTCCCGCAGCCGCGTCAGGCGGCCGATCTGCTCGTCCAGGTCCTCGGCCCGGGCGCTCATCCGGGCCCGCAGGTCCCCGTCCGACGGGCCGGCCGCCAGGAAGCGCCCGATCTCGGCGACCGGCAGACCCGCGCTGCGCGCGCAGGTGATGAGCCCGAGGCGCTCCAGGACCTCCGGGCGGTAGGTGCGGCGCAGGCCGTTGCGGCCCTCGGGGGCGATCAGCCCCTTCTTCTCGTAGAAGCGAAGCGCCGAGGGCGCGAGCCCGGAGCGCCGGGCGACCTCGCCGATGTCGAGCAGGGGCGGTTCGTCCAGCGGCGGTTCGTCGGGCACTCGGCCTCCCCAGAGCGTGCGCGTGAGCGCGTCCGTGCGCGGCCTTGACTTGAAGCGCGCTTCACGTCGCAGCCTAGTCGTCATGAAGATCCATCACCTCAACTGCGGCTCCGTCCGCACCATCGACGCCACCTACGACGGCCCCGCCGCCGCGCCCGCCGTCAACCACTGCCTGCTCGTGGAGACCGACCGCGACGGCCTGGTCCTGGTCGAGACCGGCCTCGGGCTCGGCGACGTCCGCGATCCCGAGGGGACCCTCGGCGCGGACTGGATCGAGATGGCCGCGCCGGTGCTCGACGAGGACGAGACCGCGGTCCGGCAGGTCGCCCGGCTCGGCTTCGACCCCTCCGACGTGCGCCACATCCTGCTGACCCACCTGGACGTGGACCACTGCGGCGGCCTTCCCGACTTCCCCGACGCCGACGTCCACGTCCTCGCCGACGAGCTCGCCGCCGCGCACGCCGGGACCGCGAGCGGGCGCTACCGCCCGGCCCACTGGGCGCACGGCCCCCGCTGGGTCACGTACGCAAGCGGCACCGGAGCCGAAGGCGGCGCCGGAAACCATGTCCGGGCCCCGGAGGACTGGTTCGGCTTCGGCTCGTTCCGGCCGCGCGGGCTGCCGCCGGAGTTCCGGCTCGTCCCGCTCGGCGGGCACACCGCCGGGCACACCGGGATCGCCGTCGACCGGGGCGACCGCTGGCTGCTGCACTGCGGCGACGCGTACTACTACCACCGCGAGATGGGGGACGCCAAGGAGCCCCACCCGCTCCTGGACGTCGTCCAGACCGGCTCCGAGGTCCACCGCGACCTGCGGCTCGGCACCCAGGCCCGGCTGCGCGAGCTGGTCCGCGAACACGGGGACCGGGTCGAGGTCTTCTCGGCCCACGACCCCTGGGAGTACGCCCGCCTCGCCGGAGCCGCCGGAGCCGCCGGAGCCGCCGGAGCCGCCGAAGTCGCCTGAGGCGCCTTGGCGCCGGCCCGGTCCGGCCCGCCCTCAGTCCGCGTTCCGGCGGCGCTGCGCCGGCACCGCCGGGAGCGTGAACCAGACCGCCTTGCCGTGTGCCGTCGGACGGTGACCGCAGTCGCTGCTCAGCGCGCGGATCAGCAGCAGCCCCCGGCCGTGCTCCTGCCAGGGGTCGACCGGTACCGCCGGATCGGAGCAGGCCGGCTCGCCGGGCGCCGGCGGCCGGTCGTCGTGGACCTCGATCTGGCAGCCGCCGGGGGCCGGCAGCAGCTCGACGACCAGCTCGATCGGCTCGTCGCCCGGGGTGTGCCGCACGGCGTTGGCGACCAGTTCGGCGGTCAGCAGCTCGGCCGTGTCACGGTCGGCGGCGGCCCGCTCGGGGCCCTCGACGGCGGTGAGGGCGGTACGGACGAGGGCGCGGGCGATCGGCACGGCGGCCGTGGTGTGCGGCAGCCGTACCCGCCAGGAGGGGGCGGACGCTCGGGACGCTTCGGACACGGGGGTTCCGTTCGGACGGTTCGTGGGGGTGGGGGACGCGAAGGGGCGGGGCGTGGGGGGCGTGGGGAATGGGTGGCGTGGGGGGTGACGTCCTGCTTTCAACCTTACGGAGCTGAAAATCTGGATACAGAGGCGGTCGTCCGCTGTGGTCCGGACCAGGGTCCCGGACCTTCGGCGGACCCCGCTCCCGCCCGCATCCGGACCGGCTTATCGCGTGCTCGTGACGACAGTCACATGCGAGTGATACCCTCGTCGGGTGATGCCGTACCGCTACGTGCACACGACAGGGAGGTCCTCCCGGATGAGCCCCTTCACCGGCTCCGCGACCCGCACCGAACGCTGGCGGCACCTGCGCCTGACCGTGGACGACGGGGTCGCCACGATCACCCTCGCCCGCCCCGAGAAGCTGAACGCGCTCACCTTCGGCGCCTACGCCGACCTGCGCGACCTGCTCGCCGAACTCTCCCGGGAGCGTGCCGTCCGCGCCCTCGTCCTCGGCGGCGAGGGGCGCGGCTTCTGCTCCGGCGGCGACGTCGACGAGATCATCGGCGCCACCCTCGCCATGGACACCGCGCAGCTGCTCGACTTCAACCGGATGACCGGGCAGACCGTCCGCGCGTTGCGCGAGTGCCCGTTCCCGGTGATCGCCGCCGTCCACGGGGTCGCCGCCGGCGCCGGGGCCGTGCTCGCCCTCGCCGCCGACTTCCGGGTCGCCGACCCCACGGCCCGCTTCGCCTTCCTCTTCACCCGGGTCGGGCTCTCCGGCGGCGACATGGGCGCCGCCTATCTGCTGCCCCGGGTGGTCGGCCTCGGGCACGCCACCCGCCTCCTCATGCTGGGCGACCCGGTCGGCGCCGCCGAGGCCGAACGCATCGGCCTGATCAGCGAACTCACCGAGGAGGGCGCCGCCGACGAGCGCGCCGCGCTGCTCGCCCGCCGCCTCGCCGAGGGCCCCGCTCTGGCGCACGCCCAGACCAAGGCGCTGCTCACCGCCGAGCTCGACATGCCGCTCGCCGCCTCCGTCGAGATGGACGCCGCCACCCAGGCGCTCCTCATGCACGGCGCGGACTACGCGGAGTTCCACGCCTCCTTCACCGAGAAGCGCCCCGCCAAGTGGCGGGGCCGGTGACCGCCGTGCCCCCCGCCGCCGACCCGGCCTCCGGCCCCGCCGCCGTCCCGGCTCCCGCCCCCGGCCCCGTCCCGGCTCCCGTCCCCGGCCCTGGGTTGAAGCCCGGCCCCGGCCCCGGCCCCGCCGTCGTCCCGGCTCCCAGCCCCGCCGTCGTCCCGGCTCCCGCCCCCGGCCCCGTCCCGGCTCCCGTCCCCGGCCCTGGGTTGAAGCCCGGCCCCGGCCCCGGCCCCGCCGTTGTCCCGGCTCCCGGCCCCGGCCCCGCCGTTGTCCCGGCTCCCGGCTCCGCCGCCGTCCCCGTCCCGGCTCCCGGCTCCGGCAACGGCCCGAAGTCCGCTCCCGGCCCCGGCCCCGGCCCGAAGCCCGCCCCTGTCCCGAAGTCCGCCCCTGGCCCCGGCCCTGGACCGAAGCCCGCCCCCGGCCCGGGCCCCGCCCCCGGCCCTGGGTCGAAGCCCGGCCCCGCAGCCGGCCGGCCGCTGCGCGTCGCCGTCATCGGCGGCGGGCCCGGCGGGCTCTACGCCGCCGCCCTGCTCAAACGCGGCGACCCGGAGCGCGAGATCACCGTCTGGGAGCGCAACGCCCCCACCGACACCTTCGGCTTCGGCGTGGTCCTCTCCGACGAGACCCTCGGCGGCATCGAGGACGCCGACCCGGTCGTCCACGCGGCGCTCCGCCGCGAACTCGTGCGCTGGGACGACATCCACATCGCCCACCGCGGCCATCTGCTCACCTCCACCGGCCACGGCTTCGCCGCACTCGGCCGCCGCCGGCTCCTGGAGCTCCTGCACGCCCGCTGCGCCGAGCTCGGCGTACGGCTCCGCTTCCGCACCGAGGCCCCGCCCGCCGCCGAACTCGCCACCACCCACGACCTGGTGGTCGCCGCCGACGGCGTGCACAGCCGCACTCGCGAGGCACACGCCGAGGTCTTCCGGCCCGTGCTCACCACCCACCGCTGCCGCTACATCTGGCTCGCCGCCGACTTCGCCCTCGACGCCTTCCGCTTCGACATCGCCGAGACCGAGCACGGCGTGATGCAGCTGCACGCCTACCCGTACTCCGCCGACAGCTCCACCGTGATCGTGGAGATGCGCGAGGAGGTCTGGCGGGCCGCCGGCTTCGCCGAGCTGGACGAGGCCGAGTCCGCCGCCCGCTGTGCCAAGATCTTCGCCGAGGCCCTGCACGGGCGCGCCCTGCGCTCCAACAACTCCGCCTGGACCGCCTTCCGCACGGTCGTCAACGCCCGCTGGTCGCACGGCAACACCGTGCTCCTCGGCGACGCCGCCCACACCGCGCACTTCTCCATCGGCTCCGGCACCAAGCTCGCCGTCGAGGACGCCGTCTCGCTCGCCGCCCAGGTGGACCGGCACCCCCGCCTCCCCGACGCGCTGGCGGCCTACGAGGCCGAGCGCCGCCCCGTCGTCGAGTCCACCCAGCGGGCCGCCGCCGCGAGCCTGCGCTGGTTCGAGGAGCTCGCCGGACAACTCGACCGTCCGCCGAAGCAGTTCGCCTTCAACCTGCTCACCCGCAGCCGCCGGGTCACCCACGACAACCTGCGGCTGCGCGACCCGGCGTTCACCGCCGCCGTCGAGGCCGAGTTCGGCTGCCCGCCCGGCACCCCGCCGATGTTCACCCCCTTCCGGCTCGGCAACCTCACCCTGCGCAACCGGGTGGTGGTCTCGCCCATGGACCTGTACGTCGCCGAGGACGGCGTCCCCGGCGACTTCCACCTGGTCCACCTCGGCGCCCGCGCCCTCGGCGGCGCCGGCCTCGTCATGACCGAGATGGTCTGCGTGAGCGAACGGGGCCGGATCACCCCCGGCTGCACCGGCCTGTGGACCGACGAACAGGCCGCGGCGTGGGCCCGGATCACCGCCTTCGTGCACGAGCGGGCCCCCGGCACCGCGATCGGCGTCCAGCTCGGCCACTCCGGCCGCAAGGGCTCCACCCGCCGCATGTGGGAGGGCATCGACCAGCCGCTGCCCGCCGACAACTGGCCGCTGGTCGCCGCCTCCCCGCTGCCCTACCGCCCCGGCGTCAACCAGACCCCGCAGGCCCTGGACCGGGCCGGACTCACCGCCGTCCGCGAGGAGTTCGCCGCCGCCGCCCGCCGGGCCGCCCGGGCCGGCTTCGACCTGCTCGAACTGCACTGCGCCCACGGCTATCTGCTGTCCGGCTTCCTCTCCCCGCTCACCAACCACCGCACCGACGCCTACGGCGGCGACCTCGCCGGCCGGCTGCGCTTCCCCCTCGAAGTCCTCGACGCGGTACGGGACGCCTGGCCGGCCGACCGGCCGCTCACCGTCCGGATCTCCGCCACCGACTGGGCCGAGGGCGGCACCACCGCCGAGGACGCCGTGGAGATCGCCCGCGCCTTCGCCGAGCACGGCGCCGCCGCCCTGGACGTCTCCACCGGCCAGGTCGTCCCCGAGGAGCGCCCCGAGTTCGGGCGCTCGTACCAGACCCCGTACGCCGACCGGATCCGCGCCGCGCTCGGCGTCCCGGTCATCGCGGTCGGCGCGATCTCCTCCTGGGACGACGTGAACTCCCTGCTGCTCGCCGGCCGCGCCGACCTCTGCGCCCTCGCCCGCCCCCACCTCTACGACCCGCACTGGACCCTGCACGCCGCCGCCGAACAGGGCTACGAGGGGCCTGGCGCGCCGTGGCCCGCGCCGTACCGGGCGGGCAGCCGGCGCCCGCCGACGGGCCGGAAGGACGTCTGAGGCGGCCCCACCCACCCGGCGGTGATCCACTTGATAGGCAAGTCGTCACTTGCCTATGGTGGGGGAGTGGCGGACGACGACGAGGAACTCTTCAAGGCGCTGGCCGACCCCACCCGCCGGATCGTCCTGGACGAGCTGGCGGAGCGGGACGGCCAGTCCCTCTTCGAGATATGCGCGCGGCTGGCCACCCGGCACCGGCTGGGCCTCTCCCGCCAGGGAGTCAGTCAGCACCTCGCCGTCCTGGAGGCCGCCGGCCTGGTCAGGACCCGGCGCGAGGGCCGCTACAAGTTCCACGACCTGAACACCGAGCCGCTCGAGCGCATCGTGACCCGGTGGCTCAGGCCCGACCCCCCGGAGAGCACCCCATGAGGATCAACCTGACCAGCGTCTTCGTCGACGACCAGGCCAAGGCCCTGCGCTTCTACACCGAGGTGCTCGGCTTCGTGAAGAAGACCGAGGTCCCGCTCGGCGGCCACAGCTGGCTCACCGTCGTCTCGCCGGAGGACCCCGACGGCGTCGAGCTGGTCCTGGAGCCCAACGAGCACCCCGCCGCCAAGGCCTACCAGGACGCCCTGACCGCCGACGGCATCCCGGTGAACTCCTTCGCCGTCGAGGACGTGCACGCCGAGTTCGCCCGGCTCAGCGCGCTCGGCGTCCGCTTCACCCAGCAGCCCACGGACATGGGCCCGGTCACCACGGCGGTCCTCGACGACACCTGCGGCAACCTGCTCCAGATCGCCGAGTACAAGGACTGAGGCCCACGGCTCGGCCCCCCGCCCCGCCCCGGTCGGGCCCTCAGGACGGGTGCACGAACTCCGCGCCGCGCGCGTGCAGCAGCTCGTGCAGCGCGAGGAAGACCTGCGCCGAGCGGGTCCCCGGCCAGTTCTCGGGGAGCAGCTCCAGCGGCAGCACCGGGTCCGCGTAGGGCAGCCGGCGCCAGGAGTCCAGGGCGAGCAGGTACGCCCGGTAGGCCTCCTCCGGCGTGGCCGGCGGCCCGGCGCGGAGCACCGGCTCGTGGGCGTCCAGGAACTCCTCGTGCAGCTTGGCGATGGACGGCAGGTCCCACCAGCGCGCCACCGCCTCCGCCGTCGCGGCGAAGCCCAGGTGGTCGCCGCGGAACAGCTCCACGTACGGGGCGAGGTCGAGGCGCTCCAGGGTGTGCCGGGTCTCCTCGTGCAGCCGGGCCGGCGCGATCCACACGCCCGGCGCGGCCGTGCCGAAGCCCAGGCGCGCGAGCCGCGAGCGCAGCAGGTGCCGCTTGTGCCGCTCGGCCTCGGGCACCGAGAACACGGCCAGTACCCAGCCGTCGGCGAGCCGGGGCTCGTCGCGGGCGTAGATCCGGCGGTCGCCGTCGTCCAGCAGCATCCGGGCGTCGTCCGAGAGCGCGTAGCCCGCGGCGCCCTCCGCCGTCCGGCCCGGCAGCAGCAGTCCGCGCCGCTTGAGCCGGGACACCGAGGAGCGCACCGAGGGCGCGTCCACGCCGAGCACGCCGAGCAGCCTGATCAGCTCCGCCACCGCGAGCGGCGCGCCGTCCGGCGACCGGCCGTACGCGCCGTAGAGCGAGACGATCAGGGATCGGGGAGTGTGCTGCTCGGCCACGTGATCACTTTAGGGGTCCGGCTCCGGCCTCGTCGTCCCGGAGCCGGAAGCGCTGCAGTTTGCCCGTCGCGGTGCGCGGCAGGGCGTCCAGGAAGACGATCTCGCGCGGGGACTTGTACGGGGCGAGCCGGTCCCGGACGAAGGCGCGCAGCGCCGCGGCCGTCGAGCCGTCGCGCGGCACCCCGTCCCGTACCACCGCGTAGGCCACGACCACCTGCCCGCGCACCTCGTCGGGCCGGCCGACCACGGCCGCCTCGACCACGTCGGGGTGGGCCAGCAGCGCCTCCTCGACCTGCGGTCCGGCGATGTTGTACCCGGCAGAGATGATCATGTCGTCGGCGCGCGAGACGTAGCGGAAGTACCCGTCCGGTTCGCGGACGTAGGTGTCGCCGGTGAGGTTCCAGCCGTCCCGTACGTACTCGCTCTGGCGCGGGTCGGCGAGATAGCGGCAGCCGACCGGGCCGCGCACCGCGAGCAGCCCCTCCTCGCCGTCCGGGAGCTCCTTGAGCTCCCCGTCCTCGCCGCCGGGACCGACGATCCGGGCCTGCCAGCCCGGGACCGGCCGCCCCGTGGTGCCGGGGCGGATCGCGCCGTCGGCGGCGGAGATGAAGATGTGCAGCAGCTCGGTCGCCCCGATGCCGTTGATCAGCTCCAGGCCGGTCCGCTCCCGCCAGGCCTCCCAGGTGGCGGCCGGGAGGTTCTCGCCGGCCGAGACGCAGCGGCGCAGCGAGCCCAGGTCGTGGTCGTGGCCCGGTTTGGCGAGCTCGTCCAGCATCACCCGGTAGGCGGTCGGCGCGGTGAAGAGGACCGAGACCCGGTGCCGGTCGATCGCGGTGAGCAGCTGCTGCGGCCCGGCCTGTTCGAGCAGGACCGCGCGCGCCCCGGCCCGCAGGGGGAAGACGACGAGCCCGCCGAGGCCGAAGGTGAAGCCGAGCGGCGGGGAGCCGGCGAAGACGTCGTCCGGCTCCGGGCGCAGGACGTGCGCGGAGAAGGTGTCGGCGGTGGCGAGCACGTCCCGGTGGAAGTGCATGCAGCCCTTGGGGCGCCCGGTGGTGCCGGAGGTGAAGGCGATCAGCGCCACGTCGTCGGCGGCGGTCTCCACCGCCTCGTAGCGGTCGGGCTTGCCGGTGGCGAGACTGAGCAGGTCCTCCGGCCCCTCGCCGCCGAACGGGGTGATCCGCAGCCCCGGCACCTCGGCCCGCACCAGCTCGTCGAGCGCCCGCCAGTCGCACAGCGCGTGGCTGCACCGGGCCATCTCGCACATCACGGCCAGCTCGCGGGCGCGCTGCTGGGCGAGCACGGTGACGGCGATCGCGCCCGCCTTCATCACGGCGAGCCAGCAGGCGGCGAGCCAGGGGGTGGTGGGGCCGCGCAGCAGCACCCGGTTGCCGGGGAGGACGCCGAGGTCCTCGGTGAGGACGTGGGCGATCCGGTCCACCCGCTCGCGCAGCTCCCCGTACGTCCACGCCCCGCCCTCGCCGTCCCGGAACACCTCGCGGCCGGCGCCGCACCGTTCCACCGTGCGGTCGAGCAGCTCCCGCCCGCAGTTGAGCCGGTCCGGGTAGGCCAGGGAGGGCAGGTCGAAGAGAAGGCGCGGCCACTGTTCCGGCGGCGGCAGATGGTCGCGCGCGAAGGTGTCCTGGTGCGCCGAGGGCGTCAGCTCCATGCGTCCGTCCCCCTGTCGGTGGGATCGTCGGAGAGGTGCTGGGGTGGACCTTCCGGCGGTCGGGAGGGGGTCGACCGCCGCTCCACGAGCGTATCGTGATGGTGACGACAGTCAACGGTTCGCGATACAGCCGCTCGTCCGTCACCGCCCCGGCGGTCGGCGGCGGGCTCGCCGGAGAGGGCCCCGATGGCCGCATTCTCGCTCGATCCCGAACAGTCCACCTGGTGTGCCGAGCTGCGCGCGCTGGCCGCCGAGCACCTGCGCCCGATCGCCGAGAAGGGCGAACCGGGCCGGGTCAACCGCCCCCTGGTCGCCGCCCTCGGCGCCCACGGCCTCATCGCCCGGCTCTTCGACTCGGGCGCGCTCGACCTCTGCCTGATGCGCGAGTCCCTGGCCCGGGCCTGCACGGAAGCGGAGACCGCGCTCGCCCTCCAGGGCCTCGGCGCCCACCCGATCGCCGCCCGCGGCACGCCCGCGCAGCGCGCCCGCTGGCTCCCCGAGGTCACCGCCGGCCGCGCGGTCGCCGCCTTCGCCCTCTCCGAACCGGGCGCCGGCTCCGACGCCGCCGCGCTCGCCCTGGAGGCCGTACCGGAACCGGGGCCGGGCGGGGGCGCCGAGGGAGCGGGCTGGCGGCTGTACGGGCAGAAGTCCTGGATCTCGAACGCGCCCGAGGCGGACGTGGTCACCGTGTTCGCCCGGACGGGTGAGAGCGGGCGCGGCGCCCGGGGCGTCACCGCCTTCCTCGTCCCCGGCGACCGCCCGGGCCTCGGCGGCGAACCGCTCGACATGCTGGCCCCGCACGCCCTCGGCACCCTGGTCTTCGACGGCGTACGGGTCGGGCCCGAGGACGTCCTCGGGGAGCCCGAACACGGCTTCCGGGTCGCCATGCACACCCTCAACCTGTTCCGGCCCAGCGTCGGCGCCTTCGCCGTCGGCATGGCCCAGGCCGCCCTGGACGCCACCCTCGCGCACACCGCCGCCCGCCCCGCCTTCGGCGGCGTCCTCGCCGACCTCCAGTCCGTCGCCCACCAGGTCGCCGAGATGGCCACCCGCACCGAGGCCGCGCGGCTCCTCGTCTACGCGGCGGCCGAGGCGTACGACCGGGGCGACCCGGACGTCCCGCGCCGTGCCGCCATGGCGAAGCTGCTCGCGACGGAGACCGCGCAGTACGTCGTGGACGCCGCCGTCCAGCTGCACGGCGCCCGCGCCCTGCAACGCGGCCACCTGCTCGAACACCTCTACCGCGAGGTCCGCGCGCCCCGCATCTACGAGGGCGCGACGGAGGTGCAGCGCACGATCATCGCGAAGGAGCTGTACCGGGCGGCGGCCACTGCCGGGGCTGCCGCCCCGGATGCGGATTCCGCCCGCGGCCGGGATTCCGCGGATGGCCTGGATTCTGCTTCTGGCTCGGAGCCGGGCCCCGGCCCGGGAACGGCCCCCGGCCCGGATTCCGCAGCGGGCG